>PHDT01000038.1 GCA_002842695.1 Bacteroidetes bacterium HGW-Bacteroidetes-10 | reverse complement strand
AAGTTACTGGTTACAAATGCAAATTACCTGGGAACAATCTCTCCCCTCAATGAATCTTCAGAAATTTCAAAGTGAAGGTGCCGGTAGAATGTCCAAAATGAAAAAGAGCAGCCTTTAACAGCTGCTCTTTTTTGTGCCCAGAACAGGACTTGCAACCATTCCACAATACACTTTTGTATATCATTGATAAATAGCCTATAAGTGTTATATATAATTAAAAGACAATTATATACATGCATTTTTCGTATTTCAGATAATTTCAGGTAATTTCATCTATTTTCAGATTTGCGGACGTTTTGCGGACGTGAAATTTCACAAAATTCTATGAATTTTGTCCTGATTTTCTTATATTTGGAGTGCTTAATATTTATCGTCATGACTAAAATTTCAAAGATTCTGGCCAAGAAGGTCAATCCCGTATCCGGGAAATCGGAAGTTTTGCTGAGGTTGAGGCACGGTCATAACATTGCTCTACGTGCAAAGACACATCTATTCATATCTCCAAAATTCTTTGTCGGTCAAAGAGATGGACAAGATGCACCCGGGGAAATTGTAGTTAAATCCAGGATCCCAACACCGGAAATAATCCAGGCTAAAGAGGTGAGGAATAAGATTGATGATATGTGCAGGTTGATTGAAGATCTAATATGTTCAGAAAAACCGAATAATATTACTTTGGACTGGCTCCAGAATCAAGTAGATAGGTTCATATATGGAGATAGCAGCTCAAATGTCGCAGAAGCTCCAAAAGTGAAATCTTTCTTCAATCATTTTGATGATTATTTAGCATTATCCCAATTTTCAGAAAGCAGAAGAAAACACTTTCTTGTCTTATACAGAGCCCTCCAGCGATATTCATTATTCAAGAAATTCGAAATAACATTTGAAACATTCAATTCAATAATTCTTGTAGATTTTGAATCATTTCTCAGGAATGAACACACATTCTTTATGGAGGAAAAAAAGCCTTCAGAAAAGAACAATAAACAGTCCACAGGAGCCTTAGTTCCGACTAAGCAATATGAGGCTATTTTTAAACAATTTCCAGAATGCAGAACACCAAAACCTAGGGGAGATAATTATGTAAAGGGCCTGCTTACTATTCTAAGAACATTCATTATTTGGGCGAATAAAACCGGTAAAACACAAAACAATCCTTTCAAGGATCGTCAGATTCAAGAGTGTGTTTATGGAACCCCGATATTCATAACTGATGAGGAGCGGAACATAATTTATGAAACAGATTTTTCATATAACAAACGACTTGAACAACAAAGAGATATATTTATATTCCAATGTTTAGTAGGATGCAGAATAAGCGATTTATATTCTTTCCGTCACTCAAACATAATCACAGAGAAAACATCAAAAGGGTATCGTAAGTGTATAAATTACATTCCGCGCAAGACAAAAGAGGGTAACCCTGTTACAGTTTCAGTTCCTTTAAATGTATTGGCACTTGAAATACTTAAAAAATATGAATATTTAAGGGCTGAGGAGCTTGCCGGCAATCGCGATTCCGAAGGTGAAATCAAAAAACCGATAAAGGAAAAACAAAAATCCTCAATAGCTGATGGCCCAATTTTTCCTTTTATTGCCCAGCAGCATTATAATGAATACATCAAGGAGATATTTAAAGCTTGCGGTATTACCAGGATAGTATCAGTGATTAATCCTACTACCGGAAAGATTGAACAGAAAAGTATTGCAGATGTAGCCTCGTCACACTTAGCTAGAAGAACATTTATAGGGAACCTTTACAATAAGGTTCAAGACCCGAATCTAGTTGGAAGCTTAAGTGGCCACAAAGAGGGGAGTAGGGCTTTTGCCCGGTACCGGACAATAAACATTGATATTAAAGCCGATCTGATAGATAAGATGTAAAGAATGAGCGGAACCCTTCGCCCGTATTCTAAATTGCTTATTTATTCCAATTCCAGCTCTTTATTGACAATGTTCTTTCAATAACCTTTTCCTGGTCCTCAGGCAGCTGATAAAAGAAGTTTATTCCTGTAAATCGTTCAACGCTGTCAATTGTTACAGCATATCTTTGAAGAGGCTCTTTTGATGATTCATTTGGCAAAATAAACCCGATTCCCTTTATAGATGGCTCAGAATAGTCCAAAATCACCTTGTAAAAGTATTTGGGAACAGAAACCTTGTTTTTACCAATTGATGAAAGGCTGTCATTTAACACTCCACCGGTGACTATATAAATTTCTTTGTTTTGTACCGCCCAGTCTCTTGTTAATTCCTCCAACTGTTTCCAGATGCCTCTATTAAAGCTCGGTTTCTGCGGACTCATATTACTGTAATAGAAAGATTCCTCCATTGCTTTAACAGACCATCCCATATCTGCAGCCGGCGCTAAATGGCCCCTATCGTATCCGCTACCTTTGTAGTCATTGTCATTTGCAGTACCTGATTTTACGCTTTTATCCGGTTTGAATCTGTCAGATCTATTATATAATTTAACTGTCTCTGCACTTGTCAATTGATAAGCAATCCAAAAAGCTTGTTTATCCTTATTGCTGAATAAAAATGAATAGCCTGTGTGAGATATAATTTCCTTTGGATTTTCTGTGTAAGGGAATTCGAGATTGAGTATTGTGACAGGTTTAAGAGAATCAATCTGTGTTTGAATAGATGTAATTACCTGGGAATATACAGTAATTGATATAAATGCGAAAATTATAAATGATAAGATTCTTTTCATTTTTATACTTTTTTTATGCGCTTGAGGGCAATCTTCTCTTTATAAATGATGTCCCATTTCACCGGGTTTGGGATTCTGGGACAGGTGGGACAAATATTAACTTACTACCTTTGGACATCCAGCAATAATTTATAAAAATATATACAGCTGATTTGTAACATGTTTGATAATTGGTTATGATCAATAATATTGGGAATTAAGCGTTGTTATCATTCGAAACTTATACTGTATTTGTGGATTGTGAGCTTTCGAGGCTGCATAGTATCCAAAATGCCACTTTTCATTATGCCTTAGTTACTATTCTGTTTTCTTGTAGTCTAATTGATCCAAATCACCCTCTATTATCAGAAGTAAAGTTGAAAACATTTCCTCACTCAAAGAATATATAAAATCCCCAAAATTCTCTAATCTTATTGGAGTTAATTTTATATCACATTCTTGATCTAAAAATTCTTTAATTTCCTGCTTAGCTTCTGCAGGACAATCAGCGTATTTATTTTCAAATTCTCTTTCTTTTTTTTCTTCTTTAGTTTTAGATTTTCCTGTAGAAATATATTCGTGGAAAATTCCAATTTCAACATCTAAATCGTAGGTTTGATTGAAAATAAAAGAAGGATTAAGTTTCAGATCCTTAACTCTTTTCTCACTTACTCCAAATTTAATAGCATGAAATATGTGTTTATAATAAATATTGGATAAGTCAGGTAGTACTTTTTCTTCTAAAAAAGGAATAATTGATGAAAGAGATTGAAGATATGTCAAAGGTGAGGGATTTAAATTTCTATAATGATATGTTTTTCTAAATAGATTAATCTCAATTAGATTGGGTATACATGGTTCTGAAGAAATTGAGAATACGTCATCACAATCTTCAAAACAATTAAACTCACGCTCTTTGAAATGGAAATGTGAAAATCTTAAAATATTCTTACCATATTTATTAAAAGAAATAAGTTGCAAAATTCCATTATCAAGATACAGATTAGGGCCATGTAGAGATCTTTCGGCTATGTATGTGTTTGCCATTGCGAAATTTGCCGAAAAATAATCCTCAGATAGATTAACCTTTGATACAAATCTTCTCCTAAATCCTGTTGAAACCACTGTCTTTGCACCTGGAAAATTAGATTTCTCTTCAAGTTTGTTTAATGAGATATGAAGTCTTGAAATAAAACCTACAAATTTGAGTAATGGTTGAATGGTGTCAAGCATTCTAGAGGTATAATTGGAACGAAATCCAGTTTCTGAAAGTTGTTCTTCTGTAAAGTACTTTGAAACATCCTCTACTGATAATCCTTCAGATATCGTTTTTCCAATTGAAGGAATTAAAATATCATCAAGATCCATCGTTATAAATATGGCATCATTTATTCTTTGGAAAGAAAAATTTTCTGGATAATAATCTGGAAAGTTTTCATTTTCCAATTTAAGTGAATTCATTAAATTTTCAAGATTATCCAATCTATTCAAGGCTTGTTTACCGATGCTAGTTCTTAAATCATAGGAGCTTATTTCTAAATGACTTGAAAATCCAAGTAGATCAATCATTGCACAAATGCAATACTTTATTTCATTATTTTCCATTATTTCTTAAACTTAGGGATTAAAGCAGAATCCTTGAGCCTATTTCAAGGTTATTTTGTTTGATAATCTTTGGTGATTTGTCTACCAGCTTATTAACTATTATGTAAGCTACTCAAGGATAATTCTTGACAATACTAAAGTAATTATATGATTAATAAAAAAAATTATTGTCATATTTCTTTTATATTGTTTTTTTGTTATATTTTACAGTATACGATGTCTTTAAAGACTCAATGTCAAGCGTATGTGTACTTAAAAACGCTTGTATTTTTTCATCAGTAACAGATGAAATTTGATATTTACTAAATTCTTTAAAAAATGACTTTACATTCTGACGCAAATACTTGAGTGTAACCCTTGTCATAATTTCAACCTCATGTGTAAAAGCCCCGTTATAAGAAAGATTGTTTGTAGGAATAATCATTATTCTCTTTACAGCTGATTCACCATATTGTTCTTCAAACCAAGCACAATGAGTGTTCATTTGTCCTGTTTCTTGTTTGTTAATTTCTTTTCTTTCTGTATTTACTTCGCTTTTACACTCAAAAATGAAATATTGATTACTAACACCACACCATAAATTGTCCGGTCCTTTTTTAAATTCTTTGTCCGGTCGTTCACTTAAAAAACCAAGCATTAAGCCTAATTCTTTTAGTGCTGTCTCAAATTTTTCAGCAGAAGTGCCAAATTCTAAATCAGCAAGAACCCCCTCAATATTGATCATCAATTCTTGATAATTTGGAAACCCTTTTATGTATTGTTGAATTCTTTGTATCCTATTTTCGTTGATATACTCAAGTTTTTTGTAATTAATGCCTTCTTTGGGCTTTAATAGCTCGTTATTCTTTAAGAATGCTGATTTCTGTAATGCGTTTGAGTCAACCTTTGAATCTAAATACTTATATCTAGCTAGTATTTGTAAATACCAGCCACGCTCACTGTCATCATTGCAATAATTATTAATAATTTGTTGAATTGAATCACAAGCCTTCTCATAGTCTCCAGAGTAGTTTGAGACGGCAGCTTTTCTTTCTAAAACAAACGATTCATATATCGTACTATTGTTATGGCTTGGTTCAATTTTATTCATTTCTTCCCTATAAAATTCCTTCCAGCCCTCATCTCTTTGTAGAAGTTGCTTCATCAAAGATTTCATAGCATCCATAGGTTCATTTATATCAGACAGCTCCTCAACTGCAAGTTGCGCAATCTCGAGTCCAATCTCAAGTTGTTTCTTAGTTTGGGATGAAAAATACTTGTTTGTCCTGCTACTCTTTATAAACTTAACAAGATCACTTCCTATCAAAAAAATTATACAATAGTCTTTTTCTCCTCTCACACTTCGGCCTAACCCCTGTTCAATTTTTTGTGCAATTTTGATATTAATTGAATCGCTAGTAATCCTATTTGCTTCCTCATATCTGTCAGATAGCGAGTTAAAAAAAGGCTTACCATCAATAATCAAAATTCTACAAGTTTCGTCAGGAAGATCTATTCCGTCATATCTATTTGCAAATACTACTGTTTCTTTAAAGTTTCCATTTTTAAGTTGCTTTATAGCATCGCCAATCTGCTCCGTCTTTGGAACCAATGAACCAAGATTGTGATAAAGTTCGCTTTTTGCAAAAGAGGAGACTAACGCAACAACGCCATACGCTTTTGCTGCAGGTTTAGCTAAAGCATTAACTATTGCATTCTGGTCAAGCTTTTCATCTATCATGGAAGGGATTAATAACATCTTTTCACCCGACCATATTTGTTCTGGGTTTGTAAGTGGGTTTTTAACAGATTCAATATCGAAACCTAAACCTTTTATAAAAAAAGAATCATCTTGAGTAGTAGCTGACATCATGATTCTTTGTTTAGCTTTATCAAAAAAAGTAAATTTTTCGATTGGAATGTGAATAGGTGATATTTCTACACTTTGACCTGATATAAAAGCTTGACAATTTTTTACATTATCCTTTATAAACGGCCAAGCAAATGCTAATTCGTTTTCTTCTCTGAATTCAGATAAAATGGCCAGTATTTCATCTGATTTGTCTATCCAACTCCAATATGGAATTGGCAGAAAAGAGTTGTAATCACCATTTTCAACTTCTAAGAAAGTACCTTGTCCTTGTTCTATTAGACTATCCTTAAATAATTCAATTAATTGCTTATAAATAGAGTGGTGCTTATCAAGATTTATTGTAAATGAATCTTTAATAGAGTCAATACAAGCGTGCGAATCATCTAAAATTATAAAGTCTACAGGTACGTAATCACTACCTATTCCGAACACCGTTTTACCATTGAATACCTTCTGGACGTGAGCTATTAATATTTTTTTTCCATCAATAAATTCGTTAGGTATAGAACCATCTTGTTCAAATGTGCAATAACTTATTCCAAATTTCTTAGCGTCATTCTGCACTTGTTGTACCAAGTATTTATTGGGACAAACAAATAAACATGGCCCTTGTCCTGCATTGATATGAGATTGAAGAATTAATAGTCCAATTAATGTTTTACCTTCTCCAGTATGAAGTTTAATAATTAGGTCCTTAGTATTTAAATGTTGCTTAAACCATTCTTCCAAGATTTTACTTTGTGCGGGCCTTAATGGGCCAGCAATACTTCTTCTGTCTAGAGAGTCATATATCTCAATAGGATTAATTTTCTTGTCAATGGCTAATTTATTTAGCCTTTTTTTAAAGTCAACCATTATATATTTTTTCTGTTTTGTAAATTTTTCCTTACCTGCTAAAAACTCTTTTAAAGTTATGGGTAGCTTTTGACATTTTTTTAATGGCTACCTTAAAGCATTCCTTAAAATGAAACAAAATGAAATGCTTCACTTTCAAATACAACATCATAAAGTTATACTATTTGGAATTAACGCCAAATATTTGTGTATGAAAAGTTTTAACAAAACAATAATTCATAATAGTACTTAGTTATTACAGCTAACAAATTAGTCATTATAGATATTTCGCAGACCAATAAATGAGTTTATCCAGAACATCAATTCTTCGTATACCCCACCATCTCCAAATCTAAATCATCAATCAACATTGCCAGTTCCTCCGCATTGCTGAATTTCGCCAGTTCCATCACCTTCAAAAAAGTTGGATGCTTCATAGGATCTCTATGCTCCTCAACCGGGGAAATCGGGATATATTTTCTCCGGTGTTGCCGAATCAGCAGATCTGCAATATCCACATGATTGATTCTGTCCTCCTCAGAGGCGCTGTTTTCAAGGATATCAGAAACAGAAATCTCAAGCCCGTTAATTTTAGATAACTTCTCTTTCCACTCCTGGTATCCATCCACATCCGGGAAAGCCACAACTTTACGCCCTTTCAATACCTGGAGCCGGTCATTAAGCTGAGACTTTCCACCTGTGGCCAGCCAAATATATTCATTCCAAAAAGAGCTGCAGATTAGAGCAGTCTTCTCACTCTCAACAATGGCGACATTTTTAAATGGATATTGCTTCAAAAGATGCTCACCAAACAGACACTGAGTTAATGTCCAATCATCCGGCAAACGCAATTTAGGGTTTGTGGACGACTTTAAAATTGAATGAACCCAGGTTATTCTCCCACCGATTTTTTCATCCTTTATCCTGCGCCCGGTCTCCCTATTGTACTTCATTATCTTCCCCGTGCGGCATCGGCCTTCCTTGTCTATCTGGTAAAAGATTACATCTCTGTTTTTTGTCACTCCTACAAAGTAATCGTTTATGACTTTTCGGGTTTTTTCTCTGCCAAGAAGATTTGACAGGAATAGCGTGAAATCGCTGTCTATTGAGGGGTTTACCGAGTTTGTGACGATATCTGTTGTTATAGTCCATATTTTAGTTTTTACTGTTGAGTTTATTGTTGTTTGAGGTAACCTGAAAAAGTTATCTTTCCAATTAGGCCGAGCTGTCGGATTGTCTGTAAAGAATTGCTTTGGAGTATAATGATAACCGCAGCTACTTTCGTGATTACACCTTCCCACAGCCTCGTTCAAATAATCTCCATTTTCATCCACATATAAAGAAAAACAGTGTTTGTCATTACAGGCCGGGCAAGTTAAACGACTTCCGGGACCCTTATATGGTTGCAGAAAGTATGCATGAGAATCTTTCATAAAGCATCATAAGTTTCATCAAGTTCAAAAATGAAAGAATCATCATGATCAGGTTCAAATATAAGCGGATAGCTTTGTCCCGATTGTCCCTCCTGTCCCACATCTCCACCCGGGACAGAACCATCCAGGGAATTCTCCGCCTTCCTCTTTTCCTGCAGAATAATTCGATGAACTGTAGTTTTGCTTTTATTCACCAAATCAGCAATTTCCCGGACAGTTTTTCCCTGTTTATGCAGCATCATTATGTTGGCATTGTTCATTGAATCCTCCTCTTCTGTTCTATCTTTCAGGTGATCAGATTCCTTTCCATATCCCTTATGAAGAAAATGAACATATCCATCATCATTCGTGATTTCATAAACGATAACATTGTCCGAATCATAGATGTATTCACTAGCTCTAACCTTCACTTGCTTGACAAACTTGATTCGCTTATCCTTTGCAGACTGACCTATTGCAAAAACATTGTCAAAGAAGTTGTAAAGCTTCTTGGAGCCGGCCAGGTCGTTTTGCGTAATCGGATTGCTGAGATTCCTCTTTGGAGTGTGGGAGATTATCAAGAGAGTAAGAGTGTATTTCTTCTTAAGAGCAATCAATTTCATCATGAATAATCCGGCAACATCACCCTTTTCAGAACTGTTACAGAGGTAAGTGAGATTGTCGATTATCACGATTTTAGAATCGGTCTGCAGAGATGCAGATTCAATATCTTTGATAATTGCCTCTTCATAATTCTGAACTCCGATATGTTCCGGGTCTATTTCTGCTCTGTAAAAGTTATCAGAAAAGACATATCTAAATCCAAGTTCTTTGCTTGTATATCTAAGCTGAAATTGCTTTTCAGATAGCTCAAAATCCACATAAAGGACTTTTCTTCGCCTGGATATGTAATCCCCCATTTGTACAGCAAAAATGGATTTACCGGCATTTGAATCCGCAAATAAACATGCCACCTCTCCTTCGTTGAGGAGCCCGTAATAGAGATCTACGGGGTCAGGCATCTTAAGAGCATCTTCAACTGATTTATTCGCAGTCTTGATTGAGAGCATCCCGACATGTTTACACTCATGGTTGACTGCAGAATTCTTCTCAAGCTCCAAAGAAACCTTGTCTGTAAAACTTTCATCCGCTCCCATTACTTTCTCTCCTTACATAGATTGTGATTTTTCTCAGCAGACCATATTGGATTGCCGGTATGGTCAGTGATATTTCCTTCAATAATTGCTGAAATATCCTTCCAGCGCCAGCGGCGTTCTGAGCCAACCATAACCGGGTGCAGATAATTGTATTTTGCATCCCACCTCCACAAGGTTGTTTCACTTATACCCAATAACTCCATCACCTCTTTTTTACTAAAAAGAGTGTCCGGCATAATCTTTTCTTTTGATTTTAGATCGTTTAAAGATGACAGCTCCTTTGCAAAAGCATGAGCCGCTTCAATCAAGTCAGTTACTTTAACCTGAATGACTACATCAGGATACTCCATTGCAAGAGTATAAACATCAATTCCCATCTTTTTAAAAATTAGGAATTCCACCCCTCCCCACACACCTCCAAGCAGTGGTTTTGTTCGGTGTTTGGAGCCAGGCAGATAACTTGGATTTTATCCCCCGGCCCGAAACAAATTTCTGTAAAAATGATTTGAATCAGCAATTTATCGTGCTTACGTAAAACACATTACAGCCGGTAACAAAAAATCTATGAGCTGTACAAAGAATTAGATAGTCATAGAATGTTTCAGGTAATAATGAGGTAACAATTACCGGCGCTTAATTGAAAAGGCTCTCAATGCACACTATGGAATTGTATAAGGGATATCCTTTATTTAAATGACTTAAGAGCTCACTATAGAATTAGGAGGAATAGTCGAATTCTAAGTATTAGAAAACTATCGAATTTTGATCTTCTATTGTTGAATATTGTATCAAGATTTTGGGGTTATAGGTAATTCTCCTGAAAATCCACTCTCTTGCATAGATATATACCATCCTCCAATTATTGAGTCGTAGCTACTCTCACTGAAACAATCTTCCCCTAATTTGGACATACTCGCTTTCTCTAAATAACAGTCAATATCAGCAAAGCAAGAATTTTGATATAGGCTTTGATATTTATCAAGACTGCTCGGTATGATGTTATTCGTTAAACTTTTTTTGAACCCTCTAATGTTACTAGAAATTGACTCTGAAATATTAAAAAGATTAACTAATTGAGTGCAGTATTGATTTTTGCCTATAGTTACAAAATTTTCAACATCTGATACAGGCATGACATATGAAATATATCTATTAAGCTCCAAACTTGGTCCATTTTCTTGAAATTGAAAAATACGCTCTTTTACATTATAAAGCGATATTGAATGGTATGCTATGCCGTCACAATTTGATTTATTACAATTTCTTTGCTTTATAAAACGATGCAGAATTAATTGGGGAAGAATATACTCTGATTTGAACTCATCCTCCTTCTTTGCCTTCAAACTACACGCTATTATAATTGAAATCTTTACAATGTCTTTTAAGCTTTTAATTGTATCTGGATAGCTTAAGTCTAGTACATTAAACTCTCTTGTACTCTTTAAAGAAACAAAATTTGTTAACCCATAATCAGGCCTTTCAAGCTCCTCCCAACATGACAATGTGGTCGCTCCTAAATATAAGCAAGGGAATCCAGACAAACTGAATCGTTGATTCTTGACTAGATTTCTCTTATTAAGAGGGATATGGAACATTTCTTCTCTGTTGAACAAATAATTATTATTACTAACTCGTCCTCTATAAAGAGTATAATCAGTAGTTATTGTTTTTTCATCAAAGAATTTGAAAATTCGTTCTATTTCATTTACTGCATCAAAAACATTTCCTTTAAGAAAGGATCTTATTGATTTAATAATTACGCATTTAGAGTACTCAATATTTCTCTTAACTTTTGCTTTACTTGTTTTTAGATCTTTGAATATAGAATCATCAAATTCTTGAAGAATAAAGTCGCTATAATTACCAATTAATGAATCTATTAATTTTGCTATATCTTTATTATCTCTAGGTCCGAGAATAATTTCAGAAACTTTATCAAATACCTTTTTATTTAACTCTGTGATTAATTGTGATTCCATAAGATAATAATTATAATAAGGGATTTTTTAAACTCTTGTTATAACGAATTCAATAATCTGCTTTTTCAAAATGTGTCTAAATGTAATAAATAATAGCATCTTTACCTGCTCTCTTTCAATTATTTATTAAAATACTTCTAGATTTAGTCTTAACATATTCGATAGGATCATTAGTGTCCACTAAAAATTAATTTTCGTTCTTTGAAATCGTTATAATTTAGCAAGTTATAAGCTTTTTTGTTGCGTGACGACTTGAATTTAATAATTTAGCCTAGATTAATATCTTAGGCAATGTTTACAGGTAAATATGTTTTCGCGCAATTAGTTGAGTTTCTTCCACAACGTATTTTTGATGCAATAGTCAATAAATATGACGGAAATAGATATGTAAAACATTTTACCTGCTGGAACCAACTGCTTGCCATGATGTTCGGACAACTTACCAACAGGGAAAGTTTGCGAGATTTGATAGTTGCAATTGACGCCCATAGATCAAAATGTTATCACTTAGGACTCGGTAAAAATGTGACCAGAAGCAATCTGTCTAAAGCGAATGAGAACAGAGACTATAGAATATTTGAAGAATTTGCCTATTATCTTATAGATATTGCCAGAAAGAAAAGGGCGAATACCGACTTTGAAATTCAAGGTAAAGTCTACGCATTTGATTCTACTACCATAGATCTGTGTTTAAGCGTTTTTTGGTGGGCAAAATTCCGTTCAACAAAAGGAGGCATTAAACTTCATACTCTTTATGATATCACAACTCAGATACCGGCTTTTGTCCATATAACGTCTGCGTCTGTTCACGACATGAATGCGATGGATGTAATCCCTTATGAATATGGAGCATATTATATTTTCGATAGGGCTTATATGGACTGTTCAAGACTATACAATGTGTCAAGGCATTCTGCATATTTTGTTATAAGAGCAAAAAGGAACCTTAAAGTCGAGATTCTGAAAGACCTTAAACGAGATAATTGTCCAGAAATCATCATAAGCGACCATCTTGTAAGACTTGATGCATTCTATTCATATCTTGATTACCCGGAAAATTTTAGGCGAGTCAGATATTATGATGTAGAAACACGCAGACCATTTACTTTCCTTACCAATAATATGGAAATAACCGCAGAACAAGTGGCATTACTTTATAAAAATCGCTGGCAGATTGAGCTGTTTTTCAAATGGATAAAGCAACATCTGAAAATCAAATCCTTTTGGGGAACATCTGAAAACGCGGTTAGGATTCAAGTTTGTTCTGCAATCATTACTTATTGCCTGGTTGCCATTGTAGAGCATGATCTGAAAATCAATCGGTCAACTTATGAAGTATTACAGGTGCTAGGGATATCGCTCCTTGATAAAACATCAATGATTGAACTTTTTAACAATGCTGAAAATAACGATTTCAAAGAACTTTTGTATAACCAACAACTGTCCTTAAATTTTTAGTGGACAGTCATG
>PHDT01000004.1 GCA_002842695.1 Bacteroidetes bacterium HGW-Bacteroidetes-10 | reverse complement strand
AGCTCAACCAGACGCTGTTTGTCTGTTGGTCTTGCCCTGCACATTATCTTCAGAAGAGCAACTCTTTTATATGCCTCGCTGTCGCTAAGAGCTTCGAATTCCACTCCGGTTATTATTGTCTCCTCTCCGTCCGTATCTTTAAGAATTCCTATCTGTCGGCCAATCTCCCTGGCAGTTCCCGGAGTATCTCCTGTAACAATTTTCACATCAATTCCTGCTCTGAGACATCTTGCAACTGCGCCGGGAACATCATCCCTGACAGGATCTGAAATTGCAACAATTCCCAGAAAAGTCAGCCCGCCAGATGCCATTTTCTCAACAGATCTCTCGTCATCGTCGCTCACCTGTGAACATGCAAAGGCCAGTGTCCTCATAGCCCTGTTCTGATAGCCAAGAAGCTTTTCCTCAGTTCCTGCAGGAACATCTGTACATTTCGCAGCTACAATTTCAGGTGCACCCTTAACATAGAGCATTCGTTTACCTGTTGAAGGAGAGATAGCAACAGTTCCCATGAACTTCCTCTCAGTTGAGAAGGTAAGCTGATCAATTATCTGCGTATTTTCCCTTATATCAAGATAGTTAATTCCATTTTCATGCAGCCACATAAGAAGAGCGGCCTCGGTAGGGTTTCCCAGTGTCTTGATTTTAGCTCCGTCCGAGAAGTTAAGAAATGCAGTGGAGTTAACAGAGATACTCTCTGCGACAAGTCTGGAGCGCTCGTCATCTCCAGGCTTCTGATCTGCAATTCCTGTAAATAGTGTCTCTGCAACGGTCATCTGGTTTCTTGTAAGAGTACCGGTTTTATCTGTGCAGATAACAGTTGCGGCACCCATGGTCTCGGTAGCGTGCATCTTTCTTACAAGGTTGTTTGTCTTAAGCATTCTGCGCATGCTCATAGCCAGCGACAGAGTTACAGACATTGGCAGTCCCTCGGGTACAGCAACGACAATAAGTGTTACAGCCACCATGAAGTGATTCAGAATCATCCCGGCAACATCAATGGAGATGAGTGAACTCTTTGAAAGTACCTCAACACCGGCAATCATTGCAACCAGAACCGGAATTGCAAAAACTATCAGGGCCCATACAAACCAGAAGAGCCATCCTCTCTCTTTTCCTTTATCTTCTGTCTCTCCGGGAAAATCGTCTTTTTGGTCTGCATGCTTGCCTTTCGCGGCAAACAGTGAGAGGCCGCCTTTAAGAATGGGCATCCAGATTTTTCCTATAGCAGTAAGAAGTGCGGCAATTACAGATGAAAGAAGAACTATCTGACCCGTCGTATATTCTGCCGGTCCCATAAACATATCCTTTACATAAAGGATTAAGAAAAGCAGAAGTGCCAGAATAAGTCCTATGAAACCTATGAATCTGGCCAATGATTCAAGTTGTCTGTTAAGAGGGGTAATCTCCGTTGATGCTTCTGTTGATTTTTCTGCAACCTTGCCAAATTCAGTAGAATCACCAACTTGTGTTACCTTGTAAGTACAGTGTCCCTCAACGACTGTTGTCCCTCTCATTATCCTGTTTGTGGGATAAGTAGCCTCATGGTCGAACGATTCCGGGTTGGTACTCTTTGAGATTACCGGCTCTCCCGTAAGTGTAGATTCGTTTACAGAGAGTGATACCGCCTCAAGAAGGTCGCCGTCTGCAGGAACCTCTTCGCCTGTATCCAGTAGTACAATATCCCCTACAACAAGTTCACTTTTTGGCAACTCGGTAATATTACCGTCCCTGATAACCTTAACAGGTGTTTCGTCGTTTACCTGATTCAGCACATCAAACTTCTTACTGGCATCCATTTCGAACCAGAAGCCAACAAATGTTGCAAGAAAAATTGCAAAGAATATTCCTATAGTCTCTATGAACTCGTTGTGAATAAAAGAGATTCCAAACGACAGGAATGCTGCAATCAGCAGGATTCTGATAATTGGGTCATTAAACTTCTCCAGGAAAAGTTTCCATAATGGCTCCCTTTTGGGAGGAGTAAGGACATTTCGCCCATATTTACTCCTGCTCTCATCAACCTGGGAGGCCGTAAGCCCTCTGAAATCTTTCTTGTTTTCCACGTTTGAAATTATTTATTTTTTGCTCCCGCTAAGCATTCCGCACGCCGCAAGAATATCTTCTCCGCGGGACGCTCTGATTGTTGTGATAACACCTGCTTTTCCAAGCCGGTCTCTGAAGAGTTCAATTTTTCCAAGAGGTGTAGTTCTTAACGGAAAATCCGGAATTTCGTGAAATCTTATAAGATTAACCCTGCATTCCAGTCCTTTCAGCATTCTGATTATTCCATCTGCATGCCTCTTTGAGTCGTTCCATCCGTCGAACATGATGTATTCAAAACTGACCCTTCTCTGCCCGGTAAAATCATACTCCCTTATTACAGACATTGTCTCGGCAATTGGCCATGCCTTCTGCATTGGCATCAGCTCCACACGCTCCTCATCAAAGGGATTATGAAGTGATACTGCAAGGTGGCATTTTGACTTCTCAAGGAACTCCCTGAGATTGTGAATAACCCCAATTGTAGAGACTGTTATTCTTTTTGGGCTCCATCCGAATCCCCATTCTGCAGTAAGAATCTCAATTGATTTCATTACTTCCGTAATATTGTCCAGCGGTTCTCCCATCCCCATGAAGACAGCATTTGTAAGCTCGTTGGTCTCCTCAATATTCATGAACTGTGAGATTATCTCTCCGGCAGTAAGATGCCCCCTGAATCCCAGGCGGCCGGTCATGCAGAACCTGCATCCCATTTTACAACCAGACTGAGAAGAGACACAAAGTGTAGAGCGGTCTTCGTCCGGAATCAATACGCTTTCTATAGTGTTTCCGTTAAGGGTTGGAAACAGATATTTTCTTGTTCCGTCTGCCGAGAGCTGATTCTCTTCAGGAGGAAATCCGCCTATTTGATATTCCTCTGCCAGAACGGTACGAAATATCTTCGAGATGTTTGTCATCCCTTCGATATCCTTTACCTTTTTCTTATAAATCCATTCGGCCATCTGCTTACCTGTAAAGGCGGGCATGGCCAGGCTTTTTGCCACCTCTCCGAGCTCAGCCGGAGTCATTCCCAACAACCATTTTTTCATTCGGCAAATTTAGGTAAAATTGAAAATCATTTGTTACTTTTGTGAGAATTTAAAACTATTATCATTATGGCGAAAGAGAGAGAAGAAGTAAAGATGGGTTCAGAGATTTCTCCTGAGAAGCTAAAGGCTTTACAGGCAACTTTGGACAAGATTGAGAAGGATTACGGTAAAGGTACCGTTATGAAGATGGGAGAGCAGCCAAAATGGGAAGTTTCAACAATTGCATCCGGTTCAATTGCACTTGACCATGCGCTGGGAATAGGTGGTTATCCGAGAGGTCGTGTTATTGAAATTTACGGACCTGAATCCAGCGGTAAGACAACTCTTGCAATTCATGCAGTTGCAGAGGCACAGAAGCTGGGTGGAATAGCTGCAATTATCGATGCAGAACATGCATTCGACAGAACTTATGCCAAAAAACTTGGTGTAAATGTGGACACTCTCCTCATTTCACAACCGGACAACGGCGAGCAGGCTCTTGAGATTACAGATGCCCTTATCCGTTCCGGAGCAGTAGACATCATAGTCATTGACTCAGTTGCAGCCCTTACGCCAAAGGCCGAGATTGAAGGTGAAATGGGTGATTCAAAAATGGGTCTTCAGGCCAGACTTATGAGCCAGGCATTGAGAAAACTTACTGCAAACATAAGCAAGACAAACACTTGCTGTATCTTCATCAACCAGTTGCGGGACAAAATTGGTATAATGTTCGGAAATCCAGAAACTACCACCGGTGGTAATGCACTTAAGTTCTACGCTTCTGTAAGGGTAGATGTAAGAAGAATTACTCAGCTCAAAGATGGAGAAGAGGCTACAGGAAACAGGGTGAGAGCAAAAATTGTCAAGAACAAGATGGCTCCGCCATTCAGAAAGGCAGAATTTGACATTGTTTTTGGCGAGGGAATTTCCAAAATAGGCGAGGTGATTGACCTTGGAGTAGAATTCGAAATCGTGAAGAAGAGCGGTTCATGGTTTAGCTACGGCGACACCAAGATTGGTCAGGGACGCGAGGCTGTTAAGCAGCTGCTGCTGGACAATCCGGAACTTATGAACGAAATCGAGGGCAAGATTCGTGCTAAGCTCATCGAACTCAAAGATTAACTTTTAGACAACCTTAGAATTTTAAATGGAGACAGTATTAAGCGGGATTCGTTCTACGGGTCACCTGCACCTTGGTAACTATTTTGGTGCTCTGAAGAATTACATAAAAATGCAGGATGAGTACAACTGCTTCTTTTTTATAGCAGACCTGCACTCTCTTACAACGCATCCTCATCCGGATGATTTTCATTCCGGGGTGAAAACCATTCTTACCGAATATCTTGCTTCCGGTCTTGACCCCCATAAGTCTGCAATCTTTGTTCAGAGTGATGTTCCCGAGATTGTTGAACTCTATGTCCTTCTGAATATGATAGCATACAAGGGAGAGCTGGAGAGAACAGCCTCATTCAAGGAGAAGATAAGAAAGCATCCCGAAAATGTAAATGCCGGACTGCTCACCTACCCTGTTCTCATGGCTGCAGACATTCTTATTCACAGAGCCAACAAAGTTCCCGTGGGTAAGGATCAGGAGCAGCATCTTGAGATCGCAAGACTCCTCGCAAGACGTTTTAACAACATGTATAACGCAGAGGTATTCCCTGAACCGCAGGCCTTCAACTTTGGCAAAGACCTTGTTAAGGTTCCCGGACTGGACGGCAGCGGCAAAATGGGCAAGAGCGAAGGTAACGGAATCTATCTCTTTGATGACGAAAAGAGTATTCACAAAAAGGTTATGAAAGCCGTAACAGATGCAGGTCCAACTGAACCTGACAGCAAGATGCCGGAGGCAGTTGAAAATCTCTTCACACTCCTTAAGATTGTTTCGGAACCGGAAGTTGTTCAGCATTTCACTGCTGCATACAACAACTGCTCCATCAGATACGGCGACCTCAAGAAGCAGCTTGCGGCAGATATCTGCAGGCACACACTTCCTATCAAGGCTAAAATTGAGGAGATTGGAAGAGATGATGCATTTCTTAGGAGTGTAATCAAAGAGGGAACGGAAAAGGCCAGGGCCAGCGCCTCGGCTACTTTGACAGAGGTGAAGAGGGCTGTAGGCTTCCGGAGCTTCTGATAAAATGAATGATTAGCAAAACTACCATAGCGAAAATACTCGACAGCGCTCAAATTGTCGACGTTATAAGTGATTTCGTTTCGTTGAGGAGAAGGGGAGCAAACTACACAGCTTGCTGCCCTTTTCATAACGAAAAGACTCCCTCATTTTCTGTCTCACCATCTAAAGGCATTTACAAATGCTTTGGCTGCGGCAAGGCGGGTAACTCCGTGAACTTTATCATGGAGCATGAGCATTTGAGCTATGTAGAGGCATTAAGGTTTCTTGGAAGAAAATTCGGCATTGAGGTAGAGGACAGAGAGGAGAGCGAGGCTGAGGTTCAGCAGAGGCTGCGCAGCGAAAGTCTTCTTGTTGTCTCTGAATTTGCCCGTGACTTCTACACCAACGCTCTGTGGACTTCCCAAAAGGGAAGAGCTGTGGGGCTAAGCTATTTCAAGGAGCGGGGCTTTTCTGAAGAGACAATAAAGAAGTTTCAGCTTGGCTGGTCTCCGGAAGGTAGAGATGGCAGTATGTCTGCAGCAGCATTAAGGGCCGGATTTAAGAAAGAGTTTATTGTCGCATCGGGACTGGGAATTGAGCGAGAGAACACAGGTGAACTTGCAGACAGGTTTTATGACAGGGTAATGTTCCCAATTCACTCTCTTACAGGGAGGGTTATAGCCTTTGGAGGAAGAACCCTGAGAACAGACAAGAGTGTAGCAAAATACATCAACTCTCCGGAAAGCGACATCTACAGCAAAAGCCGTTCTCTTTACGGAATTTTCTTTGCCAAAAGTTCAATTGCAAGATTGCAGAAGTGCTACCTTGTTGAGGGATATACAGATGTTATCTCCCTTGTTCAGTCCGGAGTGGACAATGTGGTCGCTTCCAGCGGAACATCTCTCACCTCTGAACAGGTAAGACTTATCAGGAGATTTGCACCTCAGGTAACTATACTGTACGATAGTGATGCAGCGGGAATCAAGGCTTCTCTGAGGGGAATTGACATGCTTCTGGAGGAGGGCCTTCAGGTAAAGGTAGTCCTGTTCCCGGACGGAGAGGACCCGGATTCTTATGCAAGAAAAAACACTCCTGCTCAGCTGAAGGATTATCTGGAAAAATCTGAGAGGGATTTTATTGAATTTAAAATCGAACTGCTATCTGCTGATGCAGATAAAGATCCTATAAAACGCCGTCAGCTTATTAATGAGGTTGTAACAAGCATTGCTGTTATTCCTGATGCCATAACACGTGCTGTGTACATTGAAGAGTGCAGTATTAAACTGCGCTTTGAGCAGAACCTGCTGGCAAGAGAGGTTAATAAACTCAGAAAAGTAAGGCATCCCTATGCCTCAGGCGGCAGGGCCGATGATTTCAGAGAGCCTGTTAATCCTGTTCAGATTCCAGATCTGGACACAGGAGATCAGTTACCTCAGTTTGTAAAAAATATCTATTGTGAACCAGCTGAAAAAGAGCTGCTTTACTATCTTCTGAAATTCGGGGAGCTTCCTCTGTACGGAAAGGACGAAGAGATTCAGAGTACAATTACAGTTTCCCAATTTATTCTGGCAGAACTGCAGAACGACGAGCTTGAATTTCAGAACCTGCTTTACAAAAATCTCTTTGAAGAGTATTATAAAGTCAGGGAACTTAATCAGGATGAAATCCAGAGACACTTTACAAACCACACAGACCCGGGCATTGTTGACCTTGTTACATCCATCCTTATTCAGGAGCACAGTCTAAACATAAAACAGTTTCTGGCCGCTCTGATACCGGAGGAGAAGGTCCTTTCACTTGTAGTTCCCAAAGCAATTATGGTCTATAAGGCAAAGATCACATCCATAGCCTATCAGGAGCTTCGCGATGAACTGGTAAAGACCCCGTCTGACAATTACGAGAGGCAGTCTGAGCTTATGAATCAGCTTCAGACACTAATGAGTGTAAGGAATATGCTCTCAAAGGAGCTTAACAGACTTACCATATAATATCCTATATTTGCAACCAAATTTATTGAAAAATGGAAAAGAGCTACAAAAGACATTTAGTAACTGCAGCGCTCCCGTATGCAAACGGAGCGGTTCATATTGGTCACCTTGCGGGAGTTTATGTTCCTGCTGACATATATGTGCGTTACTTGCGAATGCGCGGGAAAGATGTGAGGTTCATTTGCGGCTCTGACGAACACGGAGTTCCCATCACCATAAAGGCAAAACAGCAGAATTCAACACCACAGGAGGTTGTTGACAAATACCACCTAATCATAAAAGACTCTTTTGAGAGACTGGGCATAAGCTTTGACATCTACTCAAGGACAAGCTCCCCTACTCACCATAAAACAGCCTCTGAGTTCTTCAGAAAGCTTTACGAAGAGGGAAAGTTTATTGAAAAAGAGAGCGAACAATACTACGATGAGGTTGCGAACCACTTTCTGGCAGACAGATACATCACAGGAACATGTCCAAAATGTGGTGCCGAAAACGCATACGGCGACCAGTGCGAGAAATGCGGAAGCACACTCAGCCCCAATGAACTGATTAATCCAAAGTCTGCCCTTAGCGGCAACACACCTGTACTTAAAAAGACATCTCACTGGTACCTTCCTCTGGATCAGTATGAGCCATGGCTCAAAGAGTGGATTCTGGAGCAGCATAAAGAGTGGAAGGTAAATGTTTACGGGCAGTGTAAATCATGGCTCGACGGCGGCCTTCAGCCGCGTGCGGTAAGCCGCGACCTGGACTGGGGAGTACCTGTTCCTGTTGAAGGTGCTGAAGGAAAAGTTCTCTATGTCTGGTTTGATGCACCTATAGGATACATATCAAACACCATTGAACTAATGCCTGATGATTGGGAAAAATGGTGGAAAAGCGAAGATACAAAGCTTGTTCACTTCATTGGAAAAGACAACATTGTATTCCATTGCATTGTATTCCCTTCAATGCTAAAAGCATACGGAGACGGATATATTCTCCCTGAAAATGTTCCTGCAAATGAGTTCCTTAATCTTGAGGGAAACAAAATATCGACTTCACGCAACTGGGCAGTTTGGCTCCACGAATATCTTGACGAATTCCCAGGCAAGGAGGATGTTCTCAGGTATGTTTTGTGTGCAAATGCACCTGAAACCAAAGACAACGACTTTACATGGAAAGATTTCCAGACCCGCAATAACAGCGAACTTGTAGCAATTTTGGGGAACTTTGTAAACAGAGCTGTAGTTCTTACTCACAAATATTTTAAAGGGGAGGTTCCTTCACAATTACACCTAAGGGAGATTGACGAGGATACTCTTGCCCAGATTCCTGTAATTAAGAAAAACATTGAAGAGAGTCTGGAAAATTATCGTTTCCGTGAGGCTCTTAAAGAGGCAATGAACCTTGCTCGTCTTGGTAATAAATACCTTACCGAGACTGAGCCGTGGAAGCTTGCTGCCACTGACATGGAGAGAGTAGCCACAATCATGAATGTTTCACTTCAGATCTGCGCCAATCTTGCTATTGCTTTCGATCCGTTTCTGCCTCATACCACCCAAAAGCTATCTTACATGCTAAACATGAAGTCCCGTAACTGGGAAGACCTGGGACTGGATTCAATACTTCATCCCGGCCACAAGATCAATGAGGCGCGCCTTCTGTTTGAAAAGATTGAAGACATTGCAATTGAAGCTCAGCTGGCCAAACTGGATGCAACACGACCTTCAGAGGCTGCTCCTGCAGCCCAGGCAGAGGAAGCAACACCTTCAGCTGCACCTCAGAAAGATGAGTGCACTTACGATGAATTCATGAAGATGGATATTCGTACTGCAACTGTTCTGGAAGCTGAGCGCGTTCCAAAGACAGACAAGCTTCTCAAACTTACAATAGATACAGGAATTGACACAAGGACAATAGTATCGGGAATTGCTGAGTACTATACACCGGAAGAGATGATTGGCAAGCAAATCTGCATTTTGGCAAACCTTGCCCCAAGGAAGATCAAGGGGATTGAGTCAAAAGGGATGATTCTGATGGCAAAGGAGGAGAGCGGAAATATGAGAATTGTCACACCTGAAGAGAGGCTGTTAAACGGTAGTACAATTAATTAAAACTCTCAGTTAATTGGCAGGGATACAAAGAATGTGGTTCCCACTCCAACTTCGGATGTGAGCCATATTCTTCCTCCCAGCAACTCTACGAACAGTTTCGAAATCGCCAGTCCCAGACCGGTTCCCTCGAACTCTCTAAGTGCACTTGAATTTGCCTGTACAAAGCGGTCAAAAATAATTTCACGGCTACTTTCAGGAATACCTATTCCGGTATCCTTCACATAAACAGTGATATTTGAAATACCCACACTGTAGCCAAACTCCACAGATCCCTTCTTGGTAAACTTTACAGCGTTGCCCAGCAGATTTATCATTATCTGCTGAAATTTTGTCTTGTCTGTAAAGATGAGCATTGGCTCACTTCTTTCAAGCATTAGCAATATGTCTATATGAGAATTATTCACCTTAAAGAAAGAGTGGAGCTCTCTGAACATATCGTTAATATCAAATTCAGTTTTAGTTACGCATACCTGGCCGGTCTCAATCCTTGATATATCCAGAACGTCATTGATGGTAGCCAGGAGCCTGTCTGCACTTTTTGATATTATTTCCAGATACTCCCTGTGAGTTTCATCTGTAACCTCATCAAGCAGAATATTGGCAAAGCCCATAATTCCGTTCATAGGAGTTCGGATTTCGTGACTCATATTTGCGAGAAATGCAGTCTTTAATCTGTCACTCTCCTCTGCCCTCAGCTTTGCCTCTTTCAGACTCTCAATATTCTTTACCCTCTCAATGAACAACCCAACGTTATTTGCAAAGATTTCCAGCAGAGCCAGGTCATCTGAATTATAGGCCTTCATATCATAATAATCCTGCACAACAATTACTCCAATTACCTCTTTGAACTCGGAGTCAAACAAAGGAGCTCCAATCCATACATATGAAGGTGTGTCTGTTCCGAATTTCGAGAACACCAGCCCGTCTTGTCTAAGTTCTGCCTCAATCTCATTTGTAATGAGCTTGCTCTGACCGCTGCGGCGAACATAGTCTGTAAGAGAACCCGGCAGTGTCTCCGAGAATCCATCTTCAATTGTATCAAATTCATCTACATAGTATGGGTATGAGTAGAGATCTGTCTCCTTGTCATACAGTGCAATGTAAATATTTTTTGCAGGAATTACCCTGCTTAGCTGGTCATGTATCTTTTTTGAAAAACTTGTAAGGTTTTGCTCCTGCAGAGAACTTTTTGAGATATTCAGCACTGCCTCCTGGACATTTCTTGTCTTAATAACATCTGTAAGGTTTCTTACAATTCCGCCTATCCCGTACTTCTCTCCCTCCAGCTTAATTGGGAACTTAGTGGCTTCATATATTCCATCACCAAAACGCTCCTCAATTTTAATAGTTGCAAGCCCGTTAATAACCTGAATATCTGAATTAATGACATCTTCAAGATTATGTCCCACCAATAATTCTTCATCTGATCTTCCAAGAATTTCATCTTTTTCCCGGTTGAAAAAAGAGCAAATGGCATCATTTACATCAATATACCTGAAATTTTCATCCTTGATATACATCATATCGTTGCTGGCATTGAAAAATGTAGTTTTTCTCTCCTCTGCCTCAGTAAAACGGCGTATGCTCTCCCTTCTCTCCTTGTTTGTCATAAGGACAACTCCAAGGAACATCGCTCCAATTGGATATATAATAAGAACGGTTGGTGCTATGTTTTTGAATGTTGTTAATCTTAGTTCTTGAGGAAGTAATACAATACATGCCAGCATGAAGAGATGAGTAAGAACTCCCATGAGCAGCAGCTCAGTTTTCATTCGCTTTTCATACCACTTTGGTCTGAATGCTCCCCATAAAATACCTACTGAACCACTGGTGAGAATCGTTGCCACTCCCATTACGATTCCGTCCCCGGCCATATAAATTCTGTAGAGGGAGGTTGTTGCCATTCCAATAATTGTTGGAATGGGTCCAATAATTAACCCGCTTACAGAGAGAAGAACGGTTCTTGTGTCAAATACCAGCCCCGGCTGAAGCGTCCATGGAGTCATCATAAGGATAACTCCAATGAATCCGATAATTATACCCATGACAATTTCACGGATCCCCTTGTAATACAAGTCCGATTTCCTCGCAAAGAGATAATGCAGCATAGAGAGCGCAAGGAGGATTGAAATATTGTGGATGATACCTATTACCATATTTTTATCTTATGTACAAATTTAATCAAATAAGGGAAAATAAAAAGGGGTGTTAAAATTACTTTTTAGCACCCCTTTCGTATTCAGTTTATAATTACCCTTACAGGCAAATAGCAGTCTAGTAAATTCCCCTCTCTACATATTCTGTATGGAGCAGTTCATGTGAAATATGTCCGAGTGGATCCTTCAGAAATTCGTCATAAATTGCCTTGATCGCAGGATTTTCATGAGACTTTCTTACTGGTTTGAGTGAGTCTTCCCTATAGATTGAGTCTGCTCTCTTCTGGCGAATTGACCACGTTGTAGGAATTGGCTGACCTCCGCCACCCAGACATCCGCCCGGGCAGGTCATTACCTCAATAAATGCATATGGAGATTTCCCCTCCTCAATTTCATCGAGAAGTACCCTCGCATTCTTGAGAGTATGAGCTACAGCAACCTTTAATTTGGTTCCATTAAGGTCAAGTTCTGCCTCCTTAATTCCTTCAAAGCCTCTTACAACCTTCAGATCCAGATTTTTCAGAGGAGATCCGGTCACCACTTCATAAGCAGTACGAACAGCAGCCTCCATTACACCTCCTGTTGCAGCAAAAATAACTCCTGCCCCTGTTGAAATTCCAAGAGGATGATCAAAATCCTCCTCCTGAAGATTTTCAAAGTCTACGCCGGTAAGCTTAAACATTTTTGCAAGCTCTCTGGTTGTAAGAACATAATCCACATCATAGAAATTCTCCTTATCCTGCAGATTCATTTTCTCCTTCCAGTAGTGGAAAGCGGAGTTCATTTCCGGCCTTTTGCACTCATATTTTTTTGCAGTACAAGGCATAATTGAAACTACTACCAGTCTGCGAGGGTCAATTCCCATCTTCTCTGCGTAATAGGTCTTTGCAACAGCTCCAAACATCTGCTGAGGCGATTTACAGGTAGAGAGGTGGTCAAGCGATTTAGGATAGAAGTGTTCAATAAACTTGATCCATCCGGGAGAGCATGAGGTAACCATAGGCAGGGTCCCGTTTGTTGTGAGTCTTTTAATAAGCTCATATCCCTCCTCCATGATTGTAAGGTCTGCTGTAAACTGAGTGTCGAAAACCTTGTCAAATCCCAATTTTCTGAGAGCCGCCACCATTTTGCCGGTAACCAGAGCTCCTTCACTCATGCCCATCGCCTCACCAATACCTACCCTTATCGCAGGTGCAGTCTGAACAATAACAATTTTACCATCGTCATAGATATCATTCAGGATTTGCTTTGAATCATCCTTTTCAACGATAGCTGCAGTAGGGCATACGAGAGCGCACTGACCGCAATTGGTGCAGGCTACATTACCCAGCCCCCTCTCCTGCCAGGTTGCAATCTTGGATTTTAGTCCCCTGCCGGCAAAATCTATTGCATAAACGCTTTGCACATCTGCACAGACAGCAACGCAACGTCCGCATAAAATACATTTCTGCGGATTCCTTACCAGAGCAAGTGAGGTATCATCTATCTTCTCAACAGGTTTGGTTTGTTCATAAGGTGTCTCCTTAATACCCAGAAGCGCACATAAATCCTGAAGTTCGCAATTGCCATTTCTTTCGCAAATAAGGCAATCCTTCGGGTGATTTGCCAGAAGGAGTTCAAGATTGGTAATCCTGGCCTGATTAATTGCAGGAGAGTGTGTCTTTACCTCCATTCCTTCAGATGCCTGAGTTACACATGATCGCACAAGAGATTTGGCTCCCTTTACCTCAACAACGCAAATACCGCATGAGGCATTGGATGAAACATCCTTAAGATAGCAGAGCGATGGTATCTTTACACCTATCTCCCTGCAACCCTCGAGAATGGTCTTTCCCGCTCCTATCTGGAAGCTTTGCCCGTCAATTGTAATATTTATTTTTTTCTTTTCCATAATTATTCCTCCTCTGTGTTTACAATAACCCTGACATCACACCGCAGACATCTTGAAGCCTCTTCGTATGCCTGTTCTTTTGAATAACCAAGGTTGATTTCATTGAAATTGCCAATTCGCTCCTCAAGCGGACGCTTGAAGGTGTAGTGACGATTGCCTCCTTCCGGTTTGAGAGGAACCTCGTCGCTGTAGTCGAATCCGCGGAATAATTTATGGAAACGGCGCTTGTTCATCAGTTTGTAATCGATGACTTCTGCTGCCTTCTTTGCAATACCCATTGCCTCTGCTGCTGTTGCAGGTCCTGTGACGGCGTCTCCCACAGCATAGATTTTTGGGTGATTTGTAATAAAGGAGAAGTGATCTGAATCGATGTTGCCATTACTGGCGACTCTTACTCCATACTCCTTTACAAAGGTTGCATCCACCTCTTCTCCAACGGCCATAATAACCGTATCGCAAGGTAAAATAAAGGATTCTCCTGTAGGTACAGGCTTGCGTCTGTTTGAAAGGTCAATGTCTCCGCATGCCATCTTCATGAGTTCGATTCCTCTCACCCTGTCATTGGTGTCTGCCAGAATCTCCTTAGGATTGCACAGGAAGAGGAAGTTTACACCCTCAATTTCTGCACCCTTGATTTCGTCTTTGTTTGCAGGCATATCTGACTTCATACGTCTGTAAACAACAGTTACCTCTGCTCCAAATCTCTGTGCAGAGCGTGCTGCATCAATGGCTACGTTTCCTGCTCCAACAACTACTACATGCTTTCCGATATCTGGTTTTATATCTCTCGCAACAGTCTTGAGGAAGTCCATTCCTGAAAGAACACCATTGAGTTCACCGCCGTTAATGCCCAGTGATACATCCTTATGAGCACCAATTGCAAGAATTATGATGTTGTAATCTCTTTCGAGATCTGCCATCTGAATATCTTTCCCTATTCTGGTCTCAAAAACGAAGTTAACACCAAGCTCTTTGATAAAGTGGATCTCTCTGTCCAGAATTTCAAGAGGTAGCCTGTACTTTGGAATTCCCCATCTGAGAATACCGCCTGCCTCTGATTCAGATTCAAAAATTGTAACATCGTGACCAAGTCTCACAAGGTAATATGCAGCAGTGAGGCCGGCAGGGCCGGAACCAACAATTGCTATTTTCTTGTGGGTTTGCGGGAGTTTGGATTTAATGAGTCTCTCATATACATTCTTTGCAAATCCCTCTGTATAGGCAGTATCAGAAATGTATCTGTGAATATCTCCCTGTGAAACGGAGGCATCAATGCTCTCCCTGCGGCACTTCATCTGACAGTGGAAGTGGCATATTCTTCCAATTGAAGATGGAAGAGGATTGTCCCTGAGAGTAGATTCAAATGCATCCTGAAGCTTGTCCTCTTTAAGGAGCTGAAGATATCTCGGAATGTTCATATGCAGTGGGCAGCTGTTTTCACAAAGTGCACTGAAAAGCTCCTGACATACTCCCGGTTCGCATTTCTTTTCAATCATGTGATGGTCGTACTCATCCCTGAAATAACGAAGAGTTGTTAGTACCGGATTAGGAGCCGTCTGTCCCAGACCGCAGAGCGCAGTACTCCGGATAACCTTTCCCAGTGTCTCAAGTGCAAATATGTCTGACTCTGTTGCCTTACCCTGAGTGAATTTATTCAGAATTTTAAGTGTCTGTGCAAGTCCTTCTCGACAAGGTGTACATTTTCCACATGACTCTCCGTTTGAGAATTCTGTAAAATACCTTGCAACATCTACCATACAGTTATCCTGGTCCATAACCACCATTCCGCCAGAGCCCATTATTGAGCCAAGTGAATTGAGAGATTCGTAGTCAACAGGAGTATTAAGGTACTCTACAGGAATACAGCCACCCGAAGGGCCTCCTGTCTGAACTGCCTTAACCCTCTTCTGGGTTCCTGTTCCCTCACCAATCTTAAATACAATTGTCTCGAGAGTAGATCCCAGAGGAAGCTCAATAAGTCCTGTGTTTTTCACCTTTCCAACAAGTGAGAAAACTTTTGTTCCGGCACTTTTCTCTGTGCCGGTTGCAGTAAACCACTCTCCCCCTTTTGACAGAACAACCGGTATATTGCACCAGGTTTCAACATTATTAATATTGGTAGGCATACCATATAATCCCTTTTCTGCCGGATATGGCGGGCGAGGAGTTGGTCTCCCGGATTTCCCCTCGATACTGTGAATAAGAGCAGTCTCTTCTCCGCAGACAAATGCGCCGGCACCCTCTACAATGTCAATATCAAAGCTGAATCCCGAATTGAAAATATTCTCCCCCAGCAGCCCGTACTCTTTGGCCTGGGCAATTGCGCTTTTAAGACGCCTTACTGCCAGCGGGTACTCTGCCCTTATATAGACAACTCCCTTTGAGGCGCCCATAGCAAATGCGCCTATGGTCATTCCCTCAACAAGCATGAATGGGTCGCTCTCAATCTCGTTCCTGTTCATGAATGCACCCGGGTCTCCCTCATCTGCATTACAGATGATATACTTCTGAGGTGCCTCCTTTTTTGCCATCATCTCCCATTTGACTCCGGTTGGGAAACCTGCTCCTCCCCTGCCTCTTAATTTTGAAGCTTTAACTTCATCAATAACAGTAGAAGGCGTCATGTCACACAGGGCTTTGTAAAGAGGGAAAAATCCGCCAACAGCTACATACTCTTCTATATCGTCAGGAACAATCAGTCCACAGTTACGCAGAACAATTTTCTTCTGCCATTTAAAGAAAGGAACTTCGTTCCAGAGCGGATAGTCAGTTAATCCTTTTCCAAATTCAAATTTCCCGGTGAGGAAGTCCCACTCTTCAATTCTGCATAGGACATTCCTGTAAGGCATGATTCCCTTGAGAATACCGGTAATAATTGGAATTACATCTATATCAGAAACATTGTGCATTATAATGAGCGGAAAGCCCGGCATATAAATATTAACCAGCGGCTCTTCCGAGCAAAATCCGAAACACCCCGTTTTTTTAAGGATGATGTCCAGATTGCGCTCTTTAATAATTCTCTCAAAACTGTCGAAAAGGAGTTCGGCACCACGGCCGATTCCACAGGTACCCATCCCTATTGCAATATAGGGCTTGCCGGGTAAAATCTTGCCCGCGGCCTGCTCTCTGAGTTTGGTTAATTTAGCTAAGTCTGAAATTCTCATCTTTATTGTCCTCCTGTAAGTTTTGTAATAGTTTCTTGATCTGTTCGGAAGTCACATTGCTGTAGATTACTCCGTCCACTGCAACTACCGGTGCCAGGGCGCATTGGCCAAAACAGGCTACCGTTTTAACAGTGATTTGTTTATCTTCGGAAGTAAAAGTGGTTTCGCCGGAATCAAAGGCCTCTTTGCAGCCCGGCAGCAATGCCAAATCGTCCAGAAGGATTTTTGAACCCTTGGTATGGCAGGCTGTTCCCCTGCATACAATCAATGAGTGCTTACCCTGTGGTTTGAGGTTAAAGAATGAGTAAAAAGTTGCCACGCTGTAAATTCTCGAAAGTGGCACTCGTGTCTGAGAGGAGAGATACTCCATGCTGGCATCGTCCAGAAACTTGAATTCGCTTGCCTCCTGTACCTCTTCCATTACAGTGAGTAGCTCTCCCGGTTTCCCTTTGTGCCTGGAAATGATCTCGTCGATAATAGCCGTATCGACTCGACTTTCTACGGTTGCGTTCATTGGCTCGTTTGTTAAATGTGGTAATATTGAATAATATACAAGATTTATTTTGAGCAATCCTGCTTAGCGTATAGTCTTTTGGTACACTGGCAACAATGGATCTGCAAAATATAATCTCCCCCGCGCAAGCCGTATGATATACTTTGTGTGGTAAATTTATTACAATTTTTTCAAAAAAGAAAGGGATTTGTTAACAAATCCCTTTCAAATACTAATAGTTACACTTTCAAAATCGTTTTCTAGGAACGTATTTTGTATGTAACAGATGATGAGATTTTTCGCCCAGTGGTTTTCCGAGGAAATCCTTGTATATTTTTACAATCTCCGGATTTTGGTGTGACTTTCTGAGAGGCATTCCGGCATCTTCTGCATAAATTGCCTCAGCTCTTCTCTTCCTGATCTCAGGACTTGTTGGAATTGGCTGACCGCCTCCGCCAAGACAACCTCCCGGACAAGCCATAAACTCAATAAAGTGGTAGTTTGCCTTACCTGACTTAATTGAATCCATAACCTTCTTGGCGTTCACCAGCCCGTGTGCAACAGCACACTTTAGCTCAACACCCTCAAGGAATGACCATTCAGGAAGTGGCTTTTTTTTCACTGAGGCCTCCTTTACACCATCCATTCCTCTCACCGGATTTATGTTCAGATTTTCAAAAGGAACTTCTCTCCCAGTTACCAGCTCATAAGCAGTACGAAGAGCTGCCTCCATTACACCGCCGGTTGCTCCAAAAATAACGCCTGCACCTGTTGATTCGCCCATTAGTCTGTCAAAGTGCATGTCATTTAACTTCAAAAAATCGATACCAGCCTGCTTAATCATAATCGCAAGCTCCCTGGTGGTAAGAACATAGTCTACATCGCGGTAACCACTGTCATGCATTTCCGGTCTGTTGGCTTCGAACTTCTTTGCAGTACATGGCATTATCGATACCGAAACAATTTTATCCGGATCAATCTTGCGTGCCTTTGCATAATATGTCTTAACCAGTGCACCGAACATCTGCTGAGGAGACTTGCATGTTGAGAGGTTTCCAAGATATTCCGGGTACATATGTTCAATAAACTTTATCCAGCCAGGAGAGCATGAAGTTGCCATTGGCAGCTTTATATCCGGATTTTTGTCAACAAGTGCACCCTTGAGTCGGGTGAGAAGTTCTGTTCCCTCCTCCATAATTGTGAGGTCTGCGGTAAAGTCGGTATCCATTACTGCATCAAAGCCAAGTCGTTTAAGAGCAGCAACCATTTTCCCGGTAACCCTCTCACCGGGATCGAATCCCAGCTCTTCTCCAAGGCCAACCCTCACTGCAGGAGCAGTCTGAACAACAACATATTTGTTTTTATCTGCAATTGCATTCCATACCTCTTCAATATAATTCTTTTCTACAAGAGCGCCTGTAGGACAGTGATTGATACACTGACCACAGTTTGTGCAGACAACATCATTCATAGATTTCTCAAAGAAGGTGGTGATTTTTGCATGCTCTCCCTTGTAAGACATGGTTAGAGCATTTACACTCTGGAGTTCTGCACAGGTTCTTACACATCTCTGGCATCTGATACATTTGCTGTCGTCCTTTATAATTGACGGAGAGAACATATCAACAGTGTAGTTTCTGAAAGGAACGAGGTGTATGAAATCCTGATTCATTATCTTGTATTCAGATGCAAGCAGCTGAAGTTCGCAATTGCCGTTTTTATAGCAACTGGTACATTCTGCATTGTGTTCTGAGAGGAGCAACTCAATAATATGCTTGCGTGAATTCCTGACCTTATGTGTGTTTGTAAGAACGTCCATTCCCTCTTCGCAAGGTGTGGCGCAGGCAGCCGCCAGTCTTTTCTGACCGGCTATCTCAACTACGCAAACCCTGCAGTTTCCAGCCACACACAGGTCCTTGTGGTAACAAAGTGTAGGTATGATAACACCTACTTGCTTTGCGGCATCCAGTATCGAAGTTCCCTTTTCAATTTCGACAGTTTCGCCGTTAATTGTTATCTTAAGTTTATTTCCCATGACATTTAATTTTCAGAATTAGTAAATCATCTCCTCTCTGAAATTCTCAACTATGGATGCAAAAGAGTTTGCGACAGACTGACCGAGACCGCATTTTGCTGTGAACTGCATTGTCTCTGCCAGCTTAAGCAATTTGTCCAGATACTGGGCATTCTTTTCGCCTCTCTTCACTGCCTTAATACCTCTGAGCAACTGCTGACAGCCCACCCGGCAAGGAGTACACTGACCGCAGGACTCCTCGGCAAAAAAGTTGAGATAATTGTCAAGGACGTTGTACATTGAACGGGAACTGTTGAAGATCATCATGGATCCTCCTGTAGGGAGCGAGATTCCAACCAGTTTACCCTGAAAACCAATACTTGTTTCTGCAAATTTCTTTCTTGGAACAAGAAAACCGGATGCACCTCCTACCTGAACAGCTTTGGTGTCGTCATCTCCGAACTCCTCTACGAAATCTGAGAGACTCATTCCCAGTTCAAGTTCATAAATACCCGGTTTAGGAGTGTCGCCTGAAACAGAAAAGAGTTTGGTCCCCCTGGAGAACTGAACTCCCAGGTCGTAAAACCTTTTGGATCCGTATTTGAAAATAGTAAATGTATGGGCAAGCGTCTCAACATTGTTGATTACGGTTGGTTTTCCCATGTATCCGGATACAGAAGGAAACGGAGGCTTGTTTCTTGGTTCGCCTCTTTTTCCCTCCATGGATTCGAAGAGAGCTGTCTCCTCTCCGCAGATATATGCACCGCTTCCCATGAAAATCTTAATTGAAAAGTCGAATTTAATCTCCTTGCAGAAGAATTCAAATTCGCTGATAGCCTTGTTCAGCTCATTTTTAAGGAAAAAATACTCTCCCCTCAGATAAATAAAGCCTTTTTTTGCTCCAATAACATAGCCGCAGATTGCGATAGCCGTAAGAACCTTAAATGGCACTCTCGATAGAATTTCCCTGTCCTTGAAGGTTCCAGGTTCTCCCTCATCGGCATTACAGATGACAAATTTTTCATCTGCTTTTTCTTCCGATGAAAGTTTCCACTTGAGGCCTGTAGGGAAACCTGCGCCTCCCCTGCCTTTCAGTTCTGAACTTATTAGTTCGTTAATTAATTCGTTTGGTGTTCGGCTAAGGCTTTTCTTAAGCACATCTTCCCAGTCGTTGTCATTTTTAAAAATGAAATCGGCCCTTTTTAACAGATAATTAGCTGACATTTTGACCTCCTCCGTTTTGATTGTTCAGGTAACTTGACAAAATCTCCCGGACCTTTTCCGGAGTGAGTTCGGTGTACACTTCATTGTTGATGAGCATAGCAGGTGCCTTGTGGCAGAAGCCCAGGCAGTTTGTCTGCAGAAGCGAGAAGGCCCCGTCGGGCGTGGTTTCTCCTACTTTAATTTTTAACATGTCCTGGATTGCCAGTAAAATCTGACTTTCCCCTTTCATGGAACATGTGATTGTCTTGCAGATACGGATTATGTATCTGCCCATTTTTTTGTGTTCCAGAAAAGAATAGAAAGTTGCCGTTCCGTAAACTTCCGTTGCAGGTAAGTCAAGTTCCCGGGCAATCTCAATCATTGAGTACTCAGACAGATATTTTTCCTGCTCAACAACTCCCTGTAGAATTGGGAGCAAGCTGCTTCTGTCTCGTCCGTGCCTGTCTGCCAGGCTCTTGATAAGATTTGTAATTGGTTCCATCCGATGTCGGGTTTTAAATATATAATTTGGTACACGAATCAGCGGGTCAAATACAAAATACTATTATCGGGCGTGAATTGAATTCACAATATTTTGATGAGTAAAGTTAAAAAATAAATATATAACTCTCACTTCATAAATGAATATAATCGTTTCAATTTGGTACAAAAAAATGGCAAAGTGTAATTTATAATACAAAAAAATAAAATATTTGAATAATTCCATAGGGTAAATGGGAAGTTGCCTGTCTTTAATATAGAAGGACAAAACAACTTTAAAAATCTTATGGATATGAAAACAATTGTCAAACAAATCATGGGCTTTACGATAATGCTGATTATCATGACATTGTCAAGCCAGGCATGGTCTCAGTCAGAAAAAGGATTCTATACTGTCAGAGGTATAGTAAAAGACAAATCCAGCCAGAAGAGACTCGAATATGCCGTTGTATCTATTCATGGTTCAAACATTGGAACCATTGCTAATTCAAACGGAGAGTTCTCCGTTAAAATCAAGGACGAACTAAATGCCAAAAATCTTGAAGTATCTCACCTGGGTTATGGGACTGTTCTGGTACCTGTAAATGGTAAAGAGGCAAATGATGTTACTGTATTTCTTCAGCAGAAGCCCAGTCTTCTTGACGAAATCACAATTGTGGCTGTAGATCCTTCTGTAATTGTAGAAAAAGCGGTTGCTCAGATTGCAGATAATTACAGTAAAGAGAGTAACATGCTCACCGGATTCTACAGAGAGACTGTTAAAAAGAGACGAAGCTATATCAATGTTTCTGAAGCTATTGTAGATCTTTACAAAACTCCTTATAATGAAGGTGTAGACAGGGATCAGGTTCAGATTTACAAAGGAAGAAAGCTTGTAAGCCCAAAAGCTGAAGACACCCTTATGGTTAAGTTACTTGGAGGCCCAAATCTTTCAATTTACATTGACATTGTTAAGAATCCGGACCTTATACTGAATCTTGAAACATTAAATCATTACAAGTATACATTTGAAGAGGGAGTTATGATTGGCGACCGCGCACACTATGTAATTAGCTTCAAACCTCAGGTAATTATGCCATACGCTCTCTATAACGGAAAGCTTTTCATTGACAAAGAGACCCTTTCGTTTTCAAGAGCAGAGTTCAGCCTAAGTATGAGCGACAGAAACAAGGCAACTCAGGCAATTCTTAAGAAGAAGCCTTACGGAATGCATTTCAAACCCGAACAAATCTCCTTTCTGGTGAATTATAAACAGAGAGACGGTCTGACACACCTGAATTACATAAGAAGCGAAGTTCAGTTCAAGTGCGACTGGAAAAAGAGACTCTTCTCTACAAACTACACAATCGTATCTGAGACTGTAATAACCGGGACAAGTGACGCAAAGGCTAAGCGAATTCCTAACAAACTAGCCTTCAACGATAACCAGGCACTATCTGACAAAGTAGTGAACTTCTATGACATAAATTTCTGGGAAGATTACAACATCATTGAGCCTGAAGAGTCACTTGAATCTGCCGTAAACAGACTCAGAAAAGATGAAAAGAGGTAATAACCGGACATCAATTTAGTATCTTTGAAATAGATTTCAGGTAAATACAAATTATGCTTAACGATCTGCTTCTGCTGATTAAGATAAAAGAGGGGGATATTAAAAGTTTCGAGACAGTGTTCCGTCACTACTATTCCCCTCTTCTATACTTTTCTGCCGGTATAACGGGCAGGAGTGACATAGCAGAGGAGATTATCCAGGATCTGTTTTATATACTTTGGAGAGACAGGGAGAAGATACAGATAACGCGAACTCTTAAAGGTTATTTGTATAGTGCAGTAAGAAACAGATCGCTTTTATACTGCAGAAGGCGTAAACTTGACGAAACATATATCTCTGCAATGGATTCGAATCAGACAAGCAGTGATGCACAGCAGGGGATGGAGTACCGGGAACTTGAAGAGATAATTGCCAGAACAATGAACAAGATGCCGGAGAGAAGAATGAAGATATTCAGGATGCACCGGTTTGAAAGCAAGAAATATGAAGAGATAGCTCAGTTACTCTCTCTATCAGTAAAGACAATTGAGGCAGAGATGACAAAGGCTCTGAAGGCTCTTAAAAAAGAAGTAGAATTTCATATAAGCATACAATGAACTCAAAAGAGATAAATAACAGAACAGACAAGGCATGGGATAAGCTGCACGCCAGGCTGGAAAGCGACGGCCTGATCGAAGAGAGCCCTAAAGAGGTGCGGTTTACATTTCGCCCCGCATTGGTAGCATGGGCTGCCGGCTTTGCTCTTATCATTACTGCATCCCTGTTTTTGATCAGGGGTATGGGAAATGATTCTCAAATGCTCATTCTGGCCAACAGTGAAAGTTCCTCATCTTTTATGGCTACTCTTGAAGACGGCTCAATAGTTTATCTGGCCGGCAATACAAAATTGTCGCATCCAGAGCATTTCAGAAAAAACAAACGCGAAGTATACCTCGAAGGGGATGCATTCTTTGAAGTTGCCAAAAATATTGAGAGACCTTTTGTAATTGAGACACAAAAAGCTGTTTACGAAGTTTTGGGAACCTCTTTTGACATTAAGGGTGGCAAAGTGAATCAGCCATCACTTACAGTAAGGACAGGCAGTGTTAAAATGACGCTCAGAGAATCTGGAGAGAGCCTGATTATAAAGGCCGGCGAATCGGCTTTTGTATCGGAAGGCAAACTTGGCAAAGTACACACATCTGACCTTGATCACTTTCAGTCATATATGAACCGGATTCACTTCAAGGACGAGAAATTGTATGATCTGGCAGGTGTAATAAACAGAAACTTTGGCTCTCTTAAGCTGGAAATTGACCCGGCAATATCTGAGAGAAGACTTACCGCTACTTTTGCAAAAGAGACTCCCGACTCTCTTGTAGAACTGATATGTTCTGCCCTGGGCCTCAAATACTCAACAACTGGCGGAGTGGTTAAGATTCACGAATAACCTTTAATTCCGGAACGATGAGAAATGCAAGCCGCCTCTTTATGAGAATTGCAGCAATTTTTATTGTTGCGTTTTTTTCATTTCCGCTTGCAGCTCAAAATTCTGCGGAAGATATAAAATTCTCAATTGAGAGAAGCCGTGGAACTGTCTATACTGTTCTGGGCAAGGTCTCTTCTGCAACCGGACTTATGTTTATTTATGACAGTCAGATAATTGACAACGAAAAAAGCATAAAACTTCCTGCCGGTGAATACTCACTTACTGAAGTAATAAGAAAGATATCCGGTAACGAAAACCTGAAGATTCGGGTTACTGGAAAACATGCCCTTATCTACGCCCCTCAGCTTGAAAAAGAGATTGAGATTATTCCTTCTGCCGACACACTCTCGAAAGAGAAGTTTTTTGCAATTGAAGGAACACTTATAGACAGAATAAGTGAAGAGCCTGTAGTATTTGGATCTGTTAATATACCCGGGCTGCCTATTGGAATTGTAACCAATCAGGAGGGAGCATTCAGGCTTATTCTTCCCGATTCTCTGCAGAATTCGACTATCCGCTTTTCTCATATAGGTTACGAAAGCCGGGAGGTGACGGCCTCACTTATTACATCTGGGAGTGTAACAATTTTCATGGAGCAGAAAATTATCCCGTTGCAGGAGGTAATTGTACGCGCTGTGGACCCAGTCTCAACCATAAAGGAGATGCTGAGAAAAAAGGTCCAGAACTACCCGGCAGATCCTTCATATATTACTGCTTTCTACCGTGAGGGTGTGGAGTACAAAAACAACCTCTGCCTTAGTGAAGCTGTGATGAAGATATACAAGACAGGTGTTCTTGCAAGTTCAAACAGTGAGCAGGTAAAGCTTCTTAAAATGCGCAGGATGACAAACATTGACCAGGAAGATACTCTTGTTGCAAGAATCCGTTCCAGTGTTAACGCCTCCCTTTTGCTTGATGTTGTTAAGAATCCCACAGATTTCCTCACTCCTGAAAGCATGAACCAGTATAATTTCACTCATTCAGATATAACTGAAATTGACGGCAGGCGAGTCTATGTATTCTCATTCGAGCAGAATGAGCTGGTTTTGGAGCCCCTGTTTAAAGGGGAATTGTATGTAGATGCAGATAACCTTGCCCTTCTTAAGGCAAAATTCGAAATACACCCGGACCATATCAGAAAAAGCGCAGAAAATTTGATTGTGAAAAGGAGCAGAAGCCACTCAGTAACACCAATTCAAGTAGTGTACGAAGTCTCATACCGAAATACCGGCGGTATGTATTTTATCAACCATGTAAGAGGTGATTTAACTTTTAGGGTAAAGAAAAGCGGAAGACTCTTCGCTTCAGAATTGCATGCCTGGTTTGAGATGGTCAACTGTAAAGTTGAGACTGAGAATGTCAGGAAGTTTCCTTCAGATGAGAGATTTGCCACAAGAGACATCTTTTCACAGACATCATTTGAATACGACCCTCATTTCTGGAGAAGTTTCAATGTAATTTTACCTGAAAGGGAGCTGCGCGATCTTGTAAACAGTTACAACTTCAGCGGACGGTAATGTTTAACTTTTTTCTGATATCTTCCGGGATGGCTCTTTTATGTACCAGAATACCTACACTCTTAGCTTTAACATAATTTTCCGACAGATAGTTGTACCCGCCAAATCTGTTAATCTCAGGCTTCCATGAATTTTTTACGGTATAGTATATAATTCCGTTTGAATCCTTTGCCGTTCCTATTAAATGCATCAGGTGATCATCTGTAGTAGTGAAATTCTCAAAATCCCTCTGACGGCTCTCCTGAGTAACCTCATCTTCTTTGTAGAATCTCTTAAACGATAATTTCTGACGTGGCTCCGTTGCCATCTCTGCGGCTGTTGCCATAACAGCAACACCCATCATATCTGAATAGCTGTTTTCACTCATATCGCCATCCCAGCAAACTGTAAAATTGTTCTTCAGAGAGTAATCAATAATCTGCATCAGTTCATCAAGAGGGACATTGTAGAATCTTCCTGCATCCCAGTTATCAGGAATGTCGAGAACAAACTGAGAATAGAAAGGTTTGTGAGTAAAACTGGTTATCTCAACATAATCATCCGTGTTTATTCCCAGGCTCTCAAAAAATGTAACAGGCGTATATTTTTTCCCTTTAAAGTCAAACTCCCTTGGCACAACTCCAAGATATATGTCAAGCAAACTGTTTAAGAGCTTTTCGTATTCCGGGCTCCTCCGCTTCTGGGCAACAGCCACATTTGCAACAGCATTGACAAAACTGTTCAGCTCGGTATGATTATGACTCTCTGAATTGTAATTAATCCCGCTGTAAACAGATTCCGGCATCATTCCGTGGCTCTTTACAATATTAAGCAGCATATGAGACAGACTGCCTTCGGTAAGATTTCCCTTACCGCCTCTAAGGTAGTTGTCATTGATTCTGTTAATGTAATTATATCTTACGGTATGCATTTCGGAAAGGTCGAACTCGCCTTTTCCCATTCTTAGCAATTCAGATTCCAGGAATGATGTGGTTGCAAATGACCAGCAGGTTCCGGTTACAGCCTGATTTTTCACAGGAGTTGCGGGAAGTCTGATAATTTCGCTAAAAATATAGGGCGAATCTGATGCGCTCTTCTCCTGAGCGAAAACTGACACTGAAAAAAGAAGAGAAACCGAAAGTGTAAACAGAAGTTTCATAACTGAGTTAGGTTAAGTTGGGTTGTTTGTCAAAGATAGCAATTATTGCAAAAGTGTGCATTTTCAAAACTCATATGCAACTCCTGCCTTTGGATGGAGACCTTCAGCAGTTATGAACACAGCCCACGAAGTTGCTCTCTTTCTTGACTTAAAGGAGAGACCAAAAGATGGCTCAATATGTATACCTGCTGTGTCTGCATCCATATCTTCAAAATAGAAGAGATAGCCTGCTTTTAAAGAAAAGTATGGGATGGTTCTCCTCTCACCTCCCCTCTCACGCAGGTCAAGACGGACATAGCCATATGGTGTTAACGTTACAAAATTGAAGAGAGATGACAGATTAAGAATCAATTATTTTGATAGTTTCAAAATCTTGAATGCACCTTTGGCAACAATTATGAATACCACCACACCCACAATCAGATCCGGATATCTTGAATTTGTTATATAAACCATTACCCCTGCCAGAATTACCCCCAGATTAACAATAACATCATTTGAAGTAAATATCATGCTGGCCTGAAGATGTGCCTCCCTGCTTTTGCTTTTCTGAAGAAGGTAGAGAGATACAGCATTACCGGCTAGTGCAAGCAGAGAGACAATAATCATTACCGAAAAAACTGGTAACTGTTCAAATCCTGCAAACCTTCTGATCACCTCTGAGAGACCAATTAAAGCAAGAAACAACTGAAAATATCCGCTCACTCTTGCTACTCTCTTTTTCAGTAATAACGCACCACCTACTGCAAAAAGAGCAAGGCCGTATACAAAAGCATCCGCCAGCATATCCAGACTGTCTGCAATAAGACCCAATGAGTTCCCAAAAATTCCTGCTATTATCTCAAGACAAAAAAAGAAAAGATTAATTATCAGGACCTGCCAAAGAAGTACTCTCTCTGCTCTCTCATCTGGCCTGTCTACAGATTGAGTTGTCTCAGCAGAAGAGAGAAATTGTGACCCGAACTCAAGATCATTCAGACTTGACGTAATCTCATCTGGCTTTCCCTCATGATAAACAGTAAGTTCTCTTAGTTCAAAGTTAAACTCAAGATTTTGGATATAACGAAGCCCGTCAAGTTTCATGCGAATCACATGTTCTTCTGACGGGCAATCCATTTTGCGAATTTTATAAACTGTCCTGAACATTTTTACATATTTTTACAAATGTAATATCGTTCAGGCCTGGATGTTATTTTTTTCTGACCTCAATTTTTACAGGTGTAGGGTGCTGGAGATTATCGCTTACAGGACAACGATTTTCAATTGCCTCTGCCCATTTTGCAAGAGTTGCTTCGTCTGCGTCGCAATCTGGCTTGATGCGTACAACTATTTGCTTGTAACCTGCACGATCATCGTAGCTTAACCCAAACAGCCTGGCAGGATTTAAATCACCACTAAGATCAATCTCAACACCTCTGAGTTCGAAATTCATCTCTTTGGCCACAACATGAGCCATAACATTCAAACATCCCGCGAAAGCGGCGAGAACATACTCCACAGGATTGGGACCTGCATCTGCACCGCCAAGATCTGCCGGTTCGTCGATTACGATTTCGAAGTGCCTGGCCTTAACAATAGTTTTTGTAGCATTTTCGCCATGAGCTTTTACTCTGAATTTTATATCCGCCATAATGATTTGTAATTAAAAAGTTTTAATCTTTAACAAAAGTATGGCAGAATAATTGTTCAACCTAATATATGACAAGGCAATTTTTAATATAAAAAGATGTAAAATTGCATTAAATATAAAAAGGGGAATATGGAACTTACCAAACAGGAATTAAGAGGAGCAAACTCATGGATGGAACAACTGACCCCGGATCAAAAAGAGGCACTAATTAGCTCCTCAACAATCTTAAAATTTAGAAGAGGCGAAACCATAATCAAACAGGGAACACTTGCCTCTCAGATTATGTTTCTTGAAGAGGGAATGGCAAAACTTAACTTCATGGAGGCAGACAAGGACACTACTTTCAGCTTTGCCACTAACGGAGATTTTATAGGGCTTATGTGTTCGTTTGTTCAGAAGAGGCTTGAATTTTCTGCCATTGCCATAACTAATGCCACCGTCCGCATAATAGACAGGGAGGTTTTTGAGAACTCCATAAAAGAAAACGGGAAATTCGCCGTTTATATAGTTAAGCTTATGTCTGAACTCACAAACGGCGTGGTTCACACCTTAATTTCACTTAGTCATAAAAATGTAAACGGGGCTCTGTCTACTCTCTTGCTGAGTCTTTCAAGAGTATATGCGTCAAACTCGTTTCAGGTACCTTTTACCAGAGACGAAATGGCAGCTGCACTGGGCTATTCAAAAGAGAGCATAATCAATACTCTTTCAGAATTTCACCGAGATAAAATAATAAATGTTTCCGGCCGGAACCTTGTAATTCTCCAGCCGGAAACACTTAAAATTATATCAGCCAGGGGATAGAAACATCTTACTGACAACCCGACCCAACAATTACTCTCAGGCCACATGAATTCTTTCGATACTTTTGTAATAATGAAAAATAACTGAGATACTATGCTTACACTAATTATTTCCGCATTAATACTTGGGTCTCCCGGCTCCGGGAATGCAACAGCTTTCTATAAGGATAAAGTCAGGGAAATTGCTGCATCAGCAAAAATTCCGCTCATTCAGGTTGAATACAAATCCGGAAAAAAGACGATTTCATTTGAATCGGCACAATTTGAGTATGCAAAGGAGTCTGCAAAATGTAATACGATATTTCAGGCAGCATCTCTCAGCAAACCGGTATTCGCATATATTGTTTTAAAGATGGCCGACAAGGGTGAGATTGATCTTGATAAACCATTATTTCAATACACAGACATAGAAAGATTTACAAATAAGACCTGGGCAAAACTCCTTACGGCCCGAATTGTTTTGTCGCACAGAACAGGATTGCCAAACTGGGCGACATCTCCATATTCAGATGAGTGGCCATCATCACAGATAGAATTCAAGGTCCGTCCTGACTCTTGTTTCGGCTATTCCGGAGAGGCATATGCTCTGTTACAAAGGGCAGTCGAAAAAATAAGAGGAAAGTCGCTTGAAGAGATTGCCAAAGAAGATGTTTTTATTCCTTTTAGGATGACAAACACAAGCTATCTTTGGAAGAACAGTTATGATTCACTGGCTGCATCTGGTTATAACGATAAAGGCGAAAACAGAGGCCCAGGAAAATTTCCGAGAGCAAATTCTGCCTATTCGCTTAGAACTACAGCTGCCGATTATTCAAAATTCCTTACAGCTCTTGCAAAAGGAACAGGGCTGAATAAAAAAACTCACCGGGAGCAATTCACCCCCCTGGTTAATGCAGTTTATAAATTAGGCAATGAAAGACCATGTGATCAATATATATTCTGGGGACTGGGAGTGGGCATTGAACAGCATCCTGAATTGGGTAACATTATTTTTCACTGGGGCAATAACGGCAACTTCAAAGCTCTGTTTATAATTGTACCAGCCCAAAAGGGCCGTCCGGCAAGCCACCTGGTCTATTTTACAAACAGCTCATTCGGGCATGACATAATTAACCAAATAGTGCCGCTGTTCTACAATAATAAGACTCCACTGCAAATAAGTGACTGGATTAAATAGTACTTATGCCTCTGCGACTAAATATGCAATGTTTCCAAAAGCCGAAATCGAAAAGATTGTCAAAAGGCAGCAGGTACATAAAGTAAACATGCAATGTTTCCAAAAGCCGCAGCAGCAAGGCGCTAAGGTTTTTTTTGCGGAGCATACTATAGTATGTGAGCAAAAAAAAAGACCGCAAGCAACGATGCTGCCGCGGTCTTTTCGAAACATTGAGCTCCTTGTCTAGGACTTGAACCTAGGACCCCCTGATTAACAGTCAGGTGCTCTAACCAACTGAGCTAACAAGGAATGTTTTGTTCCGTTTTGGGAGTGCAAATGTAAGTTGAATTTTATAAAAGTCCAAATCTTTATGCCAATTTTTTTTAACTTTGTGCAGATATAACTAGCGAAAATGAACATAAACATTCTGTCGGAATTGCTAAGAGAACTTGTCATGGAACATGACAGAGTCTCATTGCCCGGTATGGGCAGTTTTATTGCTGAGCATGCACCCTCTGTTTTTTCCGACAAAGCTACTGTGCTTCACCCTCCTTTCAGGAGAATTTTATTCAGGAGCAAGGAGATCTGGAATGATGGCATTCTGGCAGCCAGATATGCCGAAGTCATGAATATTGGAGAGGAGGCAGCACTTGAGGAAATTGAGAAATTCACCGGAAAGGCCAGATTTGAAATTGAGGCGAACAGATCACTGGAACTTCCTGGACTCGGTACTATCAGACTTAATGAGAGAAACGGATACTCCTTTGTAATTGACAAGGATAGTTTCATCAGCAAAAGTGCATATGGGCTCGAACCGGTAAATATCAAAATCCTTGCGAAACAGGGATCAATTGAACAGATCCGCGCTAAAGCAGTAAGAACTTTCACTGACGAAGAGAAGATACAAAAAATTGGGACAAATTCTGTTAAACCGGCAAGCTTTGTTATTCCTCCATACATAAAGACTTTGCTAATTATTTTAGGAGTTATTGCTGTTATTCTTGTTCTTGCAGTAGTATTCAGCGAACAGTTAAGACCAGTATGGGAGATATTGCTCTACAACAGAGAAGAGAGAGAGCTACTTAAGATGGCAAGGTAAAGATACATTTCATACTATAAACAATGAATTCATGGAAAAACTCCATGAATTCATTTTTTTAAAACCAAAATCTAAATTATTGAAACCAACCTTAAGCCGGGGTTTATTTTCCTCCGCGATAGCCCTTACCTTGCTGACCCTGACGATTTTCTCTACCTGGAGTTGTTCCGTTAGAAGATCCGGTACTTATACCTTTCCCATTGACAGATCCTCTTTTTTCTTTATTTCCGTTCATTTTTTTACCGCTGTTGGTAGTATCTCCCATATTTTTGTAGCGATATCTTTTTCCTTGTTCAAATCCTTTTGCAATCATGGCATTGTACTCCTCCTGAGTCATCAGTTTGGGTGCATATGTTCCGCCAAGTGCTGTTATCTGGCGAATTGCAGCCCTGAAGTGATTCTCTGATGCTTTTCCCAGATTCTCCACGACAATTTTAATATTGGAATTTGTGATGTCTGCCATTACAGAATTATAGCTGACAATGTTTGATTCCTCAAGCAGAGCCATAACTTTGAATGCCTCTAAAGCAGTTGAACCCATTATTAACAGTGAATCATAATCTTCCTGCCTTGCAGAGTCGGCAAAGGTGCCAAAATTACCTGCAGCAGGAAAGTCAATTTCATAATACTCCAAAAGTATCTCAACAGCTCTCATATGGTTACCTTCGGACTTGGAGATATTTGAGAATGTCTTCAGACTGTACTTCTCAAAAAAAGCCGCATACAGATCTCTGGCCACTTTCTCGTCTTCCCTGAGTGCATAGGCAAATTCAATTTCATCTGCGGTGAGATCTGCAGTTGAATCGAATGGAGGAGTTTCGCCGGCCAGATTGAATGTGGTTATTCCATCACTCTTTACTTCAAGTATGGCAACAGGAGTACCTGCCTCCATCAGCTCCGCAGTATTATCGGACACATTATCCTTAGCGCATGATATTAATGCAAAGGACGCCACTGAAAGGAGCACCAGTTTTCTGAAAATATCAGTTTTCATTTTTCTAATAATTAAAATTGTTTACGATTCCGTTCTTTGATTATATACCGCAGAAATACATAAATACCCTACCGAACACTCTTATAATGAAAGCTCGAGATAGATTGTAGGCGTAAACGGAATTGATTCGGCATAAAGGTTCAGGAGTGACCCGGAATTTCCCTTGCTTTGCACCGGAAGAATTTCCAGAGTCTTTTTGTTTGCTGTATTAAGTACATTCATAACTGAGATCCCTGCTCTTAACTGAGATCTCCCAATACTGAAAGCATAAGTGGCAGATAAATCTAGTCTGCTGTAATTATCCGTTCCAAGTGAGGAGTAGCGGCCGGTTCCAAACGCATTGAGATAACCGTTTCCATAGACGTAGCCTGCACTTAACCAGAATGGAGAGAGGTTTACTACTGCACCCAGCTTAACCTCCAGCGGGTGATATATATAATCTCTTGTATCTGTGTAGCTCTCCTCTGCAGTTGCTGCTGTAAATGAGGCAAAAACCTGGCTCCCTCTCTTTTCCCATTTAAGAAAAATATCAGCACCCGTTATTGAAGATTCGCCGGTCTGAACATTTGCAGAATTATTGCTCATAATAATCTGGGAAATACCCTGAGTTATTCTGTTAAATCCCTCAACAGAAACTAAAAAATTATTACCATTCCAGGAGAGACCTGCTACTGTGTGGTAAGATTTTGAAACAGGATGTCCCCCATCCCCCAGCAGCTTCCATACAAGAGACGGAGCAACTTCATCATAAATAACCGGGACCTTTCCCAAAAACTGATTGTATATGCCCCATGAAGCACTTATAGAAAAGTTATTTAATATATTCAGGCTTACAGATGCTCTGGGCTGAATATAAAGAGAGCCCATATAGAGGTCTCCTCTTACTCCTGCATTAATTGAGATATTTTTAAAAAGAAGATTTTCGTTCAGAAAGAGAGCCCCCTTAAAGGCCGAAGCATCTTCCATGTTTTCTGTAACTCCAAGATGTGTTACCTCGGCGCCGGCTTGAAAATTGCCAGATCCGGAATGAGACCTTGCATGGGACACCTTAATTTCTGCATCACTTACAGCATTGTCCAGCTCCAGATTGTAGTATTTAGCCCTGTTAATAAGTATAACCTTTTCACTGGTTTTTGCTAGCGCAGAAAAGTGACCTGAAACCGATGTCAAAGCACCTCCTCTGTGTGAAATGCCGGCGCCGGCAGAAATGGCAATTTGCCTGTTAATTTCGGATGCATCAAGTTCTGAATCTTCATTAACCAGAGAGTACAGGAACTTATCTGAAGCGCCATAAATTGACGCAAAATATTGTCCTCCGTGGTTCATATCCCCTGACAAACGGATATTGGCATCCCTGAAACTGTAGTCTGGAGTTATGAAAATTTCATTTTTATTATTTGACTGGGAGTGTCCCTTAGATTCTGAAGCCGATTCAGCTCTTTTGCCATAAGGATTTAGTGCATTAACATCATACAATCCGTAATATGTTTGCCTGTATGAGGCCGCAACTGCAGCTTTTTCACTTATGGGTACAGATGCAAATATATTTGCAGTAAGATTGTTGAGATTGAGCTTTAGCTCTGACTTCCTCCTGTTTCCGCCAATTCCTGTTATCTGAGCAACTGATCCGGTCTGATTTCCATATTCAGGATCATATCCACCTTTTAATACCCTTATCTCTTTGACCATAAAAGGATTTACTGCACTTATCTGCTCATTGTAACCATTCATTGAAAAAAGTCTGCTTCCGTCAAATATAACTGTGCTTTCTCCAGGCTTACTTCCCCATACAGAAAAGCCGGCAGGCTCACCTGCGGCTCTTACACCAGGCATAAGCCTCAGCAAATTAAAAACAGAGTTATCACCATTTCCGGGAAGATATTTTGCCACAGAGTGGTTAATTCTCATGACGCCCGCTCTCTCACCCGTCTGCAGGGCATTACTTGTCTCATACTCTTCGAGTAATGCTTCCCGGAGATTCGTATGCGATGGAGACATAAAGACAATGTGCCGGCCTCCGCCCGAAAGAAGAGTATCTACCTTTCCAAATCCTAAATATTTGAATGAAATAACTGCAGAATTATCCGATGAAACTATATTGAAATTTCCATTTACATCAGACATATACAACTTCCCTTCACAGATAACTGAGGTATATGGAAGTCTCTCTGAACTCTCCTTTTCAATTATTGTCCCAGAGATATTATACCTGCCTTTTTTTTCAGATATAACAATAACATTGTTAATTTTTCTGAAGGACAAGGGAATTCCCTGCAGCAAATATCTTAAGGCCGATTCGCCATCGCTGAATACTGTATCGGCAGTAATGACATACCTGTTTAATTCATTCTGGTTAAAAGAGATTGAAAGCCCGGCGCTCTCTCGCAACTCCGAAACAACTTCGCTTAGCGGCTTTGCTTTGGCAGATACATGAATTCCCTGTGCAAATGAAAAATCAAAAGCACACAAAAATAAAATGACAACAAGCCATCTGTTTAATCTGTCCAAATCTATCTGTAAAGGATATAACCTTTTTCTGTTTTTTCAATCTTCAGAGAAAACGGAATTGATACAATGTCCAGAACCTCTTCAAGAGAAGTTTGACCTGAGAAGTTTCCTGTATATATCATCTCCTCCATATCTGCAAGTTCAATCTCCACATTGTACTGTCTCGCAATTTCATCAACAACTACCTGCAAAGATACAGAAGTGAAATAGAAATTTCCTCCTCTCCAAGATATACTTGAAACAACCTTCTCCTGAGATATGTTCATCAGCCCCTCTCTCTCCTTCAGCTCAACTCCCTCTCCAGAGGATATTACAACCTTTTGCCTTTCAACTTCTCCTGCCTTTGTACTCACTTCAACTCTTCCCTCTATACAGGCAACCTCAAATCTTGAGTCTCTTGAAATAACATTAAATGTTGTCCCAAGAACCCTTACGTTGCCGTTACTGCTCTTCACAGTAAAACCGGAACCCTTCTTAACTTCAAAAAGAACCTCTCCATCCATTTTCACCCCTCTTGATATAAACCATACCAGAGGTTTAAAGGACAATTTGCTCTCTGCATTGATTGTAACCTGAGATCCGTCAGGAAGCACATACGAAAGATGCTCCCCCCGGGAGGCCGATATATTTTTGGTATACATTAAAGGGATCAGAAGCATAATAATTACTGCAGCAGCTGCATAATACAAAGCATAGCCCCGGAAATCCGGGAGCCTCACCCTCCGTGAATCTCTCCCCTTTTCATCTACTTGACTAACTGCAGCTGAAGTAAGCTGCTCAAAGCGATCTGTCCAGACCTCTTCGCTGCTTCGCTTCCATTTGGGTTCTATTTTAAATTCCCCTTTCATTGTTGCAATTCCGTTAGATTGATAATTCTCGCCTTAATAATTCCAGAGCACCTGCCATTCTTTTTTCTACAGCCTTTACACTAATGTTAAGCCTCTCTGCTATTTCACTGTACTTTAGACTCTCTTCCCGGCTCATCATATATGCCGTTCGCTGCTTTTCAGGCATTTTGACAAGAGTGCTGGAGTACTTTCTTGCAAGTTCCTCATATTCTACTTGATCAGAAACAGAGGAGTCATCGTTGGTGAACACAATTGAACCTGCGTAGTTCATTTCAATTTTCTTCCTTCTGAACTTGGAGACAATCATATCGGAAGCCATTTTATAAAGCAAAGCCTTGTCTTTCAATGGATCAATATCCATCTGTTTTTCCCAAATTCGGGTAAAGAGATCCTGTGCAACATCAGATGCCAGTTCCGTGTCCGAACAACGGTAATAGAGATAGCGTCTGATTGCGTCAAAATGTGTATCAAAAAGCCTTTTAAACTCCTCTTTTCCCAATTTGTACTGCTTTTGAAATTAAACCGTTTATTAATAAAAATACCCTACCACCAAGTTACTCAAATTTTGTGAGGCTATCAATTTTTCAACCCAGTCTCTTTTTATTTAAAATTTCTGTTAATCATACAGCAAAGCACAGAACTGCAAAGTCGCGTTAAGAAAAAATGCGTTGCAGTTCTGTGCTTTGCTGATATGTTAATTAATTAGACAAAAAAAGAGGCTGCCAAAATTGACAGCCTCTCTAAACTAATACTAAAAATGTTTATTTAGCCCACCAAAGTTTAGTAGTGTAAGCGTCACCACCAATACTGGTAGCTGCAGCCTCTACATTAGCTTTGTTGAGAGTATACTCGTTAGTGTCATACTTGAGACGTGGAACGATATCTGTACCGGTTGCATTAGCTGTAACGAAAGTAACACCATTATAGGTAACCTCGCCAGGTTTAACAATCGATTTAGGATATCCTGTTCTGCGGTACTCAGCCCATGCTTCGAATCCCTGCATGAAGAGGTGGATGTATTTCTGAGTAAGAACTATCTCTTTCTTTCCTTCAGTTGTTGCTGCATCATATTTTGCAAGAACTGCAGTTATGTATGCCTCGTCAACTGTTGCACCCCACATAGCGAGAGATGCTCTGATACCTGCCTCCAGGTTTGCTTTATCAAAGTCGTTAACTTCACTTTTAAGGAAGCAAACTGTAGGATAATCAAGGAAAGTAGACCAGAAACCTGCCTGAATGATAAGAGGAGTAGGAGTTCTTGTATAGTTGATAACCTCTGCAGAGTTTGCATTAACGAAAGCACCGGTTGCAGCATCAAGCATTCCGTAAGGAACACCCATCTTTCTTCCTGTGTCGTAGTTAGCTTCTCCAATATACACTTTGAACCTTGGGTCCTCAACTCCGAACGGATTTGTATAACCTTTGTCTGTGTCATTAACACCCTTTAGCAGATCTGCAAATTGCTTTGTAATTGTAAAGTCGTTTCTCTTTGATACAATGAAACCATTGTAGAAAGGAGCCTCGTTAGGAGCACCAGCTCCTGTGAACTTAACAATTGCATTGTCTGCATTTGAGGCCATTACACCTTCTGCGATAATGCCCTGAGCTACAGTTTTCCAGTCAGATTTATTCTTTGACATACGTACAACCAGTCTTAGTCTGATTGAGTTACCAAATTTAATCCATTTGCTAAGATCTCCTTTGTAAATGATATCACCTTGTGTCCAACCCTTGCTGGCTGCTTTAAGAGCATCAACAGCTGTTTTTGCATCTGCAAGAAGCTTAGGGAATAGTTCACTTTGTTTGTCATATTTTGGCATTACAATTTCTGCAGGTTTCCATGCTTCAGTGTATGGAACATCACCAAATGTCTCAGCAAGAAGTTGAATAGACCAGATTTGCATAAGCTTTGCTGTAGCAATCTGAACAGCGTTATCTCCATATGCTGCCATATCACCTTTTGAAGCCTCGTTTGTGTTGAGGTTGATGATATCCTGGAAGCTCTGGTTGATGAAGTAAGTATTCCTGAAGAATCCATCGGTAACCTCTTGTCTGAACAAGTACCTGTCTTCTGAAGTGTAGTTTCTTTGTGCAAGGTGCTGGCAAGCAATGCTTGACTGGCGGCCTGAACGCCATACATCATACAGGTAGAATCCAAGTTCGCGCTGCGCATAGGTCATGATGTAAGGTGTAGGCACGCTTGTAGTGGAGTTGGGGCTTGTGTTGATCTCGTCAAAGTTCTTGTCACAGCCTGTTAATAAAACAGGAAGTGCCAGAAGCGCAAAAATCAGTTTTTTTATTGTATTCATAAATAGCATCTCCTATTAATTAAAAGTTAAAGCTTAGACTGAAACCATAAGATCTTGTTGATGGAATATAACCACCCTCAATACCCTGAGCGTTGGATCCGGCCATTTGCAGATATTCAGGATCAAAGTGCTTGGTAGCTTCTCCCCAGATTGCCAGATTACGGCCATAGGCAGAGATACGGAGCTGTTTGATAGGACCTGTGAATTTAGAAGGAATAGTATAACCAAGACGAACCTCGCGAAGTTTGATATAATCTGTATCAAACACGTTCTGCTCATCATTCCTGTCATAGTGGTATGCACCATAAGCCTCAGCACCAAGCACCTTTGTATTCTTAACAGGTGTTGTTGTTACAGCACCGGTTGCATCTGTGTATACAAATTTCTTAGTTGCGGCATCGTATTTACCATAGTAACCTTCAATCAGGACACCATTTTCACGAATGTCCTTGCCATCCTGGATAGCTGTTTCCTCAAGTAGACCTGAGTACATACCCCACATATGTGATGTATAGTACATATGTCCGCCTCTTTGCATATCGATGAGAACACTTACATCAAAACCTTTGAAGTTAAATGTATTTGTCATACCGGCAGTAAAGTCAGGAGTAGCATTACCAATTGGTTTAATTGGAGTTGCAGAATAATAACCGTTTGCCGAGTTAATCAGCTTATTTCCGGCATCGTCATAAACATAACCTGTACCATATATAACAGGGTATGAAGCACCTCTGAATGCACCAGACTTAACACGGAAAGGAGCATTTTGAAGATTCAGGTAGTCCAGACCTTCTGCAATTGAAACAACCTGGTTTTTAAGAGTAGCAACGTTAAATTGCATATCCCATGTAAAGTCGTTCATCTTAACAGGAGTAAGGTTGAGAGTAACCTCTATACCTTTATTGGTCATCTGACCTGAGTTGATATACATACTTGCATAACCTGTTGCGCCTGATACCATTACAGGAACAATCTGATCATATGTATCTTTCTGATAATAAGATACGTCAAATCCTACTCTGTTATCCAGCAAACGAGCCTCAATACCAACTTCCCATGATTTAGTCGACTCAGGTTTAAGGAATGGGTTTGACATAGTTGTTGGAGGATTGTAACGAGGGTTACTTCCAAATCCGCCGCCTGTTGAAGCTGCGTAATAGGATTCGAGGTTGTACGGATCTGTATCGTTACCTACCTGTGCCCAGCCTCCTCTTAGTTTAGCAAAGTTAAGCCAGCTAAGTTCTTTAAGTGCATCAATTGATGTAAGAACAGCACTAACGTTTACTGATGGATAGAAATATGAGCGGTTTCCTGCAGGAAGTGTAGAAGACCAGTCATTTCTTGCTGTAAGGTCAACATAAATCAACTGATTGTAGTCAAAAGTAATGTTTCCGAATACAGAATTAATTCTCTTGTGAGATTTATTATCGTATGTAGTAGCTTTAGTCTGTGAGTTTGACAGGTTGTAAAGGCCAGGAATTACCAGACCGCCAACTGTGATACCTCCTGTTCTCCATGACTGTCTGTCTGAACTTGCAGCACCAATAAGAGCAGAGATACCCATCTTGTCATTCATAAACCTCTTGTTGAAGTTTGCAAATACCTCTGAAGTTACTTCAAGGGCTTCGCGATTGTCAAGATAGTACTCAGATGTAGCCTGTGAACCAACAGCAAATCTCTCTTCCATTGCAAGGCTGAAATAGTCAACACCCACACGGCCGGTAAGTTTAAGCCAGTCTGTTAGTTTAAGATTCATACCTGCATTACCGTAAAGACGATTTCTGCGGTCATTCTGATAGTTCTTGTAAGCAGACCAGTAAGGGTTGTCTGTATACATAGGAGTTGAATCATCCCAAGATGTTCTGTTCCATGTACGCTGAGTTCCGTCCGGATTGAGGTATGCTTTCATGTCTGCATAGTCAATCTGAGTCTGTGACCACTGCCACATTTTCTGGATAGGGTTTCTGTCACCGTATCCTGTCTCAGGACGACCTGTGGCTTTATTATGAACATAGTTGGCTGTAGCCCACATATCCAGGTATTTGTTCATCTTGGCAGTACCGCTGAAACTTACTGTGTTTCTGCTGAGTTTACTGTTTGGAGTGATACCTGTGATTTCGCTGTTTGTGTACGAAAGTCTGAATGTTCCATCTTCGCTTCCTTTAGAGAACTGGATGTTGTTTGTGTAGTTAACACCATTCTGGAAGAAAGTTTTGTAGTCATTCTTAGGGTAAACCCAAGGTCTCTCAACCAGGTAGTTTGCGGTATCCCACTCATCGAATGCGTTCCAGTGCAGAACTTTCATATTAGGATCATATTTTGGTCCCCAGCTTTCGTCTGTAGCATAGTCAACCAGTCTGTAGGTTTTACCACCGATATTAGCAGCGAGGAAGCCGTCTAGTGTGCCGGTACCTTCGTAAACGAAACCACCACCATACAATTGTTGCAGTTGTGGCATGTAGGCTGCCTGATCAATGGAAACGGATGAGTTAATGCTCACACCGAAAGTTTTTTGAGCCGATTTAGCTTTTTTAGTTGTAACCATTACAACACCGTTTGCTGCTCTTGAACCGTAAAGGGCTGTAGCAGATGCACCTTTAAGAACAGACATTGACTCGATATCATCCGGGTTAAGGTCGCCGGCAAGGTTACCCATGTCGTATCCACCACCACCGGTTGCACCGTAAGAATAGTCGGCGTTGCTGATTGGAATACCGTCAACAACAAACAAAGGCTGGTTGTTACCGGTAAGTGAGGTGTTACCACGAACGTTGATTTTCGCACCACCACCCATCTGTCCGGATGAGGCTGCTACCTGCACACCGGCAACACGGCCGGAAAGAGCAGAAACTACATTCGATGTACGAACTTTCTGCAGTTCGTCGCCCTTTACGTCCTGAACGGCGTAACCAAGGGCTTTTTTCTCACGCGAAATGCCCAATGCAGTTACGACAAGCTCATCAATGCTGATTGCGTCCTCTAGAAGAACTACTTCAACATAAGCTCTTCCGTTAAGAAGAACTTCCTGGGTTTTGTAACCGATTGAACTAACGATAAGTGCTCCGTTTGCCGGAGTGTTGGGGAAGGTAAATGTACCGTTTTCTGCAGTATTAGTGGCAGTTGTTGTGCCCTTAATAACAACGGTTACAAAACCCAATGGCTGACCATTTACGTCAATTACCTTACCGGTAACGCGTACCTGTGCCCATGAACAGACTCCTGCGAAGAGGAGCAGCAAAGTCAGAGCAAATAGCTTGCTGACTCTTTTTAAATGCTCTTTTACATTCATAAAACAGTTTTTAGTTTAGTTTGAAATTTAGGTGACCTTTTTCGCCAAAAGGTGTAACAAATTTAAGAAAATATCTGACAATGCAAATTTTTTTAAATGATAGTTCTCATAACGAATCGTAAATAATTTTTTAAAAAATGGCTCATTTTGATTGATTTTTTAAATTACTTTTTAATCATTCGGTATCATTGTCAAACTTTTCAAGGCCTGAAAAAGAAAATTGAAAATATTACATAAACCATACACCATCTACAAAACAATAGTATAATTACACTATTGATAAAGCCTGATACTAAGCCTTATAAATAGCATTACAAATTGAAATAAAAAAGTTATAAAATGGGAGGACTATTAATCTCCAACCGAAATTTTGCCTGAAGCACGAAATTGCCCCGGAGTGAGAGATGTCTCCTTTTTAAAAGCCCTTAAAAGTGAATTAACCGATGCAAATCCAGACTCCTCTGCGACGTAATCAAGTACGTGATTCTTCTTATCCAGCAAAAGCTTTTTGGCATATTCGACTCTGTATTTATTAACGTAATCAGAGAAAGTTGAATCGTAATCAACATTGACAATACTCGAAACGTATGACCTGTTTGTACCAAGTACAGATGATACATCTGTAATTCTTAAATCGGTTTTTCTGTAATACTCTTTCTCCTCAAACAGAACAACAAGGTCACTCTTTATTTTTTCCCTCGTTTTATCCTGAAGGTTAAGACCTGTCTCTTTATGATTTTCTCTTGAAGATACCTCTTTTCGATAATCCTTGATTGTAAATGCTTGCCGGAAACCCAAAAAACCGATTGAAAAAAGCATTGAGCTGAATATCAGTGATGGAATAAAAATCAGATAATCTGCCTGCGAGAAAAAGCTGCGTCCAATAATTCCTGAAATCATTGAGAAAATAGCTGTCAGAAACAATACTGTGGTCATCTTGCTAACCCATGTCAGATCTCTTCCCTCAACCGAGGAATAATACTCTCCAATCAGACGGTTATATGCAGATATATCCCTGCGGCAGTAGTAGACAAAGGGAGCAATCTGGAGAATAAAAACAATTCTGCCAGCCTTTATTGTTCCTATTGCAATCCGGCCCAGCATTGTGTATTCGTACTGAACCTCCTCTCTGTAAAGATATTCATTAATTATTGAGTCGAGTTCTATCGGCTCCAGCATTGAGTATATAAGAGCAAGTGCCAGTCCAAAAAAAAGAGCAGGGAAGAGAGTGAAGATAACCGCCGGCTCAAGAGTTTCGTCTTTTGAGAGCATCCTAACATATATATAAAACAGAGGGTAGACAGATAATGAAGCAAAAGTATAGGCCGGATCAATTACTGCATAGAGGTCAAGATATCCGTAAAAATAAACTGCATGTGAAAAATAGAGGATAAAGGATACAGTCATGAATATTGCGAGAGAAAGCCTTGTGAATTCTCCCCTCCGATGTACCGAATAAAGCGCGATTGCCCAGAAAAGGCATACAAACATGGGCAATAACACAACAATGTCCTTATACATGATAGTTATTTTGCTCGTACCAAAGATAAAAAAATGTATCAACTATTTGGTACAATTTATGCTTGGAGTTAGGAGAACTATAATTAAATAATAGTATATCAATATGAAAAAGCTGTTTATCATCACTTTGGCATTCCTCATTTCGGGAATTGCCGGAGCACAGGAGAAGAATTTTCTGGAAATCAACTATGTCGAAGTTACTACTCGTGCAGAAACAGAGGTTGTACCCGATGAAATATTCCTCTCAGTTACTATTAGTGAGAAGGAGAACAAAGGAAAGATCTCTGTTGAAAAGCAGGAAAAAGATATGATTAAGAAACTGAGGGAGCTTGGAATTGATGTTGAGAAAAACCTCTCCGTTTCTGATATGACCGGCTTTTATCAAAAGTACATTCTGCGCAAGGACCAGATCATGGCAGAAAAGAGATATCAGCTTAAAGTATCATCTGCTGAGCTTATGGCAAAGGTGTTCGCATCGCTTGAAACTGCGGGTATATCTAATATAAGTGTGATTAAAACCGGGCTTTCAGATGTTGAGAGAGTAAAGGAAGAGGTTATGAAAATGGCTGCTCTCAAGGCAAGAAAACAGGCGGATGCAATAGCAGGTGCACTGGGCAGGGAAATTGACAAAGCAATTTACTTTCAAAGCTATGACAATACAAATGTAATTGTCAGATATGCCAGACAGGAGAAGATGGCATTAACTGCCCAGGATTCGGAAGAGAGCATTACACCCGACTTCGAAAAGATCCGGGTTGAACACACAATTTATGTGAGATTCAGTCTTAAATAGATTGGGTAAAAAGAGAGATGGCAAGAACAGAAAACTAACCCCCAATTTTCTGTTCTTGCCATCATAGTGACTTTTGCAACCACTTTTGTAATACAAATATAAAATAATATTTTAATAATCGTAATATTTTTTTGATTTTTGTTAGGAATATGTGACATATTTATTGAATTTGATTACTAATTTTAACCTTTTGAGCCCTAATTACTACAAACGAAATTTAGTTATTGCCACTCCTGTCATCCTCTCTCTTGCGGGACAGTCTGTGGTACAGATTGCAGACAGCATAATGGTTGGAAGGCTGGGAGCAGCTCCGCTTGCTGCAGTATCTTTGGCTGGTGCAATCATCATGAACGTAATGGTTCTGGGAATTGGTTTATCAATTGGACTTACTCCGCTGGCCGGACAGTTCTGGTCAAGAGGCGAGTTCAGAAAAGTCTCTCAATACTTTCAGAACTCTCTTCTCATTAATTCTCTTTTTTCGGTTTTTCTGTTTGGAGTTCTGGCAGCGATTATGCCACTGCTGCCGCTGATGGGGCAACCAGCTGAGGTTACAAGACTGGCAGACAATTACTACCTTCTGGTCTCTCTTTCAATTATCCCTCTAATGATTTTTTTCACCTTCAAGCAGTTCCTTGAGGGCATTGGCAATACTAAAATTGCCATGTATATAACACTGGGTTCAAATGCAATAAACATCCTTCTTAACTATCTCCTTATCTACGGAAAATGCGGATTACCTGAAATGGGTATTGACGGAGCAGGTATTGCAACTCTCATCTCAAGGATAATAATGCCTGTTGCATTCATTATTGCAATTTACTGCAAGCACTCTTATAAAAGGTTTTTGAGGTTTTTCGGAAAGGAGCGTTTTTCGTTTTTGCAGCAGAGAGAGCTGGCGAAAATTGGCCTTCCTATATCCGGACAGATGGTAATTGAGTTCTTTTCTCTAAGTGCTATCACAATAATGATGGGATGGATGGGCACTGCTTCACTTGCAGCTAACCAGATTGCACAGACTATGATAAACTTTACATTCATGATTTCAAACGGAATTGCCGGAGCTTCAACGATACTGGTAAGTCATGCTTTTGGCATCAGGGACAGGGAGGGGGTTCGCAAGCATGGATTTGCCGGGATGAAAATCTCACTTCTAATTATGGGAAGCGCTGCCCTTATTTTTGTTCTGTTTGGAAGGGAGATAGCCTCACTTTTCACTTCAGATCAGGAGGTAATTGCAATAAGCGTAAAAATCTTTTTTGTAATTGCATTGTTTGAGCTTTTTGACGGACTTCAGGTAACAGCACTGGGCGCTCTGCGCGGTCTTACGGACACCAGAAAGCCAATGATAATTGCTGTTATATCATATTTCTTTGTCTCCCTGCCTGTTGCCTACCTGTTTGGTTTTACATTTAAACTGGGAGAGGCAGGTCTTATGTCAGGGTTTGCTTTTGGGCTTCTAACAGCTTCAATTTTCTTTATAATTCGCTTCAAAACACTATCTGCGAGAATTTAATTTTGACACGCCGCCATCTTTTTATATTTTTGGGATATGAAAAGATCACGAAAACGCGGCCGCTGGAGGTTATTAATATTGTCCATTTTGTTAATCATAGCCACGTCGCTGATATTCGGATTCAGAGATGTATTCACGGGTCATAACTCAGAGCCATTAGATGAAGAAGAGTTACCAACCGCTTTGAATTTTCTTGTTACTAACGAACTTAATAATCTTCAGGAGACTGAGAAACTGGATGTTCAGGTTGAAAAATTCATGAGAGAGTGGCAGATAAAAGGTGCCTCACTTGCTATCATGAAGAATGAAAAGTTAATCTACACAAAAGGATACGGATGGGCCGACGAAGAGCTTGGTGTAAGGATGGAGCCAAGGCACATCCTTAGAATTGCATCTCTTTCCAAGCTTATTACTGCAGCAGGAATCATGAAGATGGTTGATGACACCCTGCTCTCTCTTAACTCAAAAGTTTTCGGGGAGAATGGCATTTTAAATATGCCTCATTTTCTGAATATTAAGGATACCAGGATTAAAAACATTACTATCGAGCACCTGTTAAGGCACAAGGCGGGATTTACACTCAGGGCAGTCGATCCTATGTTCAGCACGAGACTTATGGCCCAAAGGCTTAAAATTGATTCAGTTCCCGACACAGATCAAATTATCTCCTATTATACCTCTTCAAAGCTTGGGTATGCCCCCGGAAACGGGAGCCGTTACTCAAACCTGGGGTATGTAATCCTGTCCAGGGTTATTGAGGTTGTTTCAGGGATGGAATACGAAGAGTACATTAAAGAGAAAGTACTGAAACCTGCAGGTGTATTTGACATGCATCTGGCTCACAATTTCTATGAAGAAAAATTCCCTAACGAAGTAAGGTATTACGAACCCTCAAATGAGCCAAAAGTTGAGGCTTTTGACGGAAGCGAAAACATGGTTCAGAGATGTTACGGAGGAAATAATATTGAAGGATTACTTGGTGCCGGTGCCTGGGTGGCATCTCCCTCTGAATTACTTCTTTTTGTTGCATCAATTGATGGTAGGGACGGAATCCCTGACATTCTCTCTCCCCGCAGTATCTCTTTGATGACAACAAGTACTCCTCAGAATCTGCCAATAGGATGGGCCAAAACAACCTCATCCGGTGACTGGTCAAGAACTGGGACTCTCTCAGGGTCAAGCGCGATGCTTAAATATCAGCGCGACGAGATATCATGGGTTCTTATAACAAACACCAGTTCATGGAAAGGATCCAGATTCCCCAGGCAGATTGACGGATTAATACGTAAAAGCCTGCAAAAAGTGAGCAACTGGCCGGAACGCAATCTCTTTGAACTTAAAACTCTACTGTAATACCTATTGACGGAACAAGTGTCCCTTCTGAGAGAGCGATTCTCTTCATTTCATATCTTTGGTCTGAATAGGGCGCTGCCGGATTAACAATATTACCGGTACTTACAAGTACATCTCCCGGATTATATTTCTGACTCAGAACATTTTGAATATCAACATATAGTTTCAAAGCGAATTTTCTAAAATAAAACTCTTTATCTACTCTTATGTCCAGTTGATTGAAAATTCCCAGATAATATGAGTTATACTGAGAATAATCGGGATAGGAGCGGCCGGATGCATCCCAGGCAGATACCAGTGAAGATTTGAATTCATCAATAGGAGTTGCAGGGCTCCCTCCTGAATAACGATATTTGAGTCCTATTACGTAATTACGCGGCAATTTGTATCCTGCAGAGACTGTCAGCAGTCTTTTGTTGTTCCATGCTCTGGCAATCCACTCTCCCTCCGGGTGCTGATATTCGCTTCTGAACATTGTAAGAGATCCTATAAGGTTAAGTTTGTCTGAAACAAACCATCTTGCAGATAATTCAACTCCATAAGACCTGCTTTTAAGAGAGGACTCGATTGGCTCGTTTCCTGAGACTCCGTAATTAATGCCTTTTCCTTCTACCGGAATTGAGTCGTTAATTGACCACATTCCATTAAAGTTGTTTCTCCAGAAAAGTTCCGCTGAAAGCTGCAAACCTTTGTCATTTCTGTAATCAACACCCAATGTTAATTGATCTGATCCTATGTATTTGAGATCTTTGTTAACCAGTTCGCCTGCTCCGTTCCTGAATCCCATTGCAGTATAAGGAGGAAGCTGAAAATATCTTCCTGCACCTGCATTAAGATACAAATCCGGCAGGAATTCCCATGAGAGGGATACTCTTGGAGAGAGTTGGTTCAAAGGATTTGCCATCTCCGGTGAGAAACTGTTTGCATCTGCCCTCAGGCCTCCGTTTGCTGTGAACTTTCTGTTTGGGGAGGTGTAGTTAATGTTCGCAAAGAGCGAATATTTAAGGAAGTTAAGTGTACTATTATAGTTAATTGTTACAGGGTCCTGTGTAAAGATCTTCTGATATGTGTCATTTGTGTATCGTGGTAACTCTGCACCTGCACCTGCAATCAGTCTAAAATCGCCAATCTTGCTTACATTTTCAATTCTTAGCTTGCTCTCCTGTTCAATGGATTTATATCGCAGTGACAGATTGTCTTCTGAGGACTCATCGTTTCCTGCATATTTAGTATTTCGGTTATTGAGATAGCTGTGACTAAGGTAAAGCGCCAGATTATTGCTTCCGTAATAATATTTGTATATCATTCCTGCTGTGAAAACCTCCTGCTGAATAACCGGAAGATAGGCAAGAATATATTCGTTTGACTCCTTTCCTCCTGTATCGTCGTTAAGAGTCATATCATCCAGGCCTCCAAGTGCAATGAATGTAAGTTCATGCCTGTTGTCAAAACGGGTTTTAATCTTTATCTGGGTATCAGAAAATGTTGTCAGGAATGGCAGATTGATGAGTTTGAATACAAATTGTGCATAAGATAGCCTTACTGAGGCAAGGTAACTTGTCTTTTGCGATAAGTGACCGCTTGATGTAATACCCGCCTCTGATGCACCAACAGTAAACTTAAAACGGTTCTTCAAAGGGTCTCCCTCTTTTAGTTTAAAATCAAGAACTGAGCTGATTCCGCCTCCCCTTGCAACTGGGAAAGATCCTGAATAGAAATCAACTTCCCGGATAAAATCTGCATCAATTATCCCCACAGGCCCGCCTGAAGAGCCCTGTGTGCTAAAGTGGTTTATTGATGGTATCTCAATTCCATCGAGAAAGAACTTGTTTTCTGAAGGGCCCCCTCCTCTTACAAGAAGGTCATTTCTATATCCGCCTCCGGGAGGAAGACCTACGCCGGGGAGTGACGACACTACTCTTGAAATGTCTCTGTTTGAGCCCGGGTTTCTTTCTATCTCCTGAACCCCTATTGTCCTTTGAGAAAGAGGAGTCTCCGGAATACGTCTGAATGGGTCTGCCTTTGGCTTCACTGTTACCGATGTGAGCATTCTGCTCTCCTCCTCCAGCTCTGCGGTTATATAAGCTCCCTTGTTTGACAGCATTACCTCTTCAGATATATACTGAACATATCCAAGCAAATCTATCTGAAAGCGATAAGTACCTGCAGGCAGATTATCAATAACAAAATTCCCCAGTGTATCTGTTGTAGCGAAACGGGTTCCCTTCCAGACTGAAACTGTTGCAAACGCAACAGGTTCTCTAGTTATTTTGTCAATAACCTTTCCGTTAACAGGATAAAATTTTGGAGCCTCCTCCTCTGCCTTTAAAAGTGCAGGAGAAAGAATCAGCATTAATGAGAGCAGAAAATTTACAAGTCTCAGGTTCATATAGATATTTTATAAAAAAGTTCCTATGCGTTAATATTTCACATAGGAACAATTTTCCAATACAAAAGTTTAACTTTTATACTCTATTTCCTGAATAATTCTCCAGCCATAAGATGTAGTGTTATTTCAGAGATCTTTGCCTGATAGATAGCGTTTAACCTTCTGTCAGATGCATTGAGATATGAAAGCTGAATATCGCGGAATTCAATGCCTGATAGTGAGCCTAATCTGTACTTTTCACGTGCAGCTTCAAGGTTTAACAACGCAGACTCCCGGCTCTCCTCCTCAAATCCTATCATTGTAAGATTATTTGAGTAGATATTGTAAAGTTGATAGAGCTCGCTCTGCAGAGACTGTCTCTCCTTTTCGTAAATTAATCTTGCATTCTCTTCAAGAATTCTTGAATTCTGAATTTTCCTGTTAATCTCATTTCCTGAAAAGACAGGAACAGAGAGCGAAAAACCCCAGTTTAGCCCGTTGGATTCATTGTATCTTGAAGGGAAATACTGGCTTTGATTGAAATTGTAATTATATGCTGCAGAGAAATCCAGAGAGGGATATCTTGATGCTTTGGCAAGTCTTGTATCAAGTCTGGCAATTTTTTCTCCTGCTTTAAGTGAGAGCAGTGTTGTATTATTCTCCTCAGCTGAAGCAAACAGTTTTGCGACATCCAGTTGTGGCTCCGGAATAATAGTATCCTTAATCTGATGACGGGAGTCAAGAGGAAGGTTCATGAGTCTGTAAAGCTCTATGTATGCATTTTTCAGATTCTCCTTTTGCTGAAGAAGTGAAGATGAGTCACTGTTCAGGTAGATCTTTGCCTGCTTATGTTCCAGTCCAGAGCCACTGCCAATATTATAACGTGTAAGTGCCTGATTATATCTCTCCTGAGAAATAGAGACCAGTTCATAAAGGAGATTAACCTTATTCTGAAGGCTGATAATACTGTAATATTGTGCAGAAATCTGCATAACCAGATTTTCTGCAACTGAGCGAAAGCTGAACTCTCCCTGCGAAAGAAGCTCCTGCTGCTTCTCCCTGGTTGCAAACATTGCAAGACCATCAAAAAGCCTCCAGTTCAAATTAGCACCATTAACAACCGAGCCTGAGGCAGAGGTTGATTTTTCAATCTCTCCATCCTGATTATAGTTTCTCAGCTCAGTTCTGTTTGCACTTTGCCTGGAACTAACTGTAACAGATGGAAGAAATGGAGCATAGGTAACATTATTTGCTGCTATCTCCAGAGTATTTCCTGAAATCAGAATCGAGTAGTTTGCCTCCAGGGCTCTCGCAATACAATACTCAAGAGTAAGTTCAGAATTGGTTTCCGGGGATTGAGCTGCAGACCCGGCCGAAATTGTAAGAGCAAGCGTCGACAGTAAAATATATTTTCTGAATGTCTTTATCATTTTGTAACTGCTTTTGATGATGAAATGTAAGAATACATTGCAGGAATTATGTACAATGTAAAGAAGGTTGCAAAAATAAGTCCTCCTGCAACAGCCACACCCATTGAAACACGGCTTTCTGCACCCGCACCGGTTGCAAATACCATTGGCAAAATGCCCAGAATTGTTGAGAGACTTGTCATAAGAATTGGTCTGAAACGTGAAGTTGCGGCACTCAGTATTGCCTCATTTCGCCCTAATCCAGTTAGTTTCTTCTGATTTGCAAACTCCACCATTAGAATACCATTCTTGGATACCAGTCCAATGAGCATTATGAGTCCTATCTGACTGAAGATATTCATAGTCTGGTCAAAAGCTGTAAGTGCAACCAAAGCCCCAATCAAAGCAAGAGGTACTGTCAGCATTATGATTAGGGGATCCCTGAAGCTCTCAAACTGTGCGGAAAGAATGAGGTATATCAGGATGAGAGCCAGAATAAATGCAAAAAGAAGACTTGATGTACTTTCAATAAAGTCCTTTGACTGTCCGGACAGTGTTGTTGAAAAATGGTCAGGATTAAGTGTCTTATCTGCAATTGCATCCATCTCCTCAATTCCCTGTCCAAGTGTATATCCTTTTGAAAGAGCAGCCGATACTGTTGCCGAGACAAATCTGTTGTATCTGAACAACTGTGGAGGAGTACTACTCTCTTCCATTGTAATGAGGTTATCGAGCTGGATAAGCTCGCCAACATCATTTCTAACATAAATATTTGCCAGGTCAACAGGTTTATTTCTCATGCTTTGGTCAATCTGACTCATTATCTGATATTGCTTGCCATTTCTGATGAAATAACCGATACGTTGCTCGCTCATAGATAACTGCAGAGTCTGGGCAATATTCTGAATGGAGACGCCCATCATTGATGCCTTATCCCTGTCTATGCTTATGCTGAGTTCCGGCTTGGTAAACCTTAGGTTCACATCTGAGTTCGAAAAAACATCGCTTTGTGCAACTTCAGACATAAACCTTGGAATAGCTGTTTTAAGAGAGTCAAGGTTCTTTGCCTGGATTACATACTGAACAGGCATTCCACCTCTTCTGCCCCCAAAAGTCTGTTGCTGGTTAACAAAACTTCGTGCGCCTGTGAGTGTCGCTACTTTGGGAGATAATGCATCTGCAATCTCTTGCTGTGACCTCTCTCTTGAAAGAGGTTCAACAAGTGCTATCGAGAAATTTGACCTGTTTCTGCCTCCCATACCAACCATTTGCAATACATTCTCTGCCTCCGGAATTTCATCCGTTACCACATTGTAAAGATCATCTGTATATTTTAGCATATAGTCATATGTAGCACCTTCCTGAGCTGTACTTGAGACATTCAGCATGGAGCGGTCCTCCATTGGAGCCATCTCAGATGGTATTGATGTCCACAAATAAAGAATAAGTCCAAGAGAAAGCAGAAGAAAAGCTACTGCAATCCATCTTTTGCTCATAAACTTTTCGAGAGAACTCTGATACAGATTATTAAGCCATACAAAAAACGGCTCAGTATACTTGTAGAATTTCCCCTCATGGGCATCTCTCTTTAGCAGTTTACTTGACAGCATTGGTGTGAATGTCAGAGCCACAAAGCTTGAGATTACAACTGCACCGGCAATTACCATTGAGAATTCTCTGAAAAGACGCCCTGTAACACCCTGCAGAAAGACAATAGGGAAGAAAACCGCTACCAGGGTAATTGTTGTTGCTATTACTGCAAAAAATATCTCCTTTGAACCCTCAATTGCAGCCTCTTTTGGAGGCATCCCACGTTCAATTTTTGTGTAAATATTCTCCATGACAACAATAGCATCATCAACAACCAGTCCAATGGAGAGGACTATTGCCAGCAGTGTCAGGATATTTATTGAGAACCCGGCAAGATACATAATGAAAAATGCACCTATGATTGAGATGGGAATTGCAATTATTGGAATAAGAGTAGTCCTCCAGTTTCGTAAAAAGAGGAAAATTATTAAAACAACCAGAATAAAGGCCTGCAGAATAGTCAGCTGGACTTCGCTAATTGAGTCCCTAATAAATGTAGTGTTATCAAATCCCACTCCTACTTCAATATCAGGCGGAAGGCTCTTCTTCAGCTCCTCAACTGCCTTTTTTGCTTCGTCAACAATTGTAATATAGTTTGCACCGGGCTGAGGTACAAGAACTGCCGAAACCATTGGGACACCGTTTCTTTTAAGAATTGACCTTGTATTCTCTGCATCAACTTCGGCAGAGCCAATATCCGAAAACCTGACAATTCTTTCTCCGTTGCGGGAAATTATCAGATTATTGAAATCCTCAATGGTTCTGAGCCTTCCAAGAGTCCTTACAGTAAGCTCCATTGTTGAGCCCTCTACTGTCCCGGAAGGCAGTTCAACATTTTCTCTTGTCACTGCCTGGCGAACATCAAGAGGAGTAATTTTGTAAGCTGCCAGAAGAATCGGGTCCATCCTCATCCTTACTGAATAACGCTTTGACCCCCAGATACCCACGCTGCTCACTCCGCTTATAGTTTGAAGTCTCTCCTTAAAATTTACTTCGGCATATTCGCTAAGATCAATAATATCCCTTGTTTCACTCTGAATTGTAATTGAGAAAATTGGCTGAGCGTCAGCATCTGACTTCTCTACTACCGGAGGATCGACATCCTGAGGAAGTCTCCTCATCGCTCCGGAAACTTTATCCCTTACATCATTTGCAGCTGTCTCCAGGTCTACCTCCAGATTAAACTCAATATTAATTGAGCTTGACCCATCTCTGCTGGAACTTGAAATTGAACGTATGCCCGGGATTCCGTTTACTGCAGCTTCAAGAGGCTCAGTAATCTGTGTTTCTATAACATCTGCGTTGGCCCCGGGAAATGAACACCTTACTGAAATCACCGGATTATCCACACTAGGATAATCCCTCACACCAAGAGAAGTATAGCCGATTGCCCCAAAGATTACAATAAGTAGGCTCATTACCGTCGCCAGCACGGGCCTGTTTATGGTTGTTGTACTAATGCTCATAAGGCTTATCGATTAATTTGGGGTGAAACCTGAATCCCTGGCCTGAGCTGCATGAGTCCGGTTGTAATTACAGTATCACCTAGCTCTATACCACTAAGAATTTCAAGCATATCTGCTGTACGGGTGCCTGTCTGAACAGGAACCAGATTTGCTTTACCCCCCTTAACAAGCCATACAGAGCGTCCCTTAACATCAGGAACCACAGACTGATTTGGGACATAAATACTCTCGGCTCCCTGCGTCATGCTGTATGCAACTTTTGCAGACATACCCGGTTTAAGCCGCATGCCACTGTTAACATATTTGGCCCTAAGCATTGATGTCCTCGTTTTAAGGTCAATCTCAGGTTCTATTGCATAAACTTGCGCTTTGAATTTGTTGCTCATCCCCTCTACAGTAAAAACCAGGTTGTTGCCTGGTTTAACATCGTTAATATATTTTTCCGGGATGGAAAACTCGAGTTTAAGGCTGGCAATATCTACAAGGGTAGATATTTTTGAATTAGGCTGGAGAAAGGCTCCAAGGCTGATATTTCTGAAGCCTATGACTCCGTCGAATGGAGCGCGCACCTTCATTTTCTCAATGCGTATTTTCAACTGCTCAATGTCCTGCTGAAGCACATTGTACTCTGTAAGCACTTTATCGTAATCTTCACGGCTCACAGCATCCTTCTCAAGAAGAATTTTCTGTCTTCCAAGTCTCTGTTCAAGCAGTGTATTCTGGTATTCGGCCTTAACAAGTTGAGAAACCAACTCGTCATCGTTTAGTTTAAGAAGAATTTTGCCTTTTTTTACAAGTTCTCCCTCTTTGAAATTTATCTCTGTCACGCGACCGGAAAGTTCACTTACCACATCTACCTTTTCATTGGCTACAAGTGTACCTATTGCAAGTCTGCCCTCCTCGGCCGTCATTAATTTTGCAATATAAACCGACACAGGCAACGACCTGCCTCCACTACCTCTGCGACCCTCAGCCTGTGCGCCGGCGGGAGCAGATCCCGGCTCTTCCAGCTGGGATTTATTAAAAATTTTGTTGTAACCATATACTGACAGGACCAGAACTGTTGGTATTGCCGCGTAAAGAATGTACTTCTGTCTGTTTTTCATCAAAGTAAAAATTATTTTACTTTGACCATTGAGATTCTAAAAAGTTTAAAGAGAGGGCAAAAAAAGATAAAAATCTGCCTTTGGATGAGTATCTTTGCAAAGATAATAATTATGTACAGAAAATTACTTAATAGTGAACTAGGAAGGCTATCCAGGGAGGAATATCAAACTTCAGGGAAGATGCATATAACTGTGGTTCTTGACAATGTCAGAAGCCAGCACAATATTGGAGCAGCTTTCCGTACAGCAGATGCATTCTCAGCAGAGAAGATTATTTTATGCGGAATTTGCGCAGTCCCTCCATCACCAGAGATACACAAATCTGCTCTGGGAGCAGAGAACAGTGTTGCCTGGGAGTACCACGAAAAGACGCCTGAAGCCGTCAGAATCCTTAAAGAGCATGGCTATGAAATTATATCGGTTGAACAGACCGAAAACTCTACCATGCTTGACAAGCTTCCTCTGGAAAAGGACAAGAAGTATGCACTGGTGTTTGGAAATGAAGTAAAAGGCGTTAGTCAGGATGTTGTAGATATGAGCGATATGGTTGCTGAAATACCCCAGTTTGGGACAAAGCACTCGCTTAATGTTTCTGTAAGTATTGGGGTTGTATTGTGGGAGGTCTCCCGAATAATGGGGAGGATTTAAAATGCTTTGCGACACTGTTGGAAGAAAAATTACATACCTTCGTATCTCTGTAACTGACAGATGTAACCTAAGGTGTACATACTGCATGCCCGAAGAGGGAGTTCCGCTTTTAGACCATAGTAAGATCCTCTCTTTTGACGAAATCACCGAATTTACCAGAACGGCTGTTTCAATGGGCATTGTCAAAGTAAGGCTCACAGGTGGAGAACCTCTTGTAAGAAGAGGAATAATTGAGTTGGTAGGAAGGATTGCTTCAATTGAAGGAATTTCAGATCTCTCCATGACAACTAACGGACAGTTACTCTCATTATTTGCAAAGGAGCTCAGGCAGGCCGGATTAAGCAGGATAAATATCAGCCTTGATGCTACGGACCCTGTTCGGTACAGTGAGATAACAAGAGGAGGAGATGTTCAAAAGGTATTTGAAGGAATTAGGTCAGCCCTTGAAGCAGGCCTTGAACCTGTAAAGATAAACTGTGTTGTGGCGCACAGCCGGGAGGAGAAAGATGCCCGCGATGTAGCTGCATTCGCAGCAGAAAACGGATTGCAGGTTAGATACATTCAGACAATGGATTTGCATAAGGGAAATTTTGGAATTGTAGACGGTGGTGATGGCGGAGATTGTCCAAAATGCAACAGATTAAGACTTACTGCAACCGGAAAGGTAAAACCATGCCTGTTTAGTGATCTTGAATATGACCTGCGCACTCTGGGAGCAAAAAATGCACTGGAAATGGCAGTGCAGAACAAACCAAAGCGGGGCGGGCACAACACAACAGGTGAATTTTTCAATATTGGAGGATAAATATGGCAACAAATAAATCATTTTCACACACAGATGAAAAGGGAAGAGCCAACATGGTTGATGTAGGCGAAAAGCCAGTTTCAAAAAGAGTGGCAAGAGCTGCTGGTCATATATCTCTGTCAGAAGAGACAGTTGAGTTAATAAGGGAAAACGGGCTAAAAAAAGGAGATTTGCTCTCTGTTGCTCAGATTGCAGGAATTATGGCAGCAAAGAAGACATCAGATCTCATCCCCCTTTGCCACCAGCTTCTGCTTAATAAGGCCGATGTTAAGCTCACCCTCTTCCCCGGCGGTATTTCAGCTGAAAGCTATGTCAGCTGCAACGGCAACACTGGAGTTGAGATGGAGGCACTGACTGCTGTTAGTGTGGCTCTTCTCACAGTTTACGACATGTGCAAGGCTGTTGACAAAAAAATGGTAATAAGTAAAATTGAACTGCTGGAGAAAACAAAAAGCAGGATATAGAACAAAAAACAGAATGGCACAACTTGATATAATATCAGTTAATATATCTGAACAAAAGGGAGAGATTAAGCTGCCCGTTAGCAGTATTGAACTTACATCTTTAGGAGTTACAAATGATGCCCACTCAGGAAAGTGGCACAGACAGGTAAGTTTGCTCGGCAGTGAGAGTTTTGCGAAATTCTCGGAAATAACCGGCAAAAGCTTTGCATGGGGTGAGTTTGCAGAGAACATCACAACAAGCGGACTGGTGCTGAACAATATGAGACCGGGAGATATTCTCAGGAACTCAGCAATTGAACTTGAGGTAACCCAGATTGGCAAGAAATGCCACGGAGACGGTTGTGCAATATTCAGAGATACTGGCGCATGCATAATGCCTAAAGAGGGTATTTTTGCACGGGTATTAAAAGGCGGCACTTTAAAATCCGGAGATAAGCTTGAATATTTCCGGAAAACCTGGAAGAGTGGCGTTATTACACTAAGTGACAGAGCCTCCGAAGGAGTTTATGCAGATTTAAGCGGACCGGAAATCGCAGTATCACTCGAGGAATTCTTCTCCAAAACCGGAAGAGTTAACAAAACAGATTACAGACTTATCCCTGACGACAAACTGCTTCTGGAAGATTCACTGAAAGAACTTATTAATTCCGGATGTGAAATTATTTTTACTACAGGGGGAACAGGAATTGGTCCAAGAGATTTTACTCCGGAAGTTGTAAAACCTCTCTTAGACAAGGAGATTCCCGGAATAATGGATTTTATCAGGATGAAATACGGAGCCCAGAAGCCAAATGCCCTGCTTAGCAGAAGTGTTGCCGGGGTTGCCGGTGACTCTCTTATATTTGTCCTGCCGGGCAGTCTGAAGGCAGTAAAGGAGTATATCTCAGAAATTATTCCCATGCTTGATCACCTGATTGCAATGAAATCAGGACTGGACAATCATTAGACCCCGTACCGGATTTTATCAGACTCTTGCAATTGCCAGGAAAACGGCGTGAAGAATAACCGTGATTGTAATCCAGAGAGATTCGGCACTCTTTGGAGTCAAGCCGGGAAATCTGTATTCCAGCCCATTATGACTGCACTTAGGTATACAATCCCCACAATAGGTGCAGCCATTTCCAATTTGTAGTTTCCCGTCTGCACCTCTGCTCATAGCCATATAACTGCATGAAGGTAAACACTTCATACATGAGGTACAGGCTGAATTTGTACCAAATCTGAATGGAGAGATATATTTCACATAGTTTACAATAGTTCCCACAGGACACCAAACCGAACAGTGAACCATTGCCCCGCTCCTGAAAGAGAGAGAAGCCATTACCGCCAAACCGGCAATCATAAAGAGAATTGCCAGAAGAACAGCTGTTCCGGCACTCCCGTTTATTATTCTAAGCAGAAGAGCAACTGAAACAACTGCAAATAATATAACCAGGCGCAGTTTTGGTTTGGTTTGTTTCAGCCAGGATTTCACCTTCCTTGAAGGAGAACCATCTTTAGGCCGGGAGGAGATTGCGTCAAAAGCTCCAAAATAGCAGAGCTGGCTGCACCAGGCAGGTCCAGATATGAGCACAGTTGAAAGAAACAGAATTATCATAAACCAGGAACTGAATCTGTAGAGAGGACCGGCTACAATTACAGCAGGAATAGGCAAATGCAGTTTTCCCGTCATCAGAAAAAGAGAATCCGCAGTTATCCCAAGCAGCAACTGGAAATAGAACAACACTCCAAATAAAAGCCACGAGTACCTTCTCCATGCAGCCCTGCTGTTAATATTCTCCATTTTATGTGTAAGAAGGCCTGCATATATTGAGACAACTCCAATCTGAATAAAGCTTCCGCCAGAGAAGAGTCTCCCTCCGAGCAGAAGAGGTGTATCGGGGAAAATGGCCACCGGCAGAAGAATTGCTGCGGTAATTGCTGAAACTGTGAGCGGCAGTATGAATTTCATGCCACAAAGATACATTTTTCATATCTTTGTATGGATGAGAGCAAGGGATAACTTCAATTTTACTCATACCATTTTCCTCCTTCTGGGAGGAGTAGCACTGCTGTTCATTTTTGCTCCGCTTGCAGGAATGTTCCTCTCTGTAAATGCTCCCAACCTGTTTGATGCAGCTACTGATAAAGTTGTTGGCAACAGCATCATACGCACTCTAATAATCTCCTTTGCCGCAACAATTATTTCAGCCCTTTTTGCAATACCTCTTGCATATATCCTTGCAAGGAAAAAGTTTCCCTTTAAAGGAGTAATAGAAGCCATTGTAGACCTTCCGATAGTGATTCCACACTCTGCAGCAGGCATAGCCATTCTGGGACTTATTTCGCGCGATTCTGCCCTTGGCTCGCTTGCCTCTTCATTTGGACTAAATCTGGTAGGATCTCCGTTTGCGATTGCACTTGCAATGGCATTCGTAAGCATACCATTCCTGATTAACTCAGCAAGGGATGGCTTTGCTGCCGTTCCCACAAGACTGGAACAGGCCGCCGAGACACTTGGTGCCTCAAGAATAAGTACATTTATGAAGATATCACTTCCTCTTGCTGGCAGGTCTGTAGTTTCGGGACTATTACTAATGTTTGCCAGAGGGATGAGTGAATTTGGAGCAATTGTAATTGTGGCCTATCACCCCATGACTACACCTGTACTTATATTCGACAGGTTTAACTCTTTCGGGCTGGCATACGCAAGGCCGGTAGCAGTTATTTTTGTTACTGTTACACTAATTCTATTTATTGCTCTCAGAATTTATCAAAAGAAAAGATGGTAAAACTTACCGATATACTATTCAGAGCAGATGACTTTACTCTTGGCCCCATAACTGTTGAACTTGAGACAGGAGGGTATTATGCCGTTTTTGGTCCTTCCGGATCAGGGAAGTCAATGCTGCTTGAAATAATTGCCGGATTAAGGATTCCCGAAAGTGGAAAGGTAATAATTGACAATACAGATTACACACGTATTTCTGCCAGAAAACGCCCTGTTGGAATGCTTTTTCAGGACTATGCTCTCTTCCCTCACATGACTGTTTTTGAGAACATAGCCTTCCCGCTGAGAGTTTCCCGGTTAAATGATCAGGCTATAAAGATTACAGCCGGCGCACTTGCTGAGCAATTTTTTATAAGCGGATTACTCTCAAGAAGTATATCCGGCTTGTCCGGAGGAGAGAGACAGCGAGTTGCTCTCGCCAGAGCACTGGCGCATGAGCCGTCTGTTCTTCTGCTGGACGAACCATTAAGTGCTCTGGACGAAGAGCTCAGAGAAGAGGCCTCAAAAACTCTGGGTATTCTGAAAAAAGATGGCCAGACCGTAATCCACGTAACCCATAACAGGAACGAAGTAACAGATCTGGCCACCAGATGTTATAAGATGTCGGCCGGTAAACTGGCCTTGATTGATTAAGGGTTCATCATGTCTGTATTCTGGAATCTCAGAATTTCATAAATTGATTCAATAGCATGAGCTGCCGGCCCCTCAGGATTGAGGAACTTTGCCTTGTTGAGAGCATTGATTGCGTCTCCCCATAATTGCTGTCTTCTGAGGATGCTGCCCAGCAGATACCAGGCCTCGGCATTGTCAGGCTCTTTTTCAAGCAAAGTATTCAGCTCATTGTGCGCCTTCTCTGTCTCTCCCGAACGAAGAAGCTGATCTATCTCAAGTAGTGTTTTTGGCATAGTTAAAAAATTTCAGTTATTAAACCAGTCCGGCAAATCCCATGAATGAGAGAGCAAGTATGCCTGCTGTCACAAGAGCAATAGGCATTCCCTTGAATGGTTTTGGAACATTTGCCAGTTCCAGCTGTTCTCTCAGTCCGGCAAAAAGAATCATTGCCAGGCCAAATCCAAGTGCATTGGCAATTGCAAACACAACAGACTGCGCCAGGTTAAGCAGATGTGGGTCGCCGCCAAATGTAAATTCTTTAGAAACTACAATTATGGCAACACCCAGAACCGCACAGTTTGTGGTAATTAGCGGAAGGTAGATACCCAAAGCCTGATAAAGAGAGGGGCTGACTTTTTTAAGAATTATCTCTACCATCTGAACCAAACCTGCAATTACCAGAATGAATGCAATTGTTTGCATGAATTCAATTCCCAGCGGTACAAGAACATAATTTTGAATCATGTATGTAGCCAGCGTAGCAACAGCCATCACAAAAGTAACAGCTCCCGCCATACCTGCGGCTGTACTCACTTTGTTAGAAACTCCCAGAAAAGGGCAAACTCCCAGGAATTGTGAAAGCAGAATGTTATTTACAAAGACTGCAGAAATTATAATTAGTATATATTCCATAACAAATCAGCTTTAAGAAATTTTTGATTTTAATTTATTGAACAGAACCAGGAGATAACCTAGCGCGATAAATGCTCCCGGAGCAAGTACAAACACCAGAATTCCGTCTCCGTCAATAAGTTTGATACCGAATATCGAGGCGCTTCCCAGAAGTTCTCGTACCATACCCAGTACAGTAAGGGCCGCTGTAAAACCAAGACCTATCCCTATACCATCAAGTGCAGAGTCAACAACACCGTTTTTAGATGCAAATGCCTCAGCCCTTCCCAGCACAATACAGTTTACCACAATCAGCGGGATGAAAAGACCAAGTGTCTCGTAAAGTCCGGGTGTAAATGCCTGCATCAGAAACTGAAGAACAGTTACAAACGCAGCAATTACCACAATAAATGAGGGAATTCTAACCTTCGCAGGCACGAAACCGGCAATAGCAGAAATTACCATATTTGACATAATAAGGACAAACATAGTAGCCAGTCCCATTCCCATCCCGTTTATTGCCGAGGTTGTCGTACCCAAAGTCGGACACATTCCCAGAAGCAGAACGAAAATTGGATTTTCCTTAAAAATACCTTTTGTAACTAAATTAAACTTACTCATTAGTCCCCTCCTTTTTTTCAGTTTGGGTTTCACCTGCACATAAATTATATACCTCCCATGCAGTAGTTACTGCATCACAAAAGGCTCTGGATGTAATAGTAGAGGCAGTTATTGCATCAACATCACCTCCATCCTTTTTCACAAGCAATTTGAAATCTGCCGGATTTTTACCTTTAAACTGAACACTAAAGTCACTTTTACCCTCTACCATTTTATCCCCCAGACCTGGAGTCTCTGCATGAGAAAGAACGGCAGTGTTATTAATTGTACCATCTGCATTGAAACCTACCATAAGAAGGATCCGGCCTCCAAATCCACCCGAAGTATATGATTCGACAGCATACCCGACTATCTCATCCCCTCTCTTAGCAGGGTAAACCACATAGCTCTTTTCATCCAGTTCTTTAATGAACTTGTCTGCAGAAGGATCATTATCAAACTCAGGCACTACTTTAGAGATAGCGTTATTTGTCTTGGCAGTTTTTGCCGCGTCAATCGGTTCCTTTGTAATAGCATAAACCCCTCCAAGCACAGATGAGGCAATAAGAGTGATGAGAGTCAGGGTCACCACCATGTTTTTAAGTGTTGATTCTTTAGCCATGTTTCACCCCCTTTCCAAATCTGACAGGTTTAAAGTACATATTTATGAGAGGAACGCAAGCGTTCAGAATGAGGATAGCAAAGGAGATACCCTCCGGATATGCGCCCCAGTTACGAATGAGCATTGTTATCACACCAATTCCTACGCCATAAACAATCATTCCCTTATTACTCATTGGCGAAGTGACATAGTCAGTTGCCATGAAAATTGATCCTATCAAAATACCACCTGTAAGAACATTAAACATTGGGTCTGTATAGTGAGTAGGGTCAATAAGCCAGAAGATTCCCGAGAAAACAACCACAGTACCAACTATAGCAAGCGGAATATGAGGCTTTATAACCTTTCTGATAAGCAGATAAATAAAACCGAGTATCAGGGCAAAAGCCGAAACCTCTCCCACCGAACCGCCTATTTTGCTAAAGAGCATCTGAGCGTATGAAAATTCATTCTGGGAGAATATCTGATCCATAGTCATCCCTTTTGCAAGACCCTCCTTTACTATTGAGAGAGCAGTAGCGCCTGAACCGGCATCAATACCCTCGCGGAACCATGATGTGGGAATTGAGTAATCTGTCATTATTACCGGAAAAGAGACGAGAAGGAACACTCGACCTACAAGCGCAGGATTGAACAGGTTCTGCCCCACTCCTCCAAAGGTCATTTTAGCTATTCCAATTGCAACTACAGACCCAATGAACATTATCCACCATGGTGAGTTGGGCGGAAGGTTCAGAGAGAGCAGCAATCCGGTGAGGGCAGCCGAGTAGTCATTTACTGTTATTTTGGTTTTAACGATGTACCGCTGAATTACATATTCAACAAGTACTGCTGTGGCAATACCTACAAGGGCGAGTTTTATCGCAGAGAATCCGAAGTAATATACCGATACCAGCAAAGAGGGTACCAGTGCTATTACAACATCCCTCATGAGACTTTTTGTAGTCTCCTTTCCGTGAAGGTGAGGTGCCGGTGAAACAATCAGTTTTTTCATATATGTAAAATCTGTTTTTTACTTTTTGGGTCTGCTTCTCATGATCTTGAGAACAGAGGCTTTTGATAGTCTTATTGTGTCAAGCAGCGGGATGTTTGCGGGACAAACATAGAGACAGCTGCCACATTCGATGCAGTCCTGCACCATGTTAACCTCCAGGTCATCAATCCTTCCGGCACGCGAAAGTCTGTTAAGCAGGAAAGGCTCAAGACCCATGGGACAGGCGTCAACACATTTCGCACACCTTATGCAGTTAGCTTCAGGTTTGCGCTTAGTCTCCTCCTCAGTAAGCAGCAGCAGGGCCGATGTACTTTTCACAGAAGCAGCCTCTATCCTTGCAACAGCCTTTCCCATCATTGGGCCACCGCTCACAAGCTTTTCAGCATCTTTTGGAAAACCACCCACAGCAAACAACATCGATTCAAAAGTAGTACCTACTCTCATTCTGAAGTTCCTCTGCTCGGTCATACATTTACCGGTAACGGTCACAACACCCTCAAAGAGTGGTTTGTTTTTCTGGACAGCTTCATAGACAGCAAGAGCAGTTCCAACATTCTGAACTACAACACCAGTATCAATTGGAAGTCCCATTGAAGGAACCTGCCTGCCCAAAATTGCATCAATTAGTTGTTTTTCACCCCCCTGCGGATATTTTTTCTGCAGAGAAACTATTTTTATATCTCTGTACTGCTTGCTGCAGAGCTCCTTCATCTTCCTGATTGCCTTAGGCTTATTATCCTCAATTCCAACATACGCCTTTTTCACTCCAAGAGCAATCATCATTATGCGGGTACCTATAAGAATTTCCTCAGGATTCTCGAGCATAATCCGATAATCAGATGTGAGATAAGGCTCACACTCAGCACCGTTCATAACAAGATACTCGGCCTTCTTGCCCGGAGGCGGGGATAATTTTATGTGAGTGGGGAAGGCAGCACCTCCAAGCCCAACGATACCGCAGTCGGCAATTTTAGTAATAATTTCAGATGGCGAGAGTTTGATTTCTCTCACAATTTCGGGTGAACGGTCAATTTTTTCGTCCCATTCGTCTCCCTCAACCTTTACAACAACATGCTGAACAAGGTTGCCTGCCAGGTCCGGCAAGAGCTCAATGGCAGATACCGTACCTGAAACAGATGAATGAATATTTGCGGAAATAAACCCGTTTGCCTTCGCTATAAGCTGACCGGCCTTAACCTTGTCACCCTTTGCAACAAGAGGCTCTGCAGGTGCTCCAAGATGCTGCGACATAGATATGTATGCCGTTTCCATAAGAGGAAAGTTCTCGATTGCTGCGCCAACGGATATTTTATTGTCTTTGGGGTGAATACCCCCAACTGAGAAAGTTTTGCTCATAATTTAAAACTTATTGCTGTTCAACATCTGCCGTATCCCTCTTTGGAACCCTCACAGGGAAATTTACCTCCCATATAGCGTTTGTAGGGCACTCAACCACGCATTTGCGGCATAATTTGCATTTGTTGTAATCTATGTAGGCCAGGTTTGAAGAGATTGTTATTGCATCATATGCACAAACCTTCTGGCATTTTGTACATCCAATACAGGCAACTGCACAAGCCTTCTTGGCAACTCCTCCCTTGTCCTTGTTAATACAAGAGACAAATATTCTCTTTCCCTTAGGCCCCTTGTTCCTCAATTCAATAATAAACTTGGGACAAGCCTTTACACAGGCACCGCATGCAGTGCACTTCTCTTCGTCAACCTCAGGCAATCCCGTGCGGGGGTTCATCTTTATGGCATCAAAATCACATGATATTTCACAGTCACCCTGACCAAGACAACCATAGCGGCAATCGGTATCTCCGGAGTAGAGAGTTGCCATTACAGCACATGATGAATAGCCGTCATAATTACTTGATTTTGGTCTGCTATCGCAGTTGCCGTTACACCTTACCACAGCAACCTGCGGAGCTTTGTCTGCAACAGTTACCCCAAGGTATCCGGCCACCTTCTTCATTGTCTCATTTCCTCCAACCGGGCAGAAGAGGCCATCAAGAGAACCGGCCTTAACACAACCCTCAGCAAAGGCACGACAGCCGGCAAAACCACAGCCTCCGCAGTTTGCTCCAGGAAGGATTGTCTCAACATCATCAATTCTTGGATCCTCCACAACCTTGAACTTTTGGGCCGTAAAATAGAGAATCAATGCCAGTACAAGCCCCAGTACAGAGAGGCTGGCAATGGTAAAAATAATTGTAGTAGTCATTATCAGTTCAATTTTTCAATTGTAAAAACATACTCTTTCCTGAACTTATCCTTTAGCAGGTAAATACCCGAGTAATAAATTGCCAGGCCTGTCAGAACAGCAAGCCCGGTAACGAGTTCGCCTGCTCCCAAAGCTGACAAAGATAGCAATATTACAACGAGTATCACAAGTGGAATCAGGTACGATATGTAAAGTGCTTTAAATCCGAGACTTTTTTTGAGGAGTACATTTACACTCTCTCCTTTTTTATAAAATTCATAGCCACTGTTCTCAACCTCAATAACCTTCGCCTCTACCTCACCCATTGAGCAGGCACCTTTTGCACTGCAGGAAACGCATGCCGCCTTGTTCATGATTTCCACAGTAATATATTCCGGAGTTATATCCAGAATATATCCCTGATGTTCAATTATATCTTCTTTCTTCATTTATTTAATTCTGCTTGTTAGTGCATATTTAAGATTCTTGGTTGCCGTAAGCCTTCCGTACACCTTTCCCACAATAATCTCCATCTCGAACGAAAGCGGAATTTTATTGGCATCATCCGTTACCCAGATAATCATCTCCTTGTCTCCTCTGAATACAGTTCCTGCGACGAGTCTTGCAGCAAACTTGATTGTGGTATATGTGCCCATTCCCGGAATTTTCTTAACCTCTCTTCCAAGATAGCGATAGTAAATTTCATAAATTTCATCGTCAATCACAAACGAGATTGGTTGTTTCTCTCCCACAACAGCATTCGAAAAATCAATATTTCTCGCATAGTAGAACATTGTCAGAATATCGTATGTACAGCGGCTTCCCCGCAGGAGAGTATCTTTCTGAGGATTATCATATTTCTGAGTAACAGAGCGCAGAGAGTAATCAGGGAACCATGTAAATGTGTTCTTCATTCTGTACTTACCCTCGTGAACATTTCTGTGAAAATAGAAGGGACGGATATCTGAAGCATAGAACTTAGATTCATAATGGTCCCTTACTTTAAAGAACATGTCGAAAAACTTATAGGTATTTCCCTTTACAACAGCATGAAAATACGGGCTGGTCGAGCCATCACCCACATATCTGAGCGTTGTCCGCGCCTCTCCTACCTCAGTCACAACTGAACCCCAGTTGTAAGTAACGGAATAAGAGAGAGATTCACCATCTGCAAAAGGAAGGTCTTTAACGGAGAGAACCCGTACGGGCGGGCAATTCTTCTCCTGAGAGAGGAGAGAAATTGTTGAAATCTGAAAAATTACCAGTATGAATATAATTCTTCTCATTACAATCATCAGGAATCAAAATCTGAATTTGGAATAAACTCTGAGCTTCCATTCAGTTTTGAGCCATAGGTCTGAACTCCTCCGTGAGAGGCGACACCGGAAAAATCCGGGTCGTTAATATCCACGAATTTAACTTCGGAGTGTCTGAACCTCATAGGCACATCACAAACCGCTCCGTTACGGTGTTTTGCAATAATTATATCGGTTACACCTGCCTGTGCCGGATCCTCTGTCAGGCCGTAATAGTCCTGGCGGTGAATAAAAACAACAATATCTGCATCCTGCTCAATTGCACCCGACTCACGCAGGTCACTAAGCTGGGGCCGTTTGTTACCACCACGGGTCTCTACTGCACGGCTCAGCTGAGATAGTGCAATAATTGGTATGTTCAGCTCCTTTGCAATAGCCTTAAGTGATCTTGAAATTGCAGAAACCTCCTGCTCCCTCATACCTCTCAGTTCCGGAGGACCGCTCATAAGCTGAAGGTAGTCAATGATAATCGCCTTAACCCCGGCATTCAGCACAAGCCTTCTTGCCTTTGAACGAAACTCATAAATCGAAAGGGAAGGTGTATCATCAATGTAAAGCGGAGCCTTAATAAGCTGAGCAAGTCTGGAATTTATCTGAGTCCATTCATAATCTTCCATCTTCTTACCCCCCTTTATTTTGTCTGAAGAGAGCCCTGTCTCGCTTATCATAAGACGTTTAACCAGCTGTAGTGCCGACATCTCAAGCGAAAAGAAAGCAACGGGTATCTGATGATCTACAGCCATATTCCTGGCCATGGTAAGTACGAATGCTGTCTTACCCATTGAAGGACGCGCAGCCAGGATAATCATATCAGAAGGCTGCCATCCCAGAGTCACTTTGTCAAGTCCTGTATAGCCGGAACGGACACCTGAAAGGCCATCTGAACGCAGCTGATTTTTGTGAAGCTCCTCTATGGCCTCCTCAATAACAGATTTTACGGGTCTTGTCTCCCTCTTAATATTTCTGTCTGTAAGAGTAAATATTTTCTGCTGGGTAGCATCCAGAAGGTCATCTACCGGAATATTATCGTCAAATGAATCTTTCTGTACATCATAAGATATTGAGATTAGCTCTCTCTGAATATACTTCTGCAAAAGCAGCTTGGAGTGATACTCAAGGTGGGCGGCAGAGCTGATTCTCATGCTGAGCTGTGTCAGAAAGGCATTCCCTCCCACCATCTCAAGATCTCCCATTCTCTTAAGTTCATCGGATACAGTCAGGAGGTCTACCGGATAATGTTTGTCCGACAGAGATTTTATGGCATTAAAAATCTTCCTGTGAGCCTCCTTGTAAAAGCAGTCGGCATTAATAATCTCAAGTGTCTCAGGAACCGCGTGAGGTTCCAGCATAAGGGCTCCAAGAACGGCCTCTTCAATATCAAGTGCCTGTGGTGGTTTTTTGCCCATGTCAAGTGCCAGTGAATCTATGTTCTTATCCTGGTTTTGCTTGCCCTTGTTGTATACTTTTGCCATATATCTATAATCTGTCCAATGCTCTTTTAATACCTTCCAGCGACATCATAATCTCCTCATCTGTTATTGAGAGTGGTGGTGCAATCCTGAACGATGTCGGATTAAACAGGAACCAGTCACTCATTATCCCCTCCTCCAGCAGCAGCGGAATAATTTTTCCGGCAGCCTCACTATCTCCAAGATCAACAGCCAGAATAAGCCCGGCCTGCCTGATCTCTTTCACTGCAGGATGTACCTCCAGTTCACTTTTATAAATCTCTCCCTTTCTTCCTGCCTCTTCAACCCAGTCTTCCCTCAGTAATATTCTCAGGGCAGCAAGAGCAGCAGCGCATGAAACAGGATGCCCCCCAAAAGTAGTAATATGTCCGAGTACGGGATTCGTTTGCCAGAGCGACATCAGCTCAGCCGATGCCACAAATGCACCAAGGGGCATTCCGCCTCCCAATGCTTTTGCTAAGGTAATAATATCGGGAACAACTTTCCACCTTATACAGGCAAAAAGTTTTCCACACCTCCCAAAGCCAGTCTGTATCTCGTCAAATATTAGAACAGTACCTGTTTTTGTACACCTCTCCCTAAGTGCCTCCAGATAACCTTCAGCAGGCAGAATAACTCCCCCCTCTCCCTGAACGGGCTCAATAATTACCGCAGCAGTGCGACCGGTAATCTTTTCCAGATCCGGAAAAGAGTTAAAAGAAATATGATTTACATCTGGCAGCAGCGGACGGAAAGAGCTCTTGAATGTTTCACTTCCCATCAGGCTTAAAACCCCGTGAGTGCTCCCATGGTAACTGTTGTAGCAACTGATAATCTCTGTTCTGCCTGTTTTGCGTTTTGCCAGCTTCAGAGCCGCCTCATTTGCCTCACTTCCTGAGTTAACATAGTAAACCACTTCAAGCGGATCTGGCAGCACATCTGCGAGCAGCTTGGCATGCTCAACCTGAGGTTGCTGGACAATCTCTCCGTAGACCATCAGGTGCATATACTTGCCTGCCTGCTCTCTCACTGCCTCAACAACTTCAGGATTTGAATGACCTACATTGGAAACAGAAACACCAGATACAAGATCTATGTATCTTTTGGAGCCGGGTCCATACATAAACACCCCCTCCGCCCTTTGAATTTCAAATCCCAAAGGAGAAGGGGAAGTCTGACCTACATGTCTGAAAAAAAGCTCCCTTAATCTATAAGGTTCGCGGGACATTACTCTTTCTCGAACTCAGCGTTCACCAGAATACGGCCGCAATATTCGCAGACAATAATTTTCTTGCTTGAAGCGATATCCATCTGCCTCTGAGGCGGAATCTTGTTGAAGCAACCTGCGCATGCATCTCTTCTTACTGTAACAACAGCCAGCCCGTTTCTTGCGTTTGAACGAACCTTCTTGTATGCTGCAAGCATTCTTGCGTCAATCTGAACCTGAATATCTTCAGAGATTTTAATAAGTTCCTCTTCTTCCCTTGCAGTCTCTGCAACAATTGAATCAAGCTCTCTCTGTTTTGTCTCAAGATCCTTTTTTCTCTCATCCAGAGCAGTAACAGCAATAGCATGGGCAGCCTTTTTCTCTGCCAGAATTATTGTGTTCTCCTTGATTCTCTTCTCAGAAAGTTCGGCCTCCAGACCCTGGAATTCAATCTCTTTGGTTAGTGAATCGTACTCACGATTGTTTTTAACATTATTCTGCTGCGCAGTATATTTTTCAATAAGGCTCTTTGAGTTATCAAGATCCATCTTTTTCTGATAGATGAGCTTCTCGATGTCCTTAATTTCGGTCTGAAGATTTTCAGCCCTTGTCTTAAGCCCTTCAATATCATCCTCAAGGTCCTTAACCTCTAAAGGCAACTCTCCCCTTAACAGGTGAATCTTGTCAATTTTGCTGTCTGCCTGCTGAAGCTTGTAAAGCAAACTAAGCTTGATCTCCATGCTAAGGTCGCCCTCATTTGCGCTCTTCTGCAGAGAGATGAAGGTACCTCCGTCAATAGGAGTCTCTATTGTCTGTTTTTGTTTTGTTGCCATAACCCTCTTAGTAATAGTATATTAAATTATTATTGTTGTCTGAAATGCGAACTTCAAAGTTAACTAATTTTTTTAACAGTACATCTTTAAGAAAGTCAAGCACCTCTGTTTCACTCTCAAAGTGTCCTATATCCATGACCATGAAGCCCTTCTCACATAAAAATCTGTGGTACGAAATATCGCCAGTTATAAGCAACTGAGCACCACTTTTTATTGCAGCAGGAATAAGCGAACTCCCGCTCCCTCCGCAAAGCGCAACTCTGGAAATTTTCCCATCAGCCGGTTTTGAGCAGCGAACCAAGCTCAGAGAGAACCGGCTTTTAACAAGCTCCAGCACCTCCGGAAAAGAGAAAGCACTCTCAAAATCCCCCACAACACCCAGGCCGGTTTCACCACCATCCTCCTTATCCAGAATCTCCACATTCACAAGCCCAAGCCTGGAAGCCATAAGGCCGCTTACACCCGGCAGAATCTTATCTGCATTGGTATGAGCAGAATAGATAACTATATCATTTTTTATTGCAGTCTCAACCATCCTCTCCACAACACTGGCTCCCACAATTCTTTTGAGAGGCGAAAAGATAAGCGGATGATGAGTTATAATCATGCCGATTCCCTTCTCCACCGCCTCCTGCAAAACCTCCGGAGTACAATCCAGCGCAAGAAGAGCAGAGTTTACCTCCTTGTGAGGAGCACCAATAGTAAAACCGGAATTGTCCCAGCTCTCCTGAAGATGTCCCGGAGCAAGCTCCTCAATTATTGCTGCAATATCTCCTGCTTTCATTATTAAAGCGCGTTCGAAATTTCCGTCAGTCTCTCCCTGATGCTTGTAAGAGATTCGATAACGTCAACACGGCGGTCAACTCCCTCCTTGTTGTCCTTCATTCTCTTTGCAGCTCCCTCAAGAGTCATTCCCCTCTCCTTGACAAGATAATATATCAGGCGGAAATTTGAAAGGTCATCTGCAGTAAAGAGACGGTTTCCCTTTTTGTTTCTGGCAGGCTTGATATATTCAGGAAATTTCTGAGCCCAGAATCTCACCAGTGAAGTGTTCTCCTCCAGGATTGCAGCCACCTCGCCAATTGTGTAGTAAAGCTTTTCCGGTTTATATTCTTTATAAGGCATAATGCTGGAAATTTATATGTTACTTAATCTAGTGACTGTCCTGTATTGAGAGCAATCATGAGCATCTCTCTGTACTGAGCAGGCGTAATATCTGCAAAAAAGTAGTTAACTGGCTCCACGGGTTTTCCGTTGAGCAGCACCTCATAGTGAAGATGCGGAGCAAACGAAAGGCCGGTGTTTCCCACCCTGCCAATAACCGCACCCTGCTTTACAGGCTGAGATTTTCTCACAAGAACATCTCCCATGTGTGCATACATTGTTCTATAGCTTCCCCAGTGCTCAATTACAACCTGATTTCCCCTTCCCCTGTCTGACTTTATCACATCCACAACTACTCCGTTTGCCGAAGAGACAACCTCAGTACCTATCGGAGCAAGCAAATCAATGCCGGTATGGTCTGTAGTCGTCTTGTAAAAAGGGTGTATCTTCTTTCCGATACTTGCCCCTGTCTGGTTCACCGACATACCCTTGATAGGTATGATTGAGGGAATATCAGTTGAGTTTTCTGCACCCTTAAGCTCATTGTAAATCAACTCCAGCTTCTGTCCGGCTGTTTTTGTCTCAGCCTCAAGCTCCTGAGCCATCTTTACAGAAAACTTAACAATCTCCATATCACCCAGAGAATCGAGCTGACTGTAAACTTCAGGACTATACCCAGATGAGATCAAATCCGGCGGGGAAGCCTTGAAAATACTCATATATATCTCTCTGTCCCTCTCCTGAAGATCTTCAAGAACATCCTCAAGCAGATCAATCTTTTCACTCACATTTCTGTACTCCCGTTCCATCAGCTCACGCTCTCTCACAAGCCTCTCCTCCTCTCTTGTATTGAAAATAAGCGCAGCAATAATATAATAGAAAATTGCCAGCAGGACACTAACCAAAAGATACTTGATAACAACTCCGAGCTTGCCTTTCAACCCCAGCTTGTCCTCCACAAATCTCAGCTGATCCTTGTTAAATTTATATTTACTCATACAGACTATCCTTTAGGTTGAGATTTAGGCTCGACCAGAGCCAGAAACTCTTCGGAAGCGATATCTCTGTTGTAGTAGTTAAGCGGATTCACAGGACGGTTTCTGTAAATTACCTCGTAGTGAAGGTGATTTCCCTTTGAACGACCGGTGTTTCCCATATTTGCTATGTGTTCTCCCCTCTGAACTTTTCTGCCCATTGTAACATGTGCAGTTTTTAAGTGAGCATATCTTGTCTTGTATCCAAATCCGTGGTCAACAATAATATAATTGCCATAACCAAAGAAATCGTATCCAATCTCCGATACCTTTCCATTGCCGGTTGCATAGATTGGTTCGTTTGCAGGACCTGAGAGGTCAATACCTGTATGCATTCTGTAAGCACCGTTAAAAGGATCAGGTCTGTATCCGAAAGTGCTCGAAAATCTGATTTTTCTTGAGGCAACATTAACCGGAGGAATTGCAGGAACACAAAGCGACATCTCGTCTGCATTCTTTGCAAGCTGAGAAACCTCATCAAAAGAACGGCTCTGAATAAATGCCTTTTTATAAAGCTGATCAATACTCATCACCGTATTAGTGAGAATACCTGAACGATCTACAGTTTCCAGGTAAGAGTACCTGTTAACACCTCCAAATCCGGCATTTCTAACCTCCTGAGAGATCTCCTCCATACCAAAGATGGGTCTGTAAACATAATTATCTCTAATTTGTAAAGAGATGAGCGTACGGTTTGCAGCCTCAAATCTGCGCTCCAGAAGCGACAACCTGTTTGCCAATTCTGTATTTTTACTTCTGATACTTAGCATTTTGGGAGTTTCCAGACCAAAATACTCTGTATAGATGAAATAATATCCGAATGAAACCGCAATGCTCACCAGGAATATAATGAAACCCTTGGAAAACCTGGCCTTTACAGAGATTTTGTGGATCTCGTAAGCAAGTGTTTCCGGATTGAACTTATACCTTTTATTGTTTGACATTGGGGAAATTTAACCTTAAATTCGTGCAAATGTAAATATTTTTAATAAAAAACCTATTTTTGTGGTTCATTTAAAACTGAACCAGAATACCGAATAATATGACATCAAAAGAGATACGCGATAATTTCCTGAATTTCTTCGCCGGCAAAGGTCACACAGTTGTTCCCTCTGCACCAATGGTGGTTAAGGACGACCCAACTCTCATGTTTACAAATGCCGGAATGAATCAGTTTAAAGACTGGTTCCTTGGCAACGAACCTGCAAAGTATCCAAGAGTTGCAGACACTCAGAAATGTCTCCGCGTGAGCGGCAAACACAACGACCTCGAAGAGGTGGGACACGACAGCTATCACCATACGATGTTCGAGATGCTCGGCAACTGGAGTTTTGGAGACTACTTCAAAAATGAGGCCATAGACTGGGCATGGGAACTTCTCACTGAAGTTTACAAGCTTGACAAGGATCGTCTCTATGCAACGGTATTCGAGGGAAGTCCTGAGGAGGGCATTGGAGCAGACCAGGAGGCCAGAGATCGCTGGCTCAGGTATTTGCCTGCAGAAAGGATACTTAACGGAAATAAAAAGGATAATTTCTGGGAGATGGGAGACACCGGTCCGTGCGGTCCATGCAGTGAAATCCATGTCGATATCAGAAGTAACGAAGAGAGAGCAGCCCTGGCGGGAAGCGAACTTGTAAACAAGGGACACCACCTGGTAATTGAAATCTGGAACCTGGTATTCATCCAGTATAACAGAAAAGCAAACGGAGAGCTTGTTCCGCTTCCTCAGAAACATGTGGACACCGGAATGGGACTCGAGCGCCTCTGTATGGCAATGCAAGGCAAGAAGAGCAACTACGATACCGATGTCTTTTCAAACATGATTGCAAAAATCTCTGAGCATTGCGGCAAGGAGTACGGAAGGGATGCTCAGGTAGATGTAGCAATGAGGGTAATTGCAGACCATATAAGAGCAATCAGCTTTTCTATAGCAGATGGTCAGCTTCCTTCAAATGTAAAGGCGGGATATGTTATCCGCAGAATTCTCAGAAGAGCTGTAAGGTATGCCTACACATTCCTGGGAGTGGATGAACCATTCCTTTGCAGACTGGTCCCAACTCTTGTAAATGAGATGGGCAGCGCCTTCCCTGAGCTTGCAAAACAGCAGGATCTGGTTACAAAGGTTATTAAAGAGGAGGAGGAGTCATTCCTTCGCACACTCGGGAAGGGAATTAAACTTATGGATAACCTCATGGCCAGATACGAAGCCGGAAAGATAATCCCGGGCGAAGATGCCTTCATTCTTTACGACACATACGGATTCCCTCCGGATTTGAGTGAGCTTATCGCAAGAGAGAATGGTTACTCAATTGATACTGCATCATTTGAAAAAGAGCTCGAAAAACAAAAAGAGAGAAGCAGAAATGCGACATCAAGTGAAGAGGGAGACTGGATTGAGGTCCGTCCGTACAGCGGAGTAGAGTTTACCGGCTACGAACACACAGTGGAGCAGGTTCAGATAACCCGCTACCGGTCAGTTAAAACAAAAAACAAGGAGCTCTTTCAGATTGTACTCGACAAGAGCCCGTTCTATGCAGAGAGTGGTGGTCAGGTTGGAGACACAGGGCACATCGAATCTCCGTCTGGTGAAAAGATAGCAATTGTCAATACAGTTAAGGAGAATAACCTCATTATTCATATAGCCGAGAAGATACCTTCAGATGCAAGTGCACTCTTCACAGCCAGAGTCGACGAAGTTAAAAGGAAGTCGACAGCAAACAACCATACTGCCACCCACCTTCTTCACAAAGCGCTCAGAGAGATACTGGGAACACATATTGAACAGAAGGGATCTCTTGTAAGCAGCACATATTTTCGCTTTGACTTCTCACACTTTGAGCGAGTTACTCCGGAAATCCTCAGAGAGGTGGAGAAGAGGGTTAATGAGCTTGTCAGAGAAAATTCAGGCAGGGATGAGTTTCGCGAAGTTCCTGTTGAGAAGGCAAAGGCAATGGGCGCAATGGCTCTTTTTGGAGAGAAATACGGTGACCATGTTCGTGTCATCAAATTTGGAGAGTCAATTGAGCTTTGCGGAGGCACACATACATCTGCAACAGGAAATATTGGTCTTTTCAAGATTATTTCAGAATCTGCAATTGCTGCAGGTGTAAGAAGAATTGAGGCAACAACAGGAGTACATGCAGAAAATCTTGTACACCTTAATGAAGATATAATCTCTTCGCTCAAAGGCTTTTTCAATAACTCCCCTAACCTTGTTGCCAGCATTACAAAACTGATTGAGGAGAATGACTCATTCAAAAAGAAAGTTGAAGAGTTCATGAGAGAGAGGGCAGCAGACCTGCGAAAACAGCTTATGAACGAAAAACAGTACATAAATGGTCTGAATGTTGTTACATTGAGCGGTGAATACCATCCTGAGGTTGTAAAGAACCTTGCAATGCTGTTCCGCAGCGATGAAAACACTGTGCTTATTGCAGGATATACCTTCGAAGAGAAGGCAAACCTTGCTGTCATGTACACAGACGACCTTGTTGCCCACGGATGCAATGCAGGCAAAGACATCAGGGAGGCTTCAAAACTCATTAACGGTGGCGGAGGCGGACAGCCATTCTTTGCAACCGCCGGAGGTAAAAATCCGGAAGGCATCTCCGCTGCAATTGGAAAGCTGATAGAATTAGCTACAAAATAGAGCACTTTGAAAAAATTAGACAGGTTCATAGTTCAGGCCTTTCTGGGGCCCTTTATTCTCACATTCCTCATCGTGACCTTTGTCCTGATGATGCACTTTCTGTGGCTTTACATAGATGAACTTGTGGGGAAGGGGCTTAGCTTTGGAGTTATCCTGGAATTTATGGGCTGGGGAGCGGCAACGCTCATACCTCTGGCCCTTCCGCTGGCAACACTGCTGGCATCAATAATGACCCTGGGAGGATTTGGAGAAAATAACGAGCTGCTGGCAATGAAGGCTGCCGGAATCTCACTGCCCAGAGTTCTAACTCCACTTATTGTTGTATCTGTTCTAATTTCAACAGGAGCATTCTTTGCATCCAACAATCTCATACCGCTGGCATACGACAACATCTACACTCTGCGGGACGACATCAACCGCACCAAGGAGGAGATAAGCATCCCAACCGGAATATTCTATGATGGTATTGAGAACTATACTCTGCGCATTGACAGGCGAGACGAAAAGACAGATATTCTATACAAGCTAATGGTTTATGATCACTCGAGAAACCTAGGCAATACCAGCATTACCGTCGCAGATTCAGGCTCAATAAAGCTAACAGGAGATAAACAAAACCTTCTCTTTACACTTTACGACGGAAACACATACGAAGAGACTCCCCGTGAATCTATGATGGACACATCATACACAATGCAAAAAGTTGGGTTCAAAAAACAGGAGATGGTAATCTCCCTGGCCAACTATGCATTTCAGCGATCAGAATCGGGACGGTTCAGCGGAGAGGTAAATGCCCTTAAAATAAGCGAGCTCAGAATAATGAGGGACTCTCTTGATACCACCTATGCAAAAGTGAAAGAGTTTCAGGTAAGGAATCTTATTATGGCTGCCGGACTAAACTACTCTAGACAATTCGACTCCTCGGTTACAAATAAATATACCGCCAAAGTTGATATTGATCAGCTTCTTAAATGGGAAAGCCCGGAAGAGAAGCAAAGCACATACGAGCAGGCAATTGCCCAGATGGAGACTGCAAATGCACTTCTGGACAATTACGAGATTGAGGAGCAGCAGTACCCTCTCCCCCTGAGACAGGCCAGGAGCGCTCTATACCGAAAATTCACGGTCTCTCTTGCCTGCCTGATATTCTTTTTCATTGGAGCTCCGCTTGGTGCAATTATCCGCAAAGGAGGACTCGGAACTCCATCAGTTATTTCAATTCTGTTTTTTGTCTTCTACTGGGTAATTGATATATCGGGCAAAAAACTGGCAACGGACGGCTCCCTCTCTCCCGGTATGGGAAGCCTTATTTCTTCAATCATTCTGCTTCCAATAGGAATCTTTCTCACATGGAAGTCTACTCAGGATTCAAATTTGTTCAATCCGGAGAAATATCTTGCTTTCTTCAGAAAGCTCATGGGAGATAAGGGAGATAACAATATACAGTGATGAAAACAGGTAAAAAAATAGTATATATGGGGACGCCGCAATTTGCAGTTGCTCCCCTGAAAAATCTCTTGGAATCGGGATATGAAGTAGCCGCTGTAATAACAGCTCCCGACAAACCGGGGGGACGCGGCCTGCAGCTCATACGAAGCGATGTAAAGCAGTTTGCAGAGGAGAAGGGCCTTGAGGTGCTTCAGCCACTCTCTCTGAAGGACCCTGAGTTTCTTAAACAACTTGCTTCTGTCGAAGCCGACCTTTTTATAGTCGTTGCCTTCAGGATGCTGCCTGCAGATGTCTGGAAAATGCCCAGACTGGGAACTTTTAATCTTCATGCATCACTGTTACCAAACTACAGAGGTGCTGCTCCCATAAACCATGCAATCATCAACGGTGAGACAAAGACAGGAGTAACAACTTTTCTTCTGGATGAAAAGATAGACACTGGTGCAATACTGTTTCAGGAGGAGTGCATCATTGAGCCTGAAGACAACATGGGGACACTTCATGACAAACTGATGGAGATTGGCTCAGGACTGGTTGTAAAGACTGCAGATGCTCTCTTTTCGGGTAATGCAGTGCCTGTACCTCAACCAGCTCAGAGAGAAGAGGAGCTAAAACCGGCTCCTAAGCTTAACCGTGAGACCGGACACATTGACTGGAAGCAGAGTGCAGAGAGAATCAGCAATCAGATAAGAGGGCTAAGTCCTTACCCGGCTGCATATTCAGTTATGAAAGCAGATGGCAGGGAGATCCAGGTAAAGATATTTTCTGCAGCCGTAATTGCTCAAAAGTGTGAACATTCACCCGGAACCATTGTTAAGACATCGAAAAGCTCTTTCATGGTCGCCTGCGGCGACGAATACCTTTCAGTAACTTTACTTCAGCCTTCCGGTAAAAGGAGAATGGCAACCGGCGAATTCATGGCAGGTATCAGAGATCTGGAGAGCTGGAAATTCGAATAGAATAAATGGAAAACGAAATAGTAATTCTGGCTAACGGAGATTTCCCCACTCATCCTGTTCCTTCAGGGATATTAAGAAGCGGGCGAAGAATCATATGCTGCGATGGTGCTGCAGGAGCTCTTATTGAGGCAGGTCTCGAGCCGGTAACTATTGTGGGGGATATGGACAGTATCGATTCAAATCTTGCAGAAAGGTACAGAGAGAGAATATTTCATATTGGATCCCAGGATACAAACGACCTTACCAAGGCATTTGATTATGCCATAAATCTTCAGCCAGAGAAAATCATTATACTTGGAGCATCAGGAAAAAGAGAGGATCACACTTTGGGGAACATATCCCTTCTTTGTCAGTATGGAAAGCACAAAGATGTCAAGGTTGAGATGATAACAGATACCGGGATTCTCATCCCTGTTTTTTCAACCACAACCTTTGAAGCACCTGTTGGCAGCACTGTGTCTGTTTTTTCTCTGGACAACAAGCTGCGTATGACCTCCGAGGGTCTCATGTACCCAATAAAAGGGGTGAAATTTGACTACTGGTGGAAAGCCACACTCAACATCTCAACATCCGAAAAATTCACCCTTAAGTTTCGCAAGGGAAGAGTCATTGTTTATATAGGGCACAAATAAAAAAGCGCCCCAAAAAGGACGCCTTATAAAAATCTCTTTTGTGTCAGACTACTTCACGAGTTTATTAAGCTCAGCTCCTGCTTTGAATCTAACAACTTTCTTAGCTGCAATCTTAATCTTAGCACCTGTACGTGGGTTTCTTCCGTTACGTGCATTGCGTGCATTAACTGAAAATGTACCAAAACCAACGAGAGTAAGTCTCTCGCCATTTTTCATTGCTTCACCTGATACTTCGATAAATGCATCAAGAGCTTTTTTTGCGTCAACTTTTGTAAGATCGGCCTTAGCTGCGATTGCTGAAATCAAATCTGCCTTATTCATAATTTTTAGTTTAGGATGTTAATTACTTGTCTTTGTGCAAATATAACTTTTAAATTGAAAAATTCAAATAAAAAGAAATTATTTATTTAGTAAAGGTAAATAATAATCTCATTTATTCCTACACCTTGGCTGCCTTAATTTTAGAAAATTTTTTTGTCTCAAAAATCACTTTCTGTTAAGAAATTGTAAGATAAAAAAATTTCCAATTAGTTATAACTCCAAATTATCTTTTTTTCAGTTTTTCTTCAAGTTCGCACAATCTCTTTTCGAACTCTTTATAATTTTTGCTCCCGGGGAAAAGGGGACGATGCGATTTCATTTCAAAAAGTCGCTTATAATCTCGTAGTAACTCCTTAGACTTATCATCCAGAATAAATCCGGCAAATCTCTCCCAGATGTAATCTGTTGCCTCTCTGTTTAAATGGATCAAATCTGCTGCATAAAACCTGTAGTCTCTCAATTCGTCCATAACAATTTCATAAGATGGGAAATAGCAAACATTTGAATATTTGCAGGATAACTCATCTGAAGCTAATAACAACCGTGATTTACTCAGCTGGTTTTCATGTGCTCCATCCTTAAAGTGCCTCACTGGACTAACGCTTATTATCCATCTTTTAGAAGGATATTTCTCAATAAAAGGTGAGAGCATATTTACCGTATCTTCAACAGAGAGGCACTCCCTTGTGAAGGCATCAGAAGGCAGCTTGTGGCAATTGGCAACAACGCGGCCATCTTCTCTAAGTTTGTAAATCCATGTTGTTCCCATGGTAAGAGCCACTACATCTGAATTATGAAAAAAGGCCGAATTAATTGCCAGGGCATCATTAATTCTACCAAGCAGACCATCTGCGGAGATATCTGCATAATCGCTGCTGTGGTATATACTTTTAAAAATGTCGTCATTTTGGATTACATCTTCTGCTTTAAAAGGAGCACCGGTCATCAGCTTTTCAAGCGAAAAAGCAATTGACGCCGGATTGTACAGAACCCCAAAAGGATTTACAAGTGATTCAAAACCCATATTCTGCATGGTCTTTCCTATCTCCTGAGCAAAGCAGGATCCCAGAAACAATATCTTGTCCCTGTATGATACCCAAAAGGGAGAGCTGCCTGTCTCAACCGGTGTATTCCACTTCATGATTTTATAATTTTCTACTGTTGTACTCTAAACTGTTTTTTAACCTGGCAAGACCGGCCCTTGAGAGAGGAGAGTCTGCAAATTCCTCCTTAAAGCCGGTTTCATCCATCGCGAGCCACTCGTCTGATGTAAGATCAGTTATCTTTTTACCGGAATTTCGCAATTTAAGGGGCAAAAATTCCTCCCATCCGGTTGGCTCACCCCTTCCTGCCCACGGACATGCCCTGAGGCATATATCGCATCCAAAAATGTATTCTGACGGTGTGATAAGCATCTCCTCCTCTTCCCTCTTAAGACGTGACTCAATTGTCTGGTAAGAGATGCATTTTCTTGCGTCAATACAAAAGGGAGCAGAGAGAGCCCCGGCAGGACACATATCAAGACATCTTGTGCAGTTTCCGCATGCGGCGGGAACAGGAGTGCCATACTTAACCTGAATATCTGTAATGATCACTCCAATAAGGTTATGGAGCCCGTGGCTTTTATTTATCAGAAATGTACTCTTCCCGATAAAGCCCAGGCCTGCCCTGGCTGCCCATGCCCGTTCCATCACAGGTGCAGAGTCGGTAAAAACCCTTGCATTCATATCCGGAAAATGCTCCCTGATCTTCTCACAAATCTTGTAAAGCTTATCCTTTATTATTCTGTGATAATCCTGACCATATGCATATGAGGCAATCTGAGGAAGTGAGGGATTCTGATATTCGGCAGGCTTGTACGGGGCAAGGAAGCAGAGAACCGATTTTGCACCGGGAACAAGTAACGCAGGATCCTCTCTAAGACCAATATTTCTGGCCATATAATCCATTGATGCATGCTGTCCGTTTGCAATCCAGCTCTCAAGCCGTGATATATCTTCCGTGAGTTTGACAACCCTCGCAGCTCCATACTGGACAAAGCCAGTTTTTATAGCCTCATTATTAATTATTGTATGAAGTTGGTCAGTTGTCATGATACAATATAAACAATTATTCAGAAAATAAAATATGAAATTAAAATCAATGTTTTTCTATAAATTTCATACATTTGTGTCCCATTTCCCTTACAGAAATCAAAATTTTTTAAATATATGAATGTTTTAGTAGTAGGTGCCGGCGGGCAGATTGGTACGGAATTGATTCCTCATTTACAAAAAGTTTATGGCGAAGATAATATAATTGCAGCAGACCTCAGACCTGAGATTGTCGAAAAGCTGTCGCAAGTATCCCGCGCCGTCATGCTTGATGCACTTGACATCAGAGCATATTCTCAGATAGTAAAGGAGTACAAAATTGAGAGAATATACAACCTGGTGGCACTGCTCTCAGCAACAGGAGAAAAAAATCCGCAGCTTGCCTGGTCTGTAAACATGGGAGCACTTCTCAACTCACTCGAGCTTGCAAAGGAGAACAACTGCTCAATCTTTACTCCAAGCTCAATAGGCGCGTTTGGAAATGACACCCCTCACAAAGACACTCCTCAGGATACAATCATGAGGCCCGGAACAATGTACGGAGTGTGCAAGGTTGCCGGAGAACTTCTGAGTGACTACTATTACACAAGGTTTGGTGTAGATGCGCGCAGCGTGAGATTTCCCGGAATCATTTCAAACGGCTGTCTCCCCGGAGGCGGTACTACAGACTACGCTGTAGAGGTATTTTATGATATAATCAAGAAGGGTGAATACACATGCCCTATTCCTGAAAACACTTATATGGACATGCTCTATATGCCTGATGCACTGGAAGCATGCACACAACTGATGGATGCAGATCCCTCTGCTCTTGTTCACAGAAACAGCTTTAATGTAACAGGAATGAGCTTCAATCCAAAACAGCTCTTTGCTGCAATTGCAAAGCGTGTACCTGGTGCAAAATTCCATTATAATGTAGACCCGGTAAAGAGAGATATTTCTGCCTCATGGCCTGACAATATGGACGACAGCTGTGCCCGCGAAGAGTGGGGCTGGAACCCGAAATGGAACATGGAGTCAATGATTGACGATATGCTGGAGGCAATAAGGGCCAAGAATCTCTAAAAGAGAGAAAAGATCCTGAACAAATAAAAAAGGCGGCCGTAAGGCTGCCTTTTGTGTTTTTATTTTGGAGCAATCTTGTAGAGAAACCATGCAATGAATCCGTACAGAATATTTGGAACCCACAGAGCAAGCCATGGCGGCAGCACACCTGAATGGACAAACATCTGACTGAATCGCAGAAAGAGAATGTAAGAGAAACTTAAAGTTATCCCTATACCAATATTTACACCAATTCCTCCCCGCTTTCTTTTGGATGAAAGAGAAACTCCCATAATCGTAAGAATAATTGCGGCAAAAGGGAGAGCCAGTCTTGTATGCTTTTCAATCTGAGCATATTTGACCATCTTATCACCCCTCATCTTCTTGGTCCTTATCATCTCGTTAAGGTCATTAAAGCTGACAGACTCCACAACATCCCATCTTGAACTCAGATCTTTAAATGTAAGGCTGATAACTGTATCCATCCTGTCACCCCTGCGTATAGTCTGAGTGTTGTTCTCATTGTAAGTTCTCAAGTAATAGTCATACAAAACCCAGCCCTGTTTGGTACTGTCCCACACCGCACTTTCAGCCGAGAGTTTCGATACTATTTTATGACCATCTATCTTTTCAAGAGTAAACTTAAGCCCTGTCTTGTTCCAGTTATTGAAGGATTCCATGTATACAAACTCTCCGGGAGATAGCTGGTAGTGGATGTTTCTGCTGGTATTTAAAAACTTCTTTTTAATGTATTTCTCCTGAAATTCAAGCCGGCCCTTGTTTGCCGGCGGAATAATGTAGAGGTTGAGAAGAAGGCTGAACAATGTAATAACCACTGCAGAAATCATATACGGATAGAGGAGCCTGTTAAAGCTCACCCCGCCAGAGAGAATTGCAATTATTTCGCTGTTAGCTGCCAGCTTTGATGTGAAAAAGATAACCGTAATAAACACGAACAGCGGGCTGAACATATTTATGAAGTACGGGATAAAGTTTGCATAGTAATCCAGCACAATCTCCTTAAACGGAGCCTGATTCTGAACAAAATTGTCAATCTTCTCGCTTATGTCAAAGATTATGACAATCCCAATAATTATTAAAAGAGCAGAGAGATATGTCCCTATGAACTTTTTAATAATGTATCTGTCCAGTATGGTAGGCTTAAACTTCATTTTTACAGTTTCGTCTCCAGTTTCTTAACCATTAAGTTCTTCCATGCGTTGAAATCTCCGGCAGCAATATGTTTTCTTGCCTCTCCAACAAGCCAGAGATAGAATGCAAGGTTGTGTTCGCTCGCAATTTGCGCACCAAGAATCTCCTGCGCAACAAAAAGATGCCGCAGATATGCCTTTGTGTAAGTTTTATCTACAAAAGATGTTCCATTTATATCAAGAGGAGAGAGATCATCTGCCCACTTCTTGTTTCTGATATTAATAATTCCCTCAGATGTGAAGAGCATGCCGTTCCGTGCATTTCTGGTAGGCATAACGCAGTCAAACATATCGACTCCCCTGGCAATCCCCTCCAGAATATTGGCAGGAGTTCCTACTCCCATCAGGTATCTTGGTTTATCCTTTGGAAGAATGGGATCCAGCACCTCCAGAATCTGGTACATTATCTCTGTAGGCTCCCCTACCGACAATCCGCCTATTGCATAACCCTCCCTGTCCAGAGACACGGCATGCTCTGCAGCCTCTATCCGCAAATCCGGATAGATACACCCCTGAACAATGGGGAAAAATGTCTGAGTATAGCCGTAAATGGGTTCGGTAGCATCAAAATGGGTGCAACCTCTCTCCAGCCATCCCTGAGTGAGTTTAAGAGATTTCTTTGCATAATCGTGTGTGGAATCTCCAGGAGGACACTCATCCAAAGCCATAATTATGTCAGCTCCAATTATACGCTGAATATCCACCACCCCTTCCGGCGAAAAAAAGTGTTTTGACCCGTCAATATGTGAACGGAATGTACACCCCTCATTGGTAAGTTTTCTGTTCTCTGCCAGTGAGAAGACCTGATATCCGCCGCTGTCGGTGAGAATGGGCCCCTCCCAGGAGCTGAACTTGTGGAGTCCTCCTGCCTTGCGGATAATATCCGTCCCGGGCCTGAGATAGAGGTGATATGTATTTCCCAGTATTATCTGAGCCTTTATGTCTTCTTTAAGATCCCTGTGAAACACGGCCTTTACTGTGGCAAGTGTACCCACCGGCATAAAAATGGGAGTCTCAATGATTCCGTGATCTGTGTATATCTTCCCGCACCTTGCAGATGAGAGTGCGTCTTTAGCTGAAATATCGAACTTCATAATGTAATTTGTGCGCTCAAAGATAATAATTTAATGACTATATTTGCCTCCCGCATCTTAAGCTAGATGCAAACAGACTGATAGAGAATATTCAAACTATTTATATACGTGAAAAAAATTCTGTTACTTCTAACACTCTGCTTTGCCTTTACAGGCATTATGGCTCAAGAGAGCGCTACTATAGCAGACACAATCAGCACAGCCATTCAAAGCGACTCAACTATAGCAGTACAAGACACTGCACAAGTTGCAGCAGCAGCTAATCCCTACAGAGACCTGCTTACAAAAAAGGAATTCGTTTTTGATATATGGTCAATTTTAAGAGGATTGCTGGGAATGGCCGCAATTGTAGGAATTGCATGGCTCTTTAGCCTTGACAAGAAAAGAATCAACTGGAAAACCGTAGGCTTTGCCCTTCTTATTCAGCTTGCACTGGCAGTCTCCGTTATTGCCTTTCCTGCAGTTCAGGATGTCTTTGAATTCCTCGGGAAGATATTTGTGGCAGTTCTTAACTGGACAAAAGCCGGTTCAGAGTTCCTGTTTGGCTCAATGATGAATGTCCAGAGCTTCGGATTCATCTTTGCCCTTCAGATTCTTCCTACAATTATCTTTTTCTCTGCTCTTACCAGTCTTTTCTTCTACCTGGGAGTACTGCAGAAAATTGTGTGGGTTATGGCATGGCTGCTTTCAAAGTCGCTTAACCTTACAGGTGCCGAGTCTCTTTCTACCGCAGGCAATATTTTCCTCGGTCAGACAGAAGCACCCCTTATGGTTAAAGAGTACATACCGCGAATGACCAAGAGTGAGATTATGCTTGTTATGACTGCCGGCATGTCTACAATGGCAGGAGGAGTTCTTGCTGCCTACATAGGGATGCTTGGAGGCGGAGACAGAATAATGGAGATTGAATTTGCAAAGCACCTTTTGTCTGCCTCAATAATGGCAGCACCGGGAGCAATTGCTATTGCAAAGATTCTACGCCCGCAGACAGAAGAGGTTGACAACTCAGTTGAAGTTCCAAAAGAGAAAATCGGCAAAAATGTTCTTGATGCCATATCAAATGGAACAACTGACGGACTTAAGCTTGCTGCCAATGTAGGCGCAATGCTGCTTGTTTTTTACGCACTGATAGCAGGCTTTAACTACATCTTCCTTCACATCGGTGACTGGACATCTCTTAACGGGCTAATTGCAAACGTAACTGACGGCAAGTTTACCAGCCTCTCAATGCAGTTTATTCTCTCATATACATTTGCTCCTGTTATATGGCTTACCGGTGTTCCCGGCGAAGACCTTGCTCTTGTGGGCAGGCTCCTCGGAGAGAAACTCATACTTACAGAGTTTGTTGGATATCAAAGTCTCACTGAGATGATTCAGACAGGTGCATTTGCCAATCCAAAATCAATTGTAATGGCAACATATATCCTCTGCGGATTTGCAAACTTTGCCTCTGTAGGCATTCAGATTGGTGGTGTTGGCGGAATTGCCCCTAACCAGAAAGAGACGCTCTCTCTGTACGGATTCAGGGCTCTTCTTGGCGCAACACTGGTTGCAATGATGTCTGCCGCAATGGTGGGGATGATTATAGCCTAGAGAGTCTCAAGAATTTTTAATACAGCACTTATTTCAGCCGGATGTGATTCGTTATGTCCGGCTATTGCTTTTATATTACTGCCATTGAAGGTCATTTTGCTTTTAACACCAGCCTTGGCAGAGAAGTGAACCTCTTTAAACCCTGTATGTTTGTACAACTCCTCAACATTTGCAGATGTAACACCGCTTCCCGCAAGAATTACAATGCGGTCACCTGCTCTTTCAATAAGTTTTCTGAGAGTCTCTTTTCCCTCAAGAGCCGAGTCATGAAGTCCTGATGTTAGTATCCTGCAGCATCCGCACGAAATAACATCTTCAAGAGCCTGCTCCCAGTTGTTGCTTCTGTCAAATGCTCTGTGAAATACCACCTCCATTTCTCCTGCTTCTGAAACTACCCTGCGAAGCTTTTCTGTATCCACAGATCCATCGGCCTTTAAAAAACCAACAACCACTGCCTGCGCTCCTGCTTCGCGGCAGAAACGGACATCTTCGCATATGATCTCAAATTCTTCATCTGAATAGAGGAAATCACCCGGCCTTGGACGGATTAAAACTGCCACTCCTATGCTGAGGTTTTCGCAGCACCACTTTGTAAATGCCGGAGATGGAGTAAGACCTCCGTCTGATAATCCCTGACACAACTCTATCCTGTCTGCTCCTGCCTTCTCTGCATTTAATGCCGAATTCACATTTTCGGCAACCACCTCTGTTATTATCCTCTTCATATTTTTCAGAATTTGGCGCAAATATACATATTCTCGATGTATCTTATCCATCATAATATTTGACATGGAGAGGTGTGCAAGCGCAACGAAGTTTTTCTATACGTCTTTTTCTTTCGTGTTTTGCAGTTCCTGCGGGACTCCTCCCTTCGGTCGTCAGACAGTCCTCAGCCTTTTTCCTGAAAACACTTCAGAGAAAAAGCTAAAAAACTTCGACTTTGCTTTTGGCTCGTCTCCCCATTTTCAAATTACGACAGACAAGATATCATCTCGAATTCAGGAGGATAAAAAAAAGAGTGCCCGTAAAAACGGACACTCTTTTGTGACTTATCTGATGATAATTGTTGCTGATTACTCTGCTGTCTCGTCTGCAGCTGGTTTAGCTTTCGCTTTTGGTGCTGCTTTTGGTTTTGCAGGTGCCTTTGCTTTAGGAGTTTTTGGCTCTGCTGCAGGAGCTGCGTCAGCTGAATCAGCTTTCTTTGCGCGGCTACGGCGTGTTGCAGGCTTCTTAGCTTCCGGCTTGGCAGCAGAAAGCATTGCCTCGTTAAAGTCAACCAGTTCAATCATTGCCATATCGGCAGCGTCTCCCTGACGGAAACCTGTCTTAAGGATACGTGTATATCCTCCCGGACGGTCTGCAATCTTTGGAGCTATTGTGCGAAACAGTTCGGCTACTGCCTCTTTCTGCTTCAGGTAAGAGAATACCATACGGCGTGAATGTGTTGTATCGTCCTTTGATTTTGTGATCAGTGGCTCGATGTACATTCTCAGTGCTTTCGCCTTTGCAACTGTAGTCTCAATCCTTTTGTGAAGGATGAGAGATGAAGCCATGTTTGCAAGCATCGCCTTACGGTGTCCGCTCTTACGGCCAAGGTGGTTTATAGTTTTATTGTGCCTCATGTTTAATTACTTTCTTTTCAATGTTATACTTTGTTACATCCATACCAAAGACCAGCTTCAGTCTCTCAACCAGCATATCTATCTCAGTAAGAGATTTCTTGCCAAAGTTTCTGAACTTCATAAGTTCATTTCTCTGGAGAGAAACAAGGTCTGCGAAGGTTTCGATATCAGCCGCCTTAAGGCAGTTGAGAGCGCGAACCGACAGTTCCATGTCAGATAGTTTGGTTAAAAGCAGATGACGCATTCTCAGAGACTCTTCATCAAGCTCATTGCTTACTACCTCAACAGGAGTCTCAAGTGAGATCTTCTCGTCAGAGAATAGCATGAAGTGATGAATAAGAATCTTGGCTGCCTCTTTGAGTGCATCTTTAGGATGAATTGAACCGTCAGTAGTTATCTCTAAATTTAACTTCTCGTAGTCGGTTTTTTGTTCAACACGCCAGTTCTCAACGAAGTATTTTACATTCTTGATTGGAGTGAAGATTGCGTCGATAGGAATTACACCAAATGGTGCATCTTCGAAACGATTCTCCTCTGCAGGCACATACCCTCTGCCCTTGTTGATTCTAAGTTCAATCGAAAGAGTCACAGATGGCTCCATAGAGCAAATGTGCCAGTCAGGATTGAGTACCTTGAACGATGAGAGCTGCTTAGATATATCCTCAGCTGTAAACTCCTGTTTTCCGCTAACGGTAACTGTAACAACCTCAGAATCTTCGCCCTCAACCATTCTCTTGAAGCGAACCTGCTTAAGGTTAAGAATAATGTCAACAACGGTTTCAATAACACCGGGGATTGTTGCAAACTCATGGTCCACACCCTGTATCTTGATTGCGGTAATTGCATACCCCTCAAGTGATGATAACAGAATTCGGCGCAAAGCGTTACCAACTGTTATGCCGTAACCCGGCTCCAGCGGACGGAACTCGAAGCGACCGAATGTTTCGGTTGCATCAAGCATTATTACCTTATCCGGTTTTTGAAATGCTAATATTGCCATTTTATTTATTATTTAGAGTATAACTCAACAATTAACTGCTCGTTTATGTTCTCAGGAATTTCAGTTCTGTCCGGTAGGTTGAGAAGTTTTCCCGACACAGAGGCTGCGTCCCACTCAATCCAGGCAAATCTGCTTGAACTACGAGAGATATTGTCTTGAATAACCTCTAAACTCTTTGATCTTTCACGAACACCAATAATTTGGCCCGGTTTGATCAAGGTTGAAGGAATATTGCAAATTTCGCCATTCAGAACAATGTGACAGTGAGTCACAAGTTGCCTTGCAGCTGCTCTTGAAGGAGCGATTCCCATTCTGTAAACAAGGTTGTCCAGACGAGTCTCAAGAAGGAAGAGGAGGTTTTCACCTTTTCTGCCCTTCATCTTGGAAGCTTTCTCGTACAAGTTGCGGAATTGCTTCTCAAGGAGTCCGTAAGTATATTTTACCTTTTGTTTTTCTTTTAGCTGAATGCCATACTCAGAAGACTTTTTGCGCTTCTTTGACATTCCGTGCTGTCCCGGAGGATAGCTTTTCTTTTCGTAACTTTTATCGGGGCCAAAAATCGGCTCTCCAAATTTGCGGGCAATTTTTGTAGAAGGCCCTGTATATCTTGCCATATTAACTTATTTAATCAATTATAATAGTTTATACTCTACGGCGGCCTTTAGGACGACAACCGTTATGCGGAAGTGGAGTCACATCGACAATCTCGGTAACTTCAATACCTGTTCCGTGAATTGTACGAATAGCAGACTCGCGTCCTGCACCCGGTCCTTTTACATATGCCTTTACTTTACGCAATCCCATGTCGAAAGCTACCTTTGCACAATCGGCAGCAGCTGTCTGAGCTGCATAAGGAGTGTTCTTTTTAGAACCCCTGAAACCCATCTTGCCGGCAGACGACCAGCTGATAACCTGTCCATCGTTGTTGGTCAGGGTCACGATTACGTTGTTAAATGTCGAAGATATATGGGCCTGGCCGTAAGCTTCAACCTTAACAACTTTCTTTTTATTTGTTGTTGTCTTTTTTGCCATGATTTAGGTTCTATTTAGTTGCTTTCTTCTTGTTAGCTACTGTTTTCTTCTTACCCTTACGAGTACGGGCGTTGTTCTTAGTAGACTGTCCACGTGTAGGCAGTCCCAGACGATGTCTGATGCCTCTGTAACAGCCAATATCCATCAATCGCTTGATGTTTAGTTGTACCGATGAACGAAGTTCACCTTCAATTTTAAAATCAGCTGCAATCATTCCGCGGATTGCAGCAATCTGATCGTCATTCCAGTCCTTTACTTTGGTGCTGAAATCAATACCAAGCTTGGTAAGGATTTCCTGTGCTGAACTGCGACCAATTCCATAGATATAGGTTAAACCTATCTCTCCGCGTTTATTTTTTGGTAAATCAACTCCGGCTATACGTGCCATATGTTTTTATCTCTTTATAGTTTACAATTTAATATTAACCCTGGCGCATTTTGAATTTTGGATTCTTCTTGCAAATAACGTACAAACGACCTTTGCGCTTTACAATTTTGCAGTCTTCGCTACGCTTCTTAATGGATGCTTTAACTTTCATATCTTTAGTTATTATTTATATCTGAAAGAAATTCTTCCTTTTGTCAAATCATAAGGTGACATTTCAACTCTCACCCTGTCTCCAGGCAATATTCGAATGTAGTGCATTCTCATTTTTCCTGAAATGTGGGCTATGATAACATGACCATTGTCCAACTCTACGCGAAACATCGCGTTGGAAAGGGCCTCGATAATTGTTCCCTCTTTTTCTATAGCTGATTGTTTAGCCATATAATGTTTAAAATACTCCTTAAAATTTAACTTTTGTTGTTCTCTATGTAATCAAATGTCGATAAGACATCGGGTTTCCCCTTTTGAACTACCACCATGAGTTCATAGTGTGCAGATTTCTTTTTGTCGGTTGTGCTCAGAGTCCAGCCGTCATCGTGAAGATAGACATTTCTGGTCCCTGCATTGACCATTGGTTCAATGCATATCACAAGACCTTCTTCCAGTTTTTTTCCAACACCTCTTCTGCCATAGTTGGGAACTTCAGGTGCCTCGTGAAGTTTCCTTCCGATTCCGTGTCCAACCATCTCCCTTACAACCGAGAAACCTGCCTTTTCGACATGCTCCTGAACTGCACTGGATATATCTCCAATTCTATTGCCAACGATTGCCTTTTCAATACCAAGGTAAAGAGACTCTTTTGTTACTCTGAGGAGTTTTGCGGTCTCTGCAGATACCTCTCCAACAGGAAAAGTGTAAGCTGAGTCACCATAAAATCCCTTGTATAGAGTACCGCAGTCGACAGAAATTATGTCGCCTTCGTTAAGTCTGTACTGAGAAGCAAAACCGTGAACGACAACATCGTTAACAGATATGCATAAAGTGTACGGAAAACCGCCGTAGCCAAGAAACGCAGGTTCTGCACCATTGTCTCTTATAAAGGTTTCAGCAATTTTGTTGAGCTCCTGAGTTGTTACTCCGGGCGCAACATGCTTTCCTACCTCGGCAAGAGTTCTTGATACCAGGAGAGCATTCTCTCTTAGTATCTCTATCTCTTCTCCGGTTTTCAGTCTTATCATTACTTGAAAGAACTTTAATTTACTACTGTTACATTCCTGAACGTCCCTTCATACGACCTGTTTTCATCAGACCGTCGTAGTGACGCATAAGCAAATGACTCTCTATCTGCTGTAATGTATCAAGTACTACACCCACAAGGATGAGCAGTGAAGTTCCACCGTAAAACTGTGCGAACTGACCGTCAACCCCAAGCATACTTGCAAACGCCGGCAGAATCGCGATAACCGCTAGGAAAATCGAACCGGGAAGAGTAATGCGTGACATAATAGCATCCAGGTATTCCGCTGTCTTCTTACCTGGCTTAATGCCTGGTATGAAACCACCGTTCTTCTTCATATCTTCTGCCATCATTGTAGGATTTACAGTTACTGCTGTGTAGAAGTAAGTAAATGCCACAACCATGAGTCCGAAAATGAAGTTGTACCAGAATCCCATCGGGTTTGTGAGAGTAGCGGCAATTCCGCGCGTAGCGTCAAAGCCGGCAAAAATCAGCGGGAACATCATCAGTGCCTGAGCGAAGATAATTGGCATTACGCCAGCCGCGTTTATCTTCAGCGGGATATACTGACGAACTCCGCCATATTGTTTGTTTCCGATAATACGTTTGGCATATTGAACAGGGATCTTGCGAGTGCCTTGTACAAGGGCAATAGTTGCCACAAATACGAAGAACAGAATGAGCCCCTCAACTATGAGCATGAGAACGCCACCGCCGGCGCTCTGGCTGATTCTTGCACCGCCCTCGGCTAATAGGGCGAATGGCAATCTTGCAATAATACCCACCATTATGATCAGAGAAATACCATTACCTAAGCCGCGATCGGTAATGCGCTCTCCGAGCCACATGATGAACATGGTTCCACCAATTAGTACTACGGTTGCAAATACATTAAATGTAAATCCTTTGAAAAGGAATGCCGCCTCAGGAAGCTGAACGTGCAGGTTTGCCATGTAGGCAGGACCTTGCAGCGCCAGAATCACTATGGTGAGGTAGCGGGTCCACTGATTCATCTTCCTTCTTCCACTTTCGCCTTCACGCTGAAGTCGCTGGAAGTAAGGAATCATAATTCCAAGAAGCTGGATTACAATGGATGCCGAAATATAAGGCATAACTCCAAGTGCAAAGATGGACGCATTACCGAAAGCACCACCCGAGAACATGTTGAGAAGTCCCAACAATCCTTCGGAAGCCTGACTTTGCAGTTGGTCCAGCTGAGTCGGATCAATCCCCGGCAACACTACGTAGCTGCCAAGACGGTATACCAACAGCAATAGGATAGTGTAAACTATCCTTTTGCGCAGCTCCTCAATCTTGAAAATATTTTTAATCGTTTCAATGAGTTTTTTCATGAGAGTAGTTAGATTTTTGTAGCCTTTCCTTGCTGTGCCTCAATCTGTGCTATGGCCGATTTTGAGAATGCATGAGCTGTAACATCGAGCTTAGATGTCAGTGTTCCGTTTCCGAGAATTTTTACTCTTTCGTTCTTGGATGCGAGACCTGCCTCTACAATAATATCAATGCCGATTACGTCAACTTTGATCTTTTCACTTAGCTCCTGCAGCGTAGAAATGTTAATTGCTTTATACTCTACTCTGTTGATGTTATTAAATCCAAACTTTGGAAGTCTTCTTTGAAGAGGCATCTGACCACCTTCAAAACCTGGTTTGCGCGAGTAGCCTGAACGAGACTGGGCACCTTTGTGACCACGGGTTGAAGTTCCTCCGTGTCCGGATCCTTCTCCCCTTCCGATTCTTTTTTCTCTTCCGTTGGCTCCTGAAGCGGGTTTAAGATTATGTAATTTCATTTTAATACTCTCCTTTTAGTTAATTTCTTCAACTTTAACAAGGTGTAAAACTTTGTCAATCATACCCTTATTTACAGGATTCAACTCAAACTCCACAACCTGGTGAATTTTGCGTATGCCCAAAGAGGCCAGGGTGGCCTGTTGTCTCTTAGTAGCGCGGGCGCTGCTTTTAACCTGAGTTACTTTTACTTTTGCCATTTTCTTCGTCTCCTAGCCTTTAAATACTTTATTCATTGGAATTCCGCGAAGACCTGCTACAGTATAAGCGTCTCTCATTTCGAGAAGAGCAGCCACGGTTGCCTTTACAAGGTTGTGAGGGTTTGAAGACCCTTTAGACTTTGCAAGAACGTCGTGAATACCTACTGACTCAAACACGGCACGCATCGCACCACCGGCCTTTACTCCGGTACCTTCGGCAGCCGGTTTCATGAAAACCCTTGCTCCGCCGAATTTTGCCTCCTGCTCGTGAGGAATTGTCTTTTTGTTTAGAGGAACTTTTACAAGATTCTTTTTTGCATCTTCAATACCTTTTGAAATTGCAGTTGTAACCTCGTTTGCTTTACCCAGACCATAGCCAACAACGCCTCTTTCATCACCTACTACCACAATGGCAGCAAAGCTGAAATGTCGTCCGCCTTTGGTTACCTTGGTAACTCTCTTGACTGCCACCAATCTGTCCTTAAGTTCGAGATCGGTTGTTTTAACTTTCTTTACGTTTATATTTGCCATAGTCAGTTACTAGAATTTAAGACCACCTTCGCGGGCGGCTTCTGCCAAACTTTTAACTCTTCCGTGATAAAGGTAACCTCCGCGATCGAATGATACCTCCGATATACCCTTCTCAATTGCACGAGCTGCAGCTAGTTTTCCAACAAGCTTAGCTACTTCAACTGCGGGTTTGTTCTTGCACTCCTCAACGATTGCTTTGTCAAGTGAACTTGCAGAAGCAAGTGTGATTCCCTTAACATCGTCGATAAGCTGAACATATATCTGTTTGTTGCTTCTGAACACAGCCAGTCTTGGTCTCTCGGCCACTCCGTTCACCACCTTGCGTATGCGGTGCTGTATTCTTTTTCTTCTTTCTATTTTATTTAAAGCCATATATCCTCTCCTTATTATTTAGCGCTGGCCGACTTACCGGCTTTGCGACGAAGTTGTTCACCGACAAACTTAATACCTTTTCCTTTGTATGGTTCAGGCTTACGCAGCGAGCGTATCTTGGCAGCAACCATGCCCAACAATTGCTTGTCGTAGCTGGTGAGAGTAAGTATCGGGTTGGCACCCTTCTTCAGAACCTCTGCTTTCGCCTTAATCTCTTCAGGAAGCTCGAGGTGAATATCGTGAGAGTAGCCAAGGCTCATCTCAACAATCTGACCTTTCACTTCACAGCGGTAACCAACGCCCACAAACTCTTGTTTGATTGTGAAGCCTTGTGATACACCGGTAACCATGTTCTGGATAAGTGAACGGTAAAGACCGTGCATAGAACGGTGGCGAGGCTGCTCAGTAGGACGGGTAACTTTTACGGTGCTCCCCTCAACGGTGACTGTGATGTCTGCATCTACTTTCTGCACCATCTCACCAAGGGGGCCTTTAACCTTAACAACGTTTCCTGGTTCAACCACTAGGGTCACACCGGCCGGAAGGTTTACAGGTAATTTTCCTATTCGTGACATTATTAATTATTGTTTATAATAAATACTTGTTTTTAATAAACGTAGCAGATTACCTCTCCGCCAACATTAAGGTCCTTAGCCTCTTTATCAGTAATCATCCCTTTAGATGTAGATAAAATGGCAATTCCCAGACCATTGAGTACTCTTGGCATATTTTCAACGCCAACGTACCTTCTGAGGCCCGGAGAACTTATTCTTGAAATCTTTTTGATAGCCGATTTTTTAGTCTCAGGATGATACTTAAGAGCTATCTTAATTGTGTTGAAGGGAGTTCCCTCTACAAGTTTGTAGCTAAGAATATACCCCTTCTCATGGAGAATGCGGGTAAGTTCGAGCTTCATCTTAGAAGATGGAATCTCAACAACTTTGTGTCCTGCAAGAGCTGCATTTCTTACTCTGGTCAGGAAGTCTGCAATTGGATCAGTCATTGTTAATACTTTTTGTTTTTTGTGGTTCGACGCAATTTTCAAAGCGCCCGATATCCAATAAATAAATTAATATGTAATTGTGGCACCCTGCCACAAATGTTTCTTACCAGCTAGCCTTGCGAACGCCCGGGATAAGACCGTTGCTGGCCATTTCACGGAACTGGATACGGCTGATACCGAAAACACGCATGTAGCCTTTTGGACGGCCTGTAAGCGAGCAGCGGTTATGCTGACGAACAGGACTGGCATTTTTTGGAAGCAGGTCAAGAGCAGCGTAGTCGCCGGCCTCTTTAAGAGCTTTGCGTTTTTCTGCATATTTGGCACATAACTTAGCGCGTTTTACTTCGCGTGCCTTCATTGATTCTTTTGCCATTATCTATCTCTTTATATTATTTCTTAATATTCTTGAAAGGCAGGCCGAATTCACGAAGTAGGGCAAAAGCCTCTTCGTCTTTGCTGGCTGATGTAACAAAAGTGATCTCCATTCCGAGGATCTTTGTTACCTTGTCAATGTCAATCTCAGGGTAGATGATTTGCTCTTTGATACCCAGAGTGTAGTTTCCTTTACCATCGAACTTCTCGTTAATACCTTTGAAGTCTCTGATACGTGGAAGAGAGATTGCGATAAGTCTTTCGAGGAACTCATACATTTTGGCTGCACGGAGAGTAACTTTAACACCAATGGGCATTCCCTTACGGAGTTTAAAGTTAGAGATATCCTTGCGGGAATAAGTCTGAACTGCTCTCTGACCTGTAATAGTTGTAAGCTCCTGCTGAGCGATCTCAACCAGTTTCTTGTCTGCGGTTGCAGAACCAACACCCTGATTAATTGTGATCTTGCTAAGTTTAGGAACCTGCATTACAGAGGTATAGCCAAACTCTTTCATTAGCTTGCCAACGATTTCCTCTTTGTACATCTTCTGCAGATTAGGAACATATCCCTTAGCTACTACCTGAGCACCCTCAGTCTTGGCAGCCTTTTCTGCTTTTGTTTTGCCTGCTGCTTTTGGCGCAGCGCCTGGTTTAGTACTTGCCATTATTTAATCTCCTCTCCCGATTTTTTCGAGTAACGAACTAATTTTCCCTTATCATTCATGCGACGACCGATACGAGTTGGACCACCTTTAGTAGGATCCACAACCTGCAGGTTTGATACATGAACTCCTGCCTCCTGCTTGATGATTCCGCCCTGCGGACTCTTTGCATTAGGCTTGGTATGTTTGCTTACCATGTTGATTCCCTCAACAATGGCGCGATTTTTCTCTGTAAGTACCTCGAGAACCTTGCCGCTTTTTCCGCGGTCATCTCCGGCATTTACGAAAACTGTATCGCCTTTCTTAATATGTAGTTTCTTGTTCATATTCTTTATATCCCTTTAAATTATAACACCTCAGGTGCTAAAGATACAATTTTCATATAGTTCTCACGCAACTCTCTGGCAACCGGGCCAAAGATACGAGTACCACGAACTTCTCCCTGGCTGTTCAGAAGAACACAGGCATTGTCGTCAAAACGGATATATGAACCGTCCTGGCGACGGATCTCTTTTTTAGTACGTACAATCACCGCTTTTGAAACGGTACCCTTCTTGGCGTCACCGCCCGGAATAGCGCTCTTTACGGTAACAACAATTTTATCGCCTACACCGGCATATCGGCGGCGGGTTCCCCCCAACACACGGATACAAAGAACCTCCTTTGCTCCGCTGTTATCAGCCACCATTAATCTCGATTCTTGCTGTATCATAGCTTATTTAACTTTTTCTACAATTTCTACTAGTCTCCAGCGCTTTGTCTTGCTCATAGGACGAGTCTCCATGATGCGAATGGTATCCCCTTCGCTGGCCTCGTTCTTTTCATCGTGAGCAACAAACTTGGTGGTTTTATTTACGAATTTTCCGTAAATAGGGTGCTTAACTTTCCTTTTGACAGCAACTACAACAGACTTATCCATTTTATTGCTGACCACCACACCGACTCTTTCTTTGCGAAGATTTCTTTCCATGTCTTCTATTTGCTCTGATTTGTTTCCATCTGGCTCAATACAGTGAGCATTCTGGCAATATTTCTTCTTGCTTTCTTAACTTGAGATAAATCATCTAACGGAGAAACAGCATGATTCATCTTCACACGCATAAGATTCGCTTTTTCTGTCTCGATGCGCTCTTTAAGGTCCTTTGCGGACATTTCGCGTATTTCCTGAGTTTTCATTTTTATTCCTACATTAAATTATTCTGCGTAATCTCTGCGAACTACAAATTTTGTGACTACAGGCAGTTTCTGAGCTCCAAGACGAAGTGCCTCTTTGGCAATTTCGAGTGGAACACCTTCTGCTTCAATTAGAATCCTACCCGGAGTTATTGGGGCAACAAATCCTTCAGGCGCTCCCTTACCTTTACCCATACGAACCTCTGCAGGTTTTTTGGTAAATGGTTTATCAGGGAAAACGCGGATCCATATCTGTCCCTCACGTTTCATATAACGAACAACAGCCTGACGGGCAGCCTCTATCTGCTGTCCGGTAAGCCAGCAAGACTCTGTTGTCTTAATCCCGAAAGATCCAAAAGAGAGTTGATTCCCTCTTTGAGCGATCCCCTTCATACGGCCTTTCTGCTGCCTTCTGAATTTGGTTTTTTTTGGTTGTAACATTGTTTCTTTTACAGTTTAACGATAACAGTAAATATCTTTTTTTGCGCTTTGGTCAAAAAATTTTTGTAGCTAAAATTCTGCAGTTCAATAATTTATCAATACTGGACACACTTTTAGCGGGTTGCAAATATACCAAAAAAATTAAATGTGCAAAAGTTTATGAACATTTTTTGCACATTTTCTACACATTTTTTTTGCAGCAAAAAAATTGATTCTCAGCGCAGGATAAGATGTGATCACTTCTGAATTTTTCTCAAAAACTTCAAAAGATTTTCACCCCAGAACTTCGCCAGATCTTCTTCTGAATAGCCCCTTCTCAAGAGCTCAATTGTGAGATTTTTCATCTTTGAAACATTTTCCAGACCAACAACTCCTCCGCCGCCATCAAAGTCTGTTCCCAAACCTGTATGGTCAATCCCGGCAATCCTGACTACATAATCGATATGGTCTGCAATATCTTTAACGGTTACCTCCTCCTTTGGCCTGTCGGAGAGAAAAAAACGGCCAGTGGCAACCTGTATAAGGCCTCCTTTCTGAGCTATTGCCCTTATCTCCTCATCTTTTAGATTTCGGTTGTGATGTTTAATGCTCCATACACCCGAATGAGTTGCAATCACAGGCTGCTTGCTGAGTTTAACAACATCAAAAAGAGTTGCTGTAGATGCGTGGGAAAGGTCAATTGCAATACCCAGCCTGTTCATCTCCTTCACTACCTTTTCACCAAAACGAGATAATCCCCCGTGCTCCGGTGCGCTATCCATAGAGGCATCACAGATGTCGTTGTTCTTGTTGTGGCAGAGAGTTATTGCGACAACACCCAGGTCATGAAAATATTTAATAAGTGAAAGATCTTTGCCAATAGGGTATCCGTTCTCTATTGCTGGTATTACGGACAAAAAGCCCTCTCTTTTGTTCTTCTCAAGATCCGCAGGAGTAGTAGCAATCCTTACCCTTTCCTGTTCAGATGCATATTTTAAAAACTTCCTGAGCTCATTATCTGTCCACTCCTTAGCTTTGGCAAGAGATTCATCATCCCTCGGACCCTGATTTACAAAAATTGCGAAGAAAGCTGCATCCAGTCCACCCTCCCTCATCATTGGAAAGGAGACCTGCCCCTTTGTCACTCCATATTTACCATTAGGATTGTTTATATGAAGCGCAGCATCATTGTGAGTGTCTATGGTAAGATATTTGCTGTGAATTTTATCTGCTGCCCCGGACAGCTCCTCTTCAGACATTGAACTATTTTGAGCATAAGAGGAGGTTCCTGATGCCAGAAAGGCAAAAACAGCTATAAATGAAACTGTTCTAAACAAGTTTGTCATACCGGGGTTAATTAGATAATAATTTTGTAATACATTGCCTACCTTTATGTGTCAACAGGCATTCAAATATAGCCAATTTGGCGTGAAAACAATGGAAGAAAAAAAATCTATACATATTATAACCTTCAGGGCAATTGCCTTTTTGTCTCTTTTTATGCTGATTCATCCCTCCGCCGGTTTTGCTCAGGAGAAAAACAGAGGATACCAGGTGGGGTACACCGTTGAGAACGGAGACACAATATATCAGATTAAAATAAGAGACACATACCTGTTCAACTGGTCTGACGAGAAGAGAAAAGGAAGGCAGTGGCGCGAATTTTCAAGGCTTGTATACAACTTCCGGAAGACATACCCATATGCTCTTATGGCAAAGGAGAAGGTTGCGCTTGCAGATTCAACACTTGCAAGCAGAAAATTCACCTCTTCTGCAAGAGAAAAGTTCATTAAGAATTTTGAAAAACAACTCTTTGCCGAATTTGAAAAACCTCTGCGCAAGATGACAATAACCCAGGGAGCGCTCCTGCTTAAACTTATTGACAGAGAGATAGGACAAAGCTCTTTCCAGCTAATAAAAGAGTACAAGGGCGGTGTAAATGCATTTTTCTGGCAGGGAATCGCCAGGCTGTTCGGCTCAGACCTCAAGAAACCATATGACAAGTTCGGGGAAGACAAGGTAACCGAAGAGCTGGTTCAAATGTACAATAACGGCACATTTGAGTATCTGTACTATTCAATATTCTGATAAATTATTCCCGCTTTTCCATATCATAGTATCTGAAGATGCATCATACAGAAGGTACTCACAACCATTTATCCATTCGCCCAAAATGTAAAACCCAGCTCCTCGGGGAGTCCGATTATTTCCAGGTGTATGGACATGACCAAATATGAAATAGTCTGCAGGTGCTGTTACCTCTGTGTCGCATGCAAAATGGTAAAGAGGCTCTTCTTTGTCCCTGAATTTATATAATTTGCCTCTGTAGAGCCGGTTATGTTTTGACCATTTATGAGCCAGCCCGAATGCCCACCTTGGGTGTATGTTTGAAAATGCCCTTTGCAAAAATTTGCTGTGAAATATTTTGCGAAGAATCAGATAGAGTCTGTCACTCTTGTCAAGACCATCTCCGTGACCAAGGCAGAAAGTCTTCTCTCCAATTCTTGTATAATGCGGCTGAGTAAGAATTTCAATGCCAAGCTCTCCGGTAAAATAACCAAACGCCCAGATATCATGGTTACCCTTGAAGAAATAAATCTTCACACCTTTGTCTGAAAGGCGGGCCAGAGTACCAAGTGTTCTTGTAAAACCCTTGGGAACTACATATTTGTATTCGTACCAGAAATCGAATATATCTCCAAGAAGATATAATGCCTCTGTCTCATCCGGAAGTGACTCAAGTGCCGCAACCAGTTTGCGCTCCCTTTCAAGAGGATCGCTCACCTGAAGACCCAGATGAACATCTGATATGAAACAGTAATATGGGCCCCTCTTTTCCATTGGGTTAGTATAAATATGATTATTATCAGAACAGGAGCGAAGCAAGACAGAACAAACCTGCCACTGCGCAGTAAATTGCAAAGTATTTAAGCTTGGCTCTCTTAACTATTGCTATCATAAATTTGCAGGCAAAAAGGCCGGAAATAAATGCAGATATAAAACCCAGAATGAGCTCTGCAGAAGCAACTGAAAACTCACCCGACATTAATTCGAGAAAAGCCTCACCCAAAACCGGGACTAGAACCATCAGAAATGAAAATTTTGCCACATCCTCCTTCTTTATGCCAAGCATCATTCCTGTAGAGATTGTTGCCCCTGAGCGTGACAATCCGGGAAGAACAGCTACAGCCTGAGCAATACCAATTATAAAAGAATCTTTATATGTAAGCGGTCGCTCTTTTGGTTTTATGATTCCTGTAAGCATCAGCAGAGTTGCTGTTATTAGCAGGGATATACCTACAACAAGAAGGCCTGACCCAAAGAGAGCCTCAACCTGATCTTTGAAAAACATCCCTATGATAAAAACCGGGATCATGGATACTGCTATTTTAAGCAAATATCCAGTCTCTTCATTCATCCTGAATTTGAAAAATCCTTTTAAAAGAGAAATTATCTCCTTCCAGAACACAACAATTGTACTTGAAACGGTTGCAGCATGAACAACTACCTCGAAAGTGAGGTTACTGCTCTCTATACCCAGAATCTCCTTCCCAATGGTAAGGTGCCCGCTGCTGCTCACAGGCAGAAACTCAGTCAGTCCCTGGACAAAACCGAGAATAATTGCCTCAAATTCTGACATTATCTGCGGGGTTTATGCATAATTGCAAAAATCTCGACAACAAAGCCGGAGAGAATAAGCACGGGAGCCAGAACAATTCGTCTGAAGCTGAACATCTCATCTCCGGTAAATATATTTGGATCTTCTGTGCCGCCACCGGTCATAAGAATATATCCCAAAACCATTAGTCCAAGTCCTGCAAGTACCCATTTAAGATTGCCAAAAGGCATTGCAAATTTTGGATCGTCCTTTATTGTGTTTTTGCTCATAATATTGTTATTTCTAATAGTATAACTCGTCTGAAGGAAGTGAAAGAATTCTGTTGAGAACAATCCATGTGCTCAGAAGGCAGAGTAAAATTCCAAGAAGAATAACTCCTGCACAAACCCAGGCTATCATTAATGGATTCATAAGGCTGAAAAGCTGTGGAAAATCTGTCATGATAAAATAAACAAAAAGTCCCAGTACCACAGACGCCAGAATGCCAGATATCATTCCCTGCCAGATTCCCTGAATTATAAATGGTTTTCTGATAAAAGACCTCTTTGCTCCAACAAGCTTCATAGTATGAATATTGAATCTCTTTGAGAACACATTTAACCTCACGGTATTATTAATAAGGAAAAATGAGATAAAAAGAAGTAACCCAATAAAAACGGCAAGTACCACTCCAATTTTTTCAATATTATTTGTGATAAGCTCAATTACTGACTCCTGCCACACCACCTCTCTTACAGATTCATTTTTCAGTATCTCGCTCTGAATGGTTTTCAGACTATCTGCATGCACATAATCTGATTTTATAAAAAGGTCAATAGAAAGAGGAACAGGATTCAAATCAAAGACCTTTAGGAAATCTTCTCCAAGGACTGCCTTCATCTCCTCGGTTCCCTGCTCTTTGGAGATAAATTTTGCCTCCTTAACATACTCCTTGTGAGAAAGCTCATCTGCAAACCTTCTTGCATCAATCTCCTGGGTATTCATGTCGAAAATGACAGAAAGTCTGATATTCTCCTTGAAATAATCTGAGACAGACTTCGCATTAACGGCCAGCATACCGCCCATACCGGCAAGGATGAGAACCAGTGTAATACTAATTAGAGAAGATAGCCATGAATGCAGGAATCTTCTTGTTACTATTCTGTTATCGCGCTTTTTCATATACCAGGGTTCAAAGATAGATAATTCTCATTAATTAAATTAAAATTATTATCTTTGTGTGGAATTTGCCTTAATTATACACAATTCGATAATATGAACGAGCCTGTAAGAGTGCTTTTTGTTAACTCGGAGATGGAACATTTCATGTCTTCGTCACCAATCGCTACGGTTGGGAGATTTCTGCCTCAGGGAATACAGGAGAGCGGATGCGAGATACGTTCTTTTGTTCCAAGGTATGGTACAATAAATGAACGCCGGTATCAGCTTCACGAAGTAATCCGCCTCTCCGGAATGAACATCATCATAAATGATATTGACAGACCACTTGTAATCAAGGTATCTTCAATATCAGCTGCCCGCATGCAGGTATACTTCATAGATAATGAAGACTACTTCCACAGGAAGTTTGTGTATACAGACGACGAAGGAAATTACTTTCCTGACAACGACGAGAGAGCAATATTTTACGCAAGAGGTGTACTGGAGACTGTCAAGAAACTTCGCTGGAAACCGGATATTATACATTGTCAGGGCTGGATATCACATTTCCTCCCTATTTACCTTAAAAAAGTATATCACGAAGATCCAATCTTTACAGACAGTAAAGTTGTTCTCTCCCTTTATTCAGAGGGGATGGACCAGGTATTCAGCGAAAATACAAGAGCAAAGGCGATAGTCCCAGGAATAAAGAATAAGGACCTGGAGATAATAAATCCTGCCAATGGCATAAATCTTGCAAAGCTAGCCATACAGTACTCAAGCGGAGTAATAATGGGAAGTGAAGAGTTACCATCAGAAATAATGGAGACGCTCTCTGCCGGCAATGTCAAGGTTTTACCTTACAGAGACATAAACGACCCGGAATACTCTTATGTACAAGATTACAAAATTTTTTATGACCAAATTCTGGGCAACAATGACAAGAAGGTTTAATCCTCTTCCGCTTTTAGCAATTACTCTGTCTTTATTTTTGACAGCATCCTGCATCGATATCGATAAAACAGCCGGCGACGGCTTTGTCCCCTCAGACCAGCTTCTGGGAGTTTCAGTCAAGGAGTTTGAACTTCCTGTACAGATGAAACAGTCAGACAGTCTTCAGTCGATGTACACAGGAGCAATTATTGTGGGTGCATACAAAGATGACCTGTTTGGTCTCACCTCTGCCGGTGGCGCATTCAGAATTATCCCTCAAAAGGACAGCAACGATTTTGGAAATGCTCCTGTAGCCAATTACTTCAGGATGAATATCCAGTTTGCAGATAATATCGTTCTTAACGAAAGTGAATCCAGCATTCCTCAAAACATTTTTATTTACAAACTACGTGAAGACCTTGACACTCTTAAGTTCTATACCAATTCACTGGATGCTTCCGCGTACGACCCTACCCCTCTTAACCCGGGCGGAACAGTATATTTTGGAGGTGACACACTTAGTATTGATCTATCTGAAGAATATGCAAACCACCTTTTAACTGCAAATGCAGAAGAGAGGGACAGTCTTGAATTGTTCTTCAAAAAATTCAAAGGACTTTATATATCTACTGAGCCTTTACCTGGCTCACAGACTGGAGGAAGATTCAATATTATTCAGCCTTCAGACATATATATGATGCTCTCATATCATCACGTAGATGATTCTGTCGACAAACAGGACAGCCTGCTTCTTTATTATGTCTCCGAAAGTGAGCCTAATATTAACATATTCAAGCACTCGTCATCTGCGCTGGCAACTACCCAGGCAACTGATAAACTTTATGTGGAGGGGATTGCCGGCATCAAGCCATACATTGACATGGCTCAGGTAAGGAGCAATATGGCTCAATGGGCAACAGCAAATAACTTCCCTCTTGAAAGAGTTGTTGTAGCAAAGGCTGAACTCATTTTCCCATACGAGTTCCCTTCAAATTATGTAACAATGGGTCAATATCCCACTCAACTGTTTCTGGCAACCAGAACTACAGGAGACTCATATGACGGTCTCTATTACGAATTGCTTCCTGAAATTTCTTACACAGAAAGAAACGGAACTAATAACAGATCTCAACTCTCCTATAACTTAAACATTACCTCTTACCTTCAGAAAGTACTTGGCAATAAATTTACAAACAGAAGAGACCTTGAGGCCTATGTTATGCCTATAATGTCTACCTCCAACTCACAAACCGGAGAAATATCATATTTTGTAGACAACTCTGTTTATTATAAGGGAGTTCTCAACGGAATGAATTCTTTGCGAAAGCCAAAGCTTCGCATTGCCTATACCGTTATTCCTTAAATTCCGGAATCAAGTAAAAACCCAGTAAAAAAAATGGTCTGAATTAACTTCAGACCATTTTTTTATGCACTCGCTTCTGGAGTAAAAAAAGAGGTTGTCCAAAAAAAGACAACCTCCCTAGGTTAATAATTCAATCTGGTGTTACATCTTCCTGAACACTATGCAGGAGTTGTGTCCGCCAAAACCGAATGTGTTGTTCATTGCGACCTTTACCTCTCTCTTTTGTGCTTTGTTGAGAGTCAGGTTCAATTTATAATCTATTTCCGGATCTTCAACTTTAAAATTTATTGTTGGAGGTACCATTCCGGAATTGATTGCGTGAATACATGCAAGAGCTTCGACTGCCCCTGTGGCACCAAGAAGGTGACCTGTCATTGATTTAGTAGAGCTAATATTCAACTCATATGCATGTTCTCCAAAGATCTCTTTTACAGCCTTTAGTTCTGCAATATCTCCAAGCGGCGTTGCAGTTCCGTGAACGTTGATATAATCAACCTCGTCCGGCTTAATTCCAGAATCTTCCAGAGCAAGTCTCATTACATTAATTGCACCCATACCATCTGGATGTGGAGCAGTAATATGATATGCATCTGCACTCATACCTGCACCTGTAACCTCAGCATAGATTTTAGCACCTCTGGCGACTGCATGCTCGTACTCTTCAAATACAAGAATACCGGAACCCTCTCCCATCACAAAGCCATCTCTGGTCTTGTCAAAAGGACGAGAAGCAGAGCTGTATTCTTCATTGTTTGTAGAAAGAGCCTGTGCAGAATTAAAGCCTCCTATGCTGGGAATAGTAATTCCAGCCTCGGCGCCACCTGTAATAATCATGTCTGCTTTTCCAAGCCTGATGTACATTAGTGCATCAGACATAGCATGTGTAGATGAAGCACACGCAGAAACAGTAGCAAAGTTTGGTCCCCTGAAATTGTATTTCATTGAGATGAGGCCGGCAGCAATGTCCGGAATCATCTTAGGAATAAGGAATGGGCTAAAACGAGGTGTTCTTCCACCTTCGAAGTAGCCCATCATTTCCTGAAACAACGTTTCAATACCGCCGATTCCTGATCCGATAATAACTCCAACTCTGTCCGGATTCATCTTTTCAAGATCTAATCCGGAGTCCTTTATTGCCTCTTCACTCGCTATAAGAGCGTACTGAGAGTAAAGGTCAAGTTTGCGTGCCTCTTTGCGGTCAAGACCGAATTTGGCAGGATCATAATCTTTAATCTCGCAAGCAAATTTTGTCTTAAAAAGGGTTGTGTCAAAACGGGAAATGAGCGAAGCTCCGCTTACTCCATTATCCAGGTTTTCAAAGTACTCCTGAATGTTGTTTCCAATTGGGTTAATCGTACCAAGTCCTGTTACGACTACTCTTTTTAATTCCATATGCTTTAAATAAGATTAATTACTTTGCGTTGTTCTCAATGTATGCTATTGCATCTCCAACTGTAGAGATTTTCTCAGCTGCCTCATCTGGAATGGTTATACCAAATGCCTTTTCAAACTCCATGATAAGCTCAACAGTGTCAAGTGAATCGGCACCTAAATCATTTGTAAATGAAGCTGCAGGAGTAACTTCAGATTCGTCAACTCCCAACTTGTCTACGATGATGGCTTTAACCTTAGATGTAATATCTGCCATAGTTTTTAAATAATTAGTTAATAAATTTAGTTTTAGTTATTTCAAAATTAGTTTGCAAAGGAAAGCAAAAAAAACCGAAAAATAAAATTTCTATAAAGTGAAATCCTGTCTCTTTGTTTATCAATGCTTTATACTTTACAGTATAATTATAACTTCATTTTTTATTTCGCTCAAAATGGTTAACTTTGTGACCTAATATTCTGATAATGTGTCAAATTAACATCGCCATATTCGCCTCGGGCTCAGGAACAAATGCAGAAAACATCATCAATTGGGCCAAAAACACAAACCACTTAAAAGTTGGCCTTATTCTGTCAAACAAAAATAGTGCCTACGTACTAGAAAGAGCTAAAAATAATAGCATCCCGTCTGTTACATTTACCTCTGAAGAATTGAAGAACACAACTTTAGTTGACGATATTCTCAGACAATCAAAAATTGACGCAATTGTGCTTGCAGGCTTTTTGCTAAAGATTCCCGGAAGGTTAATTAACCAGTTCCCCGGAAAAATAATTAATATTCACCCCGCACTACTCCCATTTTATGGCGGAAAGGGGATGTACGGAATGAATGTTCACAGCGCTGTGATTGCTGCGGGAGAAAAAGAGAGCGGAATAACAATACACGTTGTAGACGAAGTTTACGACAACGGTGATATTATTTTCCAGGCAAAGTGCCCTGTTTTCAAAGAAGACAACGCAGAGACACTTGCTTCAAGAATACATGACCTGGAGTACCTTCACTTCCCGAAGGTTATTGAAGAGTACCTGATGACAAAAATCTGAATAGCTATTTTAGCTCTTTTATAAGAGGTATTGATATCCTGAAGCCGGCTGAGTTGAATTTCCATCCTCCGAAACCTGCAAAAACACCTGCTTTTATAACACCGCTTAACCCAATTGAGTAACCAACTTCTGTATGGTGAATTCCGCGGTCTGTTAACCAGAGGCTCTTCAGATGCAGGGACTCGCCTATAAGGGGATTATTCAAAAACGAGAGGTACTTAAGCAGAATGTAATCTGAATGATAGTTTATCATCAACTGCGCCCAGCTTCCGGGAGTTGAATATTTATAATTATCAAGCATCATAAAATTATTCTCAAATTCCGCCTCAGATACCATCATATCAGAAGCGGCAAAATGTCTGAAGTCCGGTATATACAGCTTTTTTGAATTTAAGAATGTACCGGCACTTACTGAATACCCGATTGTTGAGTAAATATTAAGGCGGATTGTCTGCCTTATTCCTGTTTCAATTGCGCCAAAAGATGCAAGCATGGGGTCGCCTCCGGAGAATGCTCCTCTGTATTTAATGCCAAAGGTGGGATAGAGTGAGCGAACATATTGCTTCTTCCCCTCTGTGATTCTGTAGTAGTATCGAGGAGTGTAGAAGAGAGATGCCTCTGCTGTGTATGCTCCGTGATTATCAAAAAGAGGATTAAATATATTTTCCGGAATATTTGTTGCAGGGATTTTTCCAAACAGACTCTTTTCACCGCCGTTGAAGAGCACAGACCTCCTTTCTGCAGAGAGAATCAGCTTACCTCTGAGTCCGCTGGCAATGTCAATTTCATTGGAAATCTTCACAAAATCATTTGCCATGAACTTCACAGGGTTCATCCCAAAAAAGAAAGATGCATACGAATTTATAAAACGGCTTGTTGCATTATTGCTGCTGATATCCTGCGAGCCGCTGCCGGCCTGAATGGAAAAGATTCCATTATGCAGGGGAGCATACCGCACATTCAGATTAACATCCCACAGCAGTTTCTTTCTGGAAGTTGAGTAATAGATAGCCGGCTTAAGAATAACCGGTGTATTTTTAATTGCCGAATACTCCAGAGAGAAATTTTGTCCAAGCTGGTAACCATCTACAAAATTAAAATCTCCCACAACCTTTGACAAGCCTCCAAATGAGAAAGAGAGCCCTTTTGCGATTTTGTATTTGTGACCATAAACAATCTGCTGAAGAGGGTTGCCACCCTTCCCGCCGTTTTGAGATCTTACAGAATCATCCTGCTCAATCTTTTTGAACTCTCGCCTTATACTGTCTGCACCCAGATATGATTTTACCTCTTCATTTCTAAGCGGAACTTTCCGGACTTCCAGCCAGTAGAGAGAATCTCTGCTCTTTGCAGTGGAATCCACCTTAGTAATTGTGTTTGGGTCACTCTTCTTTATCTCAAGAGAGGTTTCTGCAGGCAGGGGGTTAATTGCTTTCTCTGTCTCTCTGGCAACTCTGCCCGCCTCCTTAGAGGTAAAATTTGTATCTGCAGATGGAACTTTTACAGAAGCCGGGATTCTTGAAGCACTGTTCTCCTTTATGCTTTTATATGCAACTGATGAGAAATATCTGCCCTCTCCGGTAATGCCCATCATATCAATGTTTACACCTACATTATAGGAGGTAGGCAAAAAAACATTTGAAGAGACCTCGTTATAGTTGATTTTAATATTTGCTCTTATTCCTGACTGGACAGTCGCCAGCTCTGCATAAGTGACGTTCCATGTTTCATCCGCTATGTATAGGTGTCCTGCCAGAAGCTTTGCGTTTCCCTTCCTGGGCACAACCAGAATCTTATTCACAACATGACCGGATTCATTTGTTACTCCCTGATATACAAATCTGTAGTAAGACATTGCATTGGGAGAGAGAGGAGAGACCATATCCATAATCTCAGGGTCATATATGCTTGATTTAAACAGAAGATCTATATCTCCTCCGCTCATCTCATCCGGGATAGTGCTCTTGTATGCCTTAACTGTCTGAGTGTATTTGCCGGGTGTTTTGTAACTTATATGAGAGAAGGATTCGACAAGAAAAAGCTGATTCAGGAGAAGCTTTGACCTTCCTTTCAAAGATTTAAGTTTAAATATTGCGGGTAGCCTTGTAATTTTCATCGTACCCTTAAGGTAATTTTCGGCCTCGTATGATGCAAGCTGATACCTGTATCTTGGAGCCATCGCAATTGCACGGCGCATAATTGCAGAGCCCCTCTCTTCCCCTCTGCCGGAAAAATGGACAGCGTTAAGCTCATAGCTTGTCTCTTCCAGAACAATAGTTTTGCTGATATCCTCCCCTTTAGTACTCACGGAGAGGCGGCTCCTTTTATACCCAAGTGATGATATTTCGCAATTATAAGTACCAGGAGAGATTCTTACAGTAAACTCCCCGGCTGCGTCTGCACTTATTCCCGATTTGATTTCTAAAATATATACTGTGGCGTGAGGGACAGGACGCCCATCTTTATCGATAACCCTGCCTGAGAACATCTGACCGGTTAACGGGAGGGCCAGAGAGGCAAAGATTAGAATGAGCAGGAACTTTCTCATTTTACCATCCGTTCTGATGAACTTTTTCCGGTTTCCATTTATCCTTAGGCTTGTTCTCGTTCTTTGGATAACCCAGTGGAATCAGGCAAAGCGGAAGATAGGGCTCGGGAATTGAGAGAACCTCCTTAATGATATTCATATTTTTTTCATAAGGATATGCCGCTGTCCATACTGCGCCCAGACCAAGAGACTCTGCAGCAAGCAGAATATTCTGAGTGGCAGCTGAACAATCCAGGTACCAGTATTCAGAAACTTTGGGATTACCTGCAACAACAATTGCAGCAGGAGCACCGGCAGCCATTTTTGCATAAGGAAGAAGTGCGGCAAATTTCTCCAGCATTGCTTTATCTGTTACAATAATAAACTCCCATGGTTGTTTGTTCATTCCGGAAGGAGCGGCCATGCCTGCCTTAATAAGCAGATTGAGAGTCTCCATCTCGACCTTCTGTTCTGTATATGCCCTTACGCTTTTGCGGGCAAATATGTTTTCAAGAGCCGGTGTTGTCTGTGCCATGAGCGTTGAGGTTAATAGCAGAGCAATAATTGCAGCTGCAAGATTCTTTAAATTCATTTTTGTTGTCTGTTATAAATTATTGAGCTGTATAAATTTACGGCAGGCATGAGGATATCGTCCGAGAACCTGTAACCTTCGCGGTGTATATCATCTCCATCTTTTCCGTTACCAATATCGAAAAAACATGCCTTTGATATTGATGTAAAGTGGGCAAAATCTTCAGACCCTCTTGCGGGAGCAGCTGCCCATTCAACCTCCATTCCAAGCTTTTCTGCAGCATTAATTACCATATTGGAGGCCAGTACGTTGTTTCGGGTAGAGGGGAAACGGTCATGATATGTTATATCTACCTTAAGGGCAGATGCAGATGCCTTCTCTGTTGCAAAGGTCTCTATCTTGCGGCAGAAGAGGTTAAGGTCGTTTTCGTCATATGCTCTGAGGGTTACCCTGATAATACCCGATCCGGGAGTCACTCCGTAGTTGGCTTCACCAATATGTACATTCACAACTGTGCCAAGAACAAAATTGTGAAAAAGTCTCTTGTCTGAATTCATTCTCTTGATCTCCTCCACAATATTTATGATTGTGTAGGTTGGGTTTGATGCCTGCTCCGGAAATGCTGCATGTGACGGCGAGCCGCTGAACAGAAGTTCCATTCCCACAGAGGCGGCAGCATAAACATCGCTGTACATTATAATTTTATTCAGCTCGTGCCTTGGATTATTGTGAAGAGCAAAGGAGTAGTCAAAATTTATTCCATGCCTGGAAATATCCACCACCATTCTGGCGGCGCCCTCCCCTATCTCTTCTGCAGGCTGAAAAAAGAGCCATACTTTGCCTGAGAAAAACCTGTCATTTGATAGTTTATCAGCCAGCCCCAGAAGAATTGCCATATGTCCGTCATGTCCGCACAAATGATTTGGACCATGCTCTGTGGGAACAGCATCCATTTCACATCTGAACATAATCGAGTCTCCCGGCAAAATTCCGCGAAACCCGGCCACTATCCCGTGACCGCCAATCTCTGTATAGAGTTCATCGGGGTTAGCTTCCTTAAGATATTTAAGAATAGTCTCCGCCGTCATAATCTCTTTATGGGAATATTCGGGGGTGGAGTGAAGTTCCGCCCTTATCCGGGCGAGGTTTATGGAATCCATTCTGATATTGGCATTGCTGGTTTAACAATCAAATTTAACATTTTTTATTTGTGGTGTCATCGTTTTAGTTTCTATTTTTGCGCCTTCGCAACAGAAAAACTAAATTTATGTACAACAACAAAAGAAAAACCAAACCCATCTGTTTTAAAAGATGGAAACGGACTCCATGGGCGGCATTCGCATCCCTTGGAAAGGTGATTAAGATTGGTGTCCTCTCTGTCACCTACTCAATTTTAGTAATGAATGGTCAGCCTTTGCTGGCTCAGAGCAACCAGAAAAGCGGAAACGACACTATCCGCGCACTTGAAGAATTAATTATCAATACAGAACGACCCACGCCCTTCCAGCCTCTGGTAAGAGTTGTCGCAGTAATTCAGCAGGAAGAGATTGAGCGGGCCGCGGTAAACAATCTCCCCGATCTGTTGCGATATCTCCAGGGAACCGACCTCCGTACACGGGGAGGCGAAGGGGTTCAGTCAGACCTGAACATTCTCGGAGGAACATTTGACCAGACAATGGTCATGATTAACGGGGTCAACTATACCGACCCGCAAACCGGACACCACTCTCTGAATCTTCCGGTTGAAATTTCACAAATTGAGAGAATTGAAATTCTGCACGGACCGGGAGCCTGGTCTGAGGGATCTGTGGCTTATGCAGGCGCAATCAATATCATTACAAAGAATCCTGCAAAAACAGGGGCGTCACTATCCCTTACGGGAGGCTCTTATGGATATTTTAAGGGCGATGCAAATCTTCAGTTTGCAAAAAAGAGCGGTTCATGGAATCTCTCTGCCCAGGCAGGAGGTGGATACAGCCGCTCAGACGGTTATACACAAAATACAGATTTTAACATTCTTAACCTCTTCACAAATGTCACTCTAAACAGAGGGAACAAGCACAGACTTGCCGCTCAGGCCGGATATCAGCATAAGGCCTTTGGGGCAAACAGCTTTTACACTGCAGCCTATCCGGAACAATTTGAAGAGACAAGCCTCTTCCTCTCCTCATTACAGTATACATACCAGACAGCTAAATGGCAGCTGAAGGCGGTTGTATATCACAGAAGGCATTTCGACAGGTTCGAACTATTCAGAAATGAGCCGGCTTCATGGTATCAGGGACATAACTACCACAGAAGCGATGTTGCCGGAGCAGATATTCAGGCAGCAAGACGCTGGGGCAAAGCCGGAACAACACTCATTGGTGCCGGATACAGGTTTGAAAACATTTACAGTACTGTGCTTGGCGATCCCATTGAGGGGGAGAGCGGGTACTACTCTCCGGAGGGGATTCAGTATACGCGAAGCAAAAGCAGGCATACACCATCGGCCTATGCAAAACATATTCTTCAGCTGGAAAAGTGGCGATTTACTGCAGGTGTACTTGTGGCAGAGAACATGCGAATATATGGCGGGGCAAGTGCGGCATACAGCATATCACCCTATCTTGAGGCGAACGCATGGGTAAACAACTCTTTCAGGAAACCTACATTTACCGACCTCTACTACAAGAGTCCCAACCAGACAGGAAACATGAATCTTAAGCCGGAGGAGGCGGTATCGGGACAGCTTGGCCTGAGGTATGCAAAATCCGGGCTGAGGGCCTCTCTGTCTGGGTTTTACAGATACGGGTTCAGCATTATTGACTGGACAAGGGCAAGCGGATCTGACCAGTGGCAGGCGAGTAACATAACCAATGTTATTACTGCCGGTTATGAAGTGTCTGTAACTAAAAGCTGGACCAACTCCTTTCTGAACAGCGCAGGAGTAACTTATGCATATCTGGATGTTTCAAAGAAAACTGACGGACTGCTTTCGCTCTATGCCACTGACTTTCTCAGGCATAAAGCAACAGCATTTGCAGACCATAAAATATTCGGAAAACTATCTGCAAGATGGGACCTGAGTTTCCAGAAAAGAGAGGGAACATGGCTCGGGCCAAACTCTTCCGAGGTTCCCTATAAGGCTTTTGCGCTTGCAGATGTTAAACTGGTCTGGAGTGAGCCAAAATGGAGGGTATCTGTTGAGGCAACTAATCTTTTTGGAACAGACTACCTCTACCTTGGAAACCTGCCGCAGCCCGGCCGGTGGATAAAAGCAGGGCTCACATTGAACTTATAAGCTGAACTTATAAACAGAAATTACAAAATAATAAGACAGGCATTAATCATTGACCGGATCCAGTTTCCGGCATCGGTTACTGCCTGTTCTTTTTCTATATCATATTTCTGAATTAGCAGCTCCTCTACATCTTCATTAGTAAACTCCCTTTCCTTCAGAGAGTTCCATAAATATTCAGCAGTAGTGTTTAACATCACCACTTTGGTCAGGTCAATGCCTGCGCTTCCATTTAAAACCAGCATCTTCTCGCCGGCAATTTCGCGCAATGTCAAATCAGGTATTAGTTTCATTACTTGATGTTATGTGATTTAGATTCAACTTTCTCTTTATGTATTTATTCACTCTGCTCAGAAATATCCGGCCTCTTCTTCCGGATAATTTTATAATTCCAATTTTGGGCAACTCTGCCAGTGCAACTACATCTGAATAACATGTCACCTCTTTTTGTTCCAGGGCATCTCCCTTTGTAACAATCTTCGCATCCGGCTGGCCATACCCCCGGATTTCAACAATTCTGTGCAGCAGGAAAGACTCTTTATAGCGAAAGAGAATTACATCTCCTGTTTTAAGTTTCTCAGGGATGACCGGGTGGAGAGTTACAATGTCTGCACCATCTTTTAGTACGGGACTCATACTGTTTCCGCGCACTGTGAGGCGGACACTTATACCTGCTTTAATGCCCTCCTCAATAATTTTAAGAGCATCAAGATTTGCTATAATCTTTTTCATTTATATAATGTCTCCTTAACCATCTCTGCGGCCTCTCTGTCCGGCAGGCAGTGCAGCAGAAATACGGGTGTTGTTGAGATTACCTTTGAAATTATTTCGCAAATATGTCCCTCAAAGAAATTATCCTTTAAAAAAGCCGGAGGGAATGAAGGGTAAAGTGCTCCAAAGGACTCCAGTGTGTTAAGCTTTTGCAGTTTATTACAGGGATGTTGTTTTATCCTGACAACTGCCTTTACAGGATAGCTCTCGTTAATATATACCTGACCCTTTCCGCTCCAGGGCGAACCGTGAACAACCGGCTCACCATCTTCAATACTCAAAACAGGGCTGTCATCGTTTAGAAGTCTGCTCCCTTTAATATGGTTAAGCCAGAGCCTCGTATGTGTGCTTTTGCCGGTTCCTGACTCCCCGAGAAAAAGCACTGCGCTGTTATTATAAATTATAACAGATGAGTGGAGTGCAGAAAATTTCCTGGGAATTCCCGTGAATGCAAGTGCCATCCAAAGTGAAAATTTCAGATGCACAGGATTTGGGAGGGCAATGCTTCCCTTACCTGATTCGGGCGTTACCCTGAATCTTATATTTGGCGAGCCAATCTCCATAGCAAACTCAGATGAAGCTGCGCCCCCTTTTTCTTCAATTGTAAAGAGATATCTGTTGCCGTTTTTGCTAAGCCTGCAGGCATCCTCTTCAAGACTAAAAGTATGAATTACTTTATTTCCCACATCTTCTGATAAAAATGCCGTCTCCTCGGATTCAAATTCTTCTGACAATTGAATTAAAGGTTCATTATCGTTGGCTGAGTCATGAAAATGAACAAAACCCGGCAGAACTCCTGAGAGGCTGTCCGGAAACTCCGTATCAATCTCTATCCTTTGATTTGCAATTCTATATTTATGCCTGATTCCCATTCAGCTTAATTCTATTATCCTGTCGCAAATATTTAGTAAACTATCCTTATGTGATACAATCACCACAGTCATATTTTTATCCTTAAATGCAGGGTGCTCCAAAGCTCCGGCAATCTCCTCCTCTGTCCTGTTATCAAGAGCAGATGTGGGCTCATCCAGAAGAAACACATCTGCCTTCTTATAAAATGCCCTGGCTATTGCAACTCTCTGCCTCTCTCCGCCCGACAACCGGCAGCCCCCATCGCCTATTTTTGTATTGATACCCAATGGAAGATTATCAACCAACCCTCTGAGCGATGCCCGGTCAATTGCCAGATTTAGCCTGTCATAGTCTGTCTCCTCTGCTAAAATTATATTCTCAGCAAGTGTAGTGTCCATGATAAATATATCCTGTGATACATATCCCACCCGTTTATGCCATTCGCCTCTGTTTTGCTGACTGAGTGGCGTGTCGTCAATATAAATATCCCCTTTCACTGGCTTGTAAAGCCCGAGTAAAAGGTAAAGCAGAGTGCTCTTTCCGGAACCGGACATCCCCTTTATCCCCACTCTCTCCCCTTTGGTAATTGTAATTGAGAAGTCAGAAAGTTTCAATTCCCTCTCTTCAAATCCAAAGCTAACATTTCTGAATTCAAGCTTATTATCAAATTTCACCGGCTCTTTAACATTTGAGACTATATCATTATCAATATTGCTCTCTTTGTTTACCTCTTTAATAATTTCAAGAGTATACCTGTTTGATTTTATAACCGAATATTGAGAAAGAGCAGACCTCAGAACAGGCATCAGCTTTAGTGTGGCTACTGCAAAAAGGGCAATAAGCACACGAAAATTTCCGCCATTGCTATCAAAAAAATAACCTGCTAAAACAACTCCGGTAATTACAACAATAACCCCTGTTTCGATTAGCTTAGATGAGATGCTCTTCAGGCTTTCAGTCCTCTCTCTGGAATTTGAAATTGCGTTCAATCCCTTTTCAAAAACATTTATAAGTTTGGGAAATGAATTATTCACCTCTACCTCTGCATAGCCTCTGAATGTCTCTATAGTGACCCGCCACTGGCTTTTCTTGGCTTCATTATCTCTCTTTCCTGCTCTTTGCAGCCTCCCTCCAATTTTCATCTGATAAAAAAGGAGCAGCGAAAAAAAGAGAAGAACCACCGTTATAGCGATATAAATATTTATAAATGAAAGCGAAACAACTATTAATATCACCAGGATAAGATCTCCTGTGAGTGTTATCGCGGGACCGATTACACCAAAAACATAAGAGTAGCAAACGGAGTTTGTATTGTGAGAAAGTGCAGAAGAGCTGTTCTCTTTAATGAAGAGCAAACCTTTGTTGTAGTAACTTGTAAAAAGCGATTTAGAATAGTGAGAGAATATTTTTAAAAGATACCCGTTTTGATGGTTGTTAATCTTGTGGAGTATGAAATTTTTCAATAATGTAAATATCAAAACCACTCCGCTTATCAATAACAGGAAGGTCCCAAAACTGTCAATATTCAACCAGGTATATATCCGTTTAAGCAATTCATTATTTGCTATCCCGTCCTCTTCCAGCAAAAGCAGTAACAGAGGAACTACAACAGCCAGCCCGGCCATTTCAAGTATTGCCCGCATTATGGTGAGAAAAACCAGCACCATCCATTTGGAATATTTGCGGTACATCTTAAACATGTCTTCTCCAGTTTATTGCCTGAAAGTTTTGATATACTCTGAACAGAAGTGATTTAAGAAATAACCCTTCTAGAATAGAATCAAATTTCCATTTCGATCTGAAAAAGAGTATCAGACCAAATAATTTTCTTCGGGGAACCCACATCTTCTCCAGTGTATCTTTGTCAACAGATTTATATTTATTATAAAATGTATCCTCCAGTATACGGGCCGAAAGCCCCCCCAACTTTTGCCTGTCAGTCAAAAATTCAGGGATGCTCTCCTGCGGAAGGCCCAGGTGCAGATGACCAATTGCCAGAAATGAAGAGATTAAATTAAACTGACCCTCCTCTCTCATAACTTTTTCAAAGTTTGCAAAATCAATTCTCTCTCTGTTTTTCTCAAAAAAGAGAGCCAGATCGCAAAAATGTCTTAATACCAGCCCGGATGCCAGAAAGTGAGTTATGTCGTGACGGGAGAGAAAGACTGCAGTAAAGTCGGGAGTGGGAATACGAACCTGAGTGTCATCTGTAACTATTGAGTCAAAGCCCTGCTCATTAAGAATCCTGTGTAAATGCTTTTCCAGGTTTTTATCGGTTTGGGTATATTCCACATTTAGAAATGTTTTGTGGTTTTCCACAGGAACTCCTTTAAAATAGAACTTTGAGTGTTTTGAACCCTCTCTCTCAACCTCAATTCCCAAATCTTCAATTACCTTATTACCTTTTTCATAATCTCCAAAAAGGAAAATATCAATATCTCCGCACTCTCTGTGAATTGGATCTGGATAGAGCTCACTTAATCCAATTCCTTTAAGCAAAAGCATCTCAATCCCATTCTCCTTAAAAAGGGCGACAAGCTCTTTAATAACTGCTCTCTGCTTTTTATTCCTTGCTTCCAGCTTTTGGACACTAAGCTCCCAGCGTATAAGCAACTCCCTTGAGATTCCGGGCATCTGCACCAATCCGTCGCGGGCAACACACAACACACCCTGCCGGGCAGCAAGATTGACAAGGCTGTTCCAATCCGTGCCTTCAGGAACATCTAAAAAGGCCTCTCTGTTGCTGAAGCACAGAGAGGTCTTTATCAGTGATAACAGCAAATTTTGCTCAGGAACCAAATTCATAATATTAATCTATACCCTTCCAGCATCATCCAAAACAATCGAATCCGCACCTTACTTCACATAAAATTCTTTTACACACCTGACTGATAACCCGTCTGAACGAGTCGAGCTTGTAATACTAATAGATCCAGAAATAGAAAAATAGAAAGACATTGATATTTTATCTTCAATTGTTGTATGAACATCGCTAGACCAGTAGAAACCATTATATGTCCTATAGTCTGAATAACCAAGGTTCTGGATTCGGGAACCGCCCTTAGGCAAGAATATACTACCGGCATGGTCTGTACTGTGATTCCCTCCAACCCAGATTCCTTTTAATCCATCCATACCGCTGGTTGTACTAGTGCTGCCTGCATCTTTCAGTGCTGTCAACTCTGCAATGGTTGGAACACGCCATCCGGATGGACATGGATTATACGAGGTCATATCCCAGGAAGATGCATCTTCGTTACTCCAATCATAAGGATAGCCAAGAATATAATAATAAGTATTAGAATTGGCAGGAAGATTGCCTTCTGATCTGGAAACCATACTATTGCTAACTATCGGATCAGTTTCCGTGGTAAATCTTATAGGGTAATAATTATATTTCTGACCATATTTCCTACCCCACTGATACATCAGTCCGTAGCGCTCTGTTTCACTATAACCGGCATTAACCGGAGCCCAGAAGCGTCCTGCTATTAAAACTCCCGGGGTTGGAGTGCCTAAAACATCATAATAAGGTGCAACTACTGTGGCATCTGAGCTGTTGAGAGCAACTATATACTTTTTACTTCTGGCAAAACCTGTTCCCGGTGCAGCATTTCTCCTGATATACTTCCACTCTCCATCTATAAGTAATCCAATGTAAATCTCTCCCGACGGAGAACCCGGTGTTATCATCATGTAAACACTTGTTGCAGTAGTGCCGTCGAGAGCAGCCGGAGTAGTAAGCGTAACCGAAGCTTCGCTGCTTGCAGTACCCTCTTCAAATACTGTATATGGGACTCCAGCGGCAGGAGTAGTCTGAGAAATATCAATAATACGATTGGCAACGGCAAGAACTCCCGCACTTGAGACCGAAATTTTCTGCAAACTTCCTGTTCCTTTAATCTGGAACTCAAGAATTGAAAAAACATGGTTGTAACTGAAATTCACAACAGATTGTTCACCTGTAGTACCGGGTACAATTGAAACAGGAGTAGCAATCATAGCATCTAATGCCCCTATGTGTGAGTTATTATTTGCCGAGGATTGTACTTGGTCTTTAGGGAGAGTAAATTTAACTTTAGGCCAGAAGGTACCAGGGGCCACATAACGTTCATCAAACTCAGGATAATCTGGCAAATCCACAAAAGCAGCAGCAGAATATGGATAGTAGGCGTAGAACATATGCGGATTGGCAGTTCCCCAGTACATTTCATTACCGGAAATTGCAGTAAAAGCAGAAGAGTAACCGGCTGTGACTGCACTGAATCGTCTGTTAGTAACACCATCCGCTTCACCTGATGTTGGTCTGGCAGTGGGAGAATAAATTCCAACTTCATCCCCAGTACTCCAAGAGGTAACAAGTCCGTTGAGTGTAGTTTTTGTGGTTGCGTTTGCATCCGAACCAGTAATACGGATTTTCTGAGACGTGACACCGGTGGCAGCACTCTCTGATTGCTCTTTGGTACAAGAGGAGAGAGCGAGAATTAAAACCACTAAAAGTACCGGAGTGATATTCTTGATAAATATATTTTTCATAAATAATCTGTTATTCATTCAATTAGTAATTACCAGGCACCCTCACCAAAGTCAGTGGCAGAATCGGCAAATCCCTTCTCAACTGAGACTTCAATTACCTCTATAAAAGGCGGTTCATAGTATTGGTCGACACTACAAATATTTGTAAAAACTGCTGTGTCACTTGTTCGTACATTTTGTCGTTTATTCATAGTAATTAAATATAAATGGTGAGTCAATAAAATGAGAGCTAATCTTTGATGCAGCGCACAGCCTGGCCGCGTGCCCGCCTGTAGTTGTTCATGAAGGCCAAGGAACTTGTGAAGCCCAGGGTGCGCGAGAGAGTGGCATTAGGGGTGCTACTCGTCCAATAGTAGCCGTCGGAACCAACACTGCTGAGCAAACCTTCATCACTGCGCAAGCCAGCTGAGGTAAGTTTTAAAGGACTTGCGAAAGCGCCTGCGGAATTTTGTGAAGTCCAACTTGCTCGCTCGGCATCAAATTCAGCATCGGTAGGTACTCTAAAACCGCTCGGGCATGGGTTGTTGGTGCCAGTCTCTCCCTTCCATAAGTTGGCGTTTTGCGGGCTGCGCCAATCGTAAGGGGAACTTGGTGCTAATATAAAGCCTACATTACCCGGTGCGTCTGTGATTGACAAGGTGCTGGTTGTGCTTGATGTTCTGATTTGGTGCCCATCGGCTGCTCTTCCCCATTGGTATAAATCACCATATGCTGCTTCATCGGAGCTGCTTGTTGCAACTTGAGTGGCACCTAAATTCCTGTTCATCCATACCTTACCAGTTGTTGGGTTGGTTACTACTGGTATTACTGATGGCGTTATTGAATTTGAAGCAGAACTTGCTAAACTGGTACCAATTGTATTTGTGGCTGTTACTGTAAAAGTATATGCAGTTCCATTGGTGAGACCGGTTACTGTAATTGAACCGGCAGTACCGCTG
>PHDT01000003.1 GCA_002842695.1 Bacteroidetes bacterium HGW-Bacteroidetes-10 | reverse complement strand
AACTTTAGGCACATGTCAGCCTAATTTACAAGCCACTACATATCAATTGATTGTGATTTCTAATTCTGGAAAATCCTAAATATTGCATTAGTTAAAACGCACATAATCAGATGTATGTAAATTAGGCTGACATGTTGGTTAAGAAGGTACCGTCAGCTTTGCTGCCGGTGGCGGTGCAGCGCTGCGCGCGCAGAGGAACTGACTTCGCAGCAATTTCTGTTAACATCATGATATACAGATTATAACAAAAGGCAAACTTGTCGAATTGAAAAGTTTGTCTTTTGTAAGTGTCAGTAATTTAATTTGTTAACAGAAATTGCGGCGCAGACTACTGCCGCCCCGGCCACCGGTCCCCGCCAATGGCTACTTCTCAGGGTTTGAGTACCGGGCAATCTGATCTTTGAGAATTCCTATAAGATTGTTTCTGGTATTAATGGCAGCAATGTGCTCTGCGATTTTACCCTCGAATTCGGCCGTCATTAACTCTTTCTCTGATTCACACTCGTGGAGTTTTACCTTTAGATCTGCAATCAAGGCCTCAAGTTGAGCGATTTTTCCCAGAGCTTCGGCAGATGAGTCCGCAGAGAGGATCTCTTCAGGAGTGGTCTTAAGAACTTTTGATATGGCCTCAAGCTTAGTTAGCTTGCCAATTATTTCCTTAGCCTTGACCATATTCATATAAACAAATATAGGTCTTGTTTTACAACAATAGTAACCCCTAAAAGGGCCTTAAATAGACACAAATAGTGTTCATATAGTTTGTGAAAAATCTAAATTCAGAAAAAATAAATCTATAATCGGATAAATATACACCTGAGGGCTAAATTGACTTAATGATTTAGCATACTTTTAGTGTGTAATTTCTGATGAAAATATTAGATCGATAAACTCAAAAAGAAAATTAATGAACTCTAAAACTGAATTTATGAACTCTAAAAGTAAAATGACAGATCCACCGCAACCGCCTTTGAAAAAATTGTCGGCAGAGGAGTTCGGCAACCTCTTCTACAAACTGTTTGAAGAGGATAATATTTGCAAAAGGAGGGGCGTTTCACGGGAAAACCTTGCCAAAAAGTTTGGGTGTGCTGCAGATGAGCTTGATAGGCGGCTGGAAGATACCACAGGGCTTACCCTGGATATGATTATGATGTTATACTGGTCTCAGCAGTGATATAAGGGATTGGGATTCTGCAAGGGTTCCCCTTATTGTCGTTTCAAAAATAAATGCTAAATTTGATATCTCATGACCTAAAAATTATAATTAACATATAATCAGGTAATTAATATGAAAGTTTATCCTACCCAAAACATTCGGAACATTGTCCTGCTTGGAGGCACGAAGTCTGGGAAGACGACGCTTGCAGAGACAATGCTGTTTGAAGGCAAAGTTATTGATCGCAGAGGAACAGTTGAAGCCAAAACTACTGTGAGTGACAATGCAGAAATTGAACAGATTTATCAGCGTTCGATCTATCCCACGCTGCTTTATACAGAGTTTATGGATCATAAGCTCAATATCATTGATACTCCGGGCTCAGACGATTTCATAGGGGGTGTTATCTCTGCCTTTAAGGTTGCAGATGCAGGCGTTATGATTGTGAATGCGCAGCACGGTGTTGAAGTAGGAACAGAAATTTTCGCCCGTCAGGCGGAGAAGTGTAAAAAACCTCTCATTCTTGGTGTAAACCAGCTGGATCATGAGAAGGCAAACTGGGAGGGAGCGCTTGAGTCACTCAGGCAAACTTTCGGGAAAAAGGTTGTTGTTATTCAGTATCCTGTTGAGACAGGTGCTGCTTTCAATGGCTTTATTGATGTTCTTAAAATGAAAATGTATCATTTTAAGGACGAAAACGGCACAAGAGTTGAGATGGATATTCCTGCAGATCAGGCAGATCAGGCAGCAGAGCTCCATCAGATACTTGCAGAGATGGCTGCAGAAAATGACGAATCTTTAATGGAGTTGTTTTTCGATAAAGGTCAGCTTGAGGAGGAAGAGATTCGTAAGGGACTCAGAATTGGTCTTGCCAACTACGAGATTATGCCTGTCTTCTGCCTTTCAGGTAAGAAGGATATTGGTGTTAAAAGACTAATGGAGTTTATAATCAATGTTGCACCATCACCCGACAAGACAATTCAGAAACTTAAGGATGGCACTGTTGTACCTTGTGATGCAGCGGGACAGTCATCTGTATTTGTATATAAGACAGCTGTAGAGCAGCACCTCGGAGAGGTTTCATTCTTCCGTGTTATGTCTGGAAAGATAACTGAGGGGATGGATCTGGTAAATCCTGAAACCGGATCAAAAGAGAGACTCTCTGCCATCTATGCTGTTGCTGGAAAGAAAAAGGAAAAATCTACAGAGATGATAGCCGGTGACATAGGTTGTACCGTTAAGCTAAAATCTGTGAAAACAAATCAGACTCTCAACGGAGGTAACAAAGAGTGGGTTTTTGAACCGATTGTTTTCCCTCCTTCAAAATACAGAACTGCCATCAAGGCAAAGGTCGAGAAGGATGAGGAGAAGCTGGGTGAAATTCTTAACCGCGCACATGCAGAGGACCCTACAATCAAGATAGAGTACTCAAAAGAGCTTAAGCAGACAATCCTCAGCGGACAGGGCGAGCACCATATTAACATTCTTAAATGGCACCTTACAAATACTCATAAGCTTGAGATAGATCTCTTCCCTCCAAAGATTCCTTACAGGGAGACCATCACCAAGGTTGCAACTGCAGACTATCGTCACAGAAAGCAATCTGGCGGAGCAGGTCAGTTTGGAGAAGTTCACATCCTTATTGAGCCTGTTGTTGAGGGCGTTGCCGCAAATAACAGATTTAAGGTTGACGGCAAGGAGCTTGTTCTCAACTTAAAAGGTAAGGAAGAGTTTACAATGGACTGGGGTGGCAAACTTGAGTATTACAACTGTATCGTAGGAGGTGCAATTGATGCTCGATTTATGCCGGCAATCCTAAAGGGTATCATGGAGAAGATGGAAGAGGGTCCGCTTACCGGATCTTATGCCCGCGATATTCGTGTGTTCGTTTATGATGGAAAGATGCACCCTGTAGATTCAAACGAAATCTCATTCAAACTAGCCGGACGAAACGCCTTCAAGGAGGCCTTTAAAAAGGCAGGTCCAAAGATTATGGAACCAATATACAATATTGAGGTTCTTGTTCCTAGCGACTGTATGGGTGATGTAATGAGTGACCTTCAGAACCGCCGTGCAATGATTGAAGGAATGAGCAGCGACAAGGGATTTGAGGTGCTTCGCGCCAGAGTTCCGCTTGCTGAGCTCAACAAATATTCTACAACTCTGAGTTCTCTCACTTCCGGAAGAGCTACATTTACCATGACCTACGCCGAATACCAGCAGGTTCCGGCCGAGGTTCAGGATAAGCTTCTCAAGGATTACGAATCGAACGATAAAGAGGAATAATTTTATTAATGATAAAGGCGACCGATATTAAAAAATCATACGGAAGCCTTCTGGTTCTCAAAGGAATAAATTTCGAGGCTAAGGAGGCAGAAGTACTAAGTATTGTTGGAGCAAGCGGGGCTGGAAAGTCGAGCTTGCTCCAAATTCTTGGTACCTTGTCCAGACCGGACACAGGTGCCGTTTCTATTGACGGAACAGATCTCTTCTCAATGGGATCAAATGCTCTGGCAGATTTCAGAAACAAGAAAATTGGGTTTGTATTTCAGTTTCACCACTTGCTGCCGGAGTTTACAGCTCTTGAAAATGTAGCCATACCTGCTTTAATTGCAAAGGAGAGTATGGGGAGAGCAAGGGAGAGAGCCACAGATCTGCTCACTTTTCTAGGTCTCAAAGAGAGGCTTACACATAAGCCTTCTGAACTGAGCGGCGGAGAGCAGCAGAGAGTGGCAATTGCGCGGGCACTGATAAACAATCCGAGTGTTCTGCTTGCAGATGAACCATCCGGTAATCTGGACACAGTTACCAAACAGGAGATTCACAAGCTCTTCTTTGACCTCAGGGAAAAGTACGGGCAAACCATAGTAATAGTTACTCACGACAGAGATCTTGCAGCAATGAGCGATCGTGTTCTTGAAATGAAAGATGGAGAGTTTCTGCTTTAAACAATTCTGCGTAAGGCAATCCAAAAGTGCAATGAAGGTGAATACAGACGGTGTTCTCCTTGGTGCATGGCTTTCTGCGCCTCGCCTGTCCGCTGCTGAATCAGAGACCCATACTAACCCTGTTATTGTATCTCATAAACTGAGAATTCTTGATCTGGGAACAGGTACCGGAGTGATTGCACTTATAATTGCCCAGCGACTGGCCGCCTCAAATCCAGACCTTTTTCAGCACAAGGATACGGTACCAGCCCACCCTCCCGTAGAAATCCTTGGAATCGACCCGGATGAACCCTCAGCTGCAGAGGCCGGGTTCAATTTTGCCGCCTCTCCGTGGAGTAAATATTTAAAGGCCGATTCTCTCTCCTTTTCTGAGCTTGTCGCTAAGGAGAAGAGGGGAACATTCAGCCTCATTGCAACCAATCCACCCTATTTTAACAACTCCCTTAAGGCGCCCTGCCCGCGAAGAAGTTCCGCGAGGCATACAGATGACCTGCCCTTTGATACAATCATATCAGGCTCCTGTGAACTGCTTTGTGAAGGCGGAATACTCTCTGTTATTCTGCCATTTGAAGAGGGGATGCAATTTGCTTTAACAGCAAAGAGGAGTAGCCTTGCCCTTGTGAAGATGTGCAAAGTTGAAACTGTAAGAGGAGGTAAGGTAAAGAGGGTAATGCTGGAGTTTGAGAAACGGGCTGCGGCCGGAGGTGCAGCGGTAGCTGCAACGGAGGCTTCCGTGGAGACAATCGCTATTCAGGAGATTGCCGGAGGACCCTATACAAACGAGTATCGCCGGATAACCGGCGATCTCTACCTAAAATTCTAACTTGGACTTGGGGGTCAGTACAAACCGGCTGGCGATGCCGATATTTTTTAAATCTTTTGGGGTGATTATCTGTTCATTGGGCCAGGGCCGGAACCTCCACCACCTTTACGGAGCTGATGTATCATTTTCACGCGGAACATCTCCTCTGCCCTGTAAAGTTTTGCAACCTTTCGAAGAGGAAGAATTCTTGAAAATTCTGTAAAGTAAGCTTTCTGAATTTCGCCCTCTGCAGAAAAACCACTTACATAATTTTCTGTTAAATCCCTGAGCTCAGAATCTGTAACCTTTGTTTCTCCGGTAACAGCCTTTGTAATCATCTTTAGGTTACTCTGAATTTTCCTGTATGCTGTTTCGCGCTCTTTCCAGTATTTGTTATAAACCGGCCAGAAATCTTCTGCCTCCTTTGGAGTAAGTTCGAGCTCTGTTGTGAAGAAAGCTATCTTGGAACTCTGAATTTGTTCATAACGAGACTGTCCCTTCTGATTAATATCGCGGGAGCCCATTATGTGAGTTCTCTCTGCAGGCATGTTGCTTCTCTCCTGAGGCTCAGAAGAGCTCATTTGCGCATTTGCAGACGTGTAGAGTAAGATTGCTGTTAATAGAATTATAATCTTTTTCATGACAATTGATTATTCAAGTGATGCTAAATAAATTAATCCAGTACTTGAGCTGAGGTATTCGACTATCTCCTCCGGGTCAATCTGCTCTTCTCCGACAGTTGAATCTGATGTTGTGTCGTAGAAATCAACAAAGTTGCTTTCTATGTAGTGTCCGTCAATGTACTCAGATCCCGTGGCAAAAGTTTCATTTCTGAGACTCTCATCACCAGGTGAGAATATCTTTATTGTTGCAAAAGCAATTAAAAAAATGATTGCGAAAGTAGAAACAAGTGCAATCTGAGGCTTTGCCAGAACCCAAAATCCCGGCTTCTGAACTCTTGCCGAAACCTTGTCTGAGACCTCGGCCTGCATTGCAGAGAAGTAACCCTCGGGAACCGTATAGGGGTTCTCTTTCAAATGAGGCTGGTCTATGTTTAAATTTTGTTTCATATATCTTTGACTATAAAAATCTAAAAAGGATTAAAGCAGCTCCTGCAAACTGACCTGAATTTTTTGAAATGCGTGGTGATATGAAGCCTTGAGAGCACCCACTGAGGTGCCAAGAACTTCAGAAATTTCTTCATATTTCATTTCGTCAAAATATCTCATATTAAAGACAACCCTTTGCTTCTCCGGCAGCTTAAGTATGGCCTTATGAAGCGCCTTCTGAGTAGCATCACCGTTAAAATAGGGGTCGGCTTCAAGTTTGTTCTCAAGTTGCTTTGAGTAGTCTGTAAGAGACAGAAATGCCCTGGCCTTTTTTCTCTTCAGAAAGGTAAGTGCTTCGTTTGTCGCAATCCTGTACATCCATGTATAAAGACGAGACTCCTCCCTGAACTCAGGAAGGGCGTCCCATGCCTTTACAAAAGAATTTTGAAGAAGGTCATTTGCATCGTCATGCGATGCGACCAGTTTTCTGAGATGCCAGTACAGCCTCTCTCCGTATGCTTTAACGATAAGGTTGAAGGCATAATGTTGCTTGCCTTCCTCGCGGTATAGTTCCAGGAGTTCCTTATCGCTCATGTTTTGTTTTTCAGTCTACTTGCGTGATATCGCCTTCTTCGCAGCCAGCACAATATGTTGTGCATCCAGCTTGTAAAGCTTCATGAGTTCTGCAGGGTCTCCGCTCTGTCCAAAGAGGTCGTCCACTGCCACAAATTCAAGCGGAGAAGGAAGTTCTCTTGCAAGCAATCCTGAGATTAGTTCTCCCATTCCGCCTGCTATGAGGTGCTCTTCTGCAGTTACAGCCGCGCCTGTTCTGGCAACTGATTCTATGACTGCTTTTGTGTCCAAAGGTTTAATCGTGTGGATATTTATTACCTCTGCACTTATGCCCTCTTTTTCAAGTAGCCCGGCAGCTGTAATTGCCTCCCACACCAGATGACCAGTGGCAAAAATTGTAACATCACTGCCTTCAATAAGCTTCACTGCCTTTCCAATCTCAAATTTCTGATCTGCCGGAGTGAAATTTGGAACAGACGGCCTTCCAAAGCGGAGATATACCGGTCCGTGAAGATCTGCAATTGCAATGGCCGCTGCTTTAGTCTGGTTATAGTCACAAGGATTAATTACAGTAAGGTTTGGCAGCATCCTCATTAGCCCTATATCCTCCATAATCTGGTGGGTTGCACCATCTTCACCCAGGGTAATTCCGGCATGCGATGCGCAAATCTTAACATTTGTATCTGAATAGGCAACTGTCTGGCGAACCTGATCGTAAACCCTGCCTGTTACAAAACCGGCGAATGAACCCACATAGGGAACCTTGCCTGTAACAGCAAGCCCTGCAGCTGTTCCAATCATGTTTGCCTCAGCAATTCCGCACTGAATGAATCTTTGGGGAAACTCAGCCGCAAAAGCATCCATTTTGAGTGAACCTGTAAGGTCTGCGCAAAGTGCAACAATCTCCGGATTCTTTCTTCCAGCCTCCAGAAGCCCCGCACCAAAACCTGAGCGGGTATCTTTATTTCCTGTATTTTCGAATTTCTCTCTCATGCTTAAAAATCTCCTATAGTTTCCTTCAGTTGTGAAAGTGCGTTAGCTGTCTGATCTGCATTTGGCGCTTTGCCGTGCCAGTGGTGAGTTCCCTGCATGAAGTCAACATTCATTCCCATATGAGTCTTCATAAGAATCATCTTTGGCTTTCCGTTCTGAGAACCGGCCTTAGCTTGTTTGTATGCAGCAGAAATTGCATCAAGGTCATGTCCGTCTGCTACAATTACCTCCCAGCCAAATGCTTTCCATTTTGCCTCCAGGTCTCCCAGACTCATTACTGAATCTGTTGGTCCGTCTATCTGCTGACCATTCCAGTCTGTTATTGCAATTAGCCTGCTTAGTTTGTTGTGAGCTGCAAACATTGCTGCTTCCCAGATCTGTCCCTCTTCGCTCTCTCCATCTCCGCAAAGAACATATACGAAATTCTCCTCACCGCTGAGCCTTTTTGTTATTGCTGCTCCGCAGGCTACAGACAACCCCTGCCCAAGTGATCCTGATGCTACATGAACTCCCGGCAGACCTCTCTCTACAGAGGGGTGCCCCTGAAGTCTTGAACCCTGTTTGCGGAATGATGCAAGTTCGCTTACCGGAAAGTATCCGCTTCTTGCAAGCACACTGTAAAAAACCGGTGAAAGATGACCGGCAGAAAGGAAGAACATATCTTTTCCTTTTCCGTCCCTTCTCCACTCCTTGGGGTCATGATTCATCTCAGAGAAAAACAATACAGTAAGTATGTCTGTGCTGCTGAGCGATCCGCCCGGGTGTCCGGAGGCAGCCATATTCACCATGCGGACTATGTCTCTTCGCACCTGTGAAGAGATGTCGCTTAAAGAATAGTTATTTATCATTATTATCTGTTTAATACTAATTGACAAAGATAAACCATTCTGCCGCATTTGTTAAATATTTTTATCTTTGCAGCCATGAAGCAGATTAGGAATTTTTGTATTATTGCACATATTGACCACGGTAAAAGCACCCTGGCAGACAGGCTGTTGGAGTTTACACATACTCTTGCCGCAAGGGATATGGAGGCGCAGGTGCTCGATTCGATGGATCTCGAAAAAGAGAAGGGGATCACAATCAAGAGCCACGCTATCCAGATGGACTACATTAGAAACGGTGAAAGTTACACACTTAACCTTATTGATACTCCCGGCCACGTAGACTTTTCTTATGAAGTTTCAAGGGCAATTGCATCTTGCGAAGGGGCTCTTCTGGTAGTAGATGCAACTCAGGGAATACAGGCGCAGACAATTTCAAATCTCTATCTTGCTCTTAATCACGATCTTGAAATAATACCGGTTCTCAATAAAATTGATATGGATGCCGCTATGATTGACTCTGTTAAGGAGCAGATCATAGATCTTCTTGGATGTAAGGACGAAGAGATTCTCCTGGCGAGCGGAAAGACAGGAGTGGGTGTGGAGGAGATTCTGGAGGCGATTATTACCCGCGTTCCGGCCCCTAAAGGCGACCCCAATGCACCGCTTCAGGCCCTTATTTTTGACTCTGTATTTAACTCCTTCAGGGGGATTATTGCATACTTCAAGGTAGAGAATGGCTCGATAAAAAAAGGAGACAAGGTAAAGTTTTTCAATACAGGCAAAGAGTATGAGGCAGATGAGGTAGGATTGCTTCGCCTGAAAATGGTTCCAACAGGAGAGGTTACCACCGGAGATGTGGGCTATATAATTTCAGGAATCAAGACTGCAAAAGAGGTTAATGTAGGAGACACAATCACACATATTAACAACCCCTGCAAAACATCAATTGCCGGTTTTGAGGAGGTTAAGCCGATGGTCTTTGCGGGCGTATATCCTGTTGAGGCAGACGAATATGAAGATTTGCGAGCTTCGCTTGAGAAGCTTCAGCTTAACGATGCCTCCCTGGTATTTGAGCCGGAGTCTTCACTGGCTCTGGGCTTTGGTTTCCGCTGCGGATTCCTGGGTCTTCTGCACCTTGAAATTGTTCAGGAGCGTCTCTACAGGGAGTTTGACATGGATGTCATCACAACTGTTCCCAACGTTTCATACAAGGTTTATACAACTCAGGGAGAGATGAACGATGTTCACAACCCGTCGGGTCTTCCATCTCCTACACTTATCGACTATATTGAGGAGCCATATATCCGTGCGCAGATTATCTCCAAGTCTGAATATTTTGGGGTAATTATGAAACTCTGTCTTGACAAGAGAGGAGTTCTCCTGAGCCAGCACTTCCTCACAAGCGAGAGGGTGGAGCTCAATTTTGAGATGCCTCTTGCAGAGATTGTATTTGACTTTTACGATAAGCTTAAATCTGTTTCCCGCGGCTACGCTTCGTTTGACTACCATGTCGTAGGATACAAGGAGGCAGATCTGGTGAAACTCGATATTCTTCTAAACTCAGAGCCTGTGGATGCGCTTTCAAGTCTTATTCACAAGGATCATGCATATGACTTTGGCCGCAGAATGTGCGAAAAGCTAAAGGAGCTTATACCACGCCAGCAGTTTGATATCGCCATACAGGCAGCTATTGGGGCAAAAATTATTGCCCGCGAAACAGTAAAGGCTGTCCGCAAGGATGTAACTGCCAAGTGTTACGGGGGTGATATAAGCCGTAAGAGAAAGCTGCTTGAAAAGCAGAAGAAGGGTAAGAAGAGAATGCGCCAGGTAGGCAATGTTGAGGTGCCGCAAAGCGCCTTTATGGCTGTTCTTAAGCTTGACTAACCTTAGCCTGTTTAATTAACCCGCTTTACATCAAAGGACCATTTTCCGGCCATCGGCTCGCCGGTGGCTGTTATTCCTTGAATATCAATATTCATGGTGCCACTTCTGTCTGTTGTGTAGAACTCAATTCTGGCGACTCCGTCTGAATCTGTCTTTACTGAAGGATTCCAGTACAGTGTTGTGCGAAGGTCTTTGAGAGGATTATTGCGCTGAACATGGTTTTCATATTTGGGTGCATAAAATTTAACGCTCTTCTGATAGCCCAGTGGGGTAACCCTTGCAACATTGGGTACAGTTTTCTCAAGAAATTTTCCTGTTTTTCTGCTGGTGATAAGAATTACACCACCTACCGTATTGTACATAGAACCTGCTGTTCCGCTCAGGTATGCAACATTTTCTATCTCCTCAACAGTCATTCTGTACTGGTCTAAAAGTGAGGTACTCTCCCACTTGAGACCATCAACATATATTTGTGGCTCTCCCGGTCCGGACATAGAGACATTTCTTGGTGAAATAAGTCTGCGGTTACCCATTGAGTCCCCCTCAATATGAAGTCCCGGGAAGGCTACTATCAGGTAATCCTGCAATTGCATCTGGTCGTAATTCTGAAGCTCTTCGCGCTCTTTAAGCTGACCTCTGCTGAACGACTGAAGAAAAGGAGAGGGGTTGTATTTTGGTTTGAGAATAGTCTTTTCAGGAGCAACAACAATGGCCTCTTCAAGTTTCCTGTCCATGAACTCCCCGGAAATTGCTCTCTGCTCACTGGCAGCGCTTAAAATGAGAGTTCTCTCCTTGCCCCGCGGAAGTCTTTTGTTTGTAAACGAAAATGCAGGGAATCGTTCTTTTTCTATGTTTACGCCATAAAGCTGACCTCCCTGCCTTCCCGCAACTCCAAAAAGGAACTTAGAGCTGTCAGGAAAGTGGATTCCCTCCATGGTGAATTTACTCATCTGGTCCAGGTAGAATGCATTGGTAAGCTGAATCTCCGGGCAGAACACCATCAGATATGTTTTCTTTGCCTCTTTTCTGAAGAGTCCGGATACAGACCCGGATATCTTCATGCTGAACTCTCTTCCGGTCTCTTTTGTGCTCACCGAATGGCAACGCCAGCCCTGAGTCATCATGAGCATATCCAGGTAGCGTTCGCTCTCCTGAGTGGGATTGTTGAAATAGTAGCCGGGATCTTCAACCTCGCCCTTTAGTTCGCTGCAAAGTTCAAGGTGGCTCATAATATTATCCCTGTTTATATTAAAAGGTGCCAGAACTGAATCTGTTACAGCCAGTGAAAATTCTGCCGGTAAAGCCCGTCCGGCAGTATCTTTGACTGAAATGGCAAGCCTTACAAAATCTCTTGTTTTGTAAACCGTTTTGCCGGCTGTATTTACTGGCAGATCGAATATAGTATCCGGTTTAACTGAAACCAGGGGCCTGAATTTACTGCGGGTAAAGAAGAGTCTCTCTGCCAGAATTGTCCCATCTTCAGTTACAATCTGAATTGAGTTTACGCCGGCCGGCATCTGAGCAAGATGTATTGTTTCTGTAATTGACTGCTGTGAGAATTCGTTCTGAATTTGTTTTCTGTAAAGTGTTTCAGAGGAGTTTTTAATTTCCAGATATACTTTATTACCCCCTTTGCCTCCGCTGAGCCTTGCTGCATAGCCCGAAGAGATTTCGGCCTTTATGGAGAATCTGTCATTTATTCTGGTAAGGGCAATTGTAGCCCCGGCGATTTCAACTTTTGGGAGATTAACCCTTTTTGTTATTCCTGCAGAGTCCCTTACTATTGCATAGTATCCCTGAGGATCGGCAGAGAGGATGTTAATTAGTCCCATGCCGCGGTGTCTTGTCTCATAGATTCCAAGCAGTGAGTCTGAGCTGTTGTAGAGAAGAACGCTGGCCTTTATTCCAAATCCGTCGCTGCCCACAGCCTTGAATGCAACTTTTGAGGGGCGGTAGGAGATCATATGTCCACTTTCGGGAAGAAACTGAATGTCAAACTCGCCGGCAGCAGTAATGCTTTCAAATACTGGTTTTGCCCTTTTGCTTACTATTTCAATTCGTTTGTGGAACATCTCTTCCCTTGGGTAGTTCTCCATATTGCGGGTATATCCCCTGAGGATATAACTGCCCGGGTCAATTCTGTCACTGAGTTCAATATAGCCTGAATATCCCTCTTCTGCTGTGTTTCTGATTTTTACGCGCGATACCAGAGTGTCTGCATAGAGCTCAACATAAATGTATGTACTGAGCGGTGCAGAAGAGTTATATTTACTGTTGGTGAGGTAGCCCCTGAACCAGATTTTTTCCCCGGATGTGTAGACATCCCTGTCTGTGTGAATGTAAAGCTTCTCCCTCTCGTCAACAAAGCTGGTATCCGCAGGGGCACTCTGGGCAAAACTGAATGAATACAGCAGAAGGCTGAGTACAAGTGTAAACGAAAACTTTTTTGGCAGCATAAACCTCATGAATTATATAACAGTAGTAAATATAGTAATATTTTTTACCCTCCTAATAAAAAAGAGGGTAACACAATCGTGCAACCCTCTGTTTTATATGTGAATCGGACTCAGTAAAGAGATTATTCCCTGAACTTGGCGAATTCGATATCTTTCTCTGAACGCTTTTTGAAGTTTTCGTTCTCGTAAACCTTTGTAAGCTGTTTTGCAACTTCGCTCATTTTGCCCTGACGAGCATAAACGATAGCTCTCATGTAAGCTGCGTGAGGGCAGTCATGTGTAAGAGCAGGAAGAGCTTTGTCAAGCTGGTTTGTAAGAATGTATGCAAGACCTTCGTTATCGTCACCTGTGCCTGCAAGTTTTGCAGCAGCCTCTTTGTAGCGGCCGTCAAGGATGTCAATAATTGCTGAGTTTTGCTTAGCCTCTTTGATGTTTGATTTAGCGAACATATCTGCAGCGCCTTTGTAATTCTTCTCGCGAAGAGCAATTACACCAGCGTTGTTCATGTAAACAGCAGTAGTTTTGTTTGAAACCTTTGCAATTGATGCTTTTGCGTCTGCAAGCTTGTTGTTGTCAAGGTGAATTGAAGTAAGGCTGTTGTATGCGCGGTCACAGTTGAATTTCTCACCGGCCTTGCTGTAGATCTTAACCTTGGTAGCGTAATCGTTTACAAGTGTAGCTGTGTAAAGAAGAGCCTCAACATCCATAATCTCGATGTTTGTGTTCACTAGGTTTACAAGCTCCTCGTCGCTGTAGTTTGTATAGTCTACATTTGCAATGAATCTTGCTCTGCGGAGTTCCGGGAGGATCTTGTCTGAAAGTGTTTTGAATACTTTAGACATGTTCTTAATCTCTCTCTCGCGAACTGCAGGGTCGTTGTACATTGAAAGCACGCGGATAATAAGCTCCTTGTCCTGAATTGTAGATGCAGCAACCAGCTCCTGGAAACCTTCCCAGTCTTCTGCTACTGTAGATACATTAACAGGTGCGTCAACAGGATTTTTCTTTGTAATCTTTTCGAAAGCCTTAAGTGCGCTTGAGCTTCTCTTGTCTGACAGCTTGTTGTTAAGGGTTTCAGGACCATCCGGTGAAGCATATGCCACGATGTCTGTTCCTACAACCTCTCTGCGTTCGTCTGCTTTGATGTCTGCAAGGAATTTCTCGAATTCCTTAATCTCTGCTTTGGTAAGCTCTTTTGGACGAACCTTGTCGCTGTTGATTGTATAAAGGATCTGAGTCTCTTTTTTCTCAGAAATAATCTTTTTGTAGTTGTCTTGTGCAAGTGGAGAGCTCATTCCGGTTTTGTGAACCAGTTTGTAAGTGATGTTTGCTCCGTCTGCCACTTTGTATGCTGCAGGGAAATCAATCTTCTTGAGTTTGTTCCACACAGCAATTCTAAGTTCCAGATGTGACTTTTCCATGCCGGGAACATAGGCAAATTTAACTGTGTTGCTGGCTTTTCCACCTGCAACAGGGATAACATTAAAGTTATCTGTTATCTTTTCGCCCTGAAGTTTCTGGGTTGGAGCAGCTACTTCGCCGCCTTCGTATACCAGTACAGGAACTACCTCAAGGATTGCCTTAGGATGGAAGTATCCCTCTGGGAAAGTGATTGAATAAGAAGCTGTAATTTCGTCAGCTATTACTTCAAGGACTTTTGGGTTTCCGTCTACGCCCATAAGCACGGATTCTTTTGCCATTTTCGATGGATTACTGCAGGAAATGAGTGCAAATCCGAGTACCGCAAAAGAGAAAATCTTAAGAATGCTCTGTTTCATTATTGCTCTGTTTTGTTGTTAATTTCGTTAGCTATTCCGCAAAGATAATCATTTTTTGTCTATTTTTGCAGCTATGGACATGAGAAGTTTAAAACAAAGATTCGATATTATTGGCAGCAATCCTGTGCTCGACAGAGCTCTGGAAACGGCTGTCCGGGTCGCCGGAACTGACCTCTCTGTGCTCATAACAGGAGAAAGCGGTGTAGGTAAGGAGGTTGTGCCACAGATTATCCACTCCTTCAGCCCCAGAAAGCATAAGAAGTATATTGCTGTTAACTGCGGAGCTATCCCTGAGGGAACAATTGACTCAGAACTTTTCGGGCACGAAAAGGGCGCCTTTACGGGTGCTGTTGAGACCAGAAAGGGCTACTTTGAAGTTGCCGACGAGGGAACTCTCTTCCTGGACGAGGTAGCAGAACTTCCTCTCTCAACTCAGGTGAGGTTGCTCAGAGTTCTTCAGACAGGAGAGTTTATTAAGGTAGGCTCCTCAAAGGTTGAAAAGACAGACGTGAGAGTTGTGGCGGCAACAAATAAAAATCTCATTAAGGCTATCGAGAACGGAAAATTCCGTGAGGATTTATATTACAGGCTCAATACTGTTCCAATTACCATACCTTCGCTGCGCGAAAGAAGAGAGGACATATACCTCCTTTTCAGAAAATTTGCGGTTGATTTTGCCGAGCGCTACAAAATGCCGTCAATCCGCCTGACAGATCCGGCAAAAGTGTTGCTGGAAAATTATCGCTGGCCCGGAAATATAAGACAGCTTAAGAGCATTGCAGAGCAAATTTCTGTAATTGAGCACAACAGAGAGATTGGCCCTGAGGTTATTGCAAAATATCTTCCGGCAGAGGGGCCTGAGTTCCTTCCGGTAAAGACAGAAGGTCACAACTCAGATTACCTTACAGACAGGGATATTATTTACAAGATACTGTATCAGCTCAGGCATGAGGTTGAGGAGCTTAAGAAAAGAGTAGGCGATAAAGAGGTTGAAGCCCCGGCCGTTGTTGCTCCTCCGCGCTTTTCAGGTAGTATTGACCTGACGCGCAATCTGTCTGACAGTGCGGCAATTGTAGATTACGATGTTGATGCAGCTGCATCTGAGAAGGAGGAGAGTGAAATGCAGACTCTTTCCATTCAGAATGTAAGTGCAGAACTTATAAGGAAAGCTCTTGAAAAGCATGGCGGAAAGAGAAAGCTTGCTGCCGCTGAGCTGGGGATTTCGGAAAGGACTCTTTACAGAAAGATTAAGGAACTGGACCTTGATCTTTAGAACACGATTTATGAAACGATTACTATATATAGCTTTTGTTCTTCTGCTGGTTCAGTCATGCGGGATCTACTCCTTTTCGGGTACATCCATTAAGCCTGATGTAACCTCAATTTCCGTAGCGAGGATAGAGAACAAGGCGATGAGGGTCAATCCTGCACTAAGCAATCAGCTTACAGAGGCCCTTAAGGAGAAATACAGAAAGCTCACCAAACTTTCAATCGAGCCGGATGACGGCGATCTGATAGTGGAGGGCGAGATAACATCATACGAAACCACTGCTCTTGCTATCACTGCTAATGAGGTAGCATCAATGAACAGACTAACAATTGCAGTTAAGATACGTTATACAAACAAAAAGTATCCAAAGGAGGACTTTGAACGCTCTTTTGCTGAGTTTGAGGACTATCCTTCAACATCTTCCCTTGACGCCGTTGAGGCGCAACTGGTGGATGCCATCCTTGAGAAGATGACGGAATCAATTTTTAACGCCACTGTAGCAAACTGGTAAATATGAAAGAGACAGACCTGAGCGCACTGGAGCAGACTATCGAGAAGTACCCATGGTACTCTCTGGCACATCTTGAATTCTTTAAAAGAATGAACGAGCTGGGGGAGGACCACAGGAATGCCTATCTTAAAAAGGCTGCTGCATACCTCTACTCAAGAGAGAGCCTCTATGATATTGCCTTTCCTGAAAAAGAAAAAAGTTATTCAGTGCCTGCGTCAGACTCCTTCTCGCTGGACCAGGAGCCGGATCTTTCAGATGCCATTGAGCTCATTGAAGCAGAGTCGGAGGCTGTTGTTTCAGATGCTGCTCACTCTGAAGAGCCTGAGGATACTGATGATTTCTTTGAATTCATTCCGGAAATTGATGACGAGCCGGTATCTGAGCCTAGAGTTGTTTTTGCGGGAGGAGACTATTTTTCCCGTATTGAACTGGAGACGCTTGAACTGGATAAAAAGCAGCCGCTGGATAAGTTCATTGTGGAGAAGCCTTCGCTTTTACGTGCTTCATCAAATTCGGCATCAAAGGGGACCTCTCCTTTCATTAAGGATGGTGAAACAGGACCTGCAGAGATAGATGCATCAGAGATGTTCGAGGATGCCGGATTCTATACAGAAACTCTGGCAAAAATATATACAGAACAAGGGTTTTATAAAAGGGCACTGGATGTTTACGCAAAACTTATTTTGCTATATCCGGAAAAAAGTGTTTACTTTGCCTCCCTTGTTAAAGAGTTAAAGACCAAACACAACACATAATTATTATGTACACAGCAATATCCATAGTTATTGTAATTGCAAGCATTCTGCTCACTATCATAGTATTAGTACAGAATTCAAAAGGTGGCGGCCTTGCAGCTAACTTCGCATCAGGAAACCAGACTTTTGGCGTTCGCCAGACAGCAGACTTCCTTGAGAAAGCAACCTGGACACTTGCAATTGCCATTATCGTTCTTTGCGTTCTTGCAACTGCATTCGTTTCTACAGGAAACAACCAAAGACAAAACGCAATTCAGGAGAGAATTGAGAAATCTGCACCTGTTCAGGGTCAGCCGGAGTTCCCTACAACTCAGCCTCAGCAGCAGCAAACTCAGCCGCAAGGAACCCCTGCAAACTAATTTTTCTGAAAATTCGAAAATTTTTTCAATAAGTTAGAAAAAATTTTCTCTCAGTATATCAGCTCGTTACGTATGTAACGAGCTTTTTTTATGAAAATATTTAGTACTATGTGATACAAGGTATAATAAAAAGTATATATATTTGCAGTACCAAATTCTAAAATAATTTAAGTATTCTGTCAAATGAAAAAAGTTGTAACTGTTGGAATCGGAGGCACCTCGTTTGTAATTGATGAAGATGCCTACCAGAAACTGGATAAGTATCTTTCCAGGTTCAGAGAAAAAACCGGCCTCGGATCAGAAACCGGGGACGTAATGGAAGATCTCGAACAAAGGATTGCAGAACTCTTTGCTGAGTCTCTTGGCAACAAGGGCGAAGTGGTGAACATTGCAGTAGTAAACAAGGTAATCTCGCAGCTTGGAATGCCTGATGGCACACCTGCAGATGACTCGTTCGAGACAGGAGGCTACACTGCACCGGAGCCTGCAGGCTTCCCGGTGTCAAAAAGATTGTACCGCAACCCGGATGATAAGATGATTGGCGGCGTGTGTTCAGGACTGGCACTTTATCTTAATCTTGACACCACTTTAATAAGAATCCTCTTTGTTGTTGCTCTCTTTATGGGAAGCATGGGATTCTGGGCCTATATAGTATTCTGGATTGCTGCTCCGGTTGCTTATACCGCAGCTCAGAAATGTGAGATGAGAGGTATTCCCGTAACAGCGGAGAATATGAAGAAATTTTCAATGTATAAATAGAAAGAGCCATGACAGACATTAATACCGATAACGTAAAATCGCAAATGCGCAAAGGTGTTCTTGAGTACTGCATACTGAGCATACTTAACAACAATGACGCATACGCTTCTTCGCTCATAGAGCAGCTGAAGAGTGCAAAGATGATAGTGGTAGAGGGAACTCTCTATCCGCTTCTTACAAGGCAGAAAAATCAGGGCCTTCTCAGTTACCGCTGGGAGGAGTCTCCGCAGGGTCCGCCCAGGAAGTATTACTCAATAACAGATAAAGGACGCGAACTTCTGGAAGAGATGGACGGCGCCTGGAAAGAGCTGGTAGAAACAATTGATCTTATCAGAAACAATAAAAAGGCATAACGATGAAAAAGGTTATTAAAGTAAGCTTAGGCAAAATTGCCTTCACCATTGAAGAGGATGGTTATCTGGTTCTCAAGGGCTATCTGGAAGAACTTAACGATCATTACAGAGGAAAACAGAACGGCAATGAGATTATCGAGGGTATCGAGGAGCGTATGGCCGAACTTTTTATCGAAAAGGCCGGTGCGAATTCAATCATTACAATTAGTGTTATCAATGAAGTTGTAAGAATTCTGGGCAGACCCGATGCTATTGACGAAGAGTCCAGCGAAGGTTCCTTTGAAAGGTCATCATCTCCAGGCCCAAGAGTTGAGAGAAAACTATATCGTGATCCGGATCACAAGATGATTGGCGGAGTATGCTCGGGACTTGCCGCATACTTCAATCTGGAAATTGCTATTGTAAGGGTAATCTTCCTGGTTTTGCTCTTAATTTCGTGGGCACCGCATATCTTCTTCCCTTTCACCGGAATTGGAGGTTCCTTTATTTTCATTGCATACATTATAATGTGGATTGCAATACCTGAAGCCAGAACAGTAAAGCAAAAGTTTGCCATGAGAGGCGAAAAGCCAGATCTTTCAAACATTCAGCGTAATGTCGAGAGAGGTGCTGCAAGGGTGGGCCGTGATATTCACAGAGCCGGAAGACATGCAGCTCCTGCAGTGAATGAGGTATTCAGAATAATTGCAAAGGTATTCGCAGTATTTCTTGTGCTGTTCTCTCTGGGGGGAATTCTTTTCTTCTCTTTCCTTTTCCTTGGGGTTGAGATTTTCAACGGTTTTATTCCTATTGATCTTATTGACTATGTAAAGTTGGGACTTGAAAATACCCTGTGGCTTAAGATAAGTTCTCTTGCTTTCTTCTTCCTTCCTTTAATTGGAATGCTGTATGGTGGTATTCAGATTCTGTTTGAATTCAGAAATCCAAGATTCCGTCCGGGTCTGATAATATTCATTCTTTGGGTGATTGCAGGATTTTCAACAGTAACTCTTATTGTTAAATCATCTCAGCCATACTGGGAAGATGCGCGCGAAATTTCAGAGGTGCCTGTGATTAGCCAAAGCGATACAATCTATCTGAAATTTGCCTCAGCCACAGCAATTCCTCAGACAAACGTCATTATGGAGGGAGACGAATCTGAGATGATTCTCTTCTGGATGGATGATGCCTCTAAGGATAAGAAATTTGTCTCTTTCCCTAAGGTAAGAATAATCAGACAGAGTGCAGACGAGCCAAGAGTGATGAAAATCAGGACTCAGGCCTTCTCTTCAACTTCTGGTGAGGCTTTGATTAAGGCACAAAAAAATCTGCCTGCTTTTGAGCTGACAGATTCTCTGTTGACTATTCAGTGCGACGTCTACGATAAGGTAAACAAATGGGATGGTACCAACAAGGTAATCTCTCTCTATGTTCCGGACAGCGTGAAAATTATTGTTCAGGAGCCGGTTAAGTTTGCCTTTGACGGTAATATGAGGATTCACAGCGGATGGGACTGGTGTTTCGACGACTTTGATAATGATCGCTGGGAACGCCGCTGGGAACGCAAGTGGAACCGCCGCTGGAATGACCGTGACGAGGACTGGGATTTAGACTAACCTTTGATCACTCCGAGCTCTTTGCCCACTTTTGTAAATGCGGCAATCGCTCTGTCAAGATGTTCAGGCTCGTGTCCGGCACTAATTTGAATGCGGATGCGGGCCTGTTCTTTTGGAACAACCGGGAAGTAGAATCCAATAACATAGATTCCCTCTTCAAGCATTTTTGCAGCAAAGTCTTGTGAAAGCTTTGCATCATACAGCATAAGGGCACAAATTGCAGATTGTGTAGGTTTGATATCAAAACCTGCAGCCACCATCTTCTCCACAAAATATTTTGTGTTGTTGTGCAATTTATCTTGTAGCTCGTTGGTCTTTGACATCATATCGAACATTGCAGTTCCGGAAGCCGCAACCATTGGCGGAATTGAATTTGAGAAGAGGTATGGCCTTGATCTCTGGCGAAGCATTGATACAATCTCCTTTTTGCCGGTGGTGAATCCGCCTATAGCACCTCCAAATGCTTTTCCAAGTGTGCCTGTAATGATTTCTACCTTTCCCCTGAGGTCAAACTGCTCTGTGGTTCCGCGGCCTGTCTTGCCAACAACACCGGCAGAGTGAGATTCATCTACCATAATCATGGCGTTGTATTTCTGTGCCAGTTCGTAGATTTTATCAAGAGGCGCAACATTGCCGTCCATTGAGAAAACACCATCGGTTACAATCAAACGGAATCTCTGAGCCTGCGAAAGTTTAAGGCAGTTTTCAAGTTCCTCCATATTTGCATTTGCATAGCGGTAACGCTGAGCTTTGCAGAGACGTACTCCGTCAATAATAGATGCGTGGTTAAGAGAATCAGAAATAATTGCATCCTCTTCTCCCAGAAGCGGTTCGAATACTCCTCCGTTTGCATCAAAACAGGCGGCATATAGTATTGTATCTTCTGTGCCAAAAAACTCAGAAATCTTCTTTTCAAGTTCAAGGTGGAGATCCTGTGTGCCGCAGATAAAGCGGACGCTGGACATTCCAAATCCTCTTGTATCCAGTGCTTTCTTCGCTGCCTCAATTAAAACGGGGCTGTTTGAAAGTCCAAGATAGTTGTTGGCACAAAAATTGAGTACCTCCTGACCGCTGTTAACCTTTATTGCAGCTTGCTGAGCGGTGGTTATTACCCTCTCTTTCTTGAAGAGTCCGGCTGATTCAATGTTCGCGAGTTCCTGTGAGAGAAAACTCTGAAAATCCTTATACATATATGTGATTTTTAAAAATGATAAACGAATGCTTTATACAAATTTAACAAGTAATTACAAATCCTCTTATAAAAACAAGAAAACTATTTTTGTTTTTTAAGTTTTCTATTCATACATTTGCGCCCCGATTAATACAATAGAAATGGATTTAAGAGAAAGAATTGTTGAAAATTCCGTAGAGATGTTCCTTAGTAAAGGTTGCAAAACAGTTACAATGGATGAGATTGCTACCGAAAACGGGATCTCAAAAAGAACTCTTTACGAACACTTCAGAGATAAAAATACTTTGCTGGAAGAGTGCCTTAATCTAATGCAAAAGAGGATGGTCTCTTTTACAGAGACCTTTATGGCAGAATCAAAAAGCATTCTTGATATGGTTTGTATGGTTCATGAGCATCAGAGTGACCTTATGATTAACATGAGGATTAACTTTTTTGATGAACTGAAGAAATTTTACCCGGAGGTATTCAAGAATCACTACAGCAGATTTCTTGATTTTCACAAAAAGGTAACGATAGAATTCCTTCAGAGAGGCCAGGACCAGGGCTTTTTTCTTAAGGATATTGATAAGGAGCTTGTAACAAAGGTGCTTATTGAAATTTCAAGCCTCATTGAGAATTCAGATGTTTTTTCACTGAAAAACCATACAAGAAAACAGCTTTTCAGAGAGTCCGTTATTATTTATTTCAGAGGAATCTCTACAACGGCAGGTATAAAAATGATTGATAAATATTTAAACATTAAGGAATGAAAGTCTTAACGAAACTCAATGCTGTACTTATTGCAGCTGCTCTAATGTTTCTGTCGGCCGGGCAGTTGTCTGCTCAGAACGGTGCCGACACTCTCAGGCTTACAATTGAAAATGCGCTGGAAATCGCGATGAGCGATAACCTTAACATCAAGATTGCAGATGCCGAACTCGAAAGAGTCGATTATCTCAAACAGGAAAACTGGTATGCTCTTCTCCCTTCGCTTAACGCATCCGGGCAGTATTCAAATAATATAATGAAGCCTGTATTCTTCTCAGATTTTTTTCCGGGAGGTAAAATGGAAGTTGGCTCGACTCATAGTTATACCCTCACGGGAGCTATGCAGGTGCCAATTTTTTCCATGGCTCTGTATAAGAACATTCAACTATCAGAGCTTGAGCTTAAGGCTGCACTGGAATCTGCAAGAACCACAAAGCTGGATTTGATTCAGCAGGTGAAAAACAGTTTCTACGGAGTGGTAATGATGAAAGAGTCCATAAGAGTACTCGAGGAGAGCTACAAAAATGCAATGGAGAGTGCTGGCAATATCCGCAAAATGTATGAGCAGGGAATGGCCAGCGAATATGATAAAATCCGCTCCGAGGTTGCCGCAAGAAATATCTCTCCTTCGCTTACTCAGGCAAAGAATGGTTTGGAATTAGCAAAAATGCAGCTTAAGGTTCTTCTCTCGGTTTCAATCTCACGCCCTCTTGAGGTGGTTGGAGATTTTGAAAGTTTCCGCGATAAAATGAATTCATTTGCGGTTCAGCAAATTGATATTGATCAGAACAGTACCCTTAAGACCATGGATATTCAGCTTGAAAGGCTCAATAAGAGCTATGAACTAATACATTCTCAGCGCCTTCCTGTTGTTGCCGGCTTTGCAAACTATCAGATGCAGATGCAGAATGAAAAATTTACGTTTGACAAACCCTGGGCCAACTCTTTTGCTGTTGGGCTTTCACTTCAGATACCAATTTTTAATAAGCTTTCTGTATCTCTCAAAGAGAAGCAGACCAGGGCAAATATTAAAAAGATGGAGTTTCAGAGGGAGCTCTTATCTGAATCACTGACGCTCTCTGCTCAGAATTCAATAAACGAAATGATAAGGGCGGGTGCCCAGCTTACTTCAGACGGAGAGGCAGTTTCTCAGGCAAAGAAGGGTTATGAAATAGCCAAGGTCAGATTCAACACCGGTGCGGGAACTGTTCTTGAGCTTAATGACTCGGAGGTTGCTCTCACCCGTTCAATGCTAAACTACAATCAGACACTTTACGACTTTATTAAGGCCAAAAACGAATACGAAAAAGTTATTGGCATGGAAAATCTTGACAAATAAATAATTACATCATAAAAATGAAAAAAGGAACATTACTACTTGCACTTGGCCTGATACTTTTCAGCGCCTGCAATTCGGCATCTGAAACCGGACAGGATGAAGCTGCACTTCCTGTGGTAAAAATAGCAGAGACACGCACACAAATGGTGAACCAGATTGCTGAGTTCACCGGTAACATCGAACCTTTCGTGAAGAACAGCATTTCAAGCTCTTCTGCGCAGAGGATTGAGAAGATATATGTTGAGGTAGGAACCAAAGTCAGGAAAGGACAACTGCTGGTGCAGATGGAAAATCTTAACTATGCAAATGCCATGATTCAGCTTGAAAACCTGAGGACGGACCTTGCCAGGGTTGAGGCTCTTTACAAGGCAGGCGGAGTATCTCAGCAGCAGTATGATCAAATAAAAACTCAGGTAAAGGTATCTGAAGAGAGCCTTGCAAACCTTGATAAAAACACCAAGCTTCTCTCTCCTATTGACGGAGTGGTTACAGCCAGAAATTTCGACAATGGTGATCTTACAATGGGTCAGCCTATTCTGGTGGTGATGCAGCTGCAGCCGGTAAAGATTATGATAAGCATATCTGAGGAGTTTTATCCAATTGTAAAGAATGGAACACCGGTGGATATTTCACTGGATGTTTATGATGGAAAAACCTTCCCCGGAAAAGTAAGTCTGGTATATCCAACCATAGAGGCTGCCAGCCGCACTTTCCAGGTTCAGGTGAGCATTGCAAACGGAAATATGCAGATTCGCCCGGGTATGTTTGCCCGTGCCAGGGTAAACCTTGGCTCAAAAAGCAGGGTAATGGTTCCGGATAAGGCTGTTATCAAGCAGCAGGGAACAAACGATAAATTCGTTTATGTTCTTGACGGAGATACTGTAGCATTTACAAAAGTTGACCTTGGAAGACGTATTGGTGCCGAATATGAGGTACTTAGCGGTCTTTCTGAAGGTCAGAAAGTAATTGTGGCAGGTATGAACAACTTGATTGACAAGGCAAAAGTATCGGTAACCGAAGGTGGAGCCGATCTTTCACTCTAAATAAGACATCAGTATGAAAATTTATGAAAGTGCAGTTAAAAAGCCGGTAACAACCGCCCTCATATTTGTGGCGATTGTTGTACTCGGTCTTTTCTCATACTCTAAACTTTCAGTTGACCTTTATCCAAAAATCGAGCTGAATGCCGCAACGGTAATGACTACCTATTCCGGCGCCAGTGCAGTGGATATTGAACTGAATGTGACCAAAAGGCTCGAGACCTCACTAAGTACAGTCTCAGACCTTAAAAAGATAACATCTGTTTCAAAAGATAACGTCTCTCTCATTACAGTTGAGTTTGAATATGGTACCAATATGGATGAGGCGGTTAACGATATTCGTTCCGTACTGGACATGCAGCGCAACTTCCTCCCGGACGATTGTGAATCTCCTGTTGTTCTCAAGTTCAGCTCAGACATGATGCCAATTGCATTCATCTCTGCAAATGCAGATGTGAGTTCAAAGGCACTTTACAAGATACTTGAAGAGAAGGTTGCAAACCCTATCAACAGGATAGACGGGGTTGCATCAACCTCTATTTCGGGCGCCCCTCAGAGAGAGATTCAGATATCCACAGATCCTCAGAAGATGGAGGCATACAAAATTTCAATCGAACAGATTGCAAACCTTGTTGCCATGGAAAACAGGAACGTTCCTGCGGGTACAATTGACGTTGGTTCAGAAACCTTCTCAATGCGGGTAGATGGTGAGTTCAAGGAGAGCGACGAGATTGAGAATCTTATTGTGGGCAGCTTCATGGGAAGGAACATTTATATAAAGGATGTTGCAACCGTAAAGGATACCCTTAAGGAGCGCTCGACAGAGATATACACAAACGGACAGCGCGGTGCGACAATTGTTGTTCAGAAGCAATCCGGAGCCAACGTTGTGGAAATTGCAGACAAGATTAACAAGGAGCTTCCGGAAATACAGAAGAGCCTGCCTCCGGATGTAAAACTGGACATGGTACTGGATACATCTGAATTTATCAAGGACAGTATTGGTTCCCTCACTGAGACAGTTTTGCTTGCAGGTCTTTTTGTGATGATAGTGGTTCTCTTCTTCCTTGGAAGATGGAGGGCAACATTTATCATTATCCTTACAATCCCCGTTTCGCTTATTGCTGCGTTCATCTATCTGATGGTTACCGGAAATACACTCAATATTATATCGCTCAGCTCACTCTCAATTGCAATTGGTATGGTGGTGGATGACGCAATTGTGGTGCTTGAGAATATAACGACGCACATAGAGAGAGGCAGCCGTCCCAAGGATGCCGCAATCTATGCTACAAATGAGGTTGCTGTTGCAGTAATTGCATCCACACTTACAATTGTTGCTGTATTCTTCCCGCTTACAATGGTGTCTGGTCTTGCCGGTATCATGTTCAAACAGCTTGGCTGGATTGTGACAATTATCATTGTTGTATCTACCATAGCAGCACTTACCCTTACCCCTATGCTCTCATCAATGATGCTCAGGGAGGATCCAAAAAGGTCAAAAGCTTTCCAGTTTTTCTACTCTCCAATTGAGAAGTTTCTTAATGCACTTGACAGATGGTATGAAAATATCCTAAGATGGTCTGTAAATCACAGGCTTATGGTAATGATACTAGCCGGTCTTATGTTTGTGTCCAGTCTCTTCCTGGTTGCCAGGGTGGGTACTGACTTCTTCCCGTCATCAGATAACTCTCAGATAGGAATTACAATTGAACTTCCGGTTGGAGCTAGGGTAGAGCAGGCAAGAAAAATGAACACATATCTGTACGAGACATGGAGGGAGAAGTATCCGGAAATCGAGATTCTTCAGACATCTCTTGGTCAGGCAGACGGTGCCAATGTGTTCCTTTCAATGAGAAGCTCCGGAACTCATATTATTTCATACACTGCAAAACTATCAGATCCTAAGGATAGAGACAGGGATATTTTCGAAATCTCAGATGAGATTAGAAAAGACCTTATCAATATTCCTGAGATCTACAGATATACAGTATCACCTGGCGGAAACCAGGGAATGGGAATGGGAACCGGTGGGACAACTCTCGAGATGGATGTTTTAGGATTTAACTTTGATGATGCCGAGACAGTTGCCCGCCAGGTTGCCAGTGTGATGGAAAATACAGAAGGTCTGAGGGATGTTAAGCTTAGCCGTGAAGACTATATGCCTCAGTTCCAGGTTCAGTTTGACAGGCAGAAGCTTGCGATGAACGGAATAACTATGACGGCTGCCGCCACTGTGGTCAGGAACAGAATTAACGGTATCATAACCACCCGCTTTCGCGAAGATGGTGAGGAGTATGACATCGTTGTCAGAAATGACCAGAAGTTCAGAACTACAATTGACGATATCAAGAACATTCTTATTTACAATGCGCAGGGAAAGGCTATTCGCCTGAGCGAACTAGGGAGTGTAATAGAGAGCTTCGCTCCGCCATCAATTGAGCACCTTGACAGAGAGCGCGTTATTAAAGTAACAGGTACGGTTTATGACCGTTCTCTGGGAGATATTGCGGCAGATGTAGAAAGAGAGGTGGCCAAGATTGACAAACCAAACCTTATTGCAGTGGAGATGTCCGGCGCGATTGAGGAGCAGCAGGAGTCATTCTCGGATATGTTTACCCTGCTTCTGCTTGTAGTTCTTCTGACATATATTGTAATGGCAGCTCAGTTTGAATCCTTCCGCGATCCGTTCATAATTATGTTCTCGCTTCCGTTTGCTTTTACCGGGGTATTTACTGCTCTGTGGCTGACAGGAACAACACTCAGCCTTATTGCACTCATTGGTGCGGTTATGCTCGTGGGTATTGTTGTTAAGAATGGTATTGTGCTTATAGACTATATTAACCTCAACAAGGAGCGCGGTGCGTCAGTTAAACGTTCTGTGGTTTCAGGAGGAAAATCCCGTCTGCGTCCAGTACTCATGACAACACTAACAACAATTCTGGGTATGCTTCCAATGGCTCTGGGAATTGGCGAGGGTTCAGAAATCTGGCAACCTATGGGTATTTCAATCATTGGTGGTCTCTCTCTCTCAACAATACTTACTCTGGTTGTGATTCCTACAGTTTACACCTCATTCCACGCCGGTGACATTAAGAAGAAGAGGAAGGCATGGGCAAAAATGTTAAAACTTAACAAAGCAAAAGCATGAAATCATTAATGATAGTATATAATCAGGCACACAATGCTCTCGTACAGGGAGCCCTGGATAAATGCGACGTTAGGGGATTCACCAAATGGAACGACGTCGAAGGGCGAGGTACCAAAGATGGAGAACCTCACTACGGAACACATGCATGGCCCTCAAAAAACATGGCCACTCTGGCTGTTGTTGAGGATAGCAAATTGCAGGAACTTCTGGCCGAACTTAAGAAGATCAACGATTCTGCTCAGAAGCAGGGACTGCGCGCCTTTGTCTGGGAGGCAGAGTCGGTGATTTAAATCTGACAAACCAGAAAACTCTGCCAGAGTTTTTACGAAGTGATTGAAAAATTGATGTTTACGCTCTTGATTGTTTAGAAAAATCAAGTCGAATTAATTTATATAACATTAATAATCAGATTATTCGTAAAAACTCTGGCAGAGTTTTTTTGTAAGAGATTTAGGTTTTTAGAAAAATTGATATTAATTTAGCAGTCATAAGAGTAATTTAAAACAAACGAAAAAATCAATTTATTATGGCTATAGCAGTTAACGATTCGAATTTCAACGAAATAGTAATCAAATCAGATGTTCCTGTACTTGTAGATTTCTGGGCACCATGGTGCGGTCCGTGCAGAGTTATTGCTCCAATAGTGGAGGAGCTCGCCGGCGAGTATGAAGGAAAAGCTGTGATTGCTAAATGTGACGTTGACAACAGTTCGGAGGTACCTGTGAAATACGGAATCCGCAATATCCCTACGCTGCTCTTCTTTAAGAATGGTGAAGTTGTTGATAAAATTGTGGGTTCTACAACTAAAGCAAATATCGTTGCAAAAATCAATTCATTAATGTAATTATTATGAAAAAATTTCTTTCGGTTCTTTTGGCGTTGATGGTAGTGTCAACACTCTCTTTTGGCCAGTCAAAATTTGGTATTAAGGCGGGGTTGAACTTCAATACTCTCGAAGACGTCACTGAAAGCGGGTCTGTAGATCAGGCCTGGAAAAATCAGACAGGCTATCACTTTGGTATTGCATGGCAGTTCAAAATTCCTATCATTGGAATAGGTGTTCAGCCGGAATTGTTGTATTCAAAGGTTAAAACCTCTTTTACAGAGGCATACACAGGAATTCAGCCTCACAACGGCTTAATAGTATCAAATGTTGTTCTGCCTCCAACAATGACTGAAATTGAGATCGATTACCTGACTCTTCCGATTAACTTCCAGTTGGGACTTGATCTGCTGATTCTCCGTCCGTTTATTGTAGTCAGCCCTTATATTTCGTATGCTCTCCAAAAAGGTGGTGACCTTACAAACCAGGACTGGGACGACATTAACCGTTTTAATTATGGTGTTGGCGCCGGTGTTGGTCTTGATATCTGGAAGCTTCAGATAATGGGTAAATACAACTGGGGACTCGGTAAACTTGAATCAGCCACAAACACTACCTGGGAAGAGAAATACGAAAACGCAAAAATTCAGGGATTCCAGCTCTCGGTTGCATTCCTTTTCTAAACTGACAAGAATGGGCAAGAGAATTTGTGTCTATTGTTCGTCGAGCAATATTCTTGAGCAAAAATACACGGAGGCCGCCGATAGCTTCGCTAAGGCGGCTTCTCTTCGTGAATACACTATCGTATGCGGGGGGAGCTGCAGAGGCCTCATGGGTGTTCTTATTGACAAGATGAATGAGCTGGGCGGTGATGTTGAGGGTGTAATGCCCTCGTTCATGAAAGATATTGAACTTGATCACCCTTCGCTGAGGAAACTCACCCTGGTTGACTCAATGAGCCGGCGCAAGGAGATGCTTCGTGAAAATACCGATGCCGTGGTTGCCCTCCCGGGAGGTGTGGGTACGATTGAAGAACTTATTGAAACTTATACATTAAAAAGGCTTGGCCTGTACCCGGGAACCGTTATCCTGCTTAATCTTGACGGTTTCTTTAACCCCCTGCTGCAATTGTTTGCGCATCTGGTTTCTGAAAAAATGTTGAACAGAAACTGGAGTGATGCGTTAATAGTGGTTGAAGATGTTTCCGGACTGGTAGAGGCTATTGAAAAATGCAAACCTCAGATACTTGAACCAAAACATTACGCACCAGCCTAACCTACAAAAAACAATATATGGATATAAAAGCAATTCAGGACGACATCCGCAGCGAGTGGTTGCAGTTCGAGGAGCTTATGAAAGAGGCGCTCTGGAGTAAATCGGACCTTCTTAATTCTATTAACACATACCTGCTCGATAACAAGGGAAAACAGGTGCGGCCTCTTCTTTCACTGCTGGCTGCAAGAGCTCTGGGTAATCCGGGGCGTCTGACCATTGCCTGTTCAGTTGTCTCTGAAATGATACATACAGCTACACTGCTACACGATGATGTTGCCGATGAGGCAACTCAGCGAAGGGGAGTGGATACTGTTCAGTATAAATATAATCCTGCGGCCTCTGTCCTGACAGGGGATTACTGGCTTGCCAAGTCTCTTACACTTATTGTGAGCGAAAGGAACATGGAGGTGATGGGTTTCTTTACCAAAGCGGTTGAAGAGCTCTCGGAGGGTGAACTGTTCCAGATGCAAAAGGCATCTTCCCTGGATACAACAGAAGAGGATTACTATCGCATAATTGCACAGAAAACATCCAGCCTGTTTATAGCTGCAATAAAGAGTTCGGTTTTCACAATGGGAGCATCTCCGGAAGTTCTCTCAAAGATGGAACAGTATGCATATCATCTGGGTCTTGCTTTCCAGATAAGAGATGATATTTTTGATTATACACCACAGCTCAATACAGGCAAACCTACCGGAGGCGATGTAAAGGAGAAAAAGCTAACTCTTCCGCTGATTGCTGCCCTTAAGGCTGCCGGTGAAGAGGAGAGAGAGCTGATGCTGGATGCTATAAGGTTTGCAGGTTATGAAGATGATAAACTTGCAGAACAAGCATTTGCTCTGGTTGAGAAATACAATGGGAACGCTGTTGCTCAGAGTGCTCTGGAGTATCAGTGCAATATGGCTCAGGAGTGCCTGATGTCTTTGCCTGACTCAATATACAGGGACCATCTTGTTGAATTGACAAGATATATGGGAAGCAGAGAAAAATAGATGAATTTATTTTGAATTGAAAAGCTCCCTGTGAGCTATTTCAAGCTGGCTGTAGAACTCTTCGCCAAATGCAAAAATAAGGGGTTCCCGTAGAAATTTATATACGGGGACCCCCTCTTTTTTGCCTTTAACAAATGCATCAAGGCAGATATGCCATTCATGCAGATTTAGCGCCACCAGACCATTGGAAAGATATGAAACCCTTATTGGGTATAACCAGCAGGAAATTGGTTTGCGAAAATGGGTGTCGCCGCTGTTGCGAGCCACTTCAATTCCGCAGAAACAGTTGTCCTGGTCGTCAAACTGAGTGTATGCACACTCTTCTCCGTTAACAAGAGGTGTAACGAAATCTCCGTCGGTATCCCGGACAAAGGGGCCCTGCTCCTCAATGGAGAGGAGCCCCTCAGGTCTGAGATGTCTTTTAATGTTTCCCAGCTCTTTCTCCAGCAGCAGGCACTCCTCTTTGCTTAAGGGTGCTCCGCTGTCGCCAATAATGCAGCATGCTCCATGGCAAACGGGATAGTCACATATGAACTTCTCCGTAAGAATTGCAGATGATACAAGGATGTTGCCTATTTCTATAATTGAGCTGGTCTTCATGTGGTGCCGGGTACTTGGTAAGTGTTATTTTTTCTCGGCAATTTTACCGCTCATGATAACTTCGAGCTGATTGCCTTGTGAAAGTGTCTCTTTAATGAACTTGTTGAGTTTTGCAGGAGTTATTCCCTTTAAAGTTGCCTCATAGGTAGTGTGCATATCTTTGCCCATAAGGAACCTGTTTGAGATAGCTCCAAGCCAGTAGCCGTTCTCGCGAAGATTCTGGGTATATGTCTTCTGCATGTACTCCATAATCTTTGAGAAGTCTTCCTGGGTAACACCCTTTTCAATTACAAGTCCTATCTCCTTGTGAGCTCTGTTGAGAAGTCTCTCTTTGATGGCAACATCTGTGTCAAAGCCAAAAAGGAATGTATAGTACTCTTCAGGATAATAAGTGATGTTCATGTTAACGCCAACACCGTAAGTACCGCCTTCCTGCTCGCGGATGCTTCTTGTAAATACCATATCAAACACCTGCTTGGTCATGCTTGCGAGAATGTTGTTCTCAACAGAATAGCCTGCTTTGCCGGTGAAAATTGTATAAACAGTTGCTTTAGGTGTCTGCATCTCTTTGTCAAAGTGCTTAACTACCTTGCCTTTTACAGGAACCATTCCTACATTCTTCCAGTTCTCTTTCTGAGATTTGTTTGAAGGCAGTGATGCAATGTATGTTTCAACCAGTGGTTTCAAAACAGCTGCATCTACATTTCCTACAAAAGTAAATGTGAAATCTGCTGCATTTGCGAAACGCTGACGATACAGTTCAAGTGTCTTTTTGTAATCAATCTTGTCAAGCATCTCAAGAGTGAGTCTGTTTGCATAAGGATTGTTGTTGAAAAGGGCCTTCTGAAGAGTATCTGAGAAAGCAACCATTGGCTGGGCAGAAAGATTTTCAAGCTGAGCTTTCATTCTTCCAACATATGATCTGAATGCATCATCATCTTCTCTTACAGCTGTAAAGTTTAGGTAAACGAGTTGCATGAATGTCTCGATATCTTTTGGCGTACTGCTGCCGGAAAGAGTCTCGCTCATGATTGAAATAGATGGTCTTGTATTCACATTCTTGCCGGCAAGAACCTTGCGCAAGTCTGTAACGCTGTATTTGCCAAGTCCGCCTACGTTTGCAGCTTCAACGGCAACTTTCGACGCGATGATATCATCTTTTCCAAACAATGAAAGACCACCCTTTGATGCCGCGTTGAACATAATCTGATCGTCTTTGAAGTCTGTCTTCATAATAACAACGGTAGCACCATTTGAAAGATTCCATACAGTAGCGCCGCTCATAGGCTCTTTAACTTCTGAAACTACAGATCCCTTTGCCGGAGCAACAGGAACAAGCGGTTCGTTAGAGATAGTCTCCTTATATGCCTCAACCTCCTCCTTAACGGCGTTGTTGAATACAGTCATAATCTCCTCTTTGGTTGGAACCTTAAGTCCATCCTTTGCAGGCATCATAACTGCAATACCAATGTTCTCAGTTGTTGGTAGTGACTGAGCATATTTGTTAATTTGCTCAAGAGGAATAGCCGGAGCTATTTGTTGCATCATTGCATAAGTTGTCTCAATACCGGGATATGCCTCGTTGGTGAGGAAGTTGTTAAGAACATTGCTTACATAATAACTGTTCTTTTGCTTCTCACGCTCTTTGTATACCTGCTCGAGACCACTCATATAGTTTGCCTTTGCACGCTCAAGTTCAGAAGCTGTAAATCCAAAACGTTTTACTTTTTCGGCTTCGTTAACCATGAGCCTGAGGGACTCTTCAATCTTGCCCTCCTTCGCACCGGCAGAGATGCCAAATGCATCTTTGGATTGTGCAACTACATAACCACCATAGTTAGAACCAGCACTTGTGAAAGGTGCATCCGGTTTCTGAACAATTTCCTGAAGGCGAGAGTTAAGCATGCGGGTAACCATTGTATTCATGAAGTCCATTACCATGCCTGCAGCTGTGGCCCTTAGCTCTTTAGGCAAAACATCGTGTTTGTAGAATAACATAACACTGCTTGAAGTTGCCTCTGGATCTGTTCCAATTCCAATTATTGGCTCCTTTGTATCAGGAACAGGAATCTCAATTCTCTCAGCAGGATTAACAGCCTTTGGAATTGACCCGAACATTGTTTTGATCTGAGCTTCAATTGCTGCAGGATCAATATCACCTACAACAATGATTCCCTGAAGGTCCGGACGATACCATTTGTGGTAGTAGTCGCGAATCTCCTTGTATGTGAAATTATTGATTACATCAAGAAGTCCGATAGGGAGACGGTTTGCATATTTGCTGTCAGGGAAAAGAGCAGGAAAGATATCTTTCTCGTACATCCTGAGCATAGCATTGCTGCTTGTGCGGAACTCCTCGCGGATAACTCCTCTCTCTTCGTCAATATCTCCTTCTGTAAGAGAGATGGCACATGACCAGTCTCTGAGAATGAGGAGACAAGAGTCAATAATGCCCTGTCTTTTCACAGGCACGCCTGAGATGTTGTAAACTGTCTGATCAAGTGATGTGTATGCGTTAAGGTTAACCCCAAACTTCACACCAATGGTCTCCAGGTATGATATGATTCCATTTCCGGGGAAATGCTCGGTACCGTTAAAGGCCATGTGCTCGAGGAAGTGAGCAAGACCTCTCTGGCTCTCCTCTTCAAGTACAGAGCCCACTTTCTGGGCAATGTAAAATTCTGCCTGACCCTTAGGCTCGGCATTCTGGACAACATAATATGTCAGTCCGTTTTCGAGTACGCCCGACCTTACTTTAGGGTCCAGGGGTAGTTTCTGAGGCATCTGAGCTGTTGCCAAAAAGGCAATAAGCATGAGAGCCGTAAATGTAAAAATCCTTTTCATGAACTATTAATTAGTTTTTAAAATTCGCAATCACAAATATATCCAATATTTTGCATGGTTTATTTGTTTTTTTTATTTTTGCGAGAATCCCAATTAAAAAAAATATAACTTATGAAACAATTCAAGACATTTTTGGCAATTTGCGCCCTATCGGTGTTGTCTTTTGGCAGCATCAACGGTCAGGATCTGGCAACTGCGACCGAAACTTATAACGCTGCTGCCACATCTCTCAATGAGGGAAACCTTCCTGCCGCATTGGACTCATTCAACAAAGCGCTTAAAATGCTTGAGGGTTTAGGTGAAGAGGGAGCCGCAATGGTAGTTGAAATCAAAGCAATGATACCTCAGATTCACCTCAGATATGGAAAGGAGTTCGCAGCAGCAAAAGATATTGACAATGCTGTTGTTCAGCTTAAAAAGGCAATCGAGACAGGAAAAGCCTACTCAGTTGCCAGTGTGGTTACCGAAGCTGCCGACCTGTTACCTCAAGTATTGATGGCAGACGGAAATGCTCTGCTTAACGAAGGTAAATTTGCAGAGGCAATTGTTGAATATAAAAAGGTTCTAAAGGCAGATCCGGAAAACGGAGTAGCATTCCTCAGAATTGGAATGGCAGAGAGCCGCCTCAACAATGAAGCAGGAGCTGTTGCAGCTTTTGAAAACGCAATCAAGTTTGGTCAGAAGGAAGATGCTTCTAAGCAACTCTCTGTTCTGTACCTTAAGAAATCGGCTGCTGAACTTAAGACCAAGAACTGGGTTGCTGTACTGGATAATGCAAAGAAATCAAACGAACTTGCTGAGTCGGGCAACGCTCTTAAGCTAATTGGCCTCTCTGCAGTTCAGCTAAAGAAATTTGACGATGGTATCAATGCTCTGGAGGCTTACTATGCAATGGATACAAATGCCAAGGACAAGGCTTCAACACTCTACAACCTTGCTCTGGCATACGAAGGCAAAGGCAACAATGCCAAGGCTTGCGGATACTATAAGCAAATTCTGACAGATCCTACTTACAAGCAAATTGCAGAATATAAAGTGAAAACTCAGCTTAAGTGCAACTAAGCAAATTAGAATTACTGGCTCCGGCCAGAAACAAAGAGATCGGCATTGCAGCAATTGATTGCGGTGCCGATTCTCTCTATATTGCAGGACCTGCTTTTGGAGCAAGGGAGGCTGCGGGAAATTCCATGCATGATATAGAAAGGCTTGCCGCATATGGTCAGAAATATGGTGCAAAAGTCTTTATGGTTATTAATACAATTCTTTACGATAAAGAGATTAAGGAGGCCGAAAGACTTGCCCGTCAGGCTTATGAAGCAGGATGCGCTGCCCTTATTATTCAGGACCTTGGTCTTTTGAAGGCAGAAATGCCTCCTGTTCCGCTTTTTGCATCTACTCAGACAAATATCCGCACAGTGGAGCAGGCAAAAATGCTTGAGGACCTTGGTTTCAGCAGGCTTATACTAGCGCGGGAATTGTCACTTGAACAGATTAGGGAGATAAGGGCCAATACTTCAGTCGAACTTGAGAGTTTTATTCATGGTGCACTTTGTGTATCGTACAGCGGGCAGTGCTATATGAGTGAAAGACTCACAGGCAGAAGTGCCAACAGAGGTGCATGTGCGCAGGCTTGCCGTTCAAAATATGATTTAACCGATTCCAAAGGGAAGCTGCTGGTCAGGGACAAGACACTGCTCTCTCTTAAGGACCTTAATCTGGGCGAATATATTCCTCAGCTTGCAGAGGCCGGGATATCATCCTTCAAAATTGAGGGGCGTCTGAAAAATATCTCTTACATCAAGAATGTCGTAAGGCATTACAGGTCTCTTCTTGACAGTTTCATTGCGAGTGACTCAAGATATACTGCTGCATCGTACGGTAAGCTTTACGGAGGCTTTACGCCTCGTCCTGAGAGTACATTCAACAGAGGTTACACAAATCTTTTTATTAACGGCAGGAGGGGAGAGTGGAACAGTGGCGATGCCGCAAAATCAATTGGAGAGTTTGTTGGTACAGTAAAGAGTTCGGTTATTGACAAACGTGGCGGAAAGACTAATATAAGATATGCTGCCGTAATGAGAGTGGAGAATGGTGACGGAATCTGCTTCATTGGAAAAGGGGGCGAGATACTTGGTTCAAGGGCAAATGTTACGGAGCCTGGGCTCATTATCATTAACGACAAAATTGAACTTGAGCAGGGAGTTAAGATATACCGCAACTTCAATCACAACTTCGAGAAGGAGATGGAGAAGAATATGCCCAAAAGAGTTCTTGGCGTTACACTTGATCTCATGTATGACGGTGAAGATATTACTCTTGAGGCGGTGTGCGAGGATGGAACATCAGCATCTGTTTTAGCTAATGGCCCGTTTGATGAGGCAAAGAATCCCGAAGCAGCGGAGCGCTCTCTCAGGACACAACTTGAGAAGAGCACAGATATCTATCTTTTTAAAGTGAATTCACTGGGCGGAGGCGAGCTTCCGTTCATGCCAATTTCTGCAATTAACGACCTCCGCAGGAGGGTGGCTGCAGAACTCGATATTATCAGAGAGAATCCGCACGAAACAAAGAGCCTGAAGCTCGCCTCCGCCGCAGAACATGCAGAGAGAAGCGTTATGAGCGGAGTGGTTCCCGAAAAGCTAAGGGGGATATTCAACGGAAAGAAAATCACATATCTGGGTAATGTTTCCAATAAGCTGTCAGAGCAGCTCTACTTAGATCTTGGCGCAGAATCGGCAGATAAGGCTTTTGAAATTGACCCGCCAATTGAGGCAGAACTGATGAGGTGTAAATATTGCATCAAGTTTGAACTTGGGATGTGCCCAAAAGAGGGATATTCAAAGCCTGTTGCAGAACCGCTCTTCCTCGTGAACGGACAGAGGAAGTTCCGCCTGGCTTTTGATTGTAAGAACTGTGAAATGGTTATCTTTGGCTAAATTTTCAATATGCATTTTTCTTCAGTAACAGGACAGGAAGGTATTAAGGAGCAGCTTATTAAAATGGCTTCCTCCCGAAAAATTCCTCATGCAATGCTGTTTACTGAAGAGCAGGGTTTCGGAGCTTTACCTCTGGTATTATCTTTTGTACAATATCTCTCTTGTCCAAACCGTTCTGAGCATGATTCATGTGGTACATGCCCTTCATGCAGCAAGATTTCCAAAATGATTCATCCGGATCTCCATTTTGTTTTCCCTGTAAATACTACATCTGGAGGAGGATCAAAGCCTGTCAGTGACAATTTTATAACCACATGGAGAGAGTCTGTTTCTGCAGATCCTTACCTGACAGAACAGGAGTTCTACGAAAAGTGCGGGATTGAAAACAAACTGGGAAATATATCAGTTGCCGAGGCCTCTTCCATTTTCAGAAAGTTGAGCATGACAGCTTTTGAGGGAGGGAACAAGTATATGGTTGTCTGGCTTGCAGAGAGAATGAATCAGGAGGCATCAAACAAATTGCTCAAACTTATGGAGGAGCCTCCTGACAAAACTTTTCTTTTCCTGGTGAGTCAGTCGCCAGACAGAATACTTACCACAATCCTCTCAAGATGCAGAATTGTAAAGGTTCCGCCTGTTGATGTCAAAACTCTGGCAACAAGGCTCGAAAATGACTTCAGGCTAGAACCTGCAGATGCCTTTTTATGGGCCAGGATTTCAGGAGGAAGTATAAGCAGGGCAAGAAGGCTCATCTCTGAATCAACAGAGAGCTCTGCCTTTGACTCACTCATTACCTCTCTGATTAACAGTTCGCTCTCAAAGGATCTGTCAAGGGTAATTATGGTCTGGGAAGAGGTTGCCCAGCTCTCAAGAGAGAAACAGAAGGAGTTCTGTTACAACCTTCTGGAATATATAAGACGCATATATATGATAAGCATAGGTTCGCCGGGTCTCTCTTTTGTGCCGGCCTCACGAACCGAAACATTCAGAATATGGGCGTCAAGGATAAACCCCGCCTTTTTTGAAAAGGGGATTGAACATATAAACGCAGCCCTGGGTGACATTGAGCGCAACGTTAACTCCAAGTATATCTTTGCCGATCTGGGTAACCGCTTTTTTCTATCTTTGTAGCAATTATGGAAGCAAAAAACATTAAATATGACTGCACACGCGGAACAGTATCAAACCGCTCCGACGAGGGTGAACTCTCGTGCGGATTCAACGGTGGGTGCTGTAAGCTGAGCGTCTTTGACTGGATGTGCGGCATTCCCGATGCCGACTCCGCAGATCTCTTTGAGGTCCGCTTTAAGAATACCCGCAAGCTTTACTTTAAGAACGATACCGGAATTCAGATACATGTTGGGGACATTGTTGTGGTTGAGGCAGTAAACGGACACGATGTGGGAATAGTTACCCTCAAAGGGCCAATAATGCGCAGGCAGCTCAAACGAAACGACATTAATCAGGATACCTACGAGTTTAAAAAGATATACCGCAAGGCAAGAGTCCTCGACATCGAAAGGTGGCAGGAGGCGATTGCCCGCGAACACAAGACAATGATTCGCTCAAGGCAGATTGCCTCATCCTTGAATCTGAACATGAAAATTGGGGATGTGGAGTTTCAGGGCGATGGCACCAAAGCGATTTTCTATTATATAGCAGACGAGAGGGTAGACTTCCGTCAGCTTATCAGGCAATTTGCAGAGGAGTTTAAGATAAGGATTGAGATGCGTCAGATTGGAGCAAGGCAGGAGGCCGGGCTCATTGGCGGAATTGGCGTTTGTGGTCAGGAACTCTGTTGTGCAAGATATATGTCAGACTTTCAGTCCATCACAACTCAGGCTGCAAGGAGCCAGGATCTTTCACTCAATCCGCAAAAGTTGGCCGGGCAGTGCAGCAAGCTTAAATGCTGCATTAATTACGAGGCAGCAGCCTACCTTGATGCCCAGACAAACATCCCTTATGTAAGAGAGCCGCTGGACACTCTCGACGGCCCGGCCTTCCTGGTCAAAACAGATACTCTCAAAGGGGTAATGTGGTTTTCATATGAGCAGAACAGCATGACCAATATGTTTCCGCTCGAGGCAACAAGAGTAAAAGAGATTATCAAATTAAATGCAAGAGGGGTAAAGGTCGAGAGCCTGCTTCCTGTGGCATCTGAAAAATCTCCTGAATTTGTTACGGCTGTTGGTGACGATAGCATCTCAAGGTTTGATGAAAAACAGAGAAGCGGAGGTAACAACAGGCGCAAAAAGACTGTCAACCGCCATCACAACAACCACAACGAAGGTGGAAGGAATGAAAATAACAGGAAGGCGTAGCCTTCTCGTGTTAGTTGCAGTTGCACTCCTCTCGTGTATCCGCGGGGGGGATTTCGAAACATATACGGCAAAACCGAATGGAGGAGAATTTAAAGCGGGTTCTTATCTGGAGTACAGAATTCCGGTTGATGACTCGCTTGCGCTTTACAACCTGGAGGTATATGCGAGAATCCACTCAGAGTCGGGACTGGTAGAGCTCCCGCTACGATTCAGGATAGGTTCCCCATCTGGCAGGTGGTATACCGATTCACTCTCGCTTCTCCTTACGGGAGAGGGAAAGGAGATGTTCAGCCGTTCCGGTATGTGGAGAGATTTCAGATGGGTTTACAGAAAAGGAATAACGTTTCCCGAGAAGGGAACCTGGTATATTCAGGCTTTTCAGATTTCAGATGAGCCAGTTTTGGAGGGAGTTGGAGAAATTGGGATAATTGTAAAGAAGAACTCACAGTAGATAAAAATGGGAAAAGACAAAATAAGAAGATTTGAGGAGAATAAAAGTTTCAAATGCCTTTACCAGCCGGATTTTGAAGAGGTGTTCCGCAGGGATCATGAGATGAAAGGCAGATGGCATGCAGAATGTTTCGGGAATGAGAACCCCATTGTGCTGGAACTCGGATGTGGAAGAGGCGAATATACTGTTGGTCTTGCCCGGAAATATCCAGACAAAAACTTTATTGGTGTAGATATTAAGGGTGCAAGAATGTGGCGCGGAGCCAAGACAGCAACTGAGGAGGGTATCTCCAATGCTGCATTTCTTCGTACCAGAATCGAATTTATTGAATGGCTCTTCTCCCCCGGCGAGGTTTCTGAGATATGGATAACATTTGCAGATCCCCAGATAAGGAGAGACAACAAGAGATTGACAGCACCTATGTTTCTTGACCGGTACAGGAAATTTATGAAACCCGGAGGAATAATCCATCTTAAAACAGACAGTCCGTATCTGCACGAATACTCTTGCGCACTGGTAAAGAAGAATCAGTTTGAGGTTCTTGCCGAGATTAAGGATGTTTATTCAGATATGGAGAGAGGTATGCTTTCTCCTGAGATGTCTGAGATTCTCTCAATCAAAACCCATTACGAACAGCATTTTCTTTCACAGGGACATCCTATCACCTACCTTAGTTTTGTCCTGCCAGAAGATAAAAAAATCGCGGCTCCGGAGTGGAACCACGATCTCTATCCCAGGTAAAACCCCTTAACCTTTAAGTTTAGTCATCCTTGCGGTCGTCGCGGGTGTGATACTCAATGGCACGTCCTATCCTGTATACATCTTTTCTCTGACCCTCCATTACAATTGGATTGTCAGTAAAATCAATTGTAATATCATCTTCGTACATTCTCATGAGTCTCACAATAGCAGAGGTGTGCCTGAAGGTGATTGTTGTCGCTGTCTCAGAAATGAGAATATAGCGGGTATTCAGAAAGATATCAACTATCTTTTCGCGGTCCTCTGCAAATCCCCTGTTGAGGTAAATTTTCTTCTTTACGAAGCCAAAAAATGGGTAAACCAGAGAGATGGCCAGGAAGAATACAATCATCTGGCCGCCGGTCCCGGGACGAAACAGATTTTCAAATTTGAATCCGCTTTGGGATGTAATTGCAAAAATGCCAATGATTAAAAAAAATACAACCGCCAGGTAAATCATGTACTTCACCACTCGGGTTATATACTGCTTGAAATTGAATCCAGACATAATAGATTTGGTTATAAGTAAACTTTATTAAGGCAAAGCTAGTAAAAATTTCTATTTTTGTAATTGAGCCAATTATTAACACAAAAATTCAACGGTATGGAAAATGAAAAGAAATGGAAAACGATTGTAATGATACTAACAGCCGTTGCTGTTGTGCTGGCCGGAGTACTCGTATGGATGTGGTATGACAGACAGGGGGTAATCGGTGACCTTAATGTTGAGAAAGAGCAGCTTACAGAGCAGATGGTTCAGCTTAAGTCGGACTATGACGGACTCTCCTCAGACAACGACACTCTCAATGCGCACCTTTCGGTTGAGAGAGAAAAGGTAGTTCAGCTTATTGATCGTATTAAGAAAACAGATGCGACAAACAGGGCAAAGCTCAGGGAATATGAGAAGGAGCTTGGTACTCTAAGAAGTATTATGAGAGGTTACATAGTTCAGATAGACTCACTCAATACACTAAATATCTCTCTGCGCAAGGATGCCGTTGAGGCACGCACTGAGGCCAAGGAGAGCCGTGAGAAATATGCTGAGCTTCAGACAACAACTGACGAATATGCAAAGAAGGTTCAGATAGGCGCTGTTGTAAAGGGGCGCGGAGTAGTTATGACTGCAATAAACTCATCAAACAAGGATACAGACAGAAGCAGCAGAACTGCGAAACTTCGCACATGTCTCAGCCTTGTTGAGAATTCAATTGCAGAGAAGGGACCACGCAGAGTATTTGTAAGAATCAAAGGTCCGGACGGGATCCTTCTTACAACAGGACAAGAGCAGATCTTTACTGTAGACGGAGAGCAGATGATTTACTCTGCATCCCGTGAAGTAGACTATCAGGGAAACGAAATTGAGATTTGCATTTTCTTCCAGGGAAGTCAGTCTTTTGTGAAGGGTGTCTATACAGTAGATGTCTATACTGAGGAATCAAAGCTGGGGTCGTCTGACCTTCTTCTTCGATAAGTTCTGTTAACCTTGGCGGGGATATATATACATGTACCTTTCTGTTCGCAATTCTGCACATACTGCGACTTCTACTCGGTTAAAGAGACCGGGCAGAGAGAGGCTTTTACCGAATCCCTCATAAGGGAGGCAGAATTCAGGAAGGATTATTTTAAAAACAGGGGGTGCCGTGTCAAAACACTATATTTTGGCGGAGGCACCCCCTCTCTTTTATCGCCCGCTTCATTTGCGGCAATAACCAAATCTATCTGCAATTTCTTTGAGATTGATAACCCTGCAGATCTTGACGAGTTTACCGTTGAGGTAAATCCTGACGATGCTTCGCCGGAGTATCTTTCTGCTCTCTATCTGGCAGGAGCAAGAAGGCTGAGCATGGGAGTGCAGTCTTTTACTGACGCCCACCTTAAATGGATGAACAGAAGGCACGATTCGGCAACAGCTTTAAATGCCTTTGGAGCCGCAAGAAGTGCCGGATTCCAAAATATCAGCATTGACCTGATCTTTGGCTTTGGTTCTCTTACAGAAGAGGTATGGCAGGAGACCCTTGAGAAGGCCGTTGAACTCTCGCCTGAACACATCTCATCATATCAGCTGGGAATTGAGCCGGGAACAAAGCTGGGCAGGGATTATGAAAAGGGTACCTATATTCCGCTGCCTGATGAATCATCTTACAGACAGTATTCCATGCTGCAGGAGATTTTGACAAAAGCAGGTTACATCCAGTATGAGGTCTCAAGTTTTGCCCGCCCGGGCAAAGAGGCAAAACATAACAGCAGCTACTGGAATCACACCCCTTACCTGGGGCTTGGCCCGTCTGCCCACTCATTCGACGGCTCTGAAAGGCACTTTAATCCTCCGTCTCTTTCGAAGTACCTTTTGCAAACCAACTGGGACGCTTTCGCAAAGAGAGAAAAATTATCGGAAAGAGATCATTTTAATGAAACAGTCATGCTATCGCTTCGCAGAAAAGAGGGGCTTGACAGGGAACACCTTGCCTCCCGCTTTTCTTCACAGCTTTCGTCCCGCTTTTTTTCAGATGCTGCAAGGCTGATAAAATCAGGAGAGCTTGAGGAGACTGGAGGGAAAATAAGAATCCCGTCCGGAAAACTCTTTCTTTCGGACGGGATAATAAGGGAGCTGTTTCAGTGATAACCTGCTTGCAGGAATCAGCCTATATAACCGTTAGCTCTTAAAAATGCAGTTACGGCAATTACAACGAATCCGCCGCAAACAACTGTTGCATATACATAAGAGATTGCTTTAAGTCTTGTAAGCCATTTGGTGTTGTTCATACCAATGGTCTGAAGCGCACTCCAGAAACCATGTGTGAGGTGGAACCAAAGAGCAGTGAACCATACCAGGTAACATACAAAAATGTATGGATTGCCAAATGTAAGGTGCATAAGATCGTTTACATCCTCGGCATGGCCGCCTGTAAATTCGGGAAGTTGCATTTTTGCCCAGAAGTGGCTTAGGTGGAATACCAGAAAGCCAAGGACAATGAGACCCAGAATAAGCATGTTCTTTGATGCCCAAGAGTCTGCCTCTCCCTTGTGGGTGACTTCGTATCTCTGGGTGCCGCGTGCCTTCATGTTCATACGGTTAAGAATGAGCGCGTATGCAATGTGAACTGCAAAACCGGCGGCGAGGAGCGGAACCATGGCAACCACAACAGGCGAACCCATTATGACTATTATAAGGTCAAAAGCCTCGGGGCCGAAAAGGTACGCCGAATTGGCCAGGAGATGGACTAGTAGAAACAGAATCAGGAAAAGTCCGGAAATGCTCATTATGAGCTTTTTACCAATTGAAGAGGTGAAGATGTTTGCCATATTATATATGTTTATATTACTCTTTCAAAACGGCCTCAAAGATAACCCCTAACTTGGTATTTTCATAATATTTGGCTACTTTTGTTAGATAAATGGTGAAAATGAAATACAAAAAAGTGTTGCTCAAATTGAGCGGCGAGAGCCTTGGAGGCTCAGACGGTAAGGGTATTGACGAAGGAATGCTTGCCCGTTATGCATCAGATATTAAAGATGTAATTTCGCATGGAACTCAGGTAGCTGTGGTAATTGGCGGAGGTAACATCTTCAGGGGCCTCTCCGGAGTGGGAAAGGGCTTTGACAGGGTAAGAGGTGACCAGATGGGTATGCTTGCAACTGTCATCAACAGCATTGCACTCTCTATGGCAATTAAAAGTGAAGGAGTGGATGCTGAGGTATTTACATCAACACCAATGGAACCATTTGCACGCTATTATGTACGCGACGCTGCAGCTGCATTTATGCAAAAGGGCGGAGTAGCAATAATTGCAGGAGGAACAGGCAACCCGTTCTTTACCACAGATTCCGCATCTGCCCTCAGGGCTGCAGAACTTGGAGCCGACGCTCTTCTCAAGGGAACGCGTGTAGACGGAGTTTACGACAGCGACCCGGAAAAAAATCCATCGGCAAAAAAATACGATAATCTCACCTTTGACAGGGCACTTTCAGACAACCTCAAGGTGATGGACCTCACTGCCTTTGCACTATGCAAAGAGAACTCACTTCCCATAGTGGTATTTGACATGAACAAGCAGGGCAATCTGCTCAGAATTGTAAAGGGAGACAACATTGGTACAATAGTTTCCGGCAGATAACTTATCTTTGCAACAATAAATTCTAGAATTATGGATATAAGCAAACAAAAAGAGGTTATTACCTCTGCAAAGGAGAAAATGGAGAAGGCTCTTTTGCACCTCGAAGAGGAGCTTAAAAGCTACAGAGCCGGCAAGGCAAATCCTGCCGTTTTCAACAGCATCATGGTAGACTATTACGGAAACCCTACCCCTATACCACAAATTGCGAGCATCACCACACCTGATGCGAAGACAATGCTCATACAGCCATGGGACAAAAAGATGATTGCTGCGATTGAGAAGGCCATCATGGTTGCCAACATTGGCTTTACACCATCTAATAATGGTGAGCATGTACGCATCAACGTTCCGCCACTCACAGAGGACCGCAGGAAGGACCTTGTGAAAAGAGTAAAAGCCGAGGGTGAGCACGCAAAGATAAGCGTGAGAAATGCCCGCCGCGATGGTGTTGATATTCTTAAAAAATACCAGAAGGACGGACTTCCGGAAGATGTGGTGAAAGATGGCGAAGCTGTTCTCCAGAAAGAGACAGACAGCTACAACAAGAAAATTGAAGAGATTCTGGCTTTGAAGGAGAGAGAGATACTTACCGTTTAAAGCTCACCAATCTTGATTTTTATATTCCCGCGAAGATTTGCCTGAAGGCGGACAGCACCGGGAACCAGAGCGAGGTCTGTTACACTAATAGTGTCAAGCGCCCCCTCAAGAGATACTCCCTCATACAGGGAGTATTTTTTTAACATACTGTCAATGTCTGATCTTATACCTTCCAGGTCTGCTGCAACATTATATGTCAGATATGGAGTGATTTTCTTTAAAATCATTCCGTGAAGCAGCCAGCTTGCAGATTTCAGAAGTACATTGCGGGTCTTGATATCAAACTCAGGCTCTGTAACAGATAGTGTCAGCGAATCTTTGTTGTATACCATGTTCCCTGTAAGGAAGATCCGACCCTTTACAGAGCCGGTCACATCCAGCGCAAGCACAGCTCTTCCTTCGCTGCTGTACATAGAGAGATCCTTAACAGTTACTGATTTTCTCCCCTCTTTAAATGTCTGGCCAACCAGCGTTTCTGCTGCAACTTTGGATATCTGCTCAAAGGTTATGTCGGCACCAAGATTTATGTTGAAATTACCGGGCTGAGCATATGTTTTTCTGAGTAATGGCAGCGGAACCGGGCTGCTTTGCAGAGGAGCAGTTCCCATTGTAGATTCTACAATACCGGAAAAAGCAAGAGGAATCTTTAGCCTGCCGGGCTGAGAAGAGAATGGAGACATCAATATCTCGCGGGGAACAATTTTTATCCACAGATTGTATGTTGTGTCCATCTGCATGGGCTTCTGGATGTCGTTCCATAGTGAAGAGACATAACTGTCAAGTTTGAATGATTCTGCAAGAGTCTTGTCAATCTGGGCAGTAATCATTGTCTCTGTTCTGGCAAGTGCAAAATCTGCAAGTGATTTTACGGGGATGTTAACTCCAACAATATTGATTTTTGGAGTCTCTATCCAGGTATAGCCGGAGGAGGTTGTTTTAGATTGCAGTTTCCAGTTGTTGTCAATGATTATCTTGGTTTTGTATACAAGTGCAATCACACCGGTTGCCTCATAATTGTCAGAAACCGAGAGTCCGAACTTCTCGACTTTCCATGAGAATCTTGACCAGATCCTCAGCGGGACACGGTATGTGATTTCATCGTTGTTTACAAAAACAGAGAAGTTTTGCGCCTTCCACACCTTTATGGTGAGATCGCGGTCTGATATGTTGCTCCCTTCGTAGAGCAACCCGTTAAATCTTTTGTTTATGGAGCTTTCCAGAGCCTTGATATCAATCTCGGCTATTACCGGCAATTCAGAAAGAGCCGGAGATATGGCCGATGGAGTATATGACTCCACCGGACCCTCTATCTTCAGTTGAGCTGCACAATTGGTTGAAATCAACAGTGCCGGAATAATAACGGCCAGTGCGGCCCGGCAAATTTTCAACATTGCAGCTGTTGTTTATACTTCGCGGATAGCTTTAATACCCGGCAGTTCGATACCTTCAAGATATTCAAGCATTGCTCCGCCGCCTGTAGATACATAACTTACCTTCTTTGCATATCCCATTTGAGTAACTGCAGCAACAGAGTCGCCACCGCCTACGAGAGTAAATGCTCCTTTGGCCGTAACCTGTGCAAGAAGTTCTGCAATTTTAAGTGTGCCGGTTGCGAATGAAGGCATTTCAAATACTCCTGCAGGGCCATTCCAGAGAATAGTTTTTGAGTTGTTCAGGATAGTCTCCCAAAGCTTGAGAGTCTCAGGACCGGCGTCCATTCCAAGCCATCCGTCAGGAATATTCATGATGTCGCAAACCTGTTTGTTTGCATCATTGCTGAAAGCGTCTGCGGCAACCACATCTCCTTCGAAGTAAATCTTAACACCTTTTGCCTTTGCTTTATCAAGAATGGTGAGAGCAAGTTCAAGCTGGTCATCTTCGCAAAGTGATTTGCCAATTTTTCCGCCTTTGGCTTTTGCAAATGTGAAGGCCATTCCGCCGCAGATAATCATATTGTCTGCAACATCGAAAAGTTTCTCGATGATTGCAATCTTAGATGAAACCTTTGCACCGCCAATAATAGCTGTAACAGGCTTCTCCGGAGATTTAAGTACCTTGTCAATAGCTGTAATCTCTCCCTCCATTACATATCCGAACATCTTGTCGTCAGGGAAGTATTTTGCGATAAGGGCAGTTGAAGCGTGTGCGCGGTGTGCTGTTCCAAATGCGTCATTTATATAGCAATCGGCATAAGAGGCAAGTACTTTTGTAAACTCTTTCTGCTTCTCCTTCATCTCTGCCTTTGCAGCCTTTTTAACCTCTTCAGTTACATCTTCTGCCAGGTCGCGTGGTTTTCCCTCCTCCTCTGCATAAAAACGCAGATTTTCCAGAAGGAGCACCTCTCCGGGTTTCAGATTTTTAGAAAGCTCAGCAGCCTCTGTACCCATGCAGTCCGGGGCAAATTGAACCTTTACTCCCAGTTTCTCCTCTATTGCGCTGATAATGTGCTTAAGAGAATATTTTGCGGTTGGACCTTTAGGTCTGCCAAGGTGTGACATTATTATGAGTGAACCACCTTTCTCAAGCACTTTCTTAAGTGTAGGGATAGCCGCACGGATCCTTGTGTCGTCGGTGATCTGGAAATTTTCGTTTAGGGGAACGTTGAAGTCAACTCTAACGATGGCCCTTTTACCCGAAAAGTCGTAATTGTCAATCTTTTGCATGTCGGTATGTTTTTTATGTGTCTTATATCAGGGGGCAAATTTAGAAATATTATTACAAAAATAGTTACCTTAGGCGCCACATTAATTACATTAATTCAAGAGCAAGGTGATATTACTGGAATCCCCAAAAGGGTGGAAAGATTACGAATTGTTAGATTCGGGAGATTTTGAAAAACTCGAGAGATTTGGCGGGTATATTCTTATACGGCCGGAACCCAAGGCGTTATGGAAAAAAAGCATGCCTGAAAGCGAGTGGATGAAGCTGGCGCATACTAAGTTTACAACCGGTGCAGGTTTCGGAAAGGCAGGCAAGGAAGATTCGGGAACATGGCATCGTCTTAAAAAAATGGACGATCAGTGGCCAGTGGAGTACAGAAAGGGATCTCTTAAATTCAACATGAGAATGGGGCTTACTTCATTCAAGCATGTTGGAATCTTTCCTGAACAGGCTCCTAACTGGGATTTCATATACAATGAATCAAAAAAGATAGCTGAAAACACAGGCAAAGCTCCAAAGGTGCTAAATCTCTTTGCATATACCGGTGCTGCATCTCTTGCTGCAAGGGCAGCCGGCGCTGAGGTTACTCACCTTGACTCTGTAAGGCAGGTTGTTACCTGGGCAAGAACCAATATGGAGATGAGCCGCATGGATAACATCCGCTGGGTAATTGAGGATGCACTTAAGTTTGTTCAGAGGGAGGCCCGCAGGGGAAATATTTATCAGGGTATCATTATGGACCCTCCTGCATACGGTCATGGTCCTGATGGCGAAAAATGGAAACTCGATGAACTGCTTTTTGCATTTCTCACTGAGGTTTCAACAATCGTTGACAAAAGGAACAGCTTTGTGGTTCTCAATCTGTACTCAAACGGATACTCGGCTGTGCTGGCCGAAACACTTATAAATACCTCCTTCGGGCTCAGGTCTGAGGATAAGGGCAAAAGCTATCATATGACGTTCGGAGAGTTAATGCTTAAGGATAAATTTGAGAAGGCACTTCCGCTTAGTGTTTTTGTAAGACTAAGCAGATAGAAAAAAAGATAATAATATGATCAATTTTCTGGCTGTAAACTGGGCACCTTCGCCCGAAATATTTTCACTCGGACCAATAACCGTCAGATACTACGGATTATTGTTTGTATCCGGGTTTATTATCGGATATTTTATTTTTCAGTGGTTCTTTAAAAGAGAGGGAGTTCCTGCAAAGGTGCTGGACAATCTGTTGTACACACTTTTGCTGGCGACACTGGTTGGGGCGCGCCTGGGACACTGCCTCTTCTATGAGCCGGAATACTATCTGGCGCGCCCACTTGAGATACTTAAAGTATGGGAAGGCGGCCTTGCCAGCCATGGTGGTGGCATAGGAATTTTGCTGGCTATGTGGTGGTTCGTTTCAAAATACGGCAAAACCTACAAGTTTGATTATCTCTGGCTGGTAGACAGGCTTGGTATTGCAACAGCTCTTGCCGGCATGATGATAAGACTGGGCAACCTTATGAATTCCGAGATATATGGTAATCCTACAGATTTGCCATGGGGATTCATTTTTCTTTTAAGAGGAGAGACTGTTCCAAAGCACCCGACCCAGCTTTACGAAGCTTTGGCATATCTGCTTTTGTTTTTATTCCTTATGTTTATTTACAAAAGGTTTCTGCCTAAACTCAAACGAGGAACCCTGTTTGGTATATTTCTCATCTGGATGTTTGTTGCCCGTTTCCTGATTGAGTTTGTGAAAGAGCCACAGGTTGCCTTTGAGCAGACAATGACTATAAATATGGGTCAGTGGTTAAGTATTCCGTTTGTTCTTTCGGGTGTTGCACTGCTGGTATACATTATCACAAAAGGTAAACCGGCAATGATAGAATCATCGGTAAAACCATCCGGAACAGATAAGAATATTAAGAAAAAATAGAGGTTACGCGTTGCGGTCCATTTCGCGGCGCAGATCTTTTTCTTTGATTGAGTGACGCTTGTCGTACTCTCTCTTTCCCTTTGCAAGAGAAATGTTGAGTTTGGCAAAGCCGTTTTCGGCTATGAAAAGCCTTGTGGCAACAATAGTCATTCCCTTTTCGCGTGTGCCTCTGAAGAGGCGGTTTAGCTCCTTCTTGTTCAGAAGTAGTTTTCGGTCGCGGCGCGGGTCATGAACATTAAAGCTTCCCCACCAGTAGTCTGAGATGTGCATGTTTTTCACATACAGCTCCCTGTTTACAAAATAGCAATAGGCATCTGCAAGCGATGCCTTTCCGGCACGTATCGATTTTATCTCGGTTCCGGTAAGAACAATACCTGCGGTGAAACTCTCTATGAATTCATATTCAAAAGAGGATCTCTTGTTCTTTATCTCTATTTTGCTTTTTGCTTTGGGCATGGGAGTGCAAAAATAGTGTAAATTTGTGGAATGAACGAAGATTTGATTTGCATATTAGGCCCGACAGCCTCCGGAAAGACCAGATATGCTGTTAGTCTGGCTCTGGAAACAGCCGGTGAGATTATATCTGCCGATTCTCGTCAGGTCTATCGCGGAATGGATATTGGCACCGGCAAGGACCTCTCTGAATATACTGTAAATGGTGTTTCGGTCCCATATCATCTTATTGATATTGCAGAGCCCGGAACAAAATACAACATCTTCGAATATCAGCGTGATTTCAAACGGGCGTATCAGGATATAGTTTCAAGAGGAAAGAGGCCTATTTTGTGCGGTGGCAGCGGACTCTACATTGAATCCGTTACCCGCGGGTACGAACTTGCAGAGGTTCCGCCCAATCCAAAATTGCGGGAGGAGCTTGAACAGCTCACAATGGAAGAGTTGACAGAGAGGCTTTCGGCCATGAAAAAACTCCATAATAAAACTGACCTTGACAGTAAAAAGAGGGTAATAAGGGCTCTTGAGATTGCTGTTTATGAGGCCGAAAACATTGTAATCACAGAGAAATCGCTTCAGATTAATACAAGATATATCGGAATCTCCGTAAGCCGTGAGGAGAGAATAGCCAGAATTGACAGAAGGCTTAGGGAGCGCCTGAAGGGCGGAATGGTTGAGGAGGTTGAGGGGCTGATAAAAGGCGGTGTCTCTCCTGAGGATCTGATTTATTACGGACTGGAATATAAGTATGTAACCATGTATGTGACTGGGCAGCTAAGCTATGATGAGATGGAGAGCGGACTTGCCACAGCCATACACCAGTTTGCAAAGAGGCAGATGACCTGGTTCCGCGGTATGGAGCGCAGGGGAATCAAAATTGAGTGGATAACTATATAACTAACCCATAGTACCAAATGAAAAATTTTTGCAAATCACTTTTAGTTGTGGCCGCAGCATTTGCGCCCCTCTTTCTTTCTGCCCAGAAGGCAGAGGAGATGAAATTTGTCAATGCAGACCAGCTCCATATAGTTGGAAGCGGTTTTGATGCTACTCATGTTAAATATGGAAGAATTCCCGAGTCTTTAAAGGGGGAGATGAGGCCTGAACTTATCCGTCTGGGAGCAAACTCTTCCGGCATTGCCGTAAGGTTCAGCACAAACAGCAAGGCAATTGCTGCCCGCTGGAAAGTGACTCAGAATGTCTCTCTTAACCATATGCCGGCTACTGGTGTTAAGGGTCTTGACCTCTATGCCTTTGACGGAAAGAGCTGGAAATATGCAGGAACAGCAAGACCATCCGGAGTTGAGAACTTCTCTGTTTTCATTAAGAACATGAATGGAGAGAAGAGAGAATATATTGCCTACTTTCCGCTTTATGACGGAGTGGAGTCGGTGGAGATTGGAGTTATGCCCGAGGCAGAGATAGGTATTCCGTATAGCTCGCTCCTAACAAAAAGGGCAGAGAAAAAGCCTGTGGTTATTTACGGAACAAGCATCACCCAGGGAGGCTGCGCCTCCAGACCCGGAATGGCTTACCCTGCTATTCTTGGCCGAATGATGGACCGCGAGACAATCAACCTTGGTTTTTCAGGCAACGGAAGAATGGACTTCCCAATGGCTAAGGCGATTAACCTTATTGATGCGCATGCGGTTGTACTGGATTGCCTTCCAAATACCAATGCCCAGATAGTCAGAGACAGTGCGTACAATTTCATAAAGCTGGTGGCTGAGAAAAATCCTGCACGCAAAGTTTATATGGTAGAGAATGTAATCTTCCCTCCGCTCTTCCTGGATCTAAAGACCAAAGCAGAGCTTGAGGAGGAGAACATAGAATGGAGAAAAGTATACGCACAGCTTCGCAAGGATGGAATAAAGAATGTAATCTTTATCCCCGGCAAAGATCTTCTGGGTGAGGACGGCGAAACAACCGTTGACGGAGTTCACTTCACAGACCTGGGATTCCAGAGATTTGCGAAAAGTCTTTTCCGTTACGTGAAATAACAGGCCTGAAAACCTGTAATCCTTTTATCCGGTTAATCTGCGTAAGGATGGTAAACAACCTCCTTGCTTGACGGGAACTGAAAAACCCTCAGCCCAAACTGCGGAACGATAGCCATGATATGGTCAAAGATGTCTGACTGGACATTTTCATAGTAGACCCAGTCCTTAACCTTGGTAAAGAAGTAGAGCTCTATTGCTATGCCCTTTTCTGTAGGCTGAAGCTGGCGCACCATTGTTGTCATGTCATGGTTAACCTCCGGGTGGTTCTCAAGATACTTCTGAATATATGCACGGAACACACCAATGTTTGTCTGACGTCTTCCGTTTACCAGCATACTGTTGTCTGTCTGGTTCTCCTGATTGTATCTGCTGATAACCTCTTCGGTAGAGTCGATATACTCTGTCAGGTACTTAATCTTGCGGAAGTTTTCAATCATTTCGTTATTGCAGAAGCGGATGCTGGTCATGTCAATAATAATGGCACGCTTAATTCTTCTGCCGCCCGACTCCTGCATTCCGCGCCAGTTCTGGAAAGATTCGCTAACCAGGGCATAAGGTGGTACTGTGGTAATTGTATTGTCAAAGTTGCGCACCTTAACTGAGTAGAGACTCACCTCCTCAACATTTCCGTCGGCTCCGTATTTAGGGACTGTAATCCAGTCGCCCTGACGCAGCATATCGTTTGATGAGAGCTGCCATCCTGCAACGAATCCAAGAATTGTATCCTTGAATACCAGTATGAGAATTGCCATTGATGCACCAAGTCCCGCAAAGAGAGTGGTGAATGAGGTGTCCAGCAGAATACTCAGCAGTGAGATTGCCCCAACGAAGTAGGCTATAACTGCTACAATCTGGAATATGATCTGAATAGGTTTGTTTGAATAATCCTCAGACTGACTGTAGATTTTTGCCATTGCCTTTGTGGCAGCATGGATTGAGCGGATTATTGCATAGACTATAAAGATGAGAGCTCCCTTTTCAAATAGAGATACCCAGAACACAGACTTAAGAGCTATAGGTGTACAGAGGTAAAACACAATTCCCGGAATAACATGAGCAAGTCTTCTGAATACCTTGAATTCAATAAAGATATCGTCCCAGATTGCTGTGGTAAATTTTGCAATCCTGGCTATAATTTTGTGTACTATAAATCTGGAAATCAGGTCTACACCATAGGCCAGCAGGAACAACAGAGTCATACTGATAATCTCATCCAGCCAGCTCGCCAGCACAGGTGAAATTCCCCACTCTGTAAGCATTTTATAAATTCCGTCAACCACACCAAAAAGTGCGGTGGCTCTTGTGGTTATTTCGTTTTCGATCATAAATTCTTATTTTTTATCTTGTAGTGAGCAGATTAAATAATTCTGTATTTATATAATAATTTCCGGTACCAAGCTTTTCCTTTCGCAGCATTTTATCATCTGCCAGCTTATTCAAATAGTTTGCCGCAGTTAATCTTGATACTCCCAGATCATTTACGATAAACTCAATTTTTGTATATGGATGTTTAAATAAATTGTTGAGAAGATCCTGACTGTAAAACTTGTAATTATCTCTTAAGCGATGTTTATAATCAAGCATCAGCTCCCTTATTTTAATAATCAGTTCTATGATCTCCCTGGCTGTTTGCTCAACTCCTTTTATCATAAACAACAACCACTCCTCCCATGAATCCTTTTCACGCACCTCTTGAAGAAGCCTGTAATAATCCTGTTTGTTTTTTATTATATAATTACTCAGGTAAAGTACAGGCAAAGACTGAAGTTTTTGCATAATAAGATAGAGGATGTTTATTATCCTGCCGGTCCTTCCATTTCCGTCATAGAACGGATGAATGCTCTCAAACTGAAAGTGGATAACAGCCATTTTAATTAACGGGTCACAATCCTGGATAGATGAATCATTTATGTACTGCTCCAGATTTGCCATCAGCCTCATAATCTCATCATAATTCTGAGGAGGTGTATAAATTGTCTCCCCTGTTAAGGCATTTTTTAAAGCAGTACCGGGTAATTTTCTGAACCCGGCCTGATTTTCTTCCAGTACCGCCTGAATCTGAATAATGTTGTTATTAGTGAGTAATCCGGTCCCGGAAACTAGTTCATACCCTTTTTTTAATGCAGAGATATAGTTCTGAACCTCCTTTGCATACTGAGATCTGTAAGTATTAAGCTCCAGTCCGGATTTATACAGATCATCATGTGTTGTGATTATATTCTCAATGGCAGAGCTGTCTTTTGCCTCCTGCAATCCAAGTGTGTTAATGAGAATGTTCTGGTTTGGGATTGTTGCCGAAACACCTTTGAGCTCTGCCAGTGCAGCATGTGCAGCCGGTAATGCTTTTAAGACCTTTTTAGTTTCAAAGTCAATATTCAGAGGTAATTCAGATAATCTCCAGGAGTTCATTTGTAAAGATTTTTTCAAAATTAATACAAATAAATCTAATTATGTATAGAAATATGAAAAATCTTTACATATGCGTATAAACTCAGTTTTAAAGACCTTCATTTAACGGGAAGTGGCCTCAATCCCATAACTGTCAAAAATGGCTATGCAGCGGGCAATGGTTTCGGGAGATGGCTTGTCCATTGGAATATTATCCGGGTTGTAATTTGTATAGAGCTTTTCGTGTTTGCCCTTTGCAACATTGTGGTAAGGGAGCAGTTCTACGGTGCGCTCTTCAAAGCCGGGGAGGGAGGCGAGGAACCTGGCGGCAGCAGTTATGTTTTGTTCGTCGGCATTAATCCCTTCAATAAGCGGAATGCGGGGTGTGAAGGTAAAGCCCTCATTTGCCAGCATCCTTATATTTGAGAGAATAAGTTCGTTGCTCTCGCCTGTGTATTTTTTGTGCATTGCCGGGTCCATGTGTTTCATGTCTGCCAGAATGAGTTCGCAGTTTTGGGCAATCTCCCTCACAAGTGATTCTGTCGCGTAGAGGGATGTGTCAACTGCGCGGTGGATGCGAAGCTCTCCGCATTTGTCCAGAAGCTCCATAAGCAGGGAGCGGTGCATCAGGGGCTCTCCCCCGCAGAATGTAACTCCGCCTTCGCTCTGGTCAAAGACAAAACTCTCCTTTTTGATCTCCTTCATAATGTAGTCGACGGAGAGTTCTGCGCCCGAGATTTCGAGGGCGCCCGTCGGGCAGGCCTCTGTGCACTGTCCGCATCCAACGCATAGATTGGCGTCTGTGATAATCTCATCGTATTCCATTGCAAGGGCTGAGTTTGGGCAGTGCCCCACACAACTTTTACATTTGATACATTTGTTGCGGTTGTGCATCTTCTCCTTTTTGGGGCTGATTCCCTCCGGGTTGTGGCACCAGATGCAATTAAGCGGACACCCCTTGAAAAACACCGTCAGGCGGATTCCCGGCCCGTCGTTGATTGAATATTTCTTGATGTCGAATATCAGACTCATCTCTTTGAATTTATGCGGTTAGTACAAGATAGGAAATAATTTCTGCTTACTAAATTGCACCGTTTTCTGTCCGGGAAATTATCTCCTCCTGAAGGTCTCTGTTCATGTCGTTGAAGTAGTCGCTGTAGCCGGCCATTCTTACAAGCAGGTCGCGGTATTCGGCAGGCCGCTGCTGTGCGTCGCGCAGGGTGGCGGTATCAACAATGTTAAACTGGACATGGTGGCCGTTGAGGGTAAAGTAGCTTCTCACCAGAGAGGCCAGCTTTGCTATGTCGCTCTCTGTTTTTACGAGCGAAGGCAGAAATCTCAGATTTAAAAGTGTCCCGCCGGATTTTAGCTGGTCAAGTTTTCCAAGTGAGCGGATAACCGCTGTTGGCCCGTGTGTGTCTGCTCCCTGAGACGGTGAGGTACCGTCTGAAATTGCAGCACCGGCTCTTCTTCCGTTTGGAGTAGCTCCGGTAACCTTGCCAAAGTAAACGTGACAGGTTGTAGAGAGCATGTTCAGGTGGAAGCACTCTCCCTTGGTGTTTGGTTTGCCCTCAATGGCAGAGTAAAGATCTTCGTATACTCTTACAGCTATTGAGTCTGCGTAGTCATTGTCGTTCCCGAAGAATGGTGTTTTGTTCACGATTGTGTGCCAGAGAATCTCATCTGCAGCGAAGTTGCTGTTCACAGCCTTCATGAGCCTCTCCATGGTGAAGTTTCGCTTGTCAAACACATGCCATTTGATTGCCGCGAGTGAGTCTGTGACAGTTCCCAGTCCAGTGCACTGGATGTAGTTTGTGTTGTAGCGGGGCCCGCCGTTGTAGTAGTCGCGTCCCTTTTTAATGCAATCGTCAATGACTACCGAGAGGAATGTTGCCGGGGCATATTTGGCGAACATTCTGTCAATGTAGTTGCTTACCCTTATCTTGAGATCTGTGATATAGTTAATCTGTGCAACAAATGCCGAGTAGAGCTCCTCAAAGCTCTTCCACTCTGCGGGCCCCGCCGTTTCAGAATCTTTTGTGAACCCTGCCTTTTCAGAATCTGATACAACCCTCGCCTTCTCAGAATCAGGCTGAATTTTGAGCCCAACCTGTTTTCCTGTTGAGGGATCAACCCCATTATTCAGAGTTATCTCCAGAATCTTTGGAACATTGAGGTATCCGGTGAGCAGGTATGCCTCCTTTCCAAACGCACCAACCTCAATGCAGCCGCTACATCCGCCTTCGCGGGCATCTTTAAGCGATTTTCCCTGACGTGTCAGTTCCTGAATATATGCATCGGCATTAAAAATTGACGGATAGCCGTACCCTTTGCTTATAACCGTGCATCCCGCCTTCAGGAACCTTTCGGGAGTCCTGCTGCTTATATGGATTGAGCTGCCGGGCTGAAGAATATGCAGCTCCTCTACAACTTCCAGAATAATGTATGAGACTTCGCTTACCCCGTCGCTTCCGTCTGCCCTTACACCGCCAATGTTTATGTTTGTAAAGTCGTTGTAAGTTCCGCTCTCACGGGCTGTTATTCCAACCTTTGGAGGGGCTGGGTGGTTGTTAACCTTTATCCATAAACATGAGAGCAGCTCTTTCGCCTCATCTCTGTTAAGCGTTCCGGCCTCAACCTCCTTTTCGTAAAACGGAGCAAGATGCTGGTCCAGATGGCCCGGATTCATAGCGTCCCACCCGTTGAGCTCCGTAATTGTCCCCAGATGCACAAACCAGTACATCTGCAGGGCCTCATGAAAAGTTCGTGGTGCATTCGCCGGCACCCACCGACACACCTCCGCAATCTTCCGCAGTTCTGCAACTCTCTGTTTTAATTTGCTCTGGTCCTGGCTTTCGCTTGAAATATCACCTGAAATTTTACCATTTAGATTCTCATCACTTTTATTCTGAAATCCCTCACCAGCATTCAGCTTTTTAATTTCGGCCTCAACCTCAAGCGCCATCTCTTCCGCAAGGCGGGCATGACGTTCAGCAAACATAATCACGGCGTCGCAGGAAATTGCCATTGCAGTGAGCTGCTCCTGTCGGTCGGTTGCCTCCGGGTCGTTCAGAAAATCGAGCTTTGCAATCTCCTGCTCAATCTGATGCCTGAAATCAAGCATCCCCATCTGGTAAATCTTTCCGTCCAGAGCTGTGTGCCCGGGGGCGCGCTGCTCCATAAACTCAGTAAAGAGGCCGGCTTCATACGCAGCGCGCCACTCATCCGGCACGTGCGAAAAAATTCTCTCGCGCTGAGTCTTCCCCTCCCAGAATGGAATCACCTCCTTTGCATAGGTTTCGATATCCTCTCTGCTGATTGTGTACCGCTGAAGTTCGCGGCTGTTGAGCACTTCAAGATCCTCCACCGAGTGGCATGTGAGCTCAGGGAAAGTCGGCACTGCTTTTGGCTTTGGCCCACGCTCGCCAACAATCAGCTCATCGTCCCCAATATATATGGTTTTCTTTTTACAAATCTCCATGAAGTTGAGCGACCTGAGTACCGGAATAGGGTACTTGCCCCAGTTCTCCTTATAAAACTCAGTCTCAATAAGCGCCCTCTCAATCGATAGGGTCGGCTCCGTCTCCACCGACAATTTTCGTAGTCTTGATATTCTCTCAGTCATTTGATCAATGTTATTATTTTGTGCTGCGCGTTTTTCCCCTGGGGAAAAGTGTCAGATTCCTGAAAATCTGCGCATTAGGCAAAAGAGCAATTATTTGTATTGTGTTGAATATGTGTTGTTTGACACTTTTCCCCAGGGGAAAACAGTGTCGCCAAAAAAAGAGAACAGCCAGATCAGCTGATAAGACACGAAAAGAGACCCCTGCCCGGCTTGTGGTACAGATTCAGAATGAATTTGAATTGGTATGAGGTCATTGTGAAAAATTTCACGAATTTATAAAATAATATTTGAAATACTGTTTCATAAAGGTTTCGAGTGTGTTTTGAATGTCAATTTATCACAGACCCGTACGGCTGTAACTAATTGTATTTCTGTAAGTAGCACTTTGTCCCCGCGGATCATCCGCGGGGACAAAATGGCTCTCGTTGATTTACAGCGCGTTGCAGCCGTACGGGTCGTTAACAAGAATCTTAGGAAACTGTTTGCTAATCTGGGTCTGGTGAAATAATTGCTTACAGAGTTTTGTTCATTAAAAACTAACATGTCAGCCTAAATTACATATGTCAGATATACAAGCTTTTAACTCCGTTAAAATTTAAAAAAATCTAAATTTAGAAATCGTATATTATTGAAATAGTGATAATTGTAATTTAGGCTGACATGTGCCACGTGCAAAACTCTGCCAAAGTTCATTTCCAGCAAGGTTACAGCACTTAAATAAAAAAGGCCGCCCTTATGGACAGCCTTTTATTTTCTGTTCAGGATTTTGTGAAACCTGATTAATTCAAAATTATTTCCAGCCCTCGCAGCTGCACATCAGGTTACGGTCGCCAAAGCCGTTGTCTACACGGGTTACATGCGGCCAGAACTTGTTGTCGCGAATCCATGCAAGCGGGTAGGCAGCCTGTTCACGTCCGTAAGGGTGGCTCCAGGTGTCGGCAGCAACTTCGGCTGCTGTGTGAGGAGAGTTCTTAAGCGGATTGTCTGCTTTGTCCATTTTGCCGTCGCGGATAGCTTCGCATTCGGCCTTGATGGTAATCATAGACTCAATGAATCTGTCCATCTCGGCTTTAGATTCGCTCTCGGTTGGCTCAATCATAAGTGTTTCGTGAACCGGGAACGAGAGGGTAGGTGCATGGAATCCAAAGTCCATAAGCCTTTTCGCGATATCTGATGCGTCAACTCCGTATTCGGCCTTGTAGTGCCTTACGTCAATGATGCACTCGTGAGCAACGCGACCCTGTGCATTTGCGCCTGCTCCAACAGGTTTGCCTGTGTAGAGTGTGCCAAATCCTGCTTCAGCAAGTTTAACTGACATGTAGTTTGCATTGAGGATCGCAACTTCGGTAGCCTTGCGCAGTCCGTCAGGTCCCAGCATGCGAATGTATGCGTGGGTTACAGGGAGTGCAAGAGGGTATCCGAATGGTGCCGAGCTCACTGCCGATACTCCCTTCTTCTCGCAGTTGCAGAGGTAAGGGTGGCATGGGAGATAAGGGGCAAGTTCCTTTGTTACACAGATTGGGCCGATTCCCGGACCGCCGCCTCCGTGAGGAATAGCAAAGGTCTTGTGGAGGTTAAGGTGACAAACGTCTGCACCAATGAAGCCCGGGTTTGTAAGTCCAACCTGTGCATTCATGTTTGCGCCGTCCATATAAACCAGACCACCGTTCTGGTGAATGATATCCATCATCTCGCGGATGCGGACCTCAAATACACCATGGGTAGAAGGGTAGGTAATCATTGTGCATGAGAGCCTCTCCTTGTATTGTTCTGCCTTCTGGCGGAATTCGTCAACATTGATATTTCCCTTTTCGTCACACGAAACCAGTACAATCTCCATTCCCGCCATAGCAGCAGAAGCAGGGTTGGTTCCGTGAGCAGATGTAGGAATAATTACCACATTTCTCTGCGGATTTCCTTTTGCAATATGGTATGCGCGGATAGTCATCAGCCCCGCAAACTCTCCTGCCGAACCTGCGTTAGGCTGAAGCGAGCATGCGTCGAATCCTGTAATAACTGCAAGATCCTGCTCCACTTCGCGGATAAGCTGCATATATCCCTCAACCTGATTAACAGGAACAAACGGGTGTACATTTGTAAACTCGCTCCAGCTCAGAGGCATCATCTCTGCTGCTGCATTGAGCTTCATTGTGCATGATCCCAGAGGAATCATTGAGTGTGTAAGTGAAATGTCTCTTCTCTCCAGTTTCTTGATGTATCTCATCAAGTCTGTCTCAGAGTGATATTTGCTGAATGTCTCGGCTGTAAGGTAAGAGCTTTCGCGTGCCATAAAGATTTCACCTTTTGGAGCGCCCGGGCAGCCGTTAACCTTAACACCAAAAATCTCAAGAATTGTTACTGCTTCGTTGCAAGTAGAGATTTCGTCAAAGCTGATTCTCACCGCATTGCCTGCAGGGTAGCAGAAGTTAATGCACTTTGCCTCGGCCTTTGCCTTGATATCGTCTGCATTTACGCCCTGTATCTCAATAGTGTCAAAGAACTTATCTGCAGCCAGTTTAAAGCCGGCCTTTTTAAGTTCCTCTGCAACAGCATGAGCCATGTCGTATGCATGCTTTGAAATTGATTTAATTCCTTCCGGTCCGTGATAAACTGCATACATACCTGTCATGGTGGCCATGAGTGCGGTAGCAGTACAGATATTTGAGGTTGCCTTTTCGCGTTTAATGTGCTGCTCTCTGGTCTGAAGAGCCATGCGAAGCGCAGGATTTCCAAGTCTGTCAACAGAAACACCAATGATTCGTCCAGGCATGTTACGCTTGTACTCGTCGCGGGTAGCCATAAAACCGGCAGTTGGACCGCCAAATCCCATAGGCAAACCAAATCTTTGCGCAGTACCCACTGCTATGTCTGCTCCCCATGCTGCAGGCTCTTTAAGCAGGGCAAGAGCAAGCAGGTCTGTAACCGCTGTAACAAGTGCTCCCTTTGCATGAGCCTTTTCGCAGAAGGCAGAGTAGTCGTGAACCGCTCCGTTTGCTGCAGGGTATTGAAGAACAGCTCCAAATACCATGTCGTCAAATTCATAAGAGGCAAAATCTCCGGTTACCACCTCTATTCCCAGTACCTCTGCACGGGTTTCAATAACGGCATATACCTGAGGGAATATGTTTGAATCAATAAATACTTTGTTTTTGCCTGCCTTTACTGCATCTCTTGAGCGCAGCTCATACATCATGCGGACTGCTTCGCCTGCTGCTGTTGAGTCATCCAGCATTGAGCAGTTTGCCATCTTAAAGCCGGTCAGGTCAGAAACCATTGTCTGGAAATTGAGAAGAGCCTCAAGACGACCCTGAGAAATCTCAGCCTGATAAGGAGTGTAAGATGTATACCAGCTTGGGTTTTCAAATACATTGCGTATAACAACCGCAAGGCTTGCTGTACCATAGAATCCCTGCCCTATAAGAGAGCGGAAGTTCTTGTTTTTGGAGGCCATAGCCTTGAGACCGGCCAGATATTCATGCTCACTTTTTGCACTTGCCAGTGCAAGTGGTTTGTCAAGCAAAATGTCTGAGGGAACTGTTTGTTTGACAAGTTCTTCCAGACTTTTTACCCCTAAAACGGCAAGCATTTCGGCCTCGTCTGAATAACGCGGGCCGTTGTGGCGATCGACGAATGAGAGTGACATATAGTTCTATTTATTAGATTATTAATATCGGGGTTATCCTGCAAATTTATGCAATATTTTCTGAACTTTGCGAATTAAAATAATTTCATATTTTTGTGTGCACTAAAATAAAAATCTATGAGTTTATTAAGCAGAAAAATCTCAGAACTGCAGGAGAGGACAGCAAAGGCAACTCAGGGCGGAGGCGAAAGCGCCATTGCCAAGCAGATTGCCATGGGTAAGCTACCTGCAAGAGAGAGAATCAATCAGCTTCTTGACCACGGTTCATTTTTCGAATATGACCTCTTCATTGAACATGAAGCCAGGGAGTTCGGAATGGAGGGAAAGAGCCTCGCCGGAGATGGAGTTGTTATCGGAACGGGTACCATAAACGGGAAGCCCGTTGCTATTTATGCACAGGATTTTACAGTGGCAGGTGGCTCACTGGGAATGATGCATGCAAGAAAAATCACCAAAATAATGGACTACGCCTTAAGGATGAGGATTCCTCTTATTGGAATCAACGACTCAGGCGGAGCTCGTATACAAGAGGGTGTGAACTCTCTGGCGGGCTACGGTGAAATTTTCTTTAGAAACACTATGGCAAGTGGGGTAATCCCTCAACTATCCGTTATCCTGGGCCCTTGCGCAGGAGGAGCGGTATATTCGCCGGCACTTACAGACTATGTATTTGTCGTAGACAAAATTTCAAAAATGTTCATCACCGGACCAGAGGTAATCAAGTCAGTACTGGGTGAAGAGATTGATATGGAGTCGCTTGGCGGAGCAAGAGTTCACAGTGAAATCACAGGAAATGCACACTTTTTTGCTAAAAGTGAGACAGAGTGCTTCCAGCAGATTAAGACACTGCTTGATTACATTCCAGCTCACAACGAATGTAAAGCGACAAAGGGAAAGGTTGTTGCACCTGATAAAAAGTTTAAGGTAGAAAAAATTGTACCGGTAGATCCTACAAGTCCTTACGATGTAAGAGATGTAATCAGAGCAATTACAGATGGTTCTGAGTTCTTTGAAGTTCAGGAGATGTGGGCAGCAAACATTGTTATCGGATATGGCCGTATAGACGGACGCACTGTTGGATTTGTGGCAAATCAGCCGCTTGTACTTGCAGGTGTGCTTGACTGCGACTCATCAGATAAAGCAGCAAGATTTATCCGCTACTGCGATGCCTTTAACATTCCGATTGTTACACTTGAGGATATGCCTGGCTACCTGCCGGGTATTGATCAGGAGCACGCCGGAGTTATCCGCCACGGAGCAAAACTTCTCTATGCATACAGCGAAGCTTCAGTCCCTAAGTTTACTGTAATTCTGAGAAAAGCGTACGGCGGAGGTTATATTGCAATGAACTCACGCCACCTGAGAGCCGATTTTGTTTTCGCATGGCCAACTGCAGAAATCGCTGTAATGGGTCCTGAAGGAGCTGCAAACATTATTTTCCGCAAGGAGATTATGGAGGCAGAAGATTCAGATGCAATGCGCAAACAAAAAGTTGAGGAGTACAAACAGAAGTTTGCAAATCCTTATGTGGCAGCAGCCAAGGGATATATTGATTCAGTAATTAATCCTGCAGAAACCAGAAAATATCTTATACACGCCCTTGAGGTCTCATCAGATAAAGTGGTGAAGAGGCCAAACAAGAAGCACGGAATTCCACCATTTTAACAATTAAAAGTAACCAATATGAAAATGGCAGAAAAAAAGGCTCTTGCCCAAAACAAGGAAAAGGTGAAAAAGCACAAGGCGCATAAAAGCGAAGTTGTGAAACCTCAGTATGAAACACTGCAGATTTTTACTGACGCCCGCATATACAAGACCAACCTTACAACAAAATACAGGAATCGTAAGATATGGAAAAAACCGGACTTACAGGAGATATTCTCGGTTATCCCGGGTGTAGTTACCTCAATTACTGTAAATGAAGGTGATCATGTAGTTAAAGGCGCAGAGCTCATGGTGTACGAAGCCATGAAAATGCAGAACATCATAAGAGCTCCGTTTGATGGAACTATTGAAAAAATCCATGTGAAAAACGGCGAAAAAACAGCCAAAGGTGTGCTGATGATCTACCTGAAATCTGATGTCCCGTTTGAGGTTGATGAGCCGGATACTATTTCCAGCGTTCAATATCAAGGCGAATAAAGATAAAGAGGAATATTGTAAATGCCCATAATGAAGATCCCCCGTAACTTACAAAAGGAAGGGGGATCCCAATTACGGGCATTATTCCTATTGTCATTCCAATGTTTATAAAGAAGTGAAGAAAAATTACGGATGCCAGGGCATAGCCGTAAATTCTGGTAAAGTTATCCTTCTGCCGCTCTGCAAGAGTCAGAATCCTGATGAGCAGAAACAGGAACAGTCCAATTACTATCACAGACCCTGCGAAGCCCCACTCCTCTCCAACTGTGCAGAAAATAAAATCAGTACTCTGTTCGGGTACAAAATTGAATTTTGTCTGCGTCCCTTTAAGGAATCCCTTTCCAAACAATCCACCCGAACCAATCGCAATTTTTGACTGGTGCACATTGTATCCTGCGCCCTGTAAATCTTCTGTTACACCCAGCAGATTCTCAATTCTTGCCCGCTGGTGATCCTGCAGTACCTCATCAAAGAAGAACTGTACAGAAAAAATAAGAGCAGTAGAGACAAAGAAGCTCAGTAGAATATATTTCATGTAACGCGTTTTCTCCCGTATTGCCTTGTACACATAATAGAGAAGGGGAAAACACATGAAAATAATTAGCCACTCAATATTTGTCAAAGCCCAGGGGATAAATTTAATCTCCCCCATTTTTGGGGACAATATGAGGATGGGGAGGTAAATTGCAAGAAATAGAATATTCTGAAGAAATCTTTTTGAAAATGCCGCCCTAGCAATTACAATTATCACAAACAGGAGAATCATAGATGTAAAAGAGGAGAATGCTAGTGTAACCACAAACAGGACTATTGCCAGTATGCCAAATGTAAGGTACCAGCCGCTCAGCCCCTCTCTGTAGAGCACAAACAGAAAGCTGGCAAATACGAGGGCAGAACCGGTCTCCTTCTCCATGATAATTAGCAGCATTGGAGTCAATATAACCATCCCAACCTTTACCAGAGATGAGAAGGTCTTAAGTCTGAAGTTGTATGCACTCATCATTGATGCCAGAGCAAGCGAAGTGGTTATCTTGGCAAGTTCGGCAGGCTGAACCCTCACCGGCCCTATCATAAACCACGACTTGGAACCATTTACCTCCACCCCTGCGAAAATAACAACAAAAAGCATCAGCAAACCCAGAAAGTAGAGAATCCAGGCAAGTACATTGTATAGTTTGGGATTGATAACAAATAATATAAACGAAGCAATTATGAGCGATGTAATAATCCAGATGAACTGCATTCCATATCGTTGAGATACGTCCAGAATGTGAGCATGCTCTTCGTCATAAACAGATGCAAATACACTTATCCACCCGATAAGTACCAGTGCAAACCAGGTAGCTATGAGCGGCCAGTCAAGCTTACGGTATAATTGTCCTGCTATCATCTCTTAGGTATAGGTACATTTTGGATAAGGTTCCCGGAAATCACATAGGCTTCAAGGTCTGTTCTCTCTACACTTCCTTTAAGATATCTTTCAACAAGCAGCGAAGCTATAGGTGCGGCCCATGTTGCGCCAAAACCGGCATTTTCAATATAGGCTGCCACTGCAACTTTAGGATTGTCCTTAGGTGCAAAGCAGATAAAGACTGAGTGGTCCTTTCCGTGCGGATTCTGAGCCGTTCCTGTCTTTCCGCATATATCAAGCCCGGGTACAGCTGCAATTCTTGCCGTTGCTCCCGAACCGGGAGCAGAGTTAACCGCCAGGTACATACCCCTGATAACTTTATGAAAGTTTGCAGTATCTACTTTTGTATAATGCCTTTGTGAAAAGTCGCTGTTTAAAGTTGTGTCTTCTGCGCCTTTAATGATATGAGGAGTATAGAAGAAGCCTCTGTTTGCCAGTGTAGCGGCAAGGTTTGCAAGGTGCAGGGGAGTGGTTCCAATCTCTCCCTGTCCAATTGAGAGTGAAATAATTGAGAGGGACTTCCAGCGGTTTTTCCCGTGAATCCTGTCATATGTTTTTGTAGAAGGCAGAACGCCTCCCTGTTCACCCGGCAGGTCACTCCCCAGTTTGTTGCCAAAGCCAAAACTCTCCACATAAGACTTCCATACTTCAAATGCAGCGGTTACATTTTCATATGCCGGATTGTCAATTGTTTTGCGGAATGCATTTGCATAATATGCATTGCATGACATCATTATTGAGGTTGTAAGGTTGGTGGGAGAGGGATGTGCGTGGCAGGCTATACCTCTGCCTACCTTGTAACCCATGTTGCAGGGGTATGTAGTTGTTGTATCTATCATTCCCTCCTGAAGAGCTATGAGTCCGTTTACCAGTTTAAAAACCGAACCGGGAGGATAGGGTGACATTACCGCTCTGTTGAACATAGGTTTGTAAGGGTCGTTTACAATCTCGTTGTAGTGTTTGTTTATTGTTGCAAGTTTGGAGACTTCGAGTCCGGGACTGGAGACCAGGGTGAGAATCTCTCCGGTTGAAGGCTCAATGGCAACTACACTTCCAACTTTGTTAACCATCAGACTCTCCACATATTGCTGGAGCTCTGCATCAATTGAAGCTGTAATGTTTTTCCCCGGAACAGCCTCTTTGTCGTATTTGCCGTCTGCGAAGTTTGATTTAATCTTGTTGTGGACATCCCTCAGAAAGATATTGTAGCCCTTCTCACCTCTTAATATCCCTTCATAGGACTGCTCAATTCCGGTTCTGCCAACATAATCGCCTCGTTTGTACCCGGGGTTTTTTCTGATATATGATGTATCAACCTCAGATATGTATCCGAGAAGATTTCCGCATGCATTGTAGGGATAACTTCTGATTGTTCTCGAAACAGCACTGAATCCCTGAAACTTGTAAGCTTTTTCAAGAAATACCGAATACTGTGCAGGTGAGATCTGTTTAACGAAAGGAAGAGTCTGATAACCAATTCTCCGTCTGTATTTTCTGTATTCCGCAAGAGTGGCTCTAACCTCGGCAATGTCAAGTCCAAAGATTGTACAAAGGTCTGCTGTGTCCAGCTCTTTCACCTCATACGGAGTAATCATTATATCATAGGCTGTCTCATTACCCACAAGAATTTTCCCGTTCCTGTCATAAATAATTCCCCGGGCAGGATATCTGATGTCATATCTGAAGGCATTATTACTCGCAGTAATTTTATACTCCTCATCAAGAATCTGAAGGTTGAACAGCTGAAGCACAATGACAAGGGCAACCGCGAGGATGCCTATTATCAGGATGTTCTTCTTCTTTAGTTCAAAAGCCATAACTGTGAAAGATTATCTCCAGTTTTTATAAAAAATGCCAAATTCAAGCAGTATAAGCAACAGCATGTTTACAGTGAAACTGAAAAGAAGCCTTGGCAGGTTGCCAATAAAGTAACTGAGAGAGAAGCTCTCGATAAAAACAACAGAGATATGCTGAATTGCAAGGAGTATGCCTGCATAAAGCAGAAATCTGCGAAAGCCCATCTCTGCCATTCCGGGCCTGATTTCACTCTCAAGCTCCCCCTTGCGGATAATAAGGCTGAGTACCGGCTCGCGAAGGAATGCCATCATAACAAGGGATGCCGAGTTCAGTCCGGCCATGCCGTTGTAGAGAAGGTCGGTTCCCAGTCCCATCCCGAATGCCCACATCAGAACGACTACCGGTGAGAAACTAACGGGAAGTGTTAAAATGAAGAGCGGGTAAATCACAATGAAAAGCATGGGCCCAAAATCTATGAAATTGGATATGAGCAGCTGTGCTATCAGAAAGCTGACAAACAAAATGGTATTACTTACTCCTTGTTTCATACTGTCTGCTTAAGTTGTTTAGCTCCTGCGCATGTTTGTTGGATACTACCCTTACAAACCGCAGGGTTCTGAAATCCTGAAAGAGCCTTACCCTTATTTCGTGGTGAGTTCCTCTTATTATTTTTGATTTTCCTGCTGTGCCTATTGGGATATTTTCCGGGAATAAAGTTGAGAATCCGCTTGTATAGACAGTATCCCCCACCATAAACTTTATGTGCTGGGGAATCTCAGTAAGAACAGCTGTCCTTGCATCTTTTCCGTCCCAGATAAGCGGGCCGAATGCCCCGCTTTTGCCAATCTTGGCACTTACACTTTGGTTTATATTAAGAAGAGAGATCACATATGCATACCTCTCAGAAACCTGGCTGACAATACCAACAACACCACCGGGAGAGATAACTCCCATATCCTTCCGGATACCGCTTCTTGTACCTCTGTTTATGATTATGAAGTTGTGCTTGTTATTGGTGCTGTTTGCAACAATTCTCGCAGGAATATATTCAAACTGTACCAGAGAGTCGGGGATGTTAATCCCCACCCCCCGCACAGAATCTACTGCAGCAGTATCGGCCGCATGTTCACTTACCTCGGCGAATGCCCTGAATTTTTCAAGCTCGTTTTGCAGTCTGAGGTTCTCCTCTGCCAGCTCCCGGTTTACTCCGCGGAGGCTTGTGTAATATTTGGCATCGGCCACAGCCCTGCTCAAAGATCCCCTGATATCCATATAGATGCCGCCAATCTTTATTTGCTGGAAGAATGTACTGTTTGATACCATGACCAAAGAGAAAATTTCCAGTACAATAAAGAGCAGCAGCGCTATAAGCCTGTCCAGGTTCGGAGACCTTCTTTTAGCCATCTCTTAGCGGATTAGGTACGGCAACTTGTCACAGTTCTTAAGAGCAATACTTGTTCCTCTTGCAACAGCGTGAAGAGGGTCATCAGATACATGAAACTTGATATTAATCTTGTCTGTGAGTCTCTTGTCAAGCCCTCTGAGCAGAGCGCCACCACCGGTAAGGAAGATACCTTTCTGAACGATGTCGGCATAAAGCTCAGGAGGAGTCTGCTCAAGCACCGAAATAACTGCAGCCTCAATTTTTGCGAGAGACTTGTCAATACAGTGGGCAATCTCCTGACTGGTCACACTTACCTCCACAGGGTGTGCTGTCATGAGGTTTGGACCTCTTACAACATATGGCTCAGGATACTCATCCAGTTCAGAGAGGGCAGCACCTACGCGGATTTTAATATCCTCGGCAGTGAGCTCTCCTATCTTGATGTTGTGCTGCTGACGCATATATTGCTGAATTTCATTTGTAAACACATCACCTGCTACGCGGATACTCTGATTAAACACAATACCTCCCAGGGAGATAACTGCAATTTCAGTGGTACCTCCTCCAATATCTACAACCATGTTTCCTGAAGGTGCCTCAACATCGAGCCCGATACCAATGGCAGCGGCCATAGGTTCATATATCAAATATACGTCTCTGCCTCCTGCATGCTCAGACGAGTCGCGAACCGCACGAATCTCAACCTCAGTACTGCCTGAAGGGATACAAACCACCATACGAAGACTCGGGGTGAAAAAAGAGTTGCGGTAGTTTATCATCTTGATGAAACCGCGAATCATTGCCTCTGCTGCGTTGAAGTCTGCAATAACTCCATCTCTCAGCGGTCTTACTGTTTTGATGTTTGCATGTGTCTTGCCGTGCATCATTCTCGCCTTCTGACCGAATGCGATCGGCTTGCCTGTGTTCTGGTCTATAGCCACAATTGAAGGCTCGTCAACGACAACCTTGCCGTTCATGAGTATAATTGTATTGGCTGTTCCCAGGTCAATGGCCAGTTCCTGTGTTAAAAATGAAAATGCCATATTCTATTTATATATTGTCAGTGTTTAAAGTGTCTTGTCCTTGTGAATACCATCGATATTCCGTTCAGATCGCAATATTCTATGGTGTCTTTATCCCTTACCGAACCGCCCGGTTGTATTACAGAGGTTATACCGGCCTGGTGGGCAATTTCAATTGAATCTGCAAACGGGAAAAATGCATCTGATGCCATAACCGCTCCGGAGAGGTCAAACCCGAATCCTTCTGCCTTGGTTATTGCCTGACGAAGTGCATCCACTCTTGATGTCTGACCAACACCACTCGCCAGGAGTGTGTTGTTTTTGGCCAGCACTATTGAGTTAGACTTAGAGTGTTTTACCAGTTTGTTGGCGAATGTGAGGTCGTCAAGTTCTGTTGATTTTGGTACCGATTTTGTCACTACTTCGTGCTCTGCGGCATTCTCAACAGCTGTATCCCTCTCCTGTACAAGCGCTCCCCCAAGGAGCGATCTGAATTTTGTTCCTGTTCGCCTCTCTTTCTTATTGATTAGTATAATTCTGTTTTTCTTCTCCTTGAGAATTTCCAGAGCCTCATCTGTATAAGATGGTGCTATTACGACCTCAAAGAATATTGTGTTCATTCCGGTTGCCGACTCCTTGTCAACTTCCCGGTTTGATATAATAATTCCTCCAAATGCCGACAGAGGATCGCAGGCAAGTGCTGCCTCCCATGCTGCCGCAATCTTATCTCTTGACGCACATCCGCATGCGTTGTTGTGCTTTAGTATAGCAACTGTGGGCTCATTAAAATCGCCAATAAGTTCAATTGCAGCCTCGATATCAAGCAAGTTGTTATATGAAATTTCTTTTCCCCAGATCTGCTCGGGAAGCGAATCTTCTGCACCGTAATAGAGAGCTTTCTGGTGAGGATTTTCTCCGTAGCGAAGCTCCTTTGCATTTAGAAAACTTTCGCGGAAAGCGTCAATTTTCTCCTCCTGGTTAAAGTATTTGAAAATAGCTGTATCGTAACCGGAGCTTACAGAAAAAGCAAGTGCGGCAAATCTTCTTCTCTCTTCAATTGAAGATTTTGTTCCACTCCTGTCCAAAAGCTCAATAAGTGCCGGGTACTGCTCCATAGAGGCAACTATCAGCACATCCCTGTAATTTTTGGCAGCAGCCCTGATAAGGGAAATACCGCCAATGTCAATCTTTTCGATGATCTCTTCGTGAGAAGCAGATGAGTCTACATATTTACTGAAAGGATATAGATCTACAATTACAAGGTCAATTCCGGGAATATCATACTCTCCGATTTGACGAATATCTGTTTCATTCTCCCTTCTGTGAAGGATTCCGCCGAAAACTTTCGGGTGCAGGGTCTTTACTCTTCCACCAAGGATAGAAGGGTATCCGGTTACATCTTCAACAGTTCTTACCGGAAGACCAAGCCCTTTGATAAAATCGTATGTTCCGCCGGTAGAGAGTAGTTCTGTGCCGCCTGCAACGAGTTTACGGGCTATTTCTTCAATTCCATCTTTGTGATATACAGAGATTAATGCGCGTTTGATTGTTCTTTGTTCCATAGTTACGAAATAGATACAAAACTACGAAATTTTAACCAATTAATAGTTAATTTTGCCATCATAAATAACAATAGAATTTATGGCCCTTAAACGATACGCAGTTATAGTTGCAGGAGGCTCCGGAACCAGAATGGGGGGCAGCATTGCAAAACAGTTTATGATGCTGGGGGATAAACCAATCCTGCTGCGGACTGTAGAGACATTTCTGACATTGACTCCATCTGCAGAACTTATCATAGTTGTTCCCGCGGTACTGAGGGATCACTGGAAGGAGCTTTGCAGGGAGAGAAAACTAATGTTCAGACACACTCTGGTTACAGGGGGGATTACAAGATTTCACTCTGTGAAAAATGCACTTAAATATGTTGAGCCGGGTGCTCTTGTAGCTGTGCATGATGGAGTAAGGCCCTTTGCATCAAAGGATTTTATTGAGAATCTTTATTTAATGGCAGAGGAGAAAGGCGCTGTTATTCCGGTAATGAAGGTTTCAGATTCACTGCGAATGATCGATGAGAACGGAAGCCATCCGGTTAACAGGGATAATTATATTGCTGTGCAGACACCGCAGGTATTCCGGTCGGATTTGCTGTTAAATGCATACAACAAAGCGTATTCGCCGGATTTTACCGACGACGCTTCTGTTGTTGAAAGCATTGGTGAAAAGATATTTTTTGCCGACGGTCTTGCGGCAAACATCAAAATAACAAAACCGGAGGATATGGTTCTGGCTCAGGCTCTGCTTACTTCTTTTTAAGCGAGCTTCCTTTTTGCGGGAAATCTTTTACCCAAACCTGCCTTTCGATTGCCTGATCAAGAGAGATAAATGTCTCTGTCTGTTCAACTGAAGGAATGTTCTGGATTGTGTTAATGAGAATTTCCATCAGGTGGTCATGATTCTGGCAGTAGATCTTAAGCATAAGGGCGTGTTTGCCGGTAACAAAGTGGCATTCTACAACCTCTGAGATATTTTTCAGAGCCTCGATAACCTGAGGATAATGATTAGCCTGAGCGAGACTTACTCCCACAAAAGCACAAACATTCAATCCGAGGGTTTGTGGCTTTACAAGAAGACGAGATCCGGTAATAATTCCAAGATTCTCCATCTTTTTCACCCGCTGGTGAATCGCCGCACCTGAAACGCCGCACTCACGGGCTATTTCAAGAAATGGCATTCTTGCGTTTTTTACAAGAAATGATAAGATTTTCTGATCAATCTGATCAATTTGATATTTAGGCATAAGAGTTATATTTGTTATCTAAACACACAAATATAATAATAAATTATAATTAAACAGGATTTATTTTCTGATAAAAGAAAAGCCATCTTAATGGAATTTCACCCGAATATGCCGTCAGATAATCTGAATAAGAACATGCAATATATTGACTTTTATCATTTTTTACATCCGGAACAACCATCCACCATCTTCCGGTCGTACTGCTTGAAATAAATACCAATTCCTGTCCGTCTTGTCCCATACTTACAATTTTCTTGTTAAACATCTCCTCCGGAACTGTAATGCCCGGATCCTCGGAAATGCTTGCTGCCATTGCCTCAAAGAGGTGCCACAAGACCTCTGCGGTCAACTGCATTGATGGAGACTTAAATTTGCTTTTTGGAGCATAACCAAACAAAAACATCGTTTTGAAACGCTGTCCCATCCCAATGTATCTGGAAAACTGACATAACTCTTCTGCATACAGGCCGTTAGGAGACTGTTCACTATTGTCAGGAAAGTCTGCGATCCTTACTGAGCGCATATCCAAATAAAAGTGAGTGGAATTCCTCATAAGAGGCTCACAATTACCAATATTGCCCCTCAGGCTGCCCAGTCTCATCTCCTCAAAGAATTTCTCCCTGAGTGATGAAAGTATTCCCGGGTGATATTTGTAAATCTGATACCCCACATGCGAAAAGCTTGTTGCCTTTTCGTCTGAGAGGATATAATCCAGGATATTGTTCTCGGGAAAGTCACTGCCGGCAGAAATAAGAGTGGCAGAATATTCAGATTCCGGAGCAAAAGTTGCAATTTTTGGCAGCTCGCTGCCAGTAAGAACGATGCTTCTGAGTCCAATTGAACTGCAAAGTTCAAGTGTTTTACGGAGCTGGTTAACACCCGGTTCGATATAGTAAACCTTGAAGTGCGAGTGGCAGTAAAGATTCTGAAGTGCCTTAAAAATACTCCCCTCACCGGTTGTGTTAATGATCACCGCCATGGCACCGCCAGTGGTGATGTCACTCAAAGCAGCAACTGGTAATGCTTCGAAATTGGAATTATTCGCTTTCATATTTCAGTATTACGAATTATCGCTTTTTTCTGGGCTTTTCCGGAGTCTCCTCAATTATCTTTTTCACGGCATCCAGTTCCAGTGAGGCAGGGTCTGTTCCCTTTGGGATTTTATAGTTGTTCTTCCCTTTCTTGATATAGGCTCCAAATCTTCCGTTGAGAATCTCAATGTCTTCTCCTTCGAAACTCTTTATTAGTCTCTGTTCCTCTTTTTTTGAGTTCTCCTCGATGATTCTTACGGATGTCTCCAGGTCAATTGTATATGGGCTGAGATCTTTTCCTATGGATATAAACTTTCCGTTGTACTTTACATACGGACCGAACCTTCCGGAAGAGGCAATGATTTCATGGCCGTTGTATTCGCCAACCTTACGAGGCAGTGCAAAAAGCTGAAGGGCCTCTGCAAGGGTAATTGTCTCGAGAAGTTGTCCCTTGGCAAGGCTCACAAACCTCTTTTCAGGATCTTCACTGTCGCCAATCTGTGCAAGGGGACCAAACCTTCCCAGTCTTACCAGGACAACTTTACCGGTTGCAGGGTCAGATCCCAGAACTCTCTCAGCATTTGAAGGGCGCGATCCTAAAAGTGTCTCTTCAACCTTTTTGCTGAATGGTTTGAAAAAATCGTCAATAACAACATTCCACTTAAGTTTTCCCTCTGCAACAGTGTCAAACTGCTCCTCAACCTTAGCAGTGAAGCCAAAGTCTACAACAGTGTCGAAGTTGTCAACAAGAAAGTCATTAACGAGCATTCCGATATCTTCCGGAAACAGCTTGTTCTTTTCTGAACCCCAGATCTCCTTGTGTAAAGTATGTTTGACATCACTCTTCTCAAGAGTGTATGTGTTAAACTGGCGTTCTGTTCCCGGGCGGGTGTCCTTCACAACATAACCCCTCTGAACAATTGTGGAAATTGTAGGAGCATATGTTGAAGGTCTTCCTATTCCAAGCTCTTCAAGCTTTTTAACTAGGCTGGCCTCTGAATATCTTGGAGGTTTTTGAGTATACTTTTCTGTTGCTGTAACCTTTTGACGGTGCATCAGTTGTCCCTCCCTGAGTTCAGGCAGGTTAAGGAGTGTCTCCTCCTCGTCCTGGTCGTCGTCACTTGATTCGGCATAAACCTTAAGAAAACCGTCAAATTTGATTCTGTCTGCAGTGGCAAGGAATTTATGGCTGAGTTTTTCAGATTCAATTGTAATCTCTGTTCTGCCAATTGTTGCCTCTGCCATCTGAGATGCAACTGTTCTTTTCCAGATAAGAGCATACAGCTTCTTTTCCTGAGGTCCGCCCTCTATCTCGGTATTTGCAAGGTATGTAGGGCGGATGGCTTCGTGAGCCTCCTGAGCACCCTTGGTTTTGGTTGCAAATTGTCTTGTCTTTGAATACTCTTTGCCGTACATATCGGTAATTACCTGTTTGGCTGCGCCCAGGGCGAGCTTGGACAGATTGACCGAGTCTGTACGCATATATGTGATGTATCCCGATTCATAAAGCGTTTGTGCCACTCTCATGGTCTGGCTCAGGGAGAATCCCAATTTTCTGGATGCCTCCTGCTGCAGTGTTGAGGTGGTGAATGGCGGAGACGGGTTTCTTTTAGCATCCTTCTCCTCTACAGAGCCAATATGAAAATGAGCCTCGCGGCAAGCCTCCAGAATACTCTGAGCCTCTTGTCCGCTTTCAAACCTTTCGGGAATTTCGGCTTTTACCTTTACAGTGCTTTTGCTCCCTTCCGGATTGAATATGCCCTCAATTTTATATTGAGATTTTGCAGAAAATGCAGAAATCTCCCTTTCGCGGTCAACAATCAGCCTTACTGCTACGGACTGAACCCTGCCGGCAGAGAGTTTTGGCCTCACCTTTTTCCAGAGGAGCGGTGAAAGCTGAAAACCTACTATGCGGTCGAGCACCCTTCTGGCCTGCTGAGCCATCACAAGGTTCATGTCAATATCTCTGGGATTCTGAACAGCGTGCTGAATAGCCTCTTTTGTGATTTCGTGAAATACAATTCTGCGTGTTTTGGCCGGGTCCAGTTTAAGAGCTTCGCGAAGGTGCCATGCAATAGCCTCTCCCTCGCGGTCTTCATCGGATGCAAGCCAGACAACTGATGCTGCCTTAGCCAGAGACTTGAGCTCTGCTACAATCTTCTTCTTGTCGTCGGAAACCAGATATTGTGGTTCGTATCCATTTTCCAGATCCACGCTGAGTGAATTGGAAGGCAGGTCCCTGATGTGTCCGAAACTTGATTTTACTGTAAATCCATCCCCCAGAAATTTGCCGATAGTCTTCGCTTTTGCAGGCGATTCGACAATTACTAAATTCTCTCCCATATCGTCTGTTATAAACCTTGATGATTGCAAAGTAAGGTATAAAATAAGGTATAATCAAAATTTTTATTCCTAATTTTGCCCTTTAAGACACCTTATATACAGCGTAGAATATGGAGATTAAAAACAAAGATAAATTTCTGAAGTGGTTCAGAATTATAGTTTTCGGACCCTTTGCCCTTCTCTTGTTTGTACTTTTGCTAGTGGGCATATTTGCAGACATACCATCGTTTCAGGAGCTAGAAGACCCAAAGAGCAACCTTGCTACAGAGATTATCTCAGAGGATGGAGAGATTCTTACCACCTTTCATATAGAGAACCGCTCATTTGTTACTTTCGACGAACTCTCACCAAGTCTGGTTTCTGCAGTTATTGCAACTGAGGATGCCCGCTTCAGGAGTCACAGCGGCATTGACTTCAGAAGTCTTGCACGCGTTGGAGTGAAATCAATACTCCTTGGACAGAAACGTTCCGGAGGCGGAGGCAGTACACTTACTCAGCAACTTGCAAAAACTCTCTTCCCCAGAGACACTGTCAGAAGCAGAATTCCTGGAGCAAAACTGGTAGTGCTGGGTGTAAACAAGTTCCGTGAATGGATTACTGCAGTCAAACTGGAAAGAAACTACACTAAAAACGAGATACTCAGCATGTACATGAATGCTGTCTTCTTCGGGAGCAATGCATACGGAATACGTGCCGCATCAAATACATTCTTTGCAAAACTCCCGTCTGAGCTTACAATTGAGGAGAGTGCGCTTCTTGTTGGAATGGTAAACAAACCAACCCGGTTCAATCCTGTAATTAACCCGGAGCTTTCGCTGCAGAGGAGAAACCATGTACTTAGCCAGATGCGCAAGTACAAATATATAGACAGAGCCACATACGATTCAGTAGTTCAGCTTCCAATCAAGCTTGCATATACTCAGCAGGACCACAACTCAGGTCTTGGCCCTTATTTCAGGGATATGTTACGCAGGGTGATGAATGCACATGAACCTGTTCGTGCAGACTATCGTCAGAGGGCAGACTACAGTGCAGACTCTACTCTCTGGAGGGATGATCCTCTCTACGGCTGGCTCAATAAGAACCTTAAGCCGGACGGAACCAGGTATAATCTTGACAAGGATGGCCTCAAAATTTATACAACTATAAATTCCAAAATGCAGCGATATGCAGAGGAGGCTGTTGCGGAGCACCTTGGAAAAGACCTGCAACCTGCATTTTTCAGGGAACTTAAATGGAAAAACAACAGACCTTTTTCAAACGATGTCCCAAAAAATGTATCTGAAAGTATAATGAAACAGGCCCGCAGATGGAGTGACAGATGGAGAATGCTTAAAGAGGAGGGGCTAAGTGACAAGGAGATTGAAGCTACTTTCAATAAACCTGCCGGCATGACTGTCTTCTCATGGAAGGGAGCCGGATACATAGATACAGTAATGACTCCAAACGATTCAATCAAATATTATAAATCATTCCTGCGTGCCTCTTTCATGGCAATGGAGCCGCAGACCGGGTTTGTAAGGGCATATGTTGGCGGTCCAAACTACCGGTATTTCAAGTATGACAATGCGCGCCAGGCAAAACGCCAGGTGGGCTCTACCATAAAACCATTCCTCTACACTCTTGCAATGCAGGAGGGCTTCACCCCTTGCGACAAGGTTGTTAATGTTCCCCAGACTTTTATTGTGGGGGACACAACATGGACTCCTGAAAGTACAGACAAACCTGAATGGATAGGTAAAACAGTTACCCTTAAATGGGGTCTGACAAAGAGTTCGAATAACATATCGGCATACCTGATGAAACAGTTTGGTCCCTTTGCCATGGTAGATATGGCAAGAAGACTTGGTATAAACAGTTATCTGGATCCTGTGGTCTCGCTTTGCCTTGGCCCTGCAGATATCACCCTCTTTGAAATGGTGGGTGCATATAACACATACCCGAGCAGAGGAGTGCATGTTGAGCCTACATTTGTTCTGAGAATTGAGGACAAGGCCGGTAATGTGCTTGGAAGTTTCAGCGGAAGGAAAAAGGAGGCGATAAGTGAATCGACGGCCTACCTGATGGTTAATCTTATGCAGGGTGTTGTTAACGAAGGTACGGCTGCCAGACTCAGGTATAAATATGTACCCACAGGACCAATTGCAGGTAAGACAGGTACAACAAACGACCAGTCCGACGGATGGTTTATAGGATATGTTCCTAAACTGACTGCCGGCGTCTGGGTGGGTGCAGAGGATCGTCAGGTCCATTTTGAGGGTCTTGCTCTTGGAGGTGGCTCAAATATGGCACTTCCTATATGGGGTTTGTTTATGCAGAAGGTTCTTGCAGATCAGTCGCTGGGAATAACTGACAGGGATGTCTTTACGGCACCTCCCGGATTTTCCGCTCAGCTTAACTGTAACGGCAGCGATGATGAGCTTGACAGCAATGCCATGACAAATGACCCGTTTTTCCATTAATACTTTAAACCAAAAGGATGAAGAAGGTAGTAGCCCTCATTTACGGGGGAGATTCTTCGGAGGCAGAGGTCTCCGTTAAAAGCGGCAGACATGTCTCTGCACATCTGGACAGAAATCTGTTCGAAGTTCATGAAGTAATGCTTAAGGGAAGGGACTGGAATGTTCTTACTCCGTCCGGAGGTTCTGTTCAGATTGACAAATCTGATTTCTCCTATACAGACGGGGGTGTGAAGGTCAGCTTTGATGTTGCTCTTATCATGATTCACGGAACACCGGGTGAAAACGGACTGCTTCAGGCATATCTTGAGATGGTTGGCGTTCCGTACACAACCTGTTCATCTACTGTTTCGGCAATTTCGTTCGATAAATATGCCTGCAAGTGCTATCTGCGTGACACAGGCGTGAAGATGGCCCGCGAAGTTCTTCTTCACAAAAGAGATAATTACAGTACATCCGAAATTATATCCAGACTGGGTCTGCCGCTGTTCGTTAAGCCAAATGTGGGCGGAAGCAGTTTTGGAGTCACCAAGGTTAAGAGAGAAGAGGATCTGGTGAGTGCAATAAATGAGGCTCTGCTCGAAGGAGAAACCGTGCTGGTTGAGGAGTACATAGCAGGAAGAGAGATGACAAACGGAGTCTTTGAGGCAGATGGTAAACTTGTAAGACTGCCGGTTACCGAGATTATTCCGGACAACGAATTCTTTGACTATGAAGCCAAATATCTTGGAGCATCCAAAGAGATTTGTCCTGCTCATATTTCAATTGAGCTAAACAAAAAGATTGTTGATATTACACATAAAATATACCGCTACCTTGGCTGCGCCGGGGTGGTAAGAGTAGATTACATTATTCGCGGGGAGGAAATTTTCTTCCTTGAAATCAATACAGTTCCCGGCATGACCGAGATGAGCCTTGTTCCTCAGCAGGTAAGGGCAGCAGGCATGACAATAGGGGAATTTTTAACGAAAATTCTGGAAACAACTCTTACATCATGAAATTCAGGGCCCTTTTATTTGCTTTACTTTTAATTTCTCCGTTTGCGGGAGCTCAGCAGTGGATAACCGGAAAAGTGCTGGATGCGAAGGGGGCAGGAATAGAGGGGGTTGTTGTTTCTGACGGGTACACCGTTGTTAGGAGCGATGCATCCGGAAGCTACTTTTTTGATACGAATCCAAAAGCAAAGTTCATTTTTGTCTCAACTCCAAACGGACACGACCATGAAGGCTCTTTCTATCAGAAGATAGGCGAGGGAGCAGAGTATAATTTTACTCTTGTAAAGGCCGAAAAGGTTCCAAATACCTTTATTCACCTCAGTGATACAGAGGCCAGTGTATACAAAGACTGGGTAACGCTTTTCAAAAGTTACGTCTCGAGTGTGAAGCCGGCTTTTGTTGTATTCAACGGCGATATATGTTACGAAAAGGGAATGAGATTTCACGCCGCAGAGCTTATGTCCAAAAATTTGGGTGTAAGAGCTGTTTATACTCTTGGAAACCATGACCTGGTTGACGGGACATACGGTGAGGAGCTTTACGAAACACTGTTTGGTCCGGTTTGGTACTCTTTCAATTCCGGAGGAGTTCACTTTGTAAACCTTCCGGTTCTCTACGGAGACAGGAAGACAAACTTTACCCCTGACGATGTATATTCATGGTTGAAAAAGGATCTTGAATCGATAGCTCCGGGAACTCCGGTTGTGATTTTTGACCACCATCTGGTTGGTTTTGCAGAGAATTTTGTGCTCAAAACAGAGAAGATGGAGCTGGATCTTCTGGCTTACAACCTGAAGGCATATCTTTACGGCCACTACCATACAAATCTCTACCACAAAACTCTTAAGGGGGGAGTGGCAACAATATCTACCATGTCGCCCAATAAAGGAGGGATAGACCATTCACCATCGTCATTCAGACTTATCACATTCAGCCCGGCCGGTGATTTAAAAAGTCAGCTGGTCTACTCCCCGCTGGACAAGCACATGAGAGCTACTGCCTTCAGGGAGAGAGGTTCGCAGGGATGGTCCATTTTCGGAGGGGAGAGAATCGGCATAAAGGTAGTTGCCTCACTTTATGATACTCCGTCAAATGTGACCTCTGCATGGGCAATTGCCGGTAAAAAAGAGTATAAGCTGGTTAAAGCCGGAAATTTTACCTGGACAGGAATTATCCCGGTCTCTGCTGCCAGAAAGAGTGACGAGCTTAGATCCATATTGGTGAAGGCTCAGTTTTCTGATGGCTCCGTTATAACAAAACCGGCCGAATTTGCATTTGGAGATATATACTCCGACAATTCAAAGGAGCCCCGGATTCTCTGGAGTGCAAATATTGGCGCACCAATATTTATGACCTCTCCTGTAACAACTGAGAAGCTGGTTATTTGTGCAACTACAGATGATGACAGTTCGAAAGTTGCAGCAATCACTGCTCTGGATAAAAAGAGCGGCAAAACAATCTGGACTTTCAAAACTTTGAATTCGGTCAAAAATTCAATGGCAATGTGGGATGGAGTACTGTTTGCGGCAGATGTTGAGGGAAGAGTTTATGCACTTGACGCAGAAAAAGGCACTCTCAAATGGTCAAGAGAGCTCAGAAGCGGCTCTGTTCATCCAGTTTACACACAGGGCGTAACTGTTCATGACGGAGTTCTTTATGCCGGCCAGGGTGCATTTCTTACAGCACTGAGAGTTTCGGACGGTAAGGTTATCTGGGTTAACGAGGGGTGGAAAGGCGGAGTCTCAACAGTAGCATCGCCCGTTGTTGAAAAAGGATCGGGTGTTCTTCTCACTGCTGCCTACTGGACAGGAAGATTTGCACATGATGCTTCATCAGGAAAGCTTCTGTGGGAGAAAAGGGATGACGATACAAGAATTGCAGATAACTCGCCTGTTGCCTTTGACGGAAGTCTCTTCTATTCTTCCCCGAACTACATTACACAGGTTAATCCCCGCACAGGTGAAGAGCTGCTAAAGCACAAAATTGCCTATACGGTTAACAGCAATTCCAGGCCACTTGTAACAGATAAATATTACATAACAGGCACATCAGACAAGGGAGTTGCTGCCTTCGACCGCACAAAAGATTACCGTGAGATCTGGAACTTTAAGACCAATCCGGCGATTCTTTATACAGCTCCTTATACAAAGGATTTTCAGATGACAGTTGAAGGGGGTGTGGTTATGCACGGCGATAATGTCTACTTTGGTGCCAGTGACGGATATATCTACTGTGCAGAGGCGCGAACAGGAGTCTTCCGCTGGAGACTTAATGCAGGCATGCCCCTGCTGGGTACTCCTGTAATAGACAACGGAATACTCTATGCTGCCGATTTTGCCGGTAACATTTGGGCAATCAGAATCTGATTTAACTTAAGACTACCTGGTCAGGAGGTTTGTTGCGAACAGTGAAGTTATTGTTCCCTCAGCAGATATGCTCATATAGTTAACTGGAAGCATGAATTCCCCAAAACGGAAGTTGAGCATTGAGTCAATAGTATTGCATGGCCTTATTCCTGCTTTAAGTAATGAATCTCTCGTTTCCAGCGCAACCACCGAGAACTCTTCAAGAAGCCTGTTTGGAATTTTTAAAAGAAGGCTGTCTTTTGAGTCGGTTACAAAAAGCGAGTCTGAATCTATTCTGCAGTTTATTTCAATATATGATTTAGAATATCCTTCAACAGGAAAAGATCTTTTTGTTCGCTCAAGGACATATTGCTCAACAGCGCAGGTTATGCGGAACTTTTCTCCCACAAAGGTTTTAAGTTCGCTTCTGTTACTGTAGCCGTACAACTCCTTCATCCTCTCCTCTCCAAGTTCCTTTGTCAGGTATCTGAATACATTGCTGAGCCTTTCAAATTTTTTTACCTCTGTTGAGTCTGTATGTAACTGGGCAGGAACAAAAAGTTTTCCCTCATCTGTTGAAATTTTAAGATCATTGGCCAAAGCCGCCATAACCTTAAGCTGAGAATTAATTCCAATCTGTTTTGCAGAAACTGGCCTGATGTATGTGAATGCGGCAAGCAATACTATAGTGATCCACGCAACATATATCAGATGCCCCATATGTCGGAAGAGATAGAGGATAACAGACACAGAGAGAATTACTCCGCAAATTATGAGATAAATCCGACCTGCAGTAAAACCATATTCAGAGATTCTGTAAATTGTACCTATCCAGAATATTGCGAGAGGAGGGATAGAGATAAGGCTTGCAGACTCGAATATTCTTACAAACAGTGCTCTTTCAAGCAGGGGCAGGATTGATTTTATTGTAAAGAAGGAGATCACAAAGGCGATTACCATATATGCAAGGTTGCCCTTTGGCAGTGACATATCTATGATTATGCCGGCAATGTAAACATAGAGAATTATTGTGTAAATGAACAGAGCCGGTGAGAGAATGTAGTTTATTACAAGTTCAAAAATTCTGAAAATCTTTATTCCAAGACGCTTCTCTTCATCCTCACCTGCTTTTGAGTTGAGGTGCAGAAAAGCAACAGGCGCAATAAAGAGGTAGCAGGTAGTGGATGTATAGAAGCTTATGTCCCTGAGACTCTCTTCAAAAATTCCAAAGAGGTATGAAACCGAGTAGAATATGGCCAGAAATGAGAGGAAAATTGCTGTTGCAATTATAAGGGCAAAAATTATCTCTCTGGAATATGCAATAAAGTTTCGCACAAAGGCTGTATTGTCCTTTATGAATTTGTAAGAAGCAACCAGAGTAACTGCAATAACCAGTGAGGCAAGATAAGCGGGAGAGCTTACCCATCCTGCTGCTTCAACAGTAAAGAGAACAATGCCCTGCAGCAGGGAGAGCAGGTATAGTATTCTGAAACTCCTGTGCTCTCTTCCAAGCCTGTTGAGAACAAAAGAGATGGTGAAAAAGAGAGGGGCAAGAAGTACATTTTCCCCCAGTTTTGTATCCAGAACCTCTTTCCATGTTAATACAGAAAGCGTTAACAGAGCCAGGGAGAGTATGGTCTCCACAGGGTTCCTCAGAAGTGTGACGGTTAGTTCCCCGGCAAACTTCCTCATGTTTGTTTTCATATCAGGTTTAGGTTTAATGATTATGCAAGTTATAAAAAAATCTACCTTTGTATTCAAATAATGCCAATGCCCACTTACAAATATTACACAGACCAGCTCACAGGCGAACTTGACTCTCTTTACGGAGCAAGGGAGGCCCGCTCAATTGCTCTCCGGCTGCTGGAAGATGTATGCGGATTATCTCAGTATGCATATATAACTGAGCCGGGAAAGGAGATTGAAGATCGCTTTTTGCAGAGACTGGCAGAGGCTTCGGAAGATTTGAAAAAGGGAAGACCTCTCCAGTATGTAACGGGTGTGCAGGAGTTTTTAGGAAGAGAGTTTGCCGTAAGGGAGGGTGTGCTGATTCCCCGCCCCGAGACTGAGGAGCTGGTACTTATGGTTAAAAGATGTGCAGAGGGCAGCCGTTTGAGGATACTTGATGCTGCATGCGGTTCCGGATGTATTGGAATCTCACTGGCGTGTGAGCTCCCGCAAAGCGAGGTTTTTCTTTGCGATATTTCTCCTGTGGCACTTGAGGTAACAGGGGAGAATATCAATTCACTTTGTATGAAAAGTTCAGGTCAGGAATCTCTTTCCACTGTACCGGCCGCCTTTTATGCCGATTTGCTTGAGAAACCTTTGTCACAGGCTGTAATTGAGGCCGGGACTCTGGATATTCTTGTAAGTAATCCACCCTATATCCGGCAGACAGAGAGGATATTGATGCATAAAAATGTTCTGGATTTTGAACCTGAAGAAGCCCTTTTTGTACCCGATGAGAATCCGCTTATATTTTATAAAGCCTTGGCAGAGTGGGGCTTGTATTTACTTCGGCCTGGAGGGAGAATGTTTATGGAGATAAATGAGGCGTTAGGTGATGAGACAAAAAAAATTCTTTTGCAATATGGCTACTCAG
>PHDT01000037.1 GCA_002842695.1 Bacteroidetes bacterium HGW-Bacteroidetes-10 | reverse complement strand
GCTCTTGAGGAGCCAATATTTGAATTTAACAAAGCTATCATTGATGCAACTGTAAACTATACAGTAGCCTATAAGCCCAACCTTGCCTTTTATGAAGCCGAAGGTTCTGCCGGATGGGCCCAGCTCGAAAAGAGTGTTGCATATATCCGGGAAAAGGATCCTTCAGTATTCATAATTGCAGATGCAAAAAGAGGTGATATTGGCAATACTGCAGACCGCTATGCCCGTGCATTTTTCGAAAAGATGGATTTTGACGCAGTGACTCTGGCTCCTTATATGGGTAAGGACTCAATTGAACCATTCCTCAGATATAAAGGAAAGTGGTCAATAGTTCTGGCCCTTACATCCAACCCGTCTGCAGCAGATTTCGAGATGGAGTTATATGAAAAGATAGTTAAAAAGGGAATGGAGTGGGGTACACCCGACAATCTCATGTTTGTTGTTGGAGCAACACGTCCCGAAAAGCTTGCAGAAATCAGACAGCTTTGTCCGGAACATTTCTTCCTGGTTCCCGGAGTGGGAGCACAAGGCGGCACAATAGCAGAGGTTGCAGCGGCAGGGATGAACGATACCTGCGGATTGCTGGTTAATATGTCCAGAAATATCATCTTTGCAGGCAAAGGAGAAGAGTTTGCACAGGATGCAAAAAAAGCCGCCCAAAAGGCAGCTTCAGAGATGTCTCAGTTCATCAGACAGAACTAATTCAGATTATTTTGGTTCAGGAAGCCTGGCAATAATTGTCCTGGCACCTTTTACCGTCTGGCCTTTGGTCACCTGGATTCTTGAATCTATAGGCAAAAAGAGGTCAACACGAGAGCCAAACTTAATGAAACCGGCCTGCTCACCCTGATCTGCATTTGTATCCTCCTGAGCATAGCAAACAATTCTTCTTGCAAGGTATCCGGCAATCTGACGGAACAATACAGGTCCTGACTTGCTCTCTACAACAATTGTTGTTCTCTCGTTCTTTTCTGAAGACTTGGGATGCATTGCAACGAGGTAGTCACCCGGATGATATTTAAAGTACTTTACAACTCCCTTTACAGGAAACCAGTTGATGTGAACATTAAAAATACTCATAAATACAGATACCTGTATGCAATTGGTCTTAAGGTATTCACCTTCATAAACCTCCTTTACAATTACAATAGTTCCGTCTGCCGGAGCAATAACTGCCGATTCGTCCTTCACTGCCCTGAATTTTGGAAAGCGGAAAAATCTCACTACAAGGGTGAAGAGCAGCAGCGCTGCTACAAGCGTGATGTAGAAAGCTGTAACGGTTCCAATTATAAAATATAGCACCGCAACCGGAATTGCAATTATGAAGAAACTACTGAAGATTATCTTACGTCCCTCTTTATGTATTCTCATTTTGGGTATTTTTTTTGTAGGTTTTAGTTTTCTCCCGGCTAAAACAGCGAGAGGAGTTTAATATATGCTATAGCAAGTGGAAACGATGTAAGTGCGCCGTCAAACCGGTCAAGCAGCCCTCCGTGCCCGGGCATGAGATTGCCTGAATCTTTAACTCCGTAATTACGCTTGAACTGCGATTCAATAAGGTCTCCGAGGACGCTTGAAAGATTAATTATAAGAGTTATTGCAAGTGTGTGGAAAAGGCTGAACTGCGATAATCCTGTGAAGAAAATTATTCCTCCAAAGAGCATTGCGCAGATTAGTCCTCCAAAAAAGCCCTCCCAGGATTTCTTTGGAGAAATTGAAGGGAATAGTTTATGTCCGTTTTTCTGTCCGAACAGCATTCCGAAAACATATGCTCCAACGTCTGATATCCAGAGTATGATGAAGAAGAACAGGAGAGTAGTGCCCTTAAAACTGCCATCTGCACAAAACACAATCAGATTGGTAAGAGCGAATGGTAATGCAGTGTATATTACAGATCCGGAAAGATACTGATTGCGGGGATATGCCTCTGCATCTCTGTTCCAGAGCATGCTGAAGTACATAGACGCAAGCGGAATTGTTATAAGCAAAAGGTAGCGTGAAGGCATGCCGTAGCCCACGTGAAAGAAGAGCAGCAGAAAGAGTGAAATGCCTGAAACAACAGCAAGATTTCTAGCCAGCCTGAAGCTGCCGGAGAGACTTATGTCCAGGTATTCATACATAACAACCGCAATTATGAATATCATAACTGCGGCGTATGCTATCGGGCCGATAAGAATCGACCCCACCATTATCAGCAGAAACACAAGTCCGCTGAGTGATCTCACTACCGTATTGTTCATTATTTTTCTTCCGGTTGTTTACCTGCTCTCTTGCCAAAAATGGTTTCGAGATCTTCTGCAAAGATAACCTCTTTTTCAAGAAGCAGTTCTGCAAGACGGGTAAATCCTTCTGTATTTTCGCTAAGAACCTTCTTAGCCATAACGTACGCTTCGTCAATAATTCTTTTCACCTCTGAGTCTATGAGCTCAGCGGTCTTTTCGCTGTAAGGTTTTCCAATAGAAAAGCCATTTGAATCTGTTGAGTCATAGAAGGAGATATTACCAACTTCTTTACTCATTCCCAGGTATGAAACCATAGCGTATGCCTGCTTGGTAATCTTTTCAAGGTCGCTGAGCGCACCTGTTGAGATTTTCTGGTTAACAAGCTCTTCTGCCACCCTTCCACCAAGTGTAGCTGCCATCTCATCCATCATCTGTTCAGTGGTGGTAATCTGGCGCTCTTCCGGCAGATACCAGGCTGCACCCAGAGCTCTGCCCCTTGGAATTATAGTTACCTTAAGAAGCGGATTTGCATGTGGCAGCAGCCAGCTGACAGTTGCGTGCCCTGCTTCATGAAAAGCAATTGTCCTCTTCTCGTCAGGAGAGATAATCTTGCTTCTTCTTTCAAGACCACCTATGATTCTGTCAACAGCGTCAAGGAAATCCTGCTTTTCAATATGCTCTTTGTTGTTTCTTGCAGCAATCAGGGCTGCTTCGTTGCAGACATTTGCAATATCTGCTCCTGAAAAGCCCGGAGTCTGCTTGGCAAGAAACTCAATTTCAAAACCCTCTACAAGCTTTAGGTTGCGAAGGTGTACTTTGAAGATATCCATTCTCTCCTTCAGCTCTGGAAGGTCTACGTGAATTTGTCTGTCAAAGCGGCCTGCTCTCATAAGTGCCTTGTCAAGTATGTCTGCGCGGTTGGTTGCTGCAAGTATTATAACTCCGGAGTTTGAGCCAAAACCATCCATCTCTGTGAGAAGCTGGTTAAGTGTATTCTCCCTCTCATCGTTTGATGAGAATCCGGCGTTCTTACCCCTGGCACGGCCTACTGCGTCAATTTCGTCAATAAAGACAATGCACGGAGCCTTCTCTTTGGCCTGACGGAAAAGATCTCTTACCCTTGATGCACCAACCCCAACGAACATCTCAACAAAGTCAGAACCGGAAATTGAGAAGAACGGAACATCGGCTTCACCTGCGACTGCTTTTGCAAGCAGGGTTTTACCTGTACCCGGAGGGCCTATGAGAAGTGCACCTTTGGGAATTTTACCTCCAAGGTTTGTGTACTTTTTTGGATTCTTAAGAAAGTCAACAATCTCCATCACCTCTACCTTAGCCTCTTCGAGACCTGCAACATCCTTGAATGTTACCTTAACATTATTCTCCTTGTCAAAGAGTTTAGCCTGCGACTTGCCCACCGAGAAGATTCCTCCTCCCTGAGAGCCACCGCCCATACTCTTGTTCATTCTGCGGAAGAAGAAGATCCATAGTCCAATTAGCATAAGTGGCAGCAGAAGCCATTCCAGCGCTTTGCCAAAATAGTTTGTTCTCTGCTCTGTCTCAACAGCAAATTTTTGAGATGGATCTACTCCGGCCATCACGGCATCAATCTGTTCTTCAAGGTTGAAATTGCTTGAAACTATAAAATAGAAGTGAGGGCCAAATTTTGGCTCTTTTCCTCCGAACTGATTCTTATACTTGGCAAGACGCTCCTTTTTAATAAAAACCTCTGCCATGTTTTCATTAGTGACAAAGACAATTTTTTCGATGTCACCTGTGGCAATCATCTTCTCTTTGACACTAAACCACTCAGTCTTGACAGGCTCTCCGCCCTGGTATGTGGTCCACATGATAGCAATCCCGGAGAGTATCACAAAGTATATCCACAGGTTATTGAATCTTGGGGGCTTTATTTTTTGGAAAGGCTTGTTGATGTTGCTTTTGTTCTCTTTGTTCTCGTTATTTTCCATGCTTATTGCTTATCAGTCTTGGTAGGTTGTTTTAGCGGCATCTGCCCATAGCTCCTCTAGTCTGTAAAACTCGCGGTACTCGGTTTTAAAAATGTGTACCACTATGTTTGCATAGTCAAGAATTATCCAGAAGGCATTCTCCTTTCCCTGGGCTCTAATGACTTTACGGTTGCATTTTGTGTACATCATCTCCTCTACGTTGTCTGCAATGGCATTCACCTGCGGGGATGAATCGGCGTTACATACTATGAAGTGGTCTGCTATAGCTGTTCCAATTTTACTTAGGTCCAGCGAGCATACTTTTTGAGCTTTTTTATCGAGCATTGCTTCTGCGATACATTTGATCTCTGCTTCGTCAGACAATGAAATACCCGAAGCTTGCGCTTCCGATGGTTTCATTTTCTTTGCTCTCTCTTTTTTTACTTTTGGTTCTTTTGATAATTTTTCCACAATTGCATCTGTGGACTCTGTTTTCTTTCTTGCTGGCACAATAATTGTTTTTTTGTTTCGATAATTTTGGTAAAAATACTGCAATTTTGCTGCCAATTAAAACTTTATTTTTATGGGAATGGACATTATTTGGTTTGAGAGCATTGATTCGACTAATAAAGAAGCACTTAGGAGGATTGATGATGTAAATGACTCGACTGTTTTCGCTGCTGAGTATCAGACAGCAGGAAGGGGACAGAAGGGTACGTCGTGGGAAAGTGCTCCCGGAAAAAATCTGACTTTCTCTATGATACTTAAACCGGATATGGTAAGAGCAGAGAATCAGTTTATTATATCGCAGATTGCTGCTGTTGCAGTGGCTGAATACCTGCGTGATAAGTCTCTTGATGTGACTATAAAATGGCCTAACGATATCTACGTTGGGGATAAAAAAATTGCCGGTATCCTTATAGAGAACTTTATTGAGGGTGACAGATTGTCAGCATCAATAGTAGGAATTGGAATCAATATTAATCAGGAGAAATTTAGCTCTGATGCGCCTAATCCTGTGTCTCTCAGGCAGATTACAAACAGAGAGTATGATTTGAAGGAGGAGATGGAGAAACTTGCCGGATTTTTTTATGATATTTATTATCCTTTCAAAACTACCGGTTCAGGAAACCTGACAGAGATTGTTTCAAACAACTATCATAATTCACTTTACAGACTAGAAGAGTTTCATAAATTTCAGGAAACCCCGTCGGGTGAAATCTTTGAAGGAAGAATAGTAGGAACAGACTCCAATGCTTGTCTCAAAATTGAGAAAAGTGACGGAACATTGCTCTCCTATGCATTTAAGGAGATAAAATATCTGAATATTTAGGATTATTTTCCAAGACTCTTCAGCTCTCTTATTGCATCAGCAGGAGATGGGCCGGAGAAGATGGTATTTCCGGCGACAAGTATATCTGCCCCCGCCTCTGCAAGGAGCGGGGCATTTTGCATATTCACCCCTCCGTCTACCTCAATAAGGCAATGGGGAGCAATTTTGGACGCAATCTCTTTCAGCTTGCGTATTTTCCCAAGAGAGGATTCAATGAATTTCTGTCCTCCGAAACCTGGATTGACTGACATTATAAGAACAAAATGTGCTTCAGGCAATATATCGTAAAGGATATTAACAGGTGTATGCGGATTTAGTGCAATCCCCGGTTTCATTCCGGCAGAGCGGATATGTTCAAGAGTTCTGTGAAGATGTGTGCATGCCTCCCAGTGTACGCTCAGGTAATTAACTCCAGCCTTTGCAAATTCATCAATGTACCTGTCTGGATCCTGAATCATCAGGTGTGCGTCAAGAGGCTTTCGCGCACTTTTGGCTATTGCCTTTACAACCGGGAATCCATAGGATATGTTCGGAACAAAAAGACCGTCCATTATGTCCAGATGGAACCAGTCGGCCTCGCTGTTATTAACCATTTCCACTTCAGAAGCAAGTTTCCCGAAGTCTGCAGAAAGCATTGAAGGGGCAATAAGTATACCCATTGTGTATTTACTATTTTAGTTTTTTGAGCACCTCCACAAGAAGTCTCCAGAATTTCTCAACTGAAGCAATCTCTAGTTTTTCTCCCGGAGCGTGTGCTCCTTTTACGGTTGGACCGAAAGAGATGATGTCAAGGTGAGGGAATTTATCAATTAGTATTCCGCACTCCAGCCCTGCGTGGATTGCTCTTACTACAGGTTTGTTAGGGAATAGCTCTTTGTATGTTGACTCTGTAATTTTCAGAATTTTTGAATCCGGATTTGGCTTCCATCCAGGATAGTCTGTTTCGTGAGTTACATCAGCACCTGCAAGTTTGAGTATTGCCTCAATTCTTTTAGCTGCATTGTTTCTTGCACTTGTAATTGAACTTCTTTGACTTGTTGCCACCTTAATCACACCTTCTGACTCCATTTTGATGCTTGCCAGATTTGTAGAGGTCTCTACGAATCCCGGAATATCCTGACTCATTGCCAGTACTCCGTGAGGCATTGCATATAGTGCACACAGCAGTTTAGGGAAGGTCTCATTATCGATGCACTCTTCGTATGGTGTTGAATTGCCGGTTTTGCCAAATAGTTCCGGATCTGAAACGGCATGTTCTGTTTTAACTTCAGATACAATTCTTTCAAAGATCTCAGCAACTCCATCTGCATCAGACGGGTCTACCCCAATTACAGCAAAAGCCTCTCGGGCAATAGCGTTTCTCTTGTTTCCACCATCAATCTCGCAAAGGTATATCTCAAACCGAGAATAGGCTTCATACAAAAATCTCAGAATAATCTGATTTGCATTGGCTCTGTTCTTTTCAATATCATCTCCGCTGTGACCACCGGTTGCGCCAAATATGCCAAATTTCATGAATTTCAAGCCTGCACGACATCTCTTTGTGCCATATCTGAAGCGGCCTGTAGTGTCAATTCCGCCTGCACATCCGATAAACAGCTCTCCCTCATCCTCTGAATCAAGGTTAATAAGGATTGATCCCTTTAAAAAGCCAGGTTCCAGAGATTTTGCGCCGGTTAGTCCGGTCTCCTCTTCTGTTGTGAAGAGAGCCTCTATTGGCCCGTGGACAAGTGTGTCTGAATCAAGTATTGCAAGCTGCGCAGCTACTCCAATTCCACAGTCTGCGCCAAGGGTTGTCTCTTTAGCAATAAGCCATCCGTTCTCTTCAGTAACTTTTATAGGGTCCTTTCTGAAGTCATGTTCTATTCCGCTGTTTTTTTCACATACCATGTCTGAATGGCTCTGGAGAATCACTGTTGGAGCATTCTCCATTCCCTGGGTTCCCGGTTTTGTGATTAACACATTACCTGCCTTGTCTCTCTGGCAGTTTAGCCGGCGCGATGCGGCAAATTGCTCCAGATAGGCGATTATGTTCTCTTCATGTCCGGATTCTCTTGGGATCTTGCAGATTTCATGAAAGATTGAAAAAACTTTTGCGTATTCCATTTTAGCTCAATTTGAGTTGCTTTTCTATGTCTATAACAAATTTGCGGAACGAACGGTTCGTATCAATAAGGTCTTTTACCGTATTGTATGCATGGAGAACTGTTGCATGGTCTCTGCCACCTATCTGAGCTCCAATGGACGCCAGCGAATTGTTAGTGAGGTTTCTGCTAAGATACATCGCAATCTGACGAGCCTGAACAAACTCTCTCTTTCTTGACTGGGAGAGAAATGACTCTGTGCTGATTTTGAAATAATCGCAGACAATTTTCTGAATTTTGCCAATTGATATCTCGACCTTGTTTCTGCTGACAAATTTCTCAGTCAGACTCTCGGCAAGCTCAAGTGTAATTTTTCTATGGGTGAGGGTAGACTGAGCAAGCAGCGATATGAGCGTGCCCTCAATTTCCCTGACATTTGAGGTGATGTTGTTTGCAAGATATGCAATAACCTCTTCCGGAAGAGCAATGCCATCGTTGTAGCTTTTCGCCCGAAGTATTGCCACTCTGGTTTCATAGTCGGGCGGAATGAGCTCTGCCACCAGACCCCATTTGAAACGAGAGAGAAGTCGCTGCTCAAGATCCTGCATTTCTGAAGGAGCCTTGTCTGAAGTAAGAATGAGCTGCTTTCCAATGTTATGGAGGTGGCTGAAGATGTGGAAAAAGGCATTCTGAGTTCCCGGTTTTCCGGCAAACTCATGAACATCATCAATAATAAGAACATCTATCATTTGATAGAAGTGGAGGAAGTCTGTGAGTTTGTTTCTGACATTGGCCGCATCCATAAACTGAGTCTGGAAACGGTTTGCACTCACGTAGAGAACAATCTTGTCCGGGAATTTCTCCTTAACCTCAATACCTATAGCCTGGGCAAGGTGGGTTTTGCCAAGACCTGAGCCGCCGTAAAGGAACAGCGGATTAAAAGAGTTGTTTCCGGGATTTGATGAAATGTTGAGACCTGCCGCTCTGGCAAGCCTGTTGCACTCTCCTTCGACGAAGTTGCGAAAATTGTAGTTCGGATTCAGCTGCGGGTCTATCTGCCTCTGCTGGAGCCCGGGGATTACGAACGGGTTTGCAAAAGTTCCTGCCTGATTTGGAAAAGGAACAGATTTATTTGTAAGCTCCTGAGTCCCCTGTTGCGGAAGTGTAACAGCATCTTCGTTTGATACAACTCTTACATTGTATTCAAGCTGAGCCTCTTTGCCCACGACTCTTCTAAGGGTTTTTCCAATGAGCTCGATAAAATGTTCTTCGAGATATTCCCGAAAAAAATCAGAAGGTACCTCAATTGTGAGAATTGAGTTGTAGAATTTGACCGCCTTGATTGGATCGAACCATGTTTTGAAGCTGCTGGGAGGAATATTATCCTGTATAATCTGGAGGCAATTATCCCACACAACTGTATGTTTCTGATCGGTCATGGTTTATGGTTTGAAGTTTAGATTCTCAACAAATTTGGTGATAAAATCTGTAAAAAAAAACGAAAAAGCACTTGGATATTTCAAGAATTTTTCAAGTGCTTGTTTATCAATAAAAATATTTTTCCAGAAAGATTTTTTTGTTTCTAGAGTTAATTCTAAACTATTGATTTAGAATACGGTAATCTTTATATATTTTTTTGGATTACTGTTAATATTTTTGATTAATTCATCAAGGTTATTAACAAGGGTGTTCACTGAATTGTGGAGAGAGTCGGTGGTAAGCATTTTTCCGATTGTTCCGTCCGGATTTTGCAGTTCGACCAGCAGAGAGCGGAGCGACGCAATTGTCCCTGCAAGATCTGAGCTTGCAAGTGAATCGGTTATCTTAGATAAGTTATCAACAGTCTTGCCAAGCGGTGAAGCTGCCTCGTCAAGCTTGGCTGTGAGCGATTTAAGGTTTTCAAGTGTTGCAGTGATTTCTGGGCTGCTCTTCTCCAGATTTCGTGAAACAGCTTCGAAATTTTTAATTGTTTTGTTGAGATTTGCCACTATTGAAGATATGTTTGCTTTTCCGTCTTCGTCCAGTATTTGGTTGAGTCCCCCAACAGTTGTGTTAAGTGATGAAATGAGTGTTTGAATGCTGTCCTTTAGAGGGAGGAATTCACCAACAAGCTTATCCACAAGGCCTACCTCCAGTCCTGCTGTAATTGTGTCTTTTCCATTAAGCATAACAGGATCGTTACCAGGAACAATTTTGACCGCTTTTGAGCCGAGCAGGTCTGCTGAATAAATCATTGCAATAGAATTTCTCGGGATTGGAAATTCGGCCTTGATTTTAAATTTTGCCAGAAACTTGCCGTTTTCGCTGATATAATCGATGGACTCCACAGTGCCAACCTTTAGCCCCTTGAGGTAAACAGGTCCGGTTGGGGTGAGTCCCTCAACATTTTCGTATACTACATAATATGTATTGTTCTTGTTGAAAAAATCCTGGCCCTTGAGAAAGTTGATCATGAAGTATGTTGCAACAAGTGTAACAAGTGCAAACAAGCCAATTTTCTGCTCTTTAGTTAGTTTGAATTTCATTGTATCGGTTCTATTTGTTCATTGGCACAATTGTGCCGTTTTCAATTCGTATAATAAATGCCTGCGGAAATTTTTTCTTAACCTGAGAAAGTGCCTCTGCAGCCTCTTCCTGAGTTGAGTATGTTCCGGTGTGGTATTTGTAAAACTTTCCCACTCTTTTATAATTGGTATTCTTTATTCCTTTAAGGTCAGGAGCATTTTCCCTGAGAATTTTTGCAACTGCCAGAATCTGGACTGAATAATAACCATCTTTATTCACCTCTTGCTTCGCCTGAATTTTCTCGTCTGTTACTGAAACGGCAGTCTCATTTTTTACTTCGCCTCTGTTTATGACAGGCTGGGCAGAAAATGAACTGATTCCGTTGCTTGTTTCGTATGTAGATTTATAGCGTTTGAATGCATTAAAAATTGATGATGCAAATTTATCCTGATTCTCTGACTTAACTAGCACTCCCAGATCTGAACTGTTTGAAATAAATCCAAGTTCAACCAAAATTGAGGGCATTGTTGTTTTCCAGAGAACAAGCAGCCCTGCCTGTTTGATTCCTCTGTTTACCTTGATCGGGCCCTGTGCCAGCTGCTCCTGAACAAGCGCGGCCATTTCAAGGCTCTGTTCCAGATGAGAGTTTTGAAGCAGCGAAAATATAATATACGATTCAGGAACATTGGGATCATACCCTTCGTATTTTGAACTGTAGTCGTCACCCTCCAGAACAATAACGCTGTTTTCGAGTTTTGACACCTCAAGGTTTGAACTGCTTTTGTCAAGACCCATTACAAAAGTTTCTGTGCCTGATGCACTTCTTGCCTTTGCAGCATTAATGTGAATTGATATAAAAAGATCTGCATCGTTTTTATTTGCTATCTCGGTTCGTTTGTCGAGAGGGATAAAAACATCTGTACTTCTAGTATAAATAACCTTAACTGAAGGGAACTCATCGTTAATAAGTTTCCCTAATTTAAGTGCTACAGAGAGAGTTATGTCCTTTTCCCTGTGCTTCTTGTTGAGGCTCACTGCCCCCGGGTCCTTGCCTCCGTGGCCGGCATCAATGACTACTTTCCTTATCCCTGTGAGTGTGCCCTGCTGGGCATAAGAGACAATCTGAAGAAGCAGGCAAAAAATGATCAAAAGTATTCTGGAGGGCATTATTTATGGTTATTTATGTTTAAATTTGCGCTTTGCAAAAATAGCAATTATTTTGTCTTTGAAGAGAGCTTCTTATATCATATTTGTACTGATGCTTGTTTATTTGCCAATTAATAAGGCATATGGACAGATTGTAAAACCAGATTCAACTCTGAAGTCTCTTCGTGCAGATTCCCTGGCACGGAATCAGGATACCTTGAAAACAGATGGCGCCCTTTCTAATCCTGCATTTTCAGTTGCAAGAGATTCAATTATTGAAGATTTCTCCAACGGAAAGAAAATGATTTATTATTATGGTGATGTCACTGTCAGGTATGAGAATATCGAACTAAAGGCAGATTATATGGAGTATAACCTGGACACCAGGACTGTTTATGCTTCAGGTATAAAAGACACGAGCGGTGTTATCAGAGGCAAGCCGGTTCTCAAAGAGGGAAGTCAGAGTTACACAATGGAAAATGTATTCTATAACTTTGAATCCAAGAAGGCCAGAATTACGAATATGATTACCCAGGAATCGGAGGGTTTTCTTCATGGAACCAATATTAAAAAACTTGCAGACAACTCAATAAATATCTCGAAAGGTAAATATACAACCTGCGACCTTGATCACCCTCACTTTTACCTGAGGATGACCAAAGCAAGAATGGCAACAGAGCCTAAAAGAGTGACGGTATTTGGTCCGGCATATCTTGTTCTTGAGGATGTTCCTGTTCCATTTGCCCTGCCGTTTGGATTCGTCCCTGAAAAACCCGAGAGGTCTGGAGGTCTGCTGATTCCTTCATTTCAGGAAGAGGCTGCCAGGGGATTCGGTCTTAAGGGACTGGGATACTATTTTGTAATAGGTGAGCATTTTGATGTATCACTAACCGGAGATATCTTTTCTCTTGGTTCATGGAACGCAATGCTTACGGCAAGATACAGGAAAAGATACAAATTTAACGGCGATTTTGGTATTAACTACTCCAGCAATATTACCGGCGAGCGAGGGAGCACTGACTTCTTTCAGTCAAAGGACTTCTCAATTAGATGGAGCCATTCACAGGATTCAAAATCAATGCCGGGAGCCTCATTCAGAGCGTCGGTAAACTTTTCCACACCTCTCAATAACAGGTTTAACTCTGAGGATGTACAGACAAGCCTGCAGAATCAGGCATCTTCGTCAGTCTCTTATTCAAAGACATTTGCCGGAACTCCCTTCAGCTTCTCTATGAACCTGATGCATAGCCAGAATTCACTTGACAGTTCTTATGCTCTAACAATTCCTAACTTTACATTTACCATGAACCGCATCTATCCTTTTAAAAGAAAGGAGAGAGTTGGCAAGGAGAGGTTTTACGAATCACTGTCACTTAACTACAATACAACTTTTGATAATAAAGTCAACTTTAAGGCTAAGGATTTTGGGCAGCCTAATTTCCTTTCCAAGTTCAAAAGCGGTATGAAGCATAATTTCACAATAGGACTTCCTACATTTACTCTTTTAAGATATCTGAATTTTTCTCCGGGTGTGAGTTATGGAATGACCTGGTTTTTTCAGACAAATGACAAGGTATATGATACAGAGTCAGACAAAGTGGTATCAACCACTAGTGATATGTTCAGCCATTTTGGCATAACTCAGGATTTCTCTGCATCACTCTCCATGAATACCAGATTGTATGGTCTGTTTAATTTCGGAAAGAGGGCAAAGTTGCAGGCCATAAGGCACATGGTTACTCCTTCGCTTTCTTTTAGTTTCCGTCCGGAGATGGGTACGCCTGCCAATGGGTACAGGACACTGGACTATGTAGATATTAATGGTATTCAGCACAGCCTTAATTACAACAGATATGACGGTCTGCTCTACTCGCCTCCTGGCAGGGGACGGAGCGCATCCATGAACTTCTCTCTGGGTAACAACTTCGAGGCAAAGGTAAAAGATCAGGATGATACAACAGGTACCGGACAAAAAAAGATTAAACTTATTGATAACCTCTCGCTGGGAGGCTCATACAATTTCCTCGCAGACTCACTCAAGCTCTCAAATATTACAATGAATATGAACACAACAGTGTTCGGCTCTCTCGGCTTCTCGGCAAATGCCAGTTTTAACCCGTATGCTGTTGATTCCAGAGGACGAATCATTAACCAGTATAATATTGCAAAGGAGGGAGGACTCAAGCTTGCCAGGCTGGAGAATGCCAGTCTTACGCTCTCATATCAGTTTTCAGGTAAGGGCGAGCGAAGGGGTGGGGTAAGGCCGTTTCCCGGAGTCAAAGGTGGAGGCTACAATCATGGAGATCAAGGCGATTTGCAGGGAGTGGATGATATAAGCGGAGTTAAGCATGAGCAGAGGGATTATACAAGAGTCTATTACCATCCGGTTACAGGAGAATATATTCCCGGAGGATGGGTTTACTACCTTGACCCGTCGATTCCATGGACTGTAAGCATGAACTATAATTACTCATACAATCGTAATTACAGTTTTACTGATGATATACTTAAGACTAACCACAATCATATGCAGACTCTGGGTGTTTCTGCACAGATAGGCATTACCAAGGCATTAAATGTTAACCTGAATACAGGTTTTGACCTTTCCCGCCTTTCGCTTACGACAACTCAGCTGAGCGCAACATACGACCTTCACTGCTTCCAGATATCTGTATCATGGGTTCCAAACGGACAGTGGCAAAGCTGGAGTTTCAGGATTAATGCCAAGGCCTCTGCTCTTGCAGATCTTTTGAAATTCAAAAAAGGGTCAAGTTATTGGGATAACTAGTTTTTTTATCTAACTTCATATAAAATTTATCATGAGTAAAAGAATTATTTCGAGCCCTAAGGCTCCAAAGGCTGTTGGTCCTTACAATCAGGCTATTGA
>PHDT01000036.1 GCA_002842695.1 Bacteroidetes bacterium HGW-Bacteroidetes-10 | reverse complement strand
AGGAACAATATTCACAACCACATATCTGTCTCCATTTACACCCCAGTCAATTGGTTTTTTGGTAGATACATCCATTGCAGGCTGAAAATCCGAGAGTGTCCATGTCTCATATTTTGCCGGAACTGGTTTGCTTTGCTTTACCGACCATGCTTTTACCTTGTAGTATTTTGTATAAAGAGATGGCAGGTTGCCACTTCTCTTTGCCAGTGTGAGCATTATCTGAGCCGTTTCATTAACTGGCTGTCCAAACAGAGAGAGCGAGAATATACTTATAACCAACAGACTAAAAACTTTTTTCATAGCATCTTGCCTTATTTTATCGCAATGTACAAAAAATTTTTTCTACATTTGTTCGCAATTTTACGAACAATAGATTTCTTAACCTGACATGAACAATACAGAACCACTTCCAAACCCTGCAAAGCGAAAAAGAACAGGCCTTATTATCTCAATTTCAATAGTACTTCCGCTGCTGCTGGCCCTCTACTATTTTCTTCCGGAGCTCACTAAAGCGTTAACTTACGATTTAATTGGGTTAAATCCGGGCTCTCATCTTGGGCAGTCAATCAATTTTTTCATTTATGACACAATAAAAATTCTGATTCTGCTGTTTCTTATAAGCAGTCTGATGGGTGTGGTAAATGCGTATTTTCCTGTTGACAGGCTGAGAATCTATCTTACCACTAAGAAATTGTATGGTCTGGAATATTTGTTTGCATCCTTTTTTGGAGCGATTACTCCATTTTGCTCGTGTTCGTCAATTCCACTCTTTATTGGCTTTGTTAAAGGCGGAATCCCTCTTGGGGTCACCTTTTCATTTCTGATTACATCTCCGCTGGTGAACGAAGTGGCAGTGGCAATGTTTCTGGGATTGTTCGGCCTTAAGGCAACTATAATTTATACAGCAGGCGGAATTCTGATGGGTACGATAGGCGGAATTATTCTGGGACGGTTTAAACTGGAAAGGCACCTGACAGACTGGGTAAAGAAGGTTCAGGAGAATTCAATAAGAGAGAATGAGAAGTGGGAGGGTGAAAAAACGCCATTCATTGACAGGCTGCCCACCATCATTTCAGACGGCTGGGATATTGTCCGCAAGGTGCTTCTTTATGTAATAATTGGTATCGCAATTGGTGCTGCAATGCACGGATATGTTCCCGAAAATTTCTTCACTGAATTTTTGTCTGCAGACAAATGGTATGCGGTTCCGCTTGCAGTAATACTTGGGGTTCCTATGTATGCCAATGCAGCCGGAATTGTTCCGGTTATTCAGGTATTTGTTGCGAAAGGGGTTCCGCTTGGAACGGCCATAGCCTTTATGATGGCTGTCGTAGGCCTCTCCCTGCCGGAAGCCACCCTGCTTAAAAAGGTGATGAAATGGAAGCTGATTGGAATTTTCTTTGGTACAATTACAGTTTTTATAATTTTACTGGGCTATCTTTTTAACTTTATTCTATAATATACAGGCTGACTGCTATGAAGACAACAGATAAACCAAATTTTCAGGAGTTTCATATTGAGGGTGTAAAACACATTGGCCCCGCTGACGCTCTGGAGTGCCTGAAAAATAATGAGGCGGTAATGATTGATGTAAGGGAAGAAGAAGAGCTGGAAATTGACAGTATTCCTCTGGAGAATGTCATTAACCATCCCATGTCTGTAATTATGGACCGCCTTGCGCAGATTTCAAGGGATCTTAACATTATTCTGATGTGCCCGGGCGGAGTTAGAAGTTCCAAGGTTGCAAACCTTATGAATATTCAGGGCTACCCAAATGTTGCAAGCCTCGACGGCGGATTCAAGCTCTGGAAGTCAATGGGACTGCCATATGAAAGTATACTTCCTGCCGGAGGTTGCAGTGGCTCATGCAGTTCATGCAAACCAGGCACCTGCTGCTGAAACCATTGCGGCAGACATTATGAATTACCTTGCACACATATTTCTTTCCGGAGGCAACCGCCAATTGCAGGTGGGAAATTTTATCGGCGACTTTGTAAAGGGGCGACGGCACAACGAATTTCCAAAAGGAATTCAGCAGGGCATCCTGCTCCACCGGGAGATTGACAATTTTACAGATTCTCACCCGGCGTTTCTGGAGACAGTGGAGATTCTGCGTCCCGCTTTTGGCAGATACTCCGGAATTATTGCCGACATGTATTTTGACTATTTCCTTGCGTCGGACTTTGGCCGCTACAGCAACGGAAAAAGCATCGGCCTTTTTGCCTTCAACTTCTATTTGTCTGCCCTGCTTTATTACCGGTGGCTTCCCCCGCGCGTGAAGGGTTTTATTTTTCATTTCATTGGCTCAAACCGCCTGAAGAAATATGCCTCTTATGAGGGGCTGAATTCCTCTCTCACCATAATGTCTATTTACAAATCCAGCGCAATAAACCCAAGTCTGAGTATCAGCTTTCTTAAAGAGAATGAAGCGGTGCTGAGAGAAAAGTTTGAGGTTTTGTGGGGGGATCTGCGCCGCAATTTCTGTTAACTCATTGTATTCCTTATAAATGCAAAACACAAACTTTTCCAGCTGAAAAGTTTGTGTTTCATATATGCCTGATATTATATCAGTTAACAGAAATTGCGGCGCAGTCTACAAGTTCATATGCAGATCTGCCTCATTAGCGGCCTCTACATACTGGAAGATGCCGGTGAAGCCGTCAACAAGGTCGTTGTACTGCTCCATTGAGTTTCCATCCCACATTTTGCCGGCAAGGCTGCAAATGTAAACCTTCACATTGGCCATCTCCTTTACCTGTCTGAATGACTCAATCCAGCTGTTCATCTTAAGCTCGCTAAACTTGGCCTTCATCTCGTTTTTAAGATGAGGGTACTCAACATAAGAGTCGTCAAGATCTTCGTTGCCCTTCAGAAAAGCCCTTGCTGCAGTAAGAAGTACATATACCTCAATATCCATATCGGCTGCCGCAGCTCCGCTCATTATAACTCCCGCGCCAACAAGTTTGTCTATGCTGCCGGACGAGAGTCCAATTACCATTTTTGCCATATTTTCGTTTGTTTTCTTGTTCGTAAATAGTTTTGTAGCCTGTGGTGGGTTCGGGGGCTCGGCCTGTGTGTTGGTGGAGGGGGGCGTCGCCTCTGAGGTAAAGTGTCAAATAGCTGTAAATCTGGTGATTACTTAAAATTACAATACTACACAACTATATAATTTTCAAGTATTTGACACTTTACCTCTGAGGCACAACCCTTTCCTTGGCCTTGGCCTCGGCCTTAGCCTCAGCCTAAGCCTCAGCCCTGGCACCTCGGTGTGCACCCCAGATCCTGGGGACTATCCTCCGCACCCTGCGGCTGCCTTTTTAGGGGCGGCCTTAACGGCACCTCTTACAGGAGCTGTCTCAACCAGGTCCGGATATGCTGTCTGCCAGTTGTCGAATCCGCCTTCAATAACCTTCACATTCGAATATTTGAGAAGGGGAAGAACAGTTGCTGCCAGAGCAGATCTGTCGCCGTTGCTGCAGTAAATGTAAACAGGGATCATGTGGCGTGGAGCCTTCTCTGAAATCATGTTTTCAAGAACTCCGCGCGGAACAGGGATTGCACCCTTAATACAACTTACGTCAAATTCAGATTGCTCACGGCAGTCGATGAGGTAGAAGCCGTGGCCCTCTTCCAGCACCTTTGCCATATCTGTCGCACTTATCCACTCAACCTTGCCCTTTGCATCTTCGACCATGGCCGCAGCCGATTCGAAGGTACGGTTGTCATAACCCGAGCATGAGGCGAGAAAAAGAAGTGCAGAGAGAGAAACAATTAATAATCTCTTCATTTCCGTAATCTTTAATTATTAATGTGACCAGTCAGAATAAGATCCTGCGTAGAGTTTTACATTCGGATATTTAAGAACATTTGTAAGCACAAAGTATGTGAAACTTCCTGTTGCTCCGGTTTTGCAGTAAACTATAACCTCCTTATCCTTTGGAACAGCAGAGAAGATCTTTGCCAGTTCGGCTGCAGGCTTGAGTTTAGAGTTAACTGAAAGCAGTTCGTTAGGGATGCTCACTGCTTCGCCAATGTGGCCTGCAGTATAATCTGCAGCTGCGCGTGAGTCTACCAGAACTGTTCCGGCAGAGGCCATTTTAGACTTCACATAATCTTTGGTTGCGAGCATAGATGCGTTAACCGCAGGAGAGAAGCTTGCTGCTGCCAGCTTTGTCGGGTTCTTGGTTATTGGCTTTCTGGCTGCAAACCATGCTCCCATGTTGCCGTCGAGAAGGCTGACATCCTTAAAGCCGATGTATTTCATAACCCAGTACATTCTGCCGGCACTAACTCCGGTTTTGCAATAGATCACAACCTTGTTCTTTGGAGAAACACCATTTGAAGCGAAGATTTTTGCCAGATCTGCCGCAGACTTAAGAGTTCCTTCAACCGGGGTGTTTGTGCTCAGCGAAATTGCGTCAATATTTATTGCACCATCGATGTGAGTCTTCAGGTAATCCGATGCAGGTCTCGCATCAATTACAATAAGATTGGGCTCCTTGATGCTCTTCGAGAGCTCATCTACGCTCACAAGCTGAGCGCTTAGCTGAAGTGCCACGAAAACAAGCACTACACTTAGAAATATTTTTTTCATAACTTATTCAATTATTAGAACTTGGCCTGAATTTGAACCATTACCATGTCGTTAAGAATTTCTCTTGACTCCTTAAGGTTTGCATAGTTTATCTGAAGCCTTGTATAGTCGTTTATGTAGTAGTTAACACCAATTGTATATGTGTTTACTCTGCTGAATCTTGAATCCTTGTCTGAGTTCCATGTATCAAATTTAAGAACCGGCTCAATGTTGAATTTTGTCTTGTAAGAGGCAATAATCCAGGCTCCGTCCTTATGATATGTACCCGGCTGTTTTGTCTCATATCCTATGATTCCGCCGCAACCGCCGTAAATTGGAATACGCGAGGCCGAGAAAAGTTTATCCTGTCCGTAGATGTACTCGCCCTGAATGAGGAGGCTCTTCCAGCTGAACTGCGCCTCAGCAGCAAAACGGTAGATATTGTTCAGCTTTTCAGCAGGGTCTGTTGGGTTGATTCCGCCAGCTTTGAAGCTGCCGCCAATCTTCAGCCCCTTGAAAGGACCCGCAACAATGCGGCCTACAATATTCTTATTGTTATTGTCGTCGTGGTTGTTCATGCCGCTTCCGTTCATCAGACCAACGCTGTATGAGAACTTAAGAGAGTCGTGCCCTCCGCTTATAACAAGACCCAGGTCTCTCTGAGGTCCCGCAAGCTGACTAACAACTTCCGAACGGTTTACAGTATAAAGACCCGAACAAGCTGTGTTCTGCTCAAGAGAGAACGGACTTTTAAACTGACCTACGGTAATCTTTGCCCACTTGGCGAATCTTGTATAGGAAACATATCCGTCAAGAAGGTGAACTTTATTTTCTGAATTGCTGAATCCGCTGTATTCAACTGCAAAATAGTAGTCAATGTCGTAAGGAATTGATCCCACTACGCCCAGACGGGCACGGTTAAATGTGAACTCATTTTTGTTCAGGCTCTGGCCGTTTGCATCCTTTCCGTTTATGTAATAGTTAAACTGAGGCTGAATAAATCCGGTTACTCCAATAAGGTCTCCGCTGCTTCCGCCCTCCATGCAACCCTGAGAATATGCATTCATTGAGAACATTGCAAGAGCTGCTGCAAACAGGTATTTAATTTTTTTCATTGTTTTCTGTGATTAAGCGTTAATTAATTGGTTACATATGGGAAATTTCCGGATGCTGTCCATTTATTCTTGAGCAGCTGGCTGTTAAGCATAGCATTAGCACCAAATTTGATACTCTTTGCATTGTAACCCAGAACATTCAGGTATGAAGATACAAGTGCAGATGTCTGACCTGTCCAGCAGTACACCACAACAGTTGCCTGAGGATCAAGTTTCTTCAGACCTTCGTTTGCAATTGTAAGAGTTTCATTGAGACGGTATGCACCTTTAATGTGACCATACTGATTAACGTCTGCCTCTGTCCAGTAGTTGTTAATAAAGAAAGTAGCAGGGGCTGCAAGCACATCTGCAGCGTTCACTCCCTGAAGACCTTTTGAAAGCATATATGCAACTCTCTCCTGAAGGATAGCCTCAGCTGTATTTTCGGTAGCTGCAAGTTTAGGATATGCAAAGTTTACAGGCTGAGCGATAGTGTTGGTTGCAGACCAGTTAGGGCTCTGAAGAGCTCTGTCTGAAATGTTCGCTGTCCATGAATCAAATTTTGTGTTCCAGCCGCTCATTCCCCATTTTAGAATCTTGCATGTTCTGTAACCGCTCAACCTGAGGGCAACAAGTCCAACTGCGGCGTTCTGGCCGGTATAGCAGGCAAGAACAATCTGTTTGCCGTTTGCTCCGGCTGCAGCTGTAATTACATTCTGAAGAGTTGAGTTTACAGCTCCCTGAATATGTCCTGTTGCGAAATCTGCAGCAGAACGCAGGTCAATAATGTAGAAGTTTGATACTCCGGCTGTGTTTAGACCTGCAGCATCAATTACCCAGTCGGTTGACATATTGTTAAGATCAAGGTTGTTTTGCGAAAGGTAGGTGGTAAGAACCGCAAAGCGGTCTACTTCCGGCTCTTCGTATGCCTCAATGCAACTTGTGAACCCTGCAGAAAGCGCAAGGGCCAGGACGAGTGATTTTAAAAAACCAAGTTTTTTCACGGTATTAATTTTTAATTGTATGATTGTTTATATGATTCGTATCCGCCTTCGAGGTTCAGGACTTTTTTATATCCTGTCTTTATAAGGGATATGGCAGCCATTACTCCCATATCTCCGTTTGTGCTGCAGATGACTATTGTTGAGCCGGTTTCCGGCGGGTACATGAATTGCTGAGCCCAGAAATCTGCATCTGCAATTCTGAATTCGAGAACTCCTTTGGAAATATTCACAGAGCCGGGAATGTTGCCTTCGTAAAATTCGCCCTCTTCGCGGACATCAATTACAAGAAGCTCTTCGCCTGCTGTAATCATTGAATTCAAGGCTGCGGGAGAGATCTGCTCCACATTGGACTTCCAGCCCTGAGCAAGCTCGGAGCCATCTTCGTATACTCCCCTGCACCCTGCGACTACTGCAACTAGTGTTGCAAAAAATATTGATAATTTTAATATTCCTCTCATAATATGTAGTTTAAAATGCGCTGAATTTGCCTGTTCTTTCATTCCATTTTACGAATACATACCATACGATAAGAATCAGCGTAATAAGAAGGAATGCTCCGTCGTATCCGATATAATCCGGCAGATAGGATCTGAATCTTGAGCTCTGCGGAAGGATTCCGTCTACAAAGGGAACGATGTATTTATTGGAAACAGGCGAGAATATCACGAGTCCCAGAAGTGAGAACCAGAGTTTAATCTGACCCTCTCCCACTCTCCAGAGTGTACCAACTGCGCATCCGCCCGCTACAGTCATACCCAGACCAAAAATGAATCCGCCTATAAGTGCCTTTCCCCAGAAGTTTGGAAATACCCAGGTGAGTTCGCGTGCTCTTTGCGATACTTCTGAAATGTCACCAATGCTGAAATATTTGATAGCAGTAAAACCTATAAGACTCACAGCCAGCCCGGCTATTACGCCTACAGTCCCGTGCGATTCGCCGCTCATGAAAGGGTCTCTGAATGATTTCACAATGCAGAATCTCGATCTTTGCGAGATTAATCCCATAAGTGTAGCGATGATAATGAACCAGCTCATCACGGGATTCGTATCTGTATATGTGTAGGCAATTACGATTACACAAATAAGGACAATTGTTCCGGCAATGATTTGCCATCTGCCCTTTTCAGGTGCTGCTGCCAGGAAGGTGTAGCTTTTGCCTGTACTCCATTTGGGGAACTTTTCCATCTCCCAGATGAGGTACTTGAGTGATACAATTACTCCTGCAAACATTGCAAACGAGAATACCAGAGCTCCGCCTGAAAGTGCAGGTACTCCGCTGAAAAAAGAGCCAATTGAACATCCGATTCCAACTGTTGCTCCTACTGCCATGAGTGCTCCGCCAATAACTCCTTTGATCATTTCGCCCTTTGGAGGTACCCTGAGTGCAAACTCCTTTGAAAAGAGGGCGCCGGCAAAAGATCCAAAAACTATAAGTACCACAAGCATTCCATAGTTACTGGATGTAACAGCAGTTACCTCTTTGCCGGGGAACATTCCCAGAAGAGAGAAGAGGTTATCTCCAAGGTTTGTTATTCCTCCGCTTGCTCCCCATGGGCTCTTGATCGAAAAAAGAATTATGTTGAGCAAACCCAGCAAAATTCCACCCACCCAAACAGGCCAGTGTTTTCCGAAGAGCATTCCAAAGAGCTCGGAGAGAGAATTTTTATTTTGCTTTGACATAATAATCCTCCTAGCCCTTTCTGACTACCATTCTGTTTACTCCGCCCTCAAGGTCTGTTGTCTCAAGAAGTTCATGTCCGTTCTTTGCACACCAGCTTGGCAGATCTGTTTTTGTTCCGGGATCAGTTCCAAGAATCTCCAGTACATCTCCAGTATTAAGACCTTTCATAGTCTTGGTAATCTTCATCATAGGCATAGGACAAGAGAGTCCTTTGCAGTCTAAAGTCATTGTGATTTCCATATTTTTTAGTGTTAAATATTTTCAATGCAAAGTTGGAGTTTGAAACAATCAGTTCCATTTTTTCAGGTATGATATAACCCATGTCGAAAACATTTGTGTGCTAATAAAAAATATGTTTTATATCATATTTTATCATTACAAATTATATATATCTTTATGGATTGTAAAAAATTATCATGAAGAGAGAAACAAAGATTCACAACACCTGTACGCTAAGCATGGCGGTATCTACCTGCTTCGAGAAACTTACAGATGAAGAGATGCTGCTTCTGGAAGAAAACGTTGTAGTTGTTAATTACAAGAGAGGCGAAATCCTGTGCAAGCAAGGGACCCTTGCTTCCCACATCATGTACTTATGCTGCGGTCTTACAAAAATATACATGGAGAATGAAGCCGGCAGCCTTATCCTTCAGGTTCTCCCCAAAGGAAATCTTATTGGGCTGACATCCCTTCTTGACGATTCCCATGTCTTCAGATACTCTGCATACGCATATCAGGACTGCCAGGTTAGGCTCATTGATATCCGCACATTCAAGCAGCTGACCATGAAAAACCCTGCTTTTGCGAACGAGGTGATGAACCTTCTCTGCGAAAACCTAATTCAGGTTCAGACCAGATTCTTTGCCTTTACCCAGAAACAATCGTTCGGAAGGCTTGCAGACACTCTTATTTGCCTCGCCTGCAATATCTACAAACAGGACGAATTTGAGTTCCCTCTTAAACGCCGCGAGCTTGCCGAGCTTACCGGCATGACCACAGAAAGCGTTATCCGCTCAATGTCCAAACTCAAGAATGACGGAATCATTGAGATGGATGGAAAAATGATCAAGATTGTAGACAGGGACCGGCTGCAGCAGATCAGTAACTTTGGTTAGTGGCGGCGGCGGGTGCGCCGCCGCCACCACCGGGGGGCCGATGTCTGCGCCGCAATTTCTGTTAACACATTATATATCTATCACTTACAAAACACAAACTCTTCAATATGAAAAGCTTGTGTTTTGCATTATATTGTCAGACAGTGTTTTAACAGAAATTGCGGCGCAGACCATTTCTTTTTGCAGGTGATTTTTTACATTTGTAAAAAATCACATCTATGAAAATCTCCCTTATTGGCAAAGATCAGGTTGAACTGCTCACCAAATACAGAATGGCTTACCTCACAGAACTGCAAGGGGAGAGGCCGGCAGAATATCAGCAGAAACTTAGTGAAGAGCTCAACCGGTTTTTTAAGGAGGCTATGTATGAGGATAGATTTTTCGCATTTATGGCAGAGCTGGATGGCGAAATTGTCTCTTTTGGCGGAATGGTTATCAAAAAGATTCCCGGAGACTTTAATCAGTCAATGTATCTTGAGGGCGATATTCTCAATATGTACACAATCCCTTCCGCAAGAAGAAAAGGGATTTCGGCCCAGATCCTTGACCACCTTATTGCGGAGGCGAAACGAAGAGGAATCAGCAAAATTTCCCTCCATACTACAAAGGACGGAGAAAAACTTTACAGAAAATTCGGCTTTGAAGAGCCTCATTATCCGGTACTTGAATTACTTGCAACAAAATAAATGAGGTCATATATAGGAAAAATCTGCCGGCGATGACAATGGATTTGAATTTCTGTTACATTTGTCCGCCTAAACTATAAACTTCACACATTCCCCCATGCGTAGATCCTTTCTGCCGGTGCTCTTTGCGCTGGTTCTGTTTGCAGCCTGTCAAAAAGATATTGTTCCTGAAATTCCCGGAGAGAAGCCGGAGCCATATGTTCCTGCCGCAAGAGTAGAGGGCAGGGTTGCCGTAGCTTATGTAACCTATTGGGGTACAACAATTCCTGATCCCACATTTTTCACTCATATCAATTATGCCTTTGCAGAGCTATATATGCAAAACGGAGTTTACAACGGATTTAAGCTGCAGGGCAAAGAGGATCGTTTCAGGCAAATTGTGAACTTGAAGAAGAACTTTCCTCATCTTAAAATTCTGATCTCCTTCACCCATATTGTCGAAAATTCAGATAACTCGCAAGGCGGAAGCTTTTCTGCCCTCGCAAAATCCGACGAATTCCGCAGGGCATTTGCTGCGGACTGCAAAGCCTTTATTGAGACATGGGGCATTGACGGAGTAGATATTGACTGGGAGTATCCGGGACTCTCATGGAGCGGAGCGGCAAGTGACCCGGCTGTTGACACCCAGAACTACACCCTGCTAATGAAGCAGCTTCGCGAAACACTTGGAACGCAATACCTGCTTACATATGCAGGATATGTAAAAAACAAGGTTGCAATTACAGGAGGCTACAGATATATAGATGTTGCTGCTGTCGATCCTTATGTGGACTATGTGAATCTTATGACTTACAACCTGGACGCTGCGCCAAAACATCACTCTGCCCTGAGCGACTCAAGGGCCTACTGGGATTGTGTAAGAACAGTGAGCGCATACAGGGCTGCAGGTGTTCCTTATAACAAACTTGTTCTTGGAATTCCTTTTTACGGCCAGCACTCCTTTTCCGAAAAGCCAACCTCTCTTAATTACAAGACGATTCTCTCCCTTGACCCCACCCAGTACAAAATTGACAACTGGGACAATATCTCCAGCACACCTTATGTTACCAAAAACGGTATCTTTTTCTGCGGATATGACAATGCCAAAAGCATTGACATTAAGGGGAAATGGGCAATCGGGCTGGGAATGAAGGGACTTATGTACTGGCAGTACGATGCAGACGACTCAAAGGGTACTCTGCGGAAGGCCGTTTGGGAGGCGGTTATGAAACCGTCCGTTTAAAAGTTCTTCACTCCCAAAAATGGCGAACCCCAAAAGTAAATTAAACTTTTGGGGTTCGCCATAAAATTGCTTGATAGCTTGATTTTACCTCCGCATCATCATGTGCATGATTCCGCCGCCGTTTTTCACGTTGGTGAAACCTAACTGCATGAGTATACGCTGACCGTATGCAGAGCGCGCGCCTGATGCACAGTAAAGGGTAATATCCCTTGATGTGCTGCCCAGCTCATCAATATAATCTGCAATTTCGTCAAGGGGAATGTTAATTGCTCCGGGTACTGCTCCTGAAGCAAACTCTCCTCTTGTGCGGACATCAATTACCAGCGGAGTGTTGTCTGCAACAGGTTTTGCCATTGGAGCAACCTCTGCTGCCTGAGCATCGGCACTCTCTCCCTCAATAGATTTCTCAATAATTGGAAGCAAACCAATTTTAATTGTTTCAAAACCGGCAGTTCTGGCTTGTCTCTGAAGAGAAATGTGTCCTCCTGAAATATTTACCACATCTTTAAATCCTGCGCCAATTAACATTCTCAGAGCCTGGTGCCCCTTCTTTCCTGTCTCGTCGTAAACAACAAGCGGACGGTTTGCAGTGATTGAATTTTTATGCTGAAGCAGAAGTTCCAGCGGTATGTGAATTGCTCCCTGAATATGGCTCTTTTCGAACGCAAAAATATCTCTTACATCAATAAATAGAGGCTTCTTTTCAGCCGCATATTCATCCAACTCTGCAACAGTTAAAGAAGGGCTAAAACCCGAGAGTCTGTTTTCTGCTGTGTATGCAGCCATGTTTATTGCGTCATTTGCTGTTCCAATTGGCGGAGAGTAAGCAAGGTCAAGGTCTGCAATATCATGAACAGTCAGCTTTGAAGCGGCCGCAGTCGCAATTACATCCAGTCGCTTGTCTGCACCCTTGTAACCGGCTGTCTGGCCACCCAGAATTATTCCTGTCTCCCTGTCATAAACCAATGTTACGGTAACATTTTCTGCTCCCGGATAGTATGAGGTATGGTGCTCTTTGTGGACTACCACAGACTGTGCATCAATCCCGGCCGCTTTTGCCTGCGAAAGCGACAAACCTGTCATTCCGGCCACTGCCTCAAACACCCTTACAACTGATGTTCCCAGCGCACCTTTATAGCTGTGATTTCCACCAAGCGCATTTTCAGCAGCAATTCTGCCCTGACGGTTAGCCGGCCCTGCAAGAGGAATTCTGACTTTTCTTCCGTTTACACGATGCTCTATCTCAATCATATCCCCTGCCGCGAAGATGTCCGGGTCACTTGTCTGCAACTGTGAATTAACAAGCAAACCTCCAGATTCGCCCATCTGCAGCCCTGCCTCTTTTGCAAGCTGAAGTGTTGGGCGGACACCTATCGACAGCAGTACCATATCTGCCTCCAGCAGCTTTCCGTTTGCAAGCTTCACGCTCCTTGCAGATATTTCTGTCACTCCTGTTGAGGTGTGTATGCCCACTCCGTATGAAAGCAGCTCGTTCTCCACAAATCCCGCTGTCTCTGCATCCATGAGCGACATAACATGTTGCTGCATCTCTACCACATTAACCGAAAGACCCCTCTTTACAAGGGCTTCAACCATTTCAAGGCCAATAAATCCACCGCCTACAACAACAGCAGATTTTGGGCTCTTTTCCTCCAGATGGCGGGAAATTTTATCCATATCTTCCAGCGTCCAGAGAGTAAAGACATGCTGATAGTCTGCTCCGGGAAGAGTTGGTGTAACAGGGCGTCCGCCCTGAGCAAGTATAAGTTTTGTATATTCAAACACATTCTGCTCTCCGCTTCTGGTGTCAATAGCCTTAACCAGGCGGTTCTCCCTGTCAATTGATGTTACAATTGTATGAGTATGGACATCTACTCCATACTGTTCATTGAAACTCTCCGGACTTTGCAGGATAAGTTTCGAGCGGCTCTTTATGTCTCCGCCAATAAAATATGGTAATCCGCAATTTGCAAATGAAATATCCGGACCAGCCTCTATCATTGTTATTTGAGCCGATGTCGATATGCGGCGTACCTTTGCTGCTGCTGTTGCACCCGCTGCGACACCGCCAATAATTACAATTTTATCCATTCTCTGTTTTAATATTTATCAAATTATGCTGCAAAGATAGATATGATATTTTAAATTACAATAGTATCACTAATAAATTATAATGATATCACTAATATTTTTTATATCTTTGCAGTGAAATTTATCTTTAGAACAAACTAAATAACTGACTAAGTGCTTAATAAGGCCGACATAACTCCACAATTGGCAGAGGAGCTATCTGCAGACCGCGAGAAGGTTCTGAAATTTATCGCCGACCTCAAATGGCGGGATGGATATGTGTGCCGTAACTGCGGGCACACAAACTACTGCGAAGGGAAGACTCCCTCATCGAGACGATGCACCCGCTGCAAGAAAGAGGAGTCGGCCACAGCAAACACAATATTTCACAACATTAAATTCCCGGTAAACAAGGCCTTTTTCATTGCATACAATGTCTGTATGCTTGGAAATGACATCTCAACATATAAATATTCCGAACAGCTAGGAATAAATCAGATGACATGCTGGAAGTTTCGTAAACGAATTCAGGATTGTCTTATAAAACAAGGTCCGGAGAAAAGTATTGTTTCACTAAATAAGGTTATTATCCTATGAAAACAGTACCGGTGGTTTTTGACCTCCATATCGAAAAGATTGCCAAAAGCTATAGAAGCTTCACTCCGGCAGATACACTAATGTACCAGACCGAATATTTTATTCAGAAGCTAAACTCATACCGCCTGCAAAAAGGAAAGAAGATTGACTTTGTACATGGTTCAGGCAAGGGTGTGTTAAGAGGTGAGCTTATTGCAATTCTCACACAGAAGTATCCTTCCTATACTTACGAAGATGCCCCTTTTGCTGTATTTGGCTACAAAGGAGCTATAAGGGTTACGATAAAATAA
>PHDT01000035.1 GCA_002842695.1 Bacteroidetes bacterium HGW-Bacteroidetes-10 | reverse complement strand
ACCTTCACTTTGAAATTTCTGAAGATTCATTGAGGGGAGAGATTGTTCCCAGGTAATTTGCATTTGTAACCAGTAACTTCCATGCCTGTTGGAGAACACTACCCTTAAAGCCTGAATTCTCAATTGGATCCCACCCCAAAGATGAGTCATATGTTTCTGCAGTTGCTAACATATATTGCCCACTTAAAATTATGGTCACAAAGCCTTTTTCCTCAGAGAATCTGAGCAACAGTTTATGATACAGGTTGATCCTCTCTTTACAGGCTTTTGTTGTGATATAGCGTACTTTATAATCAATTACATCAATCACAATTTTATTGTCCAAAAGCAGGTTTGCTGAAGCAACCATTGCCGAATCAATATTTGTGTACTTAGTCTCAATTACAATTTTGTCTGCATTCTTATCAAAACTTTGACCTGAGGCATAAATAGCAGAAAATATAACGCATAACAGTAAAATAACTCTTTTCATCTTTGAAAAATTAATTGTAGAAAAAGTGTGTATAAATATAGTTTTAAATGTGGAAATTGTCTAAACATTAATTTGAAAAATCAATAAGAATTTTTTGTTACATTTGATAGTACTAACTCAAAGCAATTGTGATGAAAAAATCAATTCTGTTTTCGGGTACAGCAATAGCTGCCATACTAGTGGCAGTGGTGCTGAGTGCTTTTGCTCCTCATTCGGGCAAAGGTGATCAGGATGTGGCGAAACCTATTCCTGACAATGTAATGGCAATTTTTCAAAACTCCTGTGCCAAGTGCCATACTCAGGGAGGCAGCGGCGCTGCGCTTGCAAATGTAAACTTTACAAAATGGGAGAGCTATGACTCTGCCAAACAAGCAAAAAAAGCGACAGCAATCTGCAAAACTATCCAGGCTGGAAAAATGCCACCAAAATCTTTTATTAACAAAAATCCAAACGCAGTACTTACAGATGCTCAGAAAACTATAATCTGCAGCTGGGCAAAGTAGTTGAAGAGTGATTAAATGCGCTGGTTAACTGCTCAGTCAGTTAAGGAAAATTTTATTGCCTGAGTTGTTATAAAACACACTGGTTTCAGGAAGCAATTCCCTGAATTGACTTAGATTTTCAAAACCCGTACAGTGACAAATTCCAATTGATTCAGGCGAGTATTGCTTGAGATTATGAGCAATGAAGTTTATTCTATCTTCGGAAACATCTCTTGTATGAAAGCCGCCAATAATATTTTTTATGGGTAACTTCAGGTATTCATGCGCTGCTTTTACGATATTTGAAATTCCCCTGTGAGAGCAACTGCTAAGTACCGTAACTGACGAATTCTCAACTACTGCAAGGAACAACTCGTCATCAAACTTGTCACGTCCCATAAAACTGGTATCAAATTCACTGAATATCAATATCTCGGGAAAGATAAATGCCGATTCGCCAATGTTTGTTACCTCATCGATAAACTCCACCCTTCCATCCATGAGAGACATATCAGGTTCAAACCCGATAAATAATTTATCCTTATGAAATTTGGGAGCAAGTGCCTCCATTTTCATATAGATTTTTGCTTTTTTGTTGATTTTCAAAAAATTGTTTAGCCCACCTGCATGGTCATAGTGACCATGACTAATAACAACAGAGTCTACATTCGAGAGATCAACTCCCAGCTTCTGAGCATTTTTAATAAAAACATCACACTGACCTGTGTCAAATAAAATTCTGTGATTAATTGTTCCATCTGAATTAAATGTCTCTAAATAAAGGGACAGGCCATGTTCGGCCAGTATCCCTTTATCTTTTGCATAATTTTCCGAAAGAGTTACGATTTTCATAGCATTCCTGTTTCAAAGCCTACTTTTCTCTTGAGAATGGCCAGGACATAATTCCTCCTTCCAGTACTTTCACGTTAGTGAATCCATTTGCCTGCAAAATTAGAGCAGCCTCGTATCCTCTAAGTGAGATCTTACACCAGGTTACAATAAGAGAATTTTTATCTGCACTTATCTCTCCAATTCTCCTTCTCATTTGTCCAAGTGGAATAAGTACCTCTCCTATTCCAAGTCTCATTACTTCAAACTCATCAGGATTTCTGACATCAAGCAAATATATTTTCTCTCCGCTATCAAGTTTTGCTTTTAGTTCCGGCGCAGAAATACCGCTAAAATATCCGTTAAGTTTATTTTGCATAATATGCGCAGTTGCGATACTATGATCAATAGCCAGGGAGTATGGAGGAGCATATGGGAGGTCTGCATTGGCCATGTCGTCAACCGTGAGTTTCCCTTTTATTGCCATTGCCCAAATTGCCAGTTGCTTACTAACATCGCCGGGCCCAATTACCTGTGCTCCAAGAATTGTCCTGGTATCCTTATTTACAACCAATTTGGTAATCATAAGTTTGCCCTGCATAAATCCTGGCTTGTCAAGACTTGCATTAATTACTGTCTCAATATTGTTAATACCGTTTCTTAATGCATTCTTCTTAGATAATCCGGTGGCTCCAACCCCGTAATCAAATACTTTACATATTCCTGTCTGAATTGTTCCGGGAAACTTAACCTTATTACCATGAATTACATTTTCTCCGGCAACTCTTCCCTGCAAATTGGCCAGATCACCATATGGCGCATGCACCGGATTACCGGTAATAATATTTTTGGACTCTACACAATCACCAATTGCATATATATCTGGGTCATTTGTTTGCATATACTCATCTACGACAATTCCCCCGGTTACTCCAATATTTAGTCCAATTTCTTTTGCAAGCTTTGTATTTGGAACAACTCCAATAGCCACAACAGCCAGCTCACAAGGAATCTCGGTTCCGTTTTTCAGTTTAACTGAAGTCAGCTTTCCATTTTCTCCCAAAAATGCCTCTACCCCATTGTTAACAATAACATTTGCTTTTGTCTGAACGTAGTTCTGAACAATTTTTGCCATTTGCAGATCAAGAAATGTAAGCAGCTGAGGAAGCATTTCAATTAATGTAATTTCAATTCCTGCCAGATGAAGTGCTTCGCATGTCTCAATACCAATAAGCCCTCCTCCAATAACAACAGCCTTTTTAATCTCGCCATCGTCTGAGATTTTCCTTAAAAAATCTGCATCCTGCATTGACTGCAGCGTTGTAATTCCCTCAAGTTCAATCCCCGGAACAGCTGGTTTCCTGGGAGATGCTCCCGTTGCAATTATTAGCTTATCGTACGGCATCTCACCTTTTTCACCACTTTCCATAGAGACAAATTCAACCACCTTGTTTACTTTGTCGATGGCTGTCACCTCTGTTTTAACCTTTGTTTCAATTTTCTTTGCGTTCCAGAAAAATTTTGAATCTCTTACAACACCGGCAGGAGAACATAAAAGCTGATCCCTGTCGTCGAAGAATCCGCCCACATAATAGGGAAAACCACACGAGGCCATTGATAAGTCTGCAGCCTTCTGAATAATTGTAACCTCTGCGTTTTCGTCCATTCTGCGAGCTTTAGAGGCAGCTTTGGGGCCGGCGGCAGAGCCTCCGATTACAACAATTTTTTTAATTTCCATGATACTAAGTTATTATATCAACAAGTTTTCCAAAGGCATCATATATCTGCTGATCTGCCATAAGTTCATTCATGCGCCCCAGGTCACAACTGGCACTCATTTTTTCATTTACAGGTATCTGTGCAAGTAGCGGAATGTTAAAATTCTCAGCTAGTTTTGCTCCTCCGCCATTTCCAAAAATGAAATATTTTTCTTCAGGATGGATTGTCGGAGAAAACCATGACATATTCTCAACAACTCCCAATACCGGAATACCTATTGTTTCGTTTTGGTACATGGAAATTGCCTTCTCTACATCCTCCATTGCCATTGCCTGGGGAGTTGTTACAAATACAACACCATCTGCATTGAAATTCTGTAAAAGAGTAATGTGAATATCACCAGTTCCCGGAGGGGTATCAATAATCAAATAATCAAGATCTCCCCATAAGGTGTCGTTTATCAGCTGACTTAGACCGCTGGATGCTTTAGGACCTCTCCATATTATCGGCTGACTATCGTCTACCAGAAACCCAATGGACATAAGTTTAATTCCAAAGCTGATAAATGGTACCAAATAACTTTTCCCATCCTTCTCAACTACAAATGGACGTTTACCTTTCATATTAAAAAGAAGCGGAACAGATGGACCATATATATCTGCATCCAGCAACCCCACAGAATATCCTTCTGAAGCCAGTTTCATGGCAATACCTGCTGCAACTGTAGATTTCCCCACTCCTCCCTTTCCGGAGGCAACTACAATGATTTTTTTAATGTTTTTTAACACTGTTTTTTCAATCTGATTATTATCCATTTTAATTTATAGTTGAAATTTGTTTTCTGATTTTTTCATTCAATAATTTTTTCCAGATTTCTGAAAGTACTATTCCGGCTTCAGAATCTGGCTTAGTTTCAATAATACTTTTGCACTGCACCATTGAATGCACAAACTCTTCATCAAAAGGCAGTTTCCCAGATATCTCAACTCCCTTCTCCCTGCAATACTCCTCAATAATGTCAGAAACATGGGGAGCCAGGTCATACTTGTTGATTATGACGCTCATTCTGGTCCCCAGCAGATCAATTAGTTCAATTGTCCTTTTCAAGTCACTAAAAGCAGACAAAGATGGCTCAGTAACAATAAAAATTCTGTCCACTCCTGTTACAGAAGAGATAACCGCACATCCTATTCCCGGTGGGGAGTCAATAAGAATAGTATTAATTCCACTCTTTTCAGACATCTCCCTGGCTTTGCTTCTCACCATTGCCACCAGTTTACCGGAATTCTCCTCTCCCGGCTCAAGCCTTCCGAAAACCATGTGGCCATATCTGTAGATTCCGGTATGCATCCTGCTTTTATCATTTTTATGCATGGTGATTGCTCCGGCAGGGCAGATCCTGCTGCAGAGTTTGCATCCATCACATGAAACCTCATCAATTTCGTATTTGCCCTCTCCAAATCTGATTGCGTCAAACCTGCAATAATCCTGACAAAGTCCGCAACTGCGGCATTTAGCATAATCAATAACGGCTTTCTCTCCTGCGATATATACAAACGATTCCCGTATATCCGGATTCATTATGAGATGCATATTGGCAGCGTCTACATCACAATCTGCAAGAACAGCACTCTTTGCCAAAGTGGCCAGAGCTGCTGTTATACTACTCTTGCCGGTCCCACCCTTTCCGCTTATTACCGCTATTTCCATATTGTCAAAACTGAATCAGTAAGCATTTCAAATTTATTTTTCACATCTGGCCTCACAGCCGACACAATTTCGCCTTTTGAATAGATTGCGGCCAAATCTCTGTTAAAAGGCAATTCCATTGAAACGGGAATTTTTTCAGTTTCCAGCCAATTGTACACCCCTCTGTCTCCGAGTCCTGCGCGGTTAATAATAACTGAAAAGGGTTTCCTCATATCTCTGACTATCTCAACAGATAACTTAAGGTCATTCAGGCCGAATGGTGTTGGCTCTGTCACCAGCAGAATATAATCTGCAGATGAAACTGTATGAATAAACGGGCATGATGTCCCTGGAGGAGAGTCAAGAATTACAATCTCGCTATTGTTGCTTTTCTTAATCGAGGCTTTGATAACAGGAACAGGAGTATATGCACCAACCCGCATTTTCCCCTCAATAATTGTTGATTCTGAATTAACAGAATATTTGCTTACCGTTCCTAATGATACCTCTTTTTCAGAAATTGCTCCCATTTTACATGCAACAAGGCATGCGCCGCAACCATGACATAAATCTTCCATAACTCTAACTATCCTTCTGTCATGAAGAAGAAAAATTGCGTTGTAACTGCAATAATCGACACACTTGCCGCAAAAAGTGCAAATATCTGAGTCAATTACCGGTACTTTTTGAATTACCTGTGATTCGGAAATTTCTTTAGTATTGAAGAAGGCTTTAGAATTTGGCTCCTCTGCATCACAATCTACCAGAGTTACTTTTTCACCCCTTTCAGAAAGAATGTAAAATATATTTGTTGCAACCAGAGTCTTTCCTGTTCCTCCCTTCCCGCTTGCTATAGCTATCCTCATTATAAAACCTAATTATAAGAGATACGGGTTTTTTCGTCAGTAAGAGCTAGCTTAATATTACCCTTATGTGATGATGTATTCCAGGTATCCAGATTTTTGTGGGTTGCATAGTATTTTTCCGGAATCGGATGAGTTCCTGCAACAACCTTCACTCCATACTTTTCGCTAATAAAATCCTTAAAATGGTCGATGTAAGGACAAGGGGGATATCCAACCAGGAACCCGGTTGCAAGGTGAATATATTCAGCTCCGTTCTTAATCATCTCTTCCGGGGCATACTCAATATTTCCGCCCGGACATCCTCCACATGTTGTATATCCTACAATCTCTACCTCTGAATTACCATAGACAGAGAATGCTCCCTCTTTGCGAGCCGCTGCTCTGAAGCACTTTCCACCTGCACAGGTTTTATATCTGTCGCAAATTATAATGCCTACTTTAACAATTTCCATAATTCTTATAATTAATGGTCGCAAGTATTTCCTCCAATTGAGAGATTACCGGCCAGGCAATCCTCTACAAGTTCTTCAGGCTCTTTTGGCTGTGCACCGGTGTATACTGTAATCAATCTTTGTGAAAAAAGATCGACGGCATGCTTGCCCATCCCTCCGGCAATAACATGTGTTACACCTTTTTCTGACAACCATTTTGGCAGCAGGCCCGGTTCATGAGGTGGAGGTATAACGATATCCTTTCCGATAATTTTTTCACCATCTGTATCAATAATTGCAAACTGTGTACAATGTCCAAAATGCGAGCATAGCACTCCCTCTTCTAATGGAATAGCGAATTTTGTCTTCATTTATTTTTGTATTAATGTAATGATATCCTTAATGGTCTTATCCCTTTCTTTAACTATAATAAGCTGAATTCCAAGGCTGTCAAATAATTCTTTAACCTTAAATCCAAACTCACCCGAAACAACTTTTTCTGCACCTCTTGATGCCACAAGTTTTGCTGATGCAATGCCTGCACCCTCTACGCTGTCAATATTGCTGTTTGGAATGTATTCAGTACCCTTTGTCTCTGTGTCAAAGACAACAAAATATGAACATCTGCCAAAACGGCTGTCCAATAATGAATCAGGTGAATTACCTGTTGATGTTATTACTACTTTCATGATATTTCTGTTAATTATTTTTTTACTGTTTTCTGTTATTATTACTCTTTTCTTCCCTGCCTTCCCCTGCATTGACCTTTACACTCTCTTCCCCTCCCTCCTTTAATATTTGATATTTCTGAGACATTTGAGCCTTTTGGTTCATTAACCTCAGAATACTGAGAAAAATGTTCTGATTTGCACAAAGAACAATTTTTAACAGGCTCTCCCTTTCCGGGATGATTAAAAATACAGCCGCAATCTCTGCATTTGTACCATTCACTGTCAAAATGGACTTTTCCGCCTTCAAAAACAATAGGCCTGCCTTCAACAAATGCAGCAGAAACCTTTCTTCTCGCACTCTCATATATTCTTGCATATGTAGATCTTGAAACACCCATCTCCTCAGCAGCAGCGAACTGGCCGTAAAGCAGATAATCGCTTAGTCTGATAGCTTCATACTCTTCAATATTAAGAACTACGGCACTTTCGTTTCCAGTATTTCCTATTGTTCGGTAACCCTTAAAATGTGGTGGATTGTCCACTCTTCTGGATAGTTTTGGTCTTGGCATATTATTTCTTTTTGGGCATTTGCTCATTACAAAGTTAATGAACATTTGTTCGTTTCAAAATAAATTTTGCATTTAATTAAAATATCGTTTACTTCGCAAATAATTAATAGGGCTATTAAATAGTGTTATTAATATAATTAAAGAATTAATGAAGAAGATAAAAGACTCAACAACAGAGGAGAAAATACTTGAGGCCGCTGAAAAATTGTTTTATGAACGAGGCTTTGCAATGACTCACACCACAGATATTGCCAGGGAGGTCGGGTGCAATCAGGCTTTGGTTCACTACTATTTCCGGACCAAGGAAAAACTTTTTGAATCTTTTTTTCAGAATAAAGTTACCCTCTTTATAACTGCATTTATAAGTACCGGAAATGAAGAGACAACTTTTGACTTAAAAATGACCAGAAAGATAGAGGCACACTTTGATATTCTGAGAAAAAATCCGCGGTTGCCTTTTTTGCTGTTCAATGAAATCTCCACAAATCCGCAGAGAGTGGCAAATTTCAGAGCCAGCCTGGGAGATATGCCAAACTTGCTCTTATCTGCCTTTGATAAAGAGATTGAAAAAGAGGCTCAGGAGGGACGAATCCGCAGAGTTAAAGCAATTGACCTTATACTTTCCATTATCTCCATGAATGTGATAATGTTTATTGCAGACCCAATCATTAAGGCTCTTACAGGTGCTTCAGATAAGGAATACGAAAAGATGCTTGACAGGCGAAAACAGGAGAATGTTGAAACAATTTTAAGGAGCCTGCGGCCATAAACAGGTGACACTTTTGCCTCAGAGGTAAAGTGTCAAACAGCTGAATCATAATATTTTATAAAAAAATAACAATTTTCGATATGAGACTTACAATCAAGTATTTGACACTTTACCTCAGAGGCAGAAGCGTGCTCAGAGGCAGAGGCGTGTTGGGTAAATGTTTCATGCTGCTAATGGTGATGATTCCATTTGCGCTTGCGGGGCAGAGCCAGGAGGCGACTCTTTCAGTAGAGCTGCTTCAGAAGAGGGCGGAGGAGAACTATCCGCTTGTAAGGCAGTACGGGCTTATTGAATTAAGCAGGGATTACACTTTGTCTAATGCGTCCAGGGGATATCTGCCTCAGCTCGGGCTTAGTGCCAGGGCAACATACCAGTCTGATGTTACTCAGATTCCAGCATCAATGCCCGGAGTTACACCCATGAGTAAGGATCAGTATCAGGCTGTAGCGGAGCTTAACCAGACTATATGGGACGGTGGTGCCATTGAGTCTCAGAAAAAAATTGCAAGGGCTTCTTCTGAGGCTGATATGAAAAAAACAGCGGCAGATTTGTATGCAGTCCGGGAGAGAGTGAATCAGCTTTTCTTTGGAATTTTGCTTATGGAGGAGCAGCTGAAGCAGACGGGCATTCTAATAGAGGAGCTTGGTACAAATCATAAAAAGGTAAAGGCATTTGTTGAGAACGGGATTGCTGCAGCTCCTGATGTTGATGCTGTGATGGTAGAGATTCTCAAGGCAAATCAGCGCAGAGAAGAGCTTGAAATGACAATCAAAACTTACCGGGAGATGCTTGCGGCAATTTCAAGCACACCGGAAGCAAAGCGAATGGGCCTTGAGAAACCAAGGGCAAATGAAATTACTCTTTCGGCGGAAAACAGGCGCCCGGAACTTGCTCTGTTTGATGCTCAGATAAACCTGATTACCAGCCAGGAGAGTGGAATCAAGGCTTCGTCAATGCCCAGGTTTAATCTTTTCCTTCAGGGCGGATATGGAAATCCGGGGCTGAATATGCTCAAGAATGAGTTTTCTGCATACTATGTTGGCGGTGTCAGACTTGCGTGGAATTTTGGTTCTTTCTACACAAAAGGCAACTCGATCAAAAAACTGGAGAGCAGCAGAGAGAGCGTAAAGGTTCAGCGCGAGACATTTCTGTTTAATAACTCACTGGCAGAGACTCAGCAGAGAAATGAGGTTGATAAACTGGCCAGACAGCTCTCTGCAGACGATGAGATCATCACATTAAGGGTAAACATAAAAAATGCTGCGGAGACAAAGGCAGAGAACGGGACTCTCTCTGTTTCCGACCTCTTAAGGGAGATTAATGCCCTTAACATGGCAAGACAGGAAAAGGCAACTCATGAAATTATGCACCTTATGGCAATCTATTCAATTAAGTATTTAAAAAACAATTAACGATATGGAACTGAAAGCTTTGAACCTGAACAAGATTTTTCTCACCAGCATTAATATTGGTGCAGGTATTTTCATCCTCTCCCTCCTCTCGTGCGGAAGGGATTCAGGAGTACACGATGCCTCAGGAACTTTTGAGGCAACAGAAATTGTGGTTTCATCTGAGGTGAGCGGGAAGATTATTGAACTAAATGTGAATGAAGGTGATACAGTTGCGGGCGGCTCGGTTGTGGGTCAGATTGACACCATACAGCTGTTCCTCAGAAAAAAACAGCTTCTTGCAACAGTGCGGGCACTCGAGGCGCGCCGCCCCGAAGTCCGCAAACAAATAGCAGCCATCGAGGAGCAGATAACCACCCAGACTCGCGAAAAAGAGCGCGTTGAGAGGCTCATCAAAGCAGATGCAGCCACCCGAAAACAGCTTGATGACATTACCTCATCTATATCAATACTTGAGAAACAACTGGAAGCCCAGAGATCTACACTCAAAAACACTTCAGGAGGAATCACCGAAGACGCTTCAGCTCTTATGATTCAGGTAGAACAGATCAACGATCAGTTGCAAAGAAGCAGAATAACCTCACCAATCAAAGGAACTGTTCTGGTAAAGTACGCAGAGGCGGGGGAAGTGACTGGTGCAGGAAAACCTCTGTTCAAAGTTGCAGACATTAACAACATGCAGCTAAAGGCATACATGACTTCAGACCTGCTCACCACAACCAGGCTCAACCAGTCAGTAAAGGTGTTTGCAGACTTTGGAGAGGAGGAAGAGAGGGAGTACGACGGTAAAATTATCTGGATTTCAGACAAGGCAGAGTTCACGCCCAAGACAATCCAGACAAAGGATGAAAGGGCAAACCTCGTATATGCCGTAAAGATATCAGTTAAGAATGACGGTTACCTGAAAATAGGTATGTATGGCGGAGCAGAAATCGTTAAATAAAAAGACTGAATGAATCCAGTATCCAAAGACAATTTCACAGTCACCCATGCTCTCTCCTGTAAAAACATATCCAGGAGTTATGGCAAGGTAAAGGCGCTTGGCAACATCTCTTTTGATGTTGAGCCGGGGGAGATTTTTGGGGTCATAGGCCCGGATGGAGCAGGAAAGAGTACACTCTTCCGGATCTTGACCACCCTGCTGCTTCCCGATTCAGGAAGTGCTTCTGTCGAAGGATTTGATGTGGTTTCAGATTACAAGAAAATCCGCAAAATTGTTGGTTACATGCCCGGAAGGTTTTCACTTTATCAGGACCTTACAGTAGAGGAGAACCTGAGGATCTTTGCCACTCTGTTCAACACAACAATTGAAGAAAATTACTATTTGATTAAGGATATTTACAGTCAGATTGAACCTTTTAAAAAGAGAATGGCAGGTGCCCTGTCAGGGGGAATGAAGCAGAAACTTGCTCTTAGCTGCGCATTGATACACAAGCCATCTATACTCTTTCTTGACGAACCCACAACCGGAATAGATCCCGTTTCAAGAAAAGAGTTGTGGGAAATGCTCAGAAAACTCAAATCTCAGGGAATAACAATAATTGTCTCGACACCCTACATGGACGAAGCCTCCCTTTGCGACAGAATTGCCCTGATTCAGAATGGCGAGTTTCTCAAAATAGATACCCCTAAAGCAATTGTAGAGTCGTTTGGCAGAAGGCTGATAAGTGTGAAGGGCGATAACATGGGACTTCTTCTTAAAAGGCTGAGAGAGATCCCCGGAGTGATCTCCTGCTTCGCTTTTGGAGATTCACATCACGTAACAACAGAGAGAGACGGGAACTCTGCTGATTCATTAACTGCCGATTCTCTCCGCTTTGCTCTGGAAAAACAGGGACATACAAATATTGAGATTACACCTGTAGAGGCAAATATTGAGGATTGTTTTATGGAACTTATAGCCAGATGAAAGTAATAGAAGTAGAAAACCTGACCAAGAAATTCGGCAGCTTTACTGCTGTTGACAATATCTCATTCAGCGTAGAAAAGGGAGAGATATTCGGCTTTCTTGGTGCAAACGGAGCAGGTAAGACAACCGCTATGCGCATGCTCTGCGGATTGCTCAGCCCCACTTCCGGAAAGGGAGTAGTTGCCGGATATGATATCCTGCATGATTCCGAAAAGGTTAAAGCTTCAATAGGATATATGAGCCAGAAGTTCGCCCTTTACGAAGATCTTAAGGTATGGGAAAACATAAGGCTTTATGCAGGAATTTACGGAGTTTCCGAAAAGGAGACCAGGGAGCGAACTCAGCTGCTTTTGGCAGAACTTGGATTTGAGAAAGAGAGAAATTCCCTTGTGAAATCACTACCTCTGGGATGGCGTCAGAAGCTGGCATTCTCTGTTTCAATTTTCCACAATCCGAGCATTGTTTTCCTTGACGAGCCCACTGGAGGAGTAGACCCTGTTACAAGACGCCAGTTCTGGGAGATGATTTACCAGGCTTCTGAAAGAGGGATAACAGTTTTTGTTACAACACACTACATGGATGAGGCAGAATACTGTAACCGTGTTTCAATAATGGTCGATGGCCGCATAGATGCCCTGGATTCTCCCGCAAGTCTCAGAAAGGAATTTGGGGCTGCAGATATGGACGAGGTCTTCAGAAAACTTGCACGAAAATCAAAAAACAACGGATTATGAGAGAGTTCAGAATATTTGTACAGAAAGAGTTCTTCCACATCTTCAGGGACAGGTGGACCACTCTCATACTGCTTGTGCTTCCGGTACTCATGATAATTCTGTTTGGATTCGGGATCACTACAGAGATCAGGAATACAAAGTTTGCAGTTTACGACCCCTCAAGAGATGATGCAACCCGGGGAATTGTCAATAAACTGGAAACCAGCGACTACTTCACCCTGGACAGCTATCTCTCCTCCCCTTCCCAGATTGAACAACTCTTTAAGGAGGGAAGAGTGGGATTTGTTGTTGTATTTGGAGAAAAATTCTACCACTCTCTCCTTCATACAGGAGACGCAAAAATTCAGCTTATTGCAGACGGAACAGACCCCAACACAGCTTCAGTACTAACCAATTACGCAACGGCCCTCATAAATACATATCAGCAGGAACTTCTGGCCAGACAACAGATAGCCTCAGGCATACAGAGAGGAATAACAGCAGAGACAAGACTGCTCTATAATCCAACTTTAAAAAGCGCCTACAACATTGTACCCGGGATAATGGGGATGATTCTCATGCTCATATGTGCACTTATGACATCTGTTTCAATAGCCAGGGAAAAGGAACTTGGCACTATGGAGGTATTGCTGGTATCACCAATGAAACCATTTCTGATCATACTGAGCAAGCTGGTCCCGTATTTTACTATTTCCATCGTTAACTACATAACCATTTTACTGCTCTCTGTATATATTCTCAAGGTTCCCATAGCAGGCAGTCTTGTTCTGCTCACAGCACTATCTCTGCTTTTCATCTTTGTCTCACTTTCACTGGGAATACTAATCTCTTCCCTTGTAGAAAAACAGATAGTGGCACTTCTCATCTCCGGAATGTTGCTTTTAATGCCTGCGGTATTTCTCTCCGGGCTCATGTTTCCTGTTGAGACTATGCCAGATGTACTGCAGTGGTTTTCTCATATTCTTCCTGTAAAGTGGTTCATCATTGCGGTAAGAAATGTAATGATAAAAGGGTTGGGCATCACCTCAATTTTAAAGGAGGTAGCGCTGCTCGCAGGAATGGGAGTTATAATTCTCGTGGTTAGTATCAAAAAATTTAAATATAGACTGGAGTAGAAGATTATGCTTAAATACTTACTGGAAAAAGAGTTCAAACAGTTCTTCAGGAATAAGGCACTTCCCAAAATTGCCGTTGTTATGCCATTCATGGCTATCCTCATTTTTCCTCTTGTTGCAAATTTTGAGATTAAAAACATTAACCTTACGGTTGTTGACAACGACAAGAGCACAATCTCACGTGAGCTCACCGAAAAGGTTCGCTCAGGAGGCTACTTCAGAATTTCAGAAGTGGCCGATAATTATCAGGAGGCCATGAGAGGTATTGAACTTAATACTTCCGATATGATTCTGGAAATACCTGCCTATTTCGAACGCGATATAGTAAAAGAGGGAACCGCCCGCCTTTATATTGCTGCAAATGCGGTAAGCGGAACCAAAGGCGGGCTTGGCAGCGCATATCTTGCCGGGATTGTGGGAGATTTCAACAAAAATATAAGCACTGTCCTGAAAGATGGTGCAATAACAATCTCTCCCAGATTCTGGTATAATCCCAGACTGCTTTATACTCACTTTATGGTACCTGCCCTTATGGTAATGGTGCTGGCAATGGTATGCGGATTCCTCCCCGCTTTAAATATAGTAGGAGAAAAAGAGAGCGGAACAATAGAGCAAATAAATGTAACACCAGTAAAAAAACTCACCTTTATTCTGTCAAAGCTAATACCCTACTGGATTATTGGATTTGTTGTGCTCACTATCTGCTTTCTCGCTGCATGGATGGCATACGGACTCGTCCCTGTCGGCAGCCTGGCAACAATTTACCTCTTTGCCGCACTATTTGTGCTGTCATTCTCAGGCTTTGGGCTGGTAATATCAAACTATGCCACAACTCTCCAGCAGGCTATGTTTATGATGTTTTTCTTTTTGCTCACATTCATCTTTATGAGCGGCCTCTACACACCGGTTGCAAATATGCCCGATTGGGCACAAAAGCTTAGCATCATAAGCCCCCTCAAATACATAATAATTGTGCTTAGACAGGTATACCTCAAGGGAAGCGGTTTTTCAGAACTGCTTACCTCTTTCTGGATGCTCTCTGCATTTGCAGTCTTCTTTAACGGATGGGCAGTTTTAAGTTACAGAAAAAAGAGTTGATATTAAACTTTCATCTGAAAAAAAGGTCAAAGGGCAAACCACTGTGAAAAATAAATAATGAAACAACTGACTTTAGCAATTCTGTTGTTCCTGATGACTACTCCACAGCTCCTAAATAGTCAGGAAAAACAGAAAGAGAGCTCTATTTCCGGAGGCCACATTACCGGAAAGATCATTGACGCCAAATCGGGAGAGGCACTTGAATATGCCAGTGTAGCCCTGAAAAAATCTGCTCCCGTAAAGGGTACTCTTACAAATGTAACCGGATTATTTGTTATAAATCAAATTCCTGAGGGTGATTACACACTGTCAGTTGAATTCATGGGATATAACAAAAAGGAGTTTGTGTTATCCATAAAAGGGAATATTGATTTGGGAACAATTCCACTTGAACCATCTTCCAAGATTTTAGGAGCAGCAACAGTCGAGGGAGTTAAATCTGCAAAAAACATCAACATAGAGAAAAGCAGAATTAACTTTGACAGGACTGCAGGAAGTGCCACCGGTAATATTCTTAATGTCCTGAAAAGTCAGCCATCAGTAACTGTAGATAATGAAAACAATATCTACATAAGAGGGAATAAGAATATTCTTCTTTTAATCGACGGAAGGCCAACCACTCATACATCACTGGAATCAATTCCAACAGGAAACATTAGCCATATTGAAATTATTACCAGCCCCGACGCCAAATATGACTCAGAGGGCTCCGGTGGTATTATTAATATTGTTTCAAAAACTAAACTTTTTGAGGGCAAAAGCTTGCTTGCAAGATACAGCACAGATATTCACTATTGCTACAATGGCGGAGTGGATGTAAGTTTAAATAACGGACTGTGGACTTTTGACATGGGAATCAACTCAAAATACGATCACGAACAGACAGAAAGCAATATTATACGGGAGTTACACTCAACCGGTCAGAAAACATGGCAAAATATTATATCTGATAAAAGAACCAACCTGCACTCTGCCTATTCAACAATTTCATACAGCAGAGGAAAAAATCAAGCAGGTATTACTTTAAACGGGATGATCCCAAACTTTCATCTTGAGCAGGATATTTCCGGACGAGAGACAGAAACTGGTCCTGAAACATACAGCCGCCACAATTCAATATGGTTCAACAGAAAAAGTTTTTCGGGAGCGGGATTCTACAAACGAATATTCTCTCCGGGCAAAAAGGAGCTCTCATTTGACATTTCCTATTCAAAAACAAAGGGGTCCAGGCCTGCAAACTACACAATAGACGGAGTGTACAGCCAAAGATCGTGGGGTGGCGGCAGTCCAAATATTTTCTCATTCCAGAGTGACTATATAAAAGTGACAGACAGTAAAATAAAGGTCGAAAGCGGAGTTAAATACACAAAAAGGTGGAATACATTTGAATATGACTTTTTCAAACTTGACATCCCCTCAAATGAGTGGATTAAGGATATATCTCTCAGCAACGACTTAACTCATAAGGAGCAGATATTTGCCCTTTACGAAAGCTTTTCAGGAAAGCTCTCAGATGGGTTTGCTTTCAAAGCAGGGTTGCGTGCAGAATATTCAACATCCCTCTTCCGGCAATACAGCACAAATGATCAGTCTGAATCTTCTCGTCTCTCACTCTTTCCTTCGGTTACATTCAGATATTCTCTCGCTGAAAAAAACTCACTCTCTCTTGCATACAACAGAAGAGTAACCAGACCGGCTTATCCTCAGCTCAATCCCTTCGTAAATATTATTGACCAGGTTACCAGTGAATCAGGCAATAAGAATCTGCGTCAGGAGCTTACCGACAAAATTGAGGCAGCACATGAATTTTCTCAGGGAAAGATAACCCTGAACAGCAGTATATACTATAGCCATACCAGGGATTATATTGCCCAGACAACACAGATTACTTCAGACGGCAAGCTTATGCTTAGTTATACAAATATTCCATCTTATAACAAAGT
>PHDT01000034.1 GCA_002842695.1 Bacteroidetes bacterium HGW-Bacteroidetes-10 | reverse complement strand
TGGTGGAGATTCAACGGATTCGGATATTTCTGGGGAATGCTTGCCGGTCTTGTCTCCTCTACCATTAAACTGGTATTCTTCCCCGAAATCGCAGACATATACCTTTTTCCTGCCATTCTCGCCTGCTCGTTTGCAGGAGCATTCCTTGGAACCTATCTGACAAAACCGGATGACGAAGAGGTTCTTATGAAATTCTACAAAAATGTAAGGCCATGGGGATTCTGGAAACCAATCCGCGAGAAGGTTCAGAAAGTGGATCCTGCATTTGAACCAAACAAGGATTTTGGAAGAGATGCTGTGAATGTATTAGTAGGTATTGTATGGCAGATGTCACTGGTTGTACTCCCGATATACCTCGTAATTCATAATATGAGTGCGTTCCTTATCACCCTTGCCATTACAGTTGTAACTATGATAATCCTCAAGTTCAACTGGTATGACAAACTTAAAAATGCAGACAAAGGTTACGAAGACGTCAAATAAATTAATAAATTTGTTGTAAACCCCAAGAAATCAAAATGAACAGCTCTTTTCTTCAAAAGTCTTATGAAGGCAACAGAAGTGCCTCCCTGAAACGGGAGATTGTGCGTCTTCTTATCGTAGGCGGAAACGTCAGCATAACTGACCTTAGCAAGGAGATGAACATGAGCGTTCCAACCGTTACCAAGCTAATTGGGGAGCTTATAACTGAGGGATTTGTGCTGGACTTTGGAAAACAGGGAACAAACGGAGGGAGAAGACCAAATGTATATGGCCTTAACCCAAGTGCCGGCTATTTTGTTGGGGTAGATATCCGGAAGGACTCTCTTGCCCTTGGAGCAATTAACTTCAAGGGAGAGCTGACAGAGTACGCAGCAGACAAGCCCTTTGTGATGGATAATACCATACAGTCACTGGACCAGCTTTGTGATATAATCAATAACTTCATTGACAAACTTCCTATTCCCAGAGATAAGGTTCTGGCTGTGGGAGTAAACCTCTCCGGCCGGGTAAATTCAGAATCCGGATATAGTTACAGTTACTATTTCCTGGGAGAAAAACCCCTCTCAATGCTCATTGAGGAGAGAATTGACTGCTCGGTTCATGTTGAAAACGACTCAAGGGCAATGACCTACGGCGAATATATGATGGGTGAAGAGAATCACTCCAGAAATATGCTCTTCATCAATGCAAGCTGGGGTCTTGGTATAGGAATCATTGTAGAGGGCAAATTATATTACGGAAAATCTGGATTCTCAGGGGAATTCGGACACTTTCCGTTCTTTGATAATGAGATAATCTGCCGCTGCGGAAAAAGAGGATGTCTGGAGACCGGCGCTTCCGGCTCTGCAGTTCACAGAATGTTCATGGATAAGCTCCGCGAGGGACGCGTCTCTATGCTCTCCAATAAGTTCAATAATGGTGATGAGATAACCATAGAAGATATCATGGATGCACTACTCAAGGAGGATGTGCTTGCTATTGAGATCATGGAGTGTGTTGGTAACGAGCTTGGAAAAGCAATCTCCGGGCTAATCAATCTGTTTAACCCGGAGATGATAATACTTGGCGGAACACTGGCCGCTGCCAGAGATTATATCCTGCTTCCCGTCAAGAGTGCAATAAACAAATATTCACTCATTCTTGTAAGCAAGGACACCCGGCTGAGACTCTCACGCCTTGGAGATAAATGCGGCGTTATTGGCGCATGCATGCTTGTCAGAAGCAAGACTCTCGGCCTGGTCTAAATTCCTAATTGTAGAGATGGTATTTTTTCGAGAGTTTTCTAAAACTCTCAACATCTTTATACCAGTACTCCTTAATATCTTCAAACCTGTTTCTTTGTGAGAACCTGATTCTTATCTGGTCGCTGCCAGAAACCTGGTCGAACATTCTGAAACGGCCTTCACTTGCATTTGCAAAAACAGCCTTATCCGGCCACAGTTCTGCCACTGCCTGCATTACCCAGAACTGAACATCTGAGAGGGCAGCCTTTTTATAATCCATAACATGAACCTGAACACCCTGGAGATTTTTACCAACTCCAACAGAGTAGAATGGTTTAACATGCATTGGACGGAAAATCAGTCCCGGAAGGTTGTAACTGTTCATTCTTTCTGCAAGTTTCTCTGCTTCAATCCACTCAGCAGCAAACATCTGGAAAGGAATTGTATAACCAACTCCAATAGACATATAGCCCAGCTCTCCCAGAATTCCAGAGATTGGATATGCTATGGCACTAATTGGCTGAGGAATATGCGGAGATGAAGGCACCCACTGAAGAGCTGTCTGTTCAAATGTCATATCTCTTTTCCATCCCTCCATTTTAACAATAGTTAGCTTGCACTTTTTGCCGAGCATATTCTCCTCGTTGAGCATAACTGCAAGTTCTCCGCAGGTGAGACCATAGATGTACGGAATCTTAAACTGACTCACAAAGGATATAAAACCCTCCTCTGCCAGATTACCTTCAATCTTCTCTCCTCCAAGCGGATTTGGCCTGTCAAGAACAACAAATTCGATATTGTTCTCTGCAGCAGCCTCCATTGCAAGTCCCATTGTACTAATGTAGGTAAATGAGCGGCTTCCGATATCCTGAATGTCATAAACAAGAACATCAATATCCTTTAGCATTTCAGGTGTAGCTTTTCTGGTTTTGCCGTACAGCGAATATACAGGCAGACCAGTCTTTGGATCATTCATGTTATCTACTTTGTCGCCCGCATGAACATCACCCCTGACGCCATGTTCAGGACCGAATAAAGCTACAAGTTGCACATTCTTCGCTTCAAAAAGAACATCAACAGTCGATTTGAGGTTATTGTCAAAACCGGTGGGGTTAGTTATCAGACCAACCCTTTTCCCTTCAAGAACCTTGAAGTTTTGCGATTTGAGAGCCTCGAGCCCGGTCCTGATATTCTGAGCTGCTGCATTACCGGCAAATAAAGCCAGCGCAAACAGTAAAACAATTTTTATCTTTTTCATAATAATCAGCTTTTAGCTACCTCTTTTCTTCCGAAAGAGGAGTCAACTTTAATAAAGGCTGTCACCGCAATTGTAGCGACGCAGCAAATCATAATCCAGTAGAAGAAGTGTTTGTAACCTATCAGCTCCTGGAGCCAGCCCGCAGCCATTCCCGGAAGCATCATACTCAAAGCCATGAAGGCTGTACAGATTGCATAATGAGAGGTTTTGTGCTCCCCGTCTGCAAAATAGATCATAAACAACATATAGGCAGTAAATCCAAATCCGTAGCCAAACTGCTCAATGAAGACACAGAGGTTTATCACGAACAGGCTATCCGGCTGAAACACACTCAGATACACAAATGTAGCGCAGGTAAGCGATATACTCCAGGCCATTGGCCAGAGCCACTTCTTGAGGCCACCTTTAGCAGCAACAATACCACCAATAATTCCACCCAGTGTAAGTCCAATAATTCCCACTGTTCCGTATACCAGACCAACCTGTCCGGTTGTAAGACCCATACCGCCGGCGGCTTTAGGGTCAAGCAGGAAGGGTGAAATAAGCTTTACAAGCTGTGCCTCAGGGAAGCGGTACAGCAGCATGAATGCTATGGCAATACCCACCTGTTTCTTTTTGAAGAATGATGCAAAAGTTGCAAAGAACTCCTTAAAGATATTGCGTGCAGTAACCTCTTTTGCAGGCTTGTCACTGTCTGGTCTTGGAAGTATAAATCTGTGATAAAGTGTAATTGCAAGAAAAAATCCTGCAAGAATGAAGAATGTAATTGACCATGCAAATGAGATATTTCCGGATACACTGCTGAAAGAAGTAGATGCATCTGTGATGAGTTTTGAATCTGCCTGTACAATAATGTATGCAGGTTTATCCCAGTTGGTCTCATTAAACTCCAGTCTCTCTCCGTGTGCAAGGAAAATACTCTTGTCACCCTTGTCCAGTCTTGTATTCAGTACAAACTTCTCTCCGGGAAGCGGAGCCTTTGAGATTCTCAGTTCAACCAGTTTTGCTGTACCTGTAAGCGAATGAATATCTGTTACTTCTATCTCTTCACCAAAGTTTCTCGAGATAAAGTTTCCAAGAGGTGTGGCAACATTTTCACTCCACCAGCTCTCTTTATTTCCGTTTCCGTTTGCCCTGCTCTCCTCCTGTTTCATAAAACCAAATTTGATATTATGTTCGGAAGCAAAGGCCTTGAGCATTGCCACTGAGTCTGCAGGAACAGTCCTGGTTCCCAGTTCAACATTCTGCGGATATGCAGTAAAGGTATATTCGTCTGCAACAATTGTGCTGGCAGGAAGTAAAGCAGCTGCGCTGTCCTGTTGCGGAAGTATAATCTGCGAAGTGTATGCAGGAGAGGCATTAACCTGAATTTTCACAGGTTCAAGTCCCGTAGAGGACTCAAGAGCTCCTGCTACAATTATCAGAAGACCCTGACCGGCTATGGTCGCAACCCTGTAAAAGGTACTGCGGATTCCAACATACATCGACTGATCATGTGTATTGAGCGCCAGCATGTAGAAACCGTCTGCTGCAATGTCATGAGTTGCAGAGCTGAATGCCACAAGCCAGAAAATCGCAAGCGACCACTGGAAGAAGGCATCCATTGGTATGGTAAAGGCAATACCCGCCAGACCGGCACCTACCAGCAGCTGCATTGTGACAACCCACCACCTTTTGGTCTTGAGAAGATCCACAAACGGACTCCAGAAGGGCTTAATTACCCATGGAAGATACAGCCAGCTTGTGTAAAGGGCAATATCGGTATTTGAAATTCCGAGTCTTTTGTACATAATAACCGATATGGTCATCACAGCTACATAAGGCAGACCCTGTGCAAAATAGAGCGATGGAATCCACGCCCAAGGAGATCTCTTTTTGTTGCTCATCTCTTAAACAATTGAAAAATTAATATTTCTTTTCTATTGAAGCACCAATAAAATAGTGCAGCAGAATATCCTCATAACCAAAGCCCTGCTCTCCCATGACAGCTGCACCTATCTGGCACAGACCCACTCCATGGCCCCAGCCGGCTCCCTTAAGAATGAACGAATCGGGCATATCTGGATTGCCCTCTTTTTCCACAACAAATGCAGAGCTGTAAAGGTGCGATTCAGAGAGTGTCCTCCTTATCTCAAGCTCTTTCCCGATAGTTCTCGTTCTTTTGGTACCCACAATTTTAAGCCTTACCAAACGGCCCGATGTTCCTCTCTCAACAGGAATCAGATCTGTAATCTGGCCATAATCAGTCCCTGACCTTCTTTTCACAAGTTCAGAAAGCTGCTCGCGGGTATAGCTTACGCTCCACCTGTAGAAATTCACGGTCTCCTGATCATAGTTGTTTAGCACCTGCGAGAGAACCTTTTTATCTGAGGTATTGCAGAATGCCTCAGGAGATTCCAGAATCCATTTCACTGCCTTTTCCTCAACGGTTAAATCCGGGATAGTTGTATTTGTCTTGCTGTCTCTCTGCTTTACCAGATATGGCATATCCTTCTCCTCCCAGCAGTTGTGAAACTCTTCAAAGACACCTCCGCAGCTCTTTGAGTAACGGGCATCGCAAATCTTGCCGTCGAACATCAGAAGCCTGCCCCTGGTCTGTTCAATTGCATCTTTCACAATCTCCGTTGAAGCTCTTGTAATTCCCTGATAACGCTGACAGTGGTCATCTGCACAGATATCAAAGCGGGTATGATCTTCGCGGTCATACCACTTTACCAGCTCCTCATCGCTCTCCTTCATTGTGCTGTAAACCTCGCCACTCTCTGTGATCTCCTTATTCTTGTCAATCTGGGCAAGAAGCCAAGAACGGGAAATAACTGCATGTGCCTTGAGCAGTTCAAGCGAAGCTGTTGCACTCATCTCAGATGAGATAACAGATGTAAGGTACTCTTCAACTCCAAGTACATTCACAGCTGTGAGCTTTCCGTGTTCTGTAATTATTTTGAGTGCTCCCCTGAAAGATTGATTCTCTTTTCTCTCCCAGTGGAAATTGATTCCGATTGTAACATCCTTAAGCTCAAAAAAAGCCTCAGATTCTGTTACCGGTTCAAAAAGCACCTCTTCGTACAGCTTTCCGTTCCATTCAACCTTGCCATCCTTGAGGACAACAGACTGAGGACCCTGACAAACCACTCCGTTTGAAGTATAACTACCACTGAGAATGAAATCTATGCGGGGTTCAAACATGATACCCACGCTCACTTTTGGCTCTTTCATAGACTGTTTAGTTTTGTTTTGATTTTTTGTGCCAGCAGAGCCAGCTCTTCAAATGATATAAGTACCTCAGAGAGAATCTCCTTAATTTCTACGCTTCCCATCTTTTCAAAATCCTTCTCCAGAGGAGTAATGAACACGCCGCCCAGATCTACAGAAGCAGGGCTGATAAGAATATTTTTCTCTCCCTCTTCAAAGTAATGAGAAGGACGATGCTTTGACCTTATAAAAAGAGCCGTTGTCCATACTCCGCCTTTGTACCAGCAGAGAATATTCAGCATTGGCTCCCTCTCTCCCTCCTTTACCTCAAGGAGCGAATAGATTTCATCAAACATCTCAGCAGCAACTTCCCTTCTGGATGACTCAATAACAATGAGACCATTGATGGATTTTTTAATGCTGAAAACCTTTGTGCCCTCCTCCTCATAAAGGATGGTTCGTGGCATTGACGGGAGATTTTCCTCGAGAGGAAGAAATCCTTTGTTGCCTGCCTGAAAATGAAAATGGTCCGGTGCAGAGGCTCCGCACTTTGGACCATTGTAAAAGAGTGAATAGTCAGGCATATGTGCCGCAAGATCGAGCATTGCATCAAATTTGCCGTCAATAAGCTGATCCTGGTGAGCTACAACAGGGATTGTAAGATGTCTCGGGAAGATTGGAAACGGATTAATAAGAACGGTGTAGGGATTCGAAGAATCCCCACCGTATATGTAATCTATTCCCTTCTGTATTGCAGGCCTGTTGGCAGCACAAAGGAAACACTTTCTCTCCTGAATAGATTTGGCATCTACCTTTGCGGCAGAAGAGACAATTCTTGCAGGGTTGAACTGAACCTTAAAGGGGAAGCCGTCAACCATAACCTCTTTTGCAACTACTCCCTCAAGAGCCTTGTAATTATTGCCTGCCTGCTCCCATGAAGCCAGTTGTTCTTCAAAAAGCAGCGATATAGATTCTTTATTAAGCATCTGGTACAGTTATCTCTTTTTGTTTAGTGCAATACGAGCCTTAAGTTCCCATGTGCGGATCCTGTCTTTGTATGTGTTGTGAGCATTCATCTTCACAATATCAAGAGCGGCATCTGAGTTTCCGTCCCAGCGGCGGCAATGGTAAAGCACATCGTAAATACGACCAATCTGGTACTCTCTTGAGATATTAAGACCTAGTGCATAATCCTCTCCGTAGCTTGTGTTTGGAACTTTTACTGAACGCAGGACAGGGGTATAGAATGCTCTTGGAGCTCCAAGACCATTAATTCTGAGCGCATTGTTCCTTCCGTTTTCAGGTGTCCACTCCTTGTGGTCAATGATACCCGGAGCAATCATCTCCATGTTGAAGTTGGTCATCATATATGTTCCAACTACCATTGCGCAGTTTTGTGCATAGAATGAGTCAACAATTTTCTGAAGTGTGTTCTCGTCTGAGTAGATATCGTCGCTGTCAAGCTGAACGGCAAATTTTCCGCATTTAGGGTGGTGAACGCCGGCATTCCAGCAACCTCCAATTCCAAGATCCTTTCTTTCAGGTACAAGGTGAATCAGACGCTCATCTGCCGCAAACTCCTCAATAGCCTCGTATGTGCCGTCAGTTGAGTGATTGTCAATTATAATAAGGTTAAACTTGAAGCTGGTCTTCTGTTTGAGAACAGAAGCAACAGCATCCTTAACTGTTTTGATCCTGTTGTAAACCGGGATAATTACAGAGGCTTCAAATTCAAAATTATTTTCACTGAATTCGATATGCCTGAATTCAGGTTTAAGATATCCTCCAATATCCCTGAGGTGAAGTGTACAGGCCTCCTCCATCTCAATCTGTACCGCACGGTTCTTAGGATCTACATAGTCAAAGATCTTTTCACCTGATTTGCGGCTGTCATTCTCCACTTCTGTGTAGAGATACTCGTTGATATGCTCCAGCGAACCCTTTTGAGAAACCTTTAGACGAAGGTCGTAGAGTCCGGCAAACTTAAAGTTCACAGACATTCTTGCTGCGGCCTCTTTAAGGGCAGCACTTCTGTAAATTAAAACCGAACCAAAATTGAAGTCGTCACGTAGACTTCCCTCCTGATATGTAATAACAGGGCTGATATTTCTTTTTCCGTCTGCAATCTGATAATGGTCTGCATATACCATAGATGCGTTTGTATCACCGGCAATGCGGAGCATTCTTTCAAGTGCAAACATGCCCAAAACAAGAGTTGATTCCTTAAGATAGATGAGTGTATACTCAGAATCTGCCCTTGAGGCGATCTCCTTGATTGCTGCAGTTGATTTTAGTGAATCGATAACAATTATCTCACATCCGGGGATGCTCTCTTTACCTTGTTCTGTTGAGAGAAGAAATATCTTTGAGACATTCTCCGTGAGCTTTAGACCATTGATTGTTTCAATTACCTGTGCCTTGTCCTGATAGGGAATAAAGCAGTTTACATTTTTTACCATTTTCTATCCTTTTAACTTAAACTATGAGTGCGCTAAGATACCTATTTGAGGTGAAAAGTACAAAAAACGGACACTTAACCATAAAAAGAGTATTTTTGCGGTTTATTTCCAAAAAATGCACCAGTTCGACTATATAATTGTGGGGAGCGGTCTTGCGGGTCTTTACTCTGCTTACAGAGCATCCCGTTACGGGAAAGTTGCCCTGATAACCAAATCGGGTATAAGAGAGAGCAACTCATATTTTGCTCAGGGCGGCATTGCCGCTGTCACCGACGAAGAGGATGCCACCGAGTTCCATTTTGAAGACACCATTATTGCAGGAAGAGGTATTTGTGACCATGATGCTGTAAACATTCTGGTTAACGAGGGACCTGAGAGAATCAGAGAGCTCATTGAGGAGGGGATGGAGTTTGATATGCAAAACGGGGCTCTTGCCCTGGGCCTTGAGGGCGGCCATCACAGAAGGAGAATTCTTCATGCAGGGGGCGATGTTACCGGAAAAAAGATCACAGATTTTATGATCGAAAAGGTCTCTGAACATCACAACATAGCTGTTTTTGAAAATCTTGCCGCAATTGAAATTCTGAAAAAAGATGGAGTATGCTGCGGAGTAAGGACATGGGATCTTAAGGAGAAAAAAGAGGTGTTTTTCACGGGAAGACATACCATTCTTGCTATGGGAGGCGCATCTGCAATCTATAAAAACACTACAAATCCTGCTACAACTACCGGTGACGGAGTCGCTCTTGCCTACAGGGCAGATTGCAAAATTGCAGACATGGAGTTCATTCAGTTTCACCCTACATCTATATATACAGAGGAGGAGAAGTCTTACCTTATCAGTGAGGCTGTGAGAGGCGAAGGGGCTCAGCTCGTAAATGTAAAGGGAGAGCGTTTTATGCCGGACATTCACGAAAATGCAGAGCTTGCACCAAGGGATATTGTAGCAAGGTCAATTTACAAGCAGATACGGCAGCAGCGGGAGCCGTTTGTATACCTTACCCTTAACCATCTTAATCCTGAAAGAATCAAGGCCAGGTTCCCAAATATCTTTGCCAGGTGTGCATCTCTTGGCATTGACATGAGTGACCGCATTCCGGTTGCTCCCGCTGCCCACTACATGGTTGGAGGGGTAAAGAGCGACTTGTGGGGCAGAAGTTCTGTTCCTCATCTTTTTGTATGCGGAGAACTTGCTTCAACAGGAATTATGGGGGCCAACAGGCTTGCCTCGAACTCTCTTCTGGAGTGTCTTGTTTTTGGGTACAGAGCTGTTGAGGAGTGCAGCAGAGAGGCTGACAAAGAGAGAATCGTCCTTGCAGAATCTGAGCTCTCTTCCATTTACCGGAGCGATTCGGCCCGCGAAAAGGAATTCTGCGAACTGAGCAGCAGGGTGTCGGAAATAATGACTCTCCATGCCGGCATCATTCGCAATGAAAAGCTTCTGGCCGAGGGTCTCGCGAAACTAGAAAAAGAGCGAGCAAATTTTGTCATGGATGGAAAAGAGATTTTTGAACTTATGGGAGAAAACCTTATTATTGTAGCTGAGCTGATTATAAGATCTGCTCTGGAGAGAAGGGAGAGCCGCGGCGGACATTACCGTGAGGACTTTCCTGAAGAAAACGATAAATTTATTCATCATATAGTTCAGCAGAGGGGTAAAGGGATTTCGGCCCTGCCGGTGAACAAAACCTTATAAATTGATTATGAACAGGGATTATTTGATAAACAAGATTATATCTCTTGCAATTGAAGAGGATGTGGAGTCGGGAGATATCACAACCAATGCGCTTGTTCCAGATGCCACCAGAGCAGTGGCAGAGATGAGTGCAAAGGCAGACGGGGTGATATCTGGCCTGGAGATAGCCAGAATGGTATTCGCAAAATTTGATGACCATATTAAATGGACCCCTTTTGCATTAGAGGGTGGAGTGGTCTCCAAAGGAGATATAATTGTAAGGATTGAGGGTAGCTACCGCGCACTGCTCACAGCCGAGAGAACTGCTCTTAACATTATCCAGAGGATGTCCGGAATTGCAACTGCAACTTCACACTATGTGAAAGAGCTTGCCGGAACTCACACTCAGCTTCTGGACACCCGCAAGACTGCTCCCGGAATGAGAATACTGGATAAAATGGCCGTAAAAGCAGGCGGAGGGACCAATCACCGTATGGGCCTCTACGACATGGCACTTATAAAGGACAATCATATTAAGATAGCCGGCGGAATTACGAATGCAGTCGTTCAGGTAAGAGCATCTGCCTTCCCGGGTATGAAAATTGAAGTTGAGGTGACAAATCTGGAAGAGACTCAGGAGGCAATAGATGCAGGAGCAGATATTATTATGCTTGATAATATGAGTACTGCTATGATGGCAGAGGCGGTTAAGCTCATTGCCGGCAGAGCGGCAACAGAGGCTTCGGGAAACATGACCCTGTCGCGCATTAGTGAGGTTGCATCTGCAGGAGTTGATTACATAAGTGTTGGAGCCCTTACTCATTCTGTAACGGCGCTTGACATTAGCATGAATATTGTACCTTCGAAGTGATTATGAGAGAGATGACCAGAGAGAGCATGGTGAGTGAGATCAACCGGCTCAGGAAAGAGAAGAATGCGGTGATTCTTGCGCATTACTACAGCAGACCGGAGATACAGGACATAAGCGATTTTCTTGGCGACTCCCTTGCGCTTTCTCAGGAGGCTGCAAGGACAGAGGCAGATATAATTCTCTTCTGCGGAGTGAACTTTATGGCAGAAACAGCTTCAATAATTTCTCCGTCCAAAAAGGTTATTGTACCGGACAACCGGGCCGGTTGTTCTCTCGCAGAGAGTATTGACGGTGCAGAAATTGAACAGTGGCGAAGCGAGAATCCGGGCGGGGTTGTTGTTTCATATGTGAACACTACCGCCAGTGTAAAAGCCTTTACCGATATCTGCTGTACATCTGCAAACGCTCTCAGGGTGGTAAACAGCATTCCGCTGAATAAGAAGATTCTCTTTGTTCCCGACAAGAACCTTGGAGCTTACATCAACCTTAAGACCGGAAGAAACATGGAATTGTGGCAGGGAGATTGCTGTGTTCATGAAAGGTTTGACTCAGCAACAGTACTTGAAATGGCCACAAAATATCCCGATGCAGATATTCTGATACACCCGGAGAGCAACTGCTCGGGCGACCCGGCAATTATGGCAATGCCTCAGACTTATTACTACTCAACAGCAGGAATGCTAAGGCACATATCTGAGTCTGAAAAAAGTCAGTTTGTAATAATGACTGAAAAGGAGATTATTCACCAGATGGAGAAGGAGCAGCCAGGCAAGGAGTTTATCTCTGCGGGCTCGAGGGCTCTGTGCGGCCAGATGAAGCGAAACACCCTGGAGAAGGTGCTGCTTGCTTTGCAGAATGAGGGACCTGAGATAAAAGTTGAGGGTGATCTCAGAGAGAGAGCCTGGAAATCAATTAAAAATATGCTGGAATTATGATAAGAAGAGGAATCTGTCTGTCGGTCTGCTTAATGCTGACGGCTTTGCTATGTTTGAACTTTCAGCCGCTGGAAGCACAAAATACAAAGGCAAAGAGCACAACAACAAAGAGGAGTCAGCCTGTTAAAAAGAGCCAACCTGCAAAAAAAAACAGGGCGGTTCCGGCAGCTCCGGTTGAGGAGCCTCTTCCTCCAATGGATTCGGCATTTTCCTATACAATGGAGTATACTCAGAATGGAGTGAGTTACTTCTACTCAAGGGGAAGAGTGTTTAAAAATGCAAGAAATGCCGGATATGACTCGCTTGGCAACTTTGCATTTATATTTACCGACAAGGGAAAGGCTTTTGTAAATGTAAACGGAAAAAGAATCGGCCCTTATGATTTCGTAAATGGAAAAACAGAAGCAGACGCTGTCCCGATATATGTTGCTCAGGGCGGTAAATATGCATTTACATATCATCTTAAGGGGAAGCAGTATGTCAATATTAATGGTAAAATACTGGGGCCCTACCCTGCTGTGGAGATGAAATCCCTGATTATAACTCCGGGCGGAAATTATGCATTTAACTACCTCCTTAATCAGAACAGCCGGTATGTTATGATAAATGGCAAAAAATATGGCCCTTTTCCCAATGAAAGCAATATGGCCGCTAAGGTATTTGATGACGGAACATTCTATTTTGAATACTCAGACAAGGATGGAGAGTTCATGGTTAACATAAACGGCCAGGCGTACAGGATGGAAGATGTGGATCACTTTCCGGGAGAACCGGTAAGGTTTCACTCCTTTAAAAAAGAGGGGAACTGGTATGTAAATAATTCCGGAACAGTACATGGACCATACGGCGAGGTGATACTGCTGGATTATGAACCGGCAAGCGGGGCTGCATCTTTCAAATACAGAGAGTCTGGCGGACCTGCATGGTTTTTGTCTGACAGAGGGCGAATAGCCGGTCCTTATGAGAAAGTTGAGGTGTTTGGCGGAAAGCTATACCACAGAAATGTGTCGGTTTTCAAATTCTTCAAGACCGAAAAACAAAAGGAGACTCAATACATTGACATTGACGGTAAGGTCATGGGGCCTTACAACTATACCAAAAGGCTCACTCTCCTTGACAGTGATAACTTCATCTTTGCATTTGAGAATAAAAACCGATGGTATGTAAACCTGCGGGGAGAGCCTATCCGGGGTTCATTCGGGCTGATAGACGATGTTTCAATACATCAGAATGGAACATTTGCCTACTCGCATCATGATAAGAGTGATGTTAATCAGTCCAGACTGGTTGTAAACAAAAAAGCAACAGAATTTGAGAATGCTTTTGTTGACGAAATTTTTCTTGCATCTGACGGAAAAACCTTTCTTACAATTAATAAGGGCAGGCAAGCCTATGTAAATGCATTCGGGAAAGAGCTGGGGCCATTCCCCCAGATACTCCATTCCTATGCAACAGACAACGGCGAATACTGCTTAGTAGCGGCAGATCTTCAAATGAAACAAAAACTGATAATTATCAACGGAGTTAATTTTGGTCTGTTTGATAAATTTTTCGCCCCCGCTATTGCAAAGGGCGGTAAATATATCTTCACCGGAGAAATTCAGGGAAAGGTTCACCTCTACATCAACGGAGAGGTGAAGGGTCCATTCGACTCCATAAGAAGTTTCAGCCCAACAAAAGACTGGAAAACAGGAAACCTGTTAATGCAGTAGCTTAGTTCTGCTGATTAGTGCCTGAGCTAAAACCTGTACCCAAGAAGTATAAATGCTCGGTTTACACTTGTGGGATAATATTCCACAAAAGAAAAGCCATTACCGAATTCTGCCCTGATCTCTGCAGATAACCTGCCAGAGACTACACCTGCACCGGCAAGGAGTCCCTGCTCAAACTTCCTTGTGTATGCATAAGGAGACCAGGATTGAGTCTGTCCGCCAACTTTTACCTGATTTATCTCATGGATTATCATTCCGTTTGAAATTCCTGCATTCAGGAAAAAGTTTACCTTACTCTCCTTGTTTTTGAAAGTATAACGAAACAGAATATTCAGTTTAAGGTAAGTCAGACTCAGATTATAGATATAGTCCGGTTCTGATAAAGCTTCTGATTTATTGTTGAAGTTTGTAAAAAGAAGTTCGTTGTAAGCAGAAATCCGGCCTCTTGTCTCCGGAAAAATAATATTCAGGTAGAGTCCTGCAGACGGCATGATTGATGGTTTGAATGCTAATCCAAAATTTTGCAGATAGTTCTCTTTCAGCTCTGTTAAAGAGAGACCTGCCAAAACACCTTTTTCGTAAACAATTTTCTCGCGTTTGGTGGTATACACCTTCTCCGCACCTGTGCATTTATAATATTTATCATACAGTTCAACCAGACTGCTCTCGGAATATTTTGTGTTTTTCAGTTGATTATCCAGGCTCTCACAATCAGAAAAATAATGCCTGAGCTGATTCAGATATCCTTTGTTTTCACCCACCGTATTTGTATTGTGAGCGCTCTCCTTTATGTACTTTTTGTAGATAAGCAGTGTCTGAGAACCATTTTCGTCAATATAGAACTGATCGTTATGCACCTTATTTCTGAAGAACCACAGAGACTTTTCCCCCTGAACAATCAGCCTTAAAAACACGGTATCATTAGCAAGGCGCAGATTTGGGTTACTCACAAGCAGTTCAATATTGTTGAGTGTCATCTCAGTCTTAACTGCTGCACTCCTGTATTTGTTTCCTCCCGTTTCAAATCCCCTGATGGCATTTGGTGTAAGTACGACAGCTGAATCCTTCCCATTTTCAACAAAGGAGATCCTGGGCCTTGGATTAGTCCATCCGTAATAATTAATCATACCCCTGAGAGTATCACCCTTTGTTCCGTATACAATACCGGGCTGGAAGAGATCCTGAGCATCGGACAAATTAAAAAAGAAAAGAACCGGCAGAAAAAGAATCAGCCTCAAGACGCGGGAAGTGGAAACCATAGTGTTTAATAGAATTGATTTCCACAAAAATATAAAAAAATGAGGAAAACTAACATATTTATTAGCTTCCCTCATTAAGTGGAGAATATCGGAGTCGAACCGATGACCCCCTGCTTGCAAAGCAGGTGCTCTAGCCAACTGAGCTAATTCCCCGTTTAAGCGAGCACAAAGATATAACAAAACCCCAAAACACAAACACCACCAACCCAAATTTTCAAAAATCATCAAAAAAGATATCCCCACCCCGGGAAGAAAAAGAAGCGAAGCGAAAATTCGAGGAGTGAGCAGATGAAGCTCGCTTCAATCTGCACAATCCGAGAATTTAGCACGGGCGCAGCCCGCTTTTTCTTCCCCCATGAAAGCAAACAGATTGCATTTTAGTGCTGATTGACAAATGCTTACGAATTTCATATTACAGGTTAATAGTTATGATATTAGGATGAAGTATTTTGATTAGTCATTGCATATCGTTTTTGTCTTTTCCTTGAAGTTATTTAAAAAAGAGGTGTTTGTGTTTTCACCCCAAACATATCTTTGTCGAGCGTCAGGGGAAACACGGAGCTGCAAACGAGTGGAACGAACGAAGAGAGTGAATCGAACAACGTGAGATGAACAATCGGAGAGAGTGAAACGAGAGACGCAGCGACGTAATTCCCGGATCTTTCAAGGAAAACACGGAGCTGCATCCGAGTGAAGCGAACGAAGAGAGTGAAACGAGAGAAGCAGCGACGTAATTCCCGGATCTTTCAAGGAAAACACGGAATCCAAATTGTTGCCTACTAAAGTTCCCCACGTGCAAAAAGACACATGTCAGCCTAAATTACAATCGTCATTATATCAATAATATACAATTTCTAAATTTAAATTTTCTCAAATTTTAACAAAGTTAACAGCAAGTAAATCAAATAAATGTAATTTAGGCTGACATGTTATTTTTCATGAACAAAACTCTGTCAGTGTTTATTTCACCAAACCCAAATTACCAAACAGTTTCATAAGATTCTGGTCATGGACCCGTAGGGCTGCAACGCGCTGTGAATCAACGAGAGCCACTTTGTCCCCGCGGATCATCCGCGGGGACAAAGTGCTACGCACAGATATCCAAATAGTTACAGCCACACGGGTCTATGAAAAATGACCAGATAAAACACACTCGAAACCCTCACCACACAAAGAAAAGCGACCAAGACAAGCAAGCTTGAAAAACCTTTGCCGAAGGCTTACTCCCGCCGGGTGCAGCCCGGCACCATTTAACTCTGACAAAGCTCTCTTTTAAGGTACCGTCCGCTTCGCAGCCGGTGTCGGTGCAGCGCTTCGCGCGCAAAACAGACAGGCCGGGCCTTCCTCGTAAAACTCACGGCTACCCGCACCGCTGGAAGTCACTATTAATATTTAATATTGACTTCTCCAGAGGTATAAAAAAAAATGAGGAAAACTAACAATTATATTAGTTTTCCTCATTATGTGGAGAATATCGGAGTCGAACCGATGACCCCCTGCTTGCAAAGCAGGTGCTCTAGCCAACTGAGCTAATTCCCCGTGTAAGTGAGCGCAAACACCAGCAAAGAAAAGAAAAAGTCAAATTTGCAGATGAGCCGGAAAAGCTTGCTTTTCAAAGGCGAATCAAAAATTTGCAGGAGGTGAAACCTCCTCTTTTCTTTGCCCCGTCGTTTGCCGAACGGGAGGGGAAACACAGAACTGCGAAGTGAGCGAAGCTAACGAAGCAGTGAAGTAATTCCCGGCAGTGGAAACACAGAACTGCGAAGCGAACTTAGTAAGCGAAGCAGTGATGTAATTCCCAATGTGTAAGAACTTAAATTTGTAGTCCCGAGCGGAGTTGAACCGCTGACCCCTACATTATCAGTGTAGTGCTCTAACCAACTGAGCTACGGGACTG
>PHDT01000002.1 GCA_002842695.1 Bacteroidetes bacterium HGW-Bacteroidetes-10 | reverse complement strand
TAATTGAAGTGAACGATGAATTCGTGTTAGCTTGTGCAAGGCTTATTGAAGAAGTTTCAGAAAAGATTAGAACAGAACGACCTGACTTTTTCTTTTAAACCATTTTAATGTAGAAATTAAAAATTTATGCGAATTGAATAACAACCCATAACAAAAACTATATGTCAATTGCTATAGCAACTGCATATAGGTCCAGACGTTACCGCCAAGTGTAGAAAACAGAAACGACAGACAGAAAATTAGAAGTAAACCATTGTGAAAGGACAGAAAAACGAAATATTGACAAGACCAGAAAGCCGACCCGATGTTTTTTATTTTTGCCCACCGCACGATTTGTCCCGATTTGTCGGGATTTTTTAAAACAATTGCTGATCCACAATGGCACATTTGCTTTTGCCCCGACACACGAAACCAACCCTACGGCAAAATCAAAAGAGCCATGCCCAATCTTAAGATATTTCTTTAACTTTTAAATATGTATATAGAAAAATTCATTATTAAAAATTTCAGAGGCATTAAAGACATTTCTTTGACTTTTAACAAAGGGCTGAATGTTCTAATTGGCGAGAATAATGCTGGTAAGACAGCAATCATTGATGCCCTTCGTATTTGTTTAAGTTATGGAAATCAACGAAGGGAAATTTATGTTTCGCAATCCGACTTCCATCAAAACAAGAACGTAATAAGTGATTGTGAAGCCAACATTGAGTTTCACTTTCACTTTCATATTGACATTCCCGAAGAAGCAGGTTGGTTTAATGACCTTTTGAGTGTTCAAGAAGATGGAGTAATGGACTTACAATTACATTTTAGATTTTATCTTGACGAAAACGAAAGGGTGAAATATAAAGTCTGGGGAGGAACAAACGAAGGGCAAGCAATTTCACCCGAAGTTCTATTTCTAATCTATCATGTTCATTTAGATGCCTTGAGAGATGCAGAACAGTATTTAAGACCAGTCAGGGGAAATCGATTGGGACAACTTTATTCAAATATTCAAATTGATACTGAACATGATACTGACCAAGAGAAGAAAAGAGAGATAGCTAAAAAAGTTCGTTCAGCAGTTGACAATGATGCTGAATGGATTGGACATGTGGAAAAAGGAAAAGAAAAAATAAATGAGCATCTGAAAGAAACAAGTTTTACAAATAAGCAACAACAAGTTGACATTTCATTTCTCCCTTTTGATTTTAATAAGTTGGTGGACAATCTGAAAATTCAAATGCCTTTGTACTCAGACGAATTGTTAGATGGAGACCTAACGAAACAGAAGTATTTTGAACTTTATCAAAATGGACTTGGATACAACAATCTTATATACACTGCAACTGTTTTAGGTGATTTGAAACAAAGAAAAGAAAGTCAAAAGGAAACTTATGCAGCATTGCTAATTGAAGAACCTGAAGCACACTTGCATCCACAATTACAAAATCTATTCTTCAATTATTTAAACAAACTTGATATTGAACATGGGTTTCAAATTTTCATTTCATCCCATTCACCTACAATAACGGCTAAAGCAAACTTGAAATCCGTAATTGTCCTTCAAAACCTATCTGATAGAATTCATGCTCTGTCTCTTAAAAAATCAGGACTTACTGACGACAACCATAAATATCTGCAAAAATTTTTAGATGTAACGAAATCTCAAATATTTTTTTCTAACGGAGTAATTTTAGTTGAAGGAATTTCAGAGGCACTACTTTTGCCTATATTTAGTAGAATAGTTGGAGTAGAATATGATATTGACAAAGCAGGTGTTGAATTGGTAAACTTAAATGGTGTTGCCTTTTCACACTTTGCCAATCTTTTCAATAACGATGATGATGTAAAAAACCTAAAGACAAGATGCTCTTTGATTACGGACGATGATACAGCGGAAGAGAATGACGAGATTACTTCAAGGGCAAAAATTGCAACTGAACTAGCAAAGAAAAACCTAAAGGTTTTTCTTGCTGAAAGGACTTTTGAGTTTGAACTTTTTATTGCTGGTAATAAAGATATACTCTTAGCTATATATACAGAAATGCACCCCGTATCAGCAGGAAGAATAGTTGCTGATGTAGATATTAAAATTCACGGAGCAAATTTTGTTGCAAAAGTAATTTCCAACAAAGCAAAGTCAGAATTAGCTCACAGGTTAGCTGTAAAACTTTCAACAGATGAAGTAGCAAGGAACGCCTTCATAGTTCCAACCTACATAGAAAAAGCTATCAAGTATGCTGTAAAAGGAGAATAATGTTTGAATCACTATCCGATAAACAAAGAGAAATAGTTTTTGACAAGTCAGGTAAGTTCGTGGTTCGAGCTTGTCCTGGAAGTGGTAAAACATATTGTGTAGGTGCACGACTTGCAAGATTGATTTTAAATTGGAGAAAAGAATATGAGGGGATTGCAGTAGTTTCATTTACAAATGTTGCTTGGCAGGAAATAGAAAAAAAGTATTCTGAAGAATTTCAAGTTGGTGATAGAATTACTTTCCCTCATTTTTTAGGAACGATTGATAGTTTCATCAACAAGTTTATTTTTCTTCCTTTCGGTCATTTGATTTTAAAATGCAAAAATAGACCGACATTAGTTGGAGAGCCTCATGGAATTTGGACTGGAAAATATTTCAGCGATAGTTTATTTGACAACATCAGTTACAAAATTGATGGAACTTTGTATGCCATCAACGAAAGGATAATGCCTCAGAATTGGTTGAACAATGCAGCTATTGTTCGTTCAAAGAAAAACATCAATAAGGGTGGCTACGCCACCCAATCTGATGCAAACTATTTTGCAATGAAAATTATTGAAGCGTTTCCTCAAATAGCTAAAGCAATTGCTTTGAGATTTCCTTATCTAATAATAGATGAAGCTCAAGATACTTCTGAGATTCAAATGCGAATAATCGACCTGCTTATTGAGAATGGATTAAATCAAGTTATGCTTGTGGGAGACCCTGACCAAGCAATATTTGAATGGAATGATGCAAGGCCTGATTTGCTAAACCAAAAGTTTAATGCTTGGGAAAATTCAGTCGTGCTCAATGAGAGTAGAAGAAGTTCACAACTTATTTGTGATTTCACTTTTAATCTTTCTTCTCTTGCGGAACCATCAAGTGCTGTATGCGAAGAAGTAAAGGATTTTACTCACCAGCCGAAAGTTATTCTATACGACAATAATCTTCCGCAACTTGTTACTGATTTCATAGCCGAATGTGAACATAATGGAGTTGTTGCTACCGAAGAATCAGTTGCAGTAATTTACAGAAGCAAGAACCTTATAAACGAAATAACAGGAATTCCAGAAATTCCATACAATGCCAGTCCTTGGTCAACTCATTACAACTACACTAAAGATTTTGCTAAGGGTAAATTTCTTTACGACAATGGAGATTTCCAAGGTGGTTTTAAAGCAATAGAAAAAGCAATATTAAAGCAAGTTGGAAATCTATCGTTCTGTTCAGACGACACGATTGAGGAAATGGTTAAAAAGCTAGGTTTCGTTAAATTTAAATCTCAAGTTTTTGAGTTTATAAAATCCCTTCCAAATACTGATACAACACTTGGCAATTGGATAGCTTCAACAAATCAAATACTGACTGACAGAAATATTAAGTTTCAACTTAGTATCAATAATGCAGGGACTAATTATACTTTCAATCAATTATTTCTCAAAGAGAGTGAGAAAATTGCCGACAGAAATTATCGTCTTGGAACAGTTCACAGCGTAAAAGGAGAAACATTTGATGCAACACTTTTGATTTTAAAAACAAAAGGAATTGGTAAAGCATATAAAACAATTTTAAGGGAAAATATTTCTATTTCTGACAGCGAGGAATTAAGAATTGCTTATGTAGGTATGACGAGACCAAGAAAGATTTTAGTCATAGCAGTTCCAAATCAAGAAAATAAAACAGCATGGGAATCTAAATTACATAATTTGGCAAATTAATATGAGAAATAGCTCTATAAGAAAACTTCTAAGCTTAGGATTTGATAAAGATCTTATTAATAAGATTGATGATAAGTCTTTAACGATTTCAGGTTTGAAAAATCAAAGTGAAGCAGCACTAATAAAAAATGGTTTTTTAAAAGAAGAAGCTGCTTTAATTCACAAAAAAGTAAATCGCATAGAAATTGATGATGGCATTATTTTAAAATTATTAGAGAAAAGTGGTGAAATTTGCTGCTTTTGTTGTGATGGAAATATGAATAGACCATTTCACATACATCATATTGAAGAGTATCATATTAATCAAAATAATAATGAAGACAATCTTGCATTAGTCTGCCCAACCCATCATGAAGCAAATCATAAGAACCAGATGCCTGTTGATGAACAAAAGCACAAAAAAACTAAATGGGAGAATCTTTGGTTAGTTGCAAAAAAATATCAAGAACATGGAGTGAGTTTCCCTTTCAGTTCAATTGAATATATTGACTACAAAATGAAGGGAAAAATTACAGAAATATTCACTTTAGGAACTCCTTTGCCATCAGTTTGTGTTGAGTTATGTAAAGGCTCAATTGCGAATAAATCATTTGAAATTCTAAAAAGGGAGAATAAATTAATAATTGCTGGCGCTTCAGGAAGTGGCAAATCAACATTAGCATATGGTATTGCAGGCTTAGATAAAAGGAAAAGTGTATTTAAATACACTATTGGAAATACAAACAGTAAAGATGCTTGTGCCGAAATTTTATATTTTCTTTCAGAAGTAGTAGGTGATATTATTTTGATTATTGATGATGCAAACACTAAGCTACATTCTGAACATATTGAAAGTATTTTGAAATCATGTCAAACGGCAAAGCAAATTATAATTGTAAATACTAGAAATGATTTTAAAGGCGATAGTAATATTGAACAACATTTTCAACAATCTGTAATTTACATTGACTGGATTCAGTTACAACAATCTGTTAAACTATCATTATTATTAAAAGAAAAGGAAATTATTGAATACTTGAAGAGTCTTAATTTAAACGAGTACAATAACCGCCCAATAGGTTTCACAGAATTTGATAATTCTCTAAACTATGTGATGGAAAGTTATGCTAAGACCTCTGAAAATGTTTGGCAATTTATTTATATGCTTGGAGGTGGGTTGAAAATGGTAAATGATGTCAAGAATGAATTATGCGCAAATGATAGATTTGACATCGTATTTTTGTTTATTGCAATTAAGCAGATTTCAGAATTTGAAAAGGGGATATCTATTAGTGAAATTATTGAATTGTATAAAAGGAATTCTGTACTAAAATTAAAAACAGAACCTGAACCAAATTGGTTAGAAAGAAATTTAGATTTGCTTTGTTCAAAAAGAATTTTAAAAAATGAGAGAGGAAGATATAAGACTATTCATCGACAATTTGCTAAAAGCTATATCGAAGGATTTTATTTTATTGCACCTCAAGAATGTAGTGAGATTTTAGATGAAATTTTTCTAGACTATTCAAAAGTAAAAGAAATTGTGATCTTATGGTCATGGTTAAGAAATACTTTGATAAATAAATATTTAAACCATTGGTATAATCCAGCCAAGACTGATTGGAACAAAATCGTCGCTGAAGCTTGCAAGCATAACTTGCAAGTTGTTGGACTTCTTGCAGAACAAATGCATTGGACAGCACATGGGGAAAATAATACTGTTGTTCATGATGCCTTTAAAGATAAAGCGAACGAATTAGCAGCATTAATCAACAAAGCAGAAGATGGTGCTTTGTATTTTTTTCAGGAGTTATCTACGACTCTTCGTTATCATGTTAAAGAAATATTTATTCCAATGTTAGATGTTGTGGATAGAAAGATTATTTCGGATTTGATAAAGCACAGTGAGCCTGCTGAATTTCAGCTAATTAATAGTATATTTTATAATATTTCAGAGTTTTATCCAAAATGGATAGTTGAGCTTGCAAAATATTTTACATTTAATGACTTCAAATTGATTTTAGGAAAAAGTAAAAAGGGAGATGTGCAAAGTATTTATGAGGTAGCTTCTTTTATCAGATCATATATTCTTGATTTTAAGAGAAGTCATTTTAAATTTTGTGTAAATCAAATTAAACAGATTCTATTAAACTGTAAACTTGAAGAAATTCGTTTTCCGGTCATGCCTTATTCAGGACTTTTTGAACTTTCTCTTTTCCCTAATGATTTAAAAGACATTTTGTCTGTTCTTGATAAAGAGCAGCTTGCTCAAGATTTTGTTTCGACAACTCCAAGGCATTGGAAAAAATTATTGACAATTTCAATGTTAACTTCAGGTGAAAATTCTGTTCCTGTGAAAGAAATTATTGACAGAATCGATGTTAATTTATTATATCATAATATAGAAAAATACTATTTAGAAAGCAGATATGAATTCAGGGTCCTTATATACCAATTGTGTTATGGAAGCGATGAAAAGAAGAAAGAAATTGCTTTACGTATTAGGCCTTTGATAGAAAATATATATGAACAACTAAAAAACAATGATGGTGATCAAGATATTCTACAAGCATTTCACAGATTAAATAAGCCGTTAGCAGAAGAAATTTCAGCAAAGTATCACCATCCGATACCAGATAAATTAAAGGATATTGAAGAGAAGAATACCGAACTCTTAAGGGAAATTGAAGAACTTGAAAAAAAAGGTGAAGATTATTATTTGTTTTCAAATAAAATAAAAGTCAAATAAATAGCCCATGAATTTTGCAAGCACATTGCCAAAGCCCCACGAGCCTACGCGACAACCAAAGCTTTGTCAAAGAGCTTGCAAAGCCAACGCACCGAGAGAAATTGTTTTAAAAATTTGCCGACACATAAAAAAATAAAAAACGCTGACACATGAACTATAATACTCCCCATCTTTCAACCACCGGGGATGTTTTTTATGTTTAAATCCTATGCTGCAAATTCATACCAGTCATAAGGTGTTTTTCTGTCCAGACCTTGGTGGGTTCTCTGATTATTGTAATAGTTCATGTATTCCTTTATACCACTTACAAGAGTGTTCCCATCCTTAGCCGGCCAAATGTAAATGTACTCTTGTTTAATTGTTCTCCAAAATCTTTCTATATAAATGTTGTCAAGAGCCCTGCCTCTGCCATCCATACTAATCGTGATTCCTTGTTCTTCAAGATACTCTGTCCATAATGGGCAGGTAAATTGCGATCCTTGGTCAGAATTTATAATCTCAGGCTTCCCACAATCTTTAATAGCCTGCTTGAGAACATTAAGAGTGCATTCGGCACCAAGAGTATTGGAAAGATTCCAACCAACAATATAACGGCTGTAAACATCAATAATTGCTGTAAGATAAAGAAACCCGCGCTCCATTGGAATGTATGTAATATCAATGCACCAAACCTGGTTTGAATGTGTTATGTCTAACCCTCTGAGTTTGTATGAATGAATGTATTTTGCCATCCCCAACTTGCTGAGATTTTTCCCTGGATAAATGGCCATAACTCCCATTTTTCTAAGGAGTCTTCTTACTTTCTTGGGGCCAATCAATATGCCAAATTTCTTTATAAAGTCTACCATGCCAAGAACTCCTTTAGTAGGATGTTGATGATACTCCTTATCCATCTTGAGCATCAAATCGAGATCTTCGGCACTCTCTTCAACAGGCTTATAATAAATAGAACTCCTGTTCAAACCAAGCAGTTAGCATTGTCTGCGGACACTAAGTTTACAATCTGGAGAGACTATTTTTTTGAGGACTTCAGTATCCCCAGTTTTTCTGAGGCCCTCTTGCAAAAATCCACCTCTACTTCCAATCTTCCTATCTTTTCATACAATGCCTGTTCTCTCTTTTCCGCCTCCTCATCTGGAGCTTTTGTTGAGAAGATCTCAGGACTGCGAGAGAGAAACTCTCTCTTCCAGTTTGAAATCATTTGCGGGTGGATCCCAAAGCGTTTAGACAGATCACTAAGAGTCTCCTGTTCCTTAATAGCCTCAATGGCTACTTGCGCCTTAAAAGCGGCACTGTGTTTTTTCCTGCTTGTGTTCATACGAGTAAAATTAATCATTTTATTAAATTTACCCAGTGGTCTGAATTTGCGGGAGTATTATAATGCCCTTGTAGGTTGTGTGGAAATATTATTAACCCCTCAAAGCGCGCTAAAAGAGATTGAACCATCTATCGAAATTTCCTCTTTATATGTTCTTGAAAGATTTCAAGGATTAGGAATCGGAAAAAAGCTACTTGTAAAATGCTTAAACCAAATTAAACAGATAAATCACAATAAAATCTGGTTAACAGTTTATTACAAAAACCAAAGGGCAATAGATTTTTACTTAAGACAGAATTTTAATCATATCGGAGAAATGGATTTTCTTTTAGGAGATGAGAAACACAAAAATTATATATTAATAAAAAACATTAATAAAAGTCAAACTCACAACATTTTTATTAAGTGGAAAAGAAAAAAATTGCAAGAAATGTCCGCACTGTGGAAAAGAGATTGAGTAAAGTTGCTATGTACAGCAAACGCAACATCTGCTACAATATTTAACTTTAATCTTAGTATATCACCTCACCATCACCCTCCCATTCTCCTCCTTTGCAAAACCCCTCTGAATCGCCTTCACAATCCCTCTTCTCATTGCAGGTTCAACAACACTTCCCAATCTACTAAACCCAAACAATTTAGCAGTCTCCCTAACTAAATCATCAACTGAAAGACTAATCTGCGACTCCAGAACCTCCTTAACCGCAACACTAATCTCTTCAGGAGAAATATCAGCAGCATTAGCAATAAACACCCTGTAATTGAGATGTGTTTCTGGATCCTGATCCTCTCTCCAATAGTAACGCACAATACCTTCACCGGTAGACTTAAGGTTCATTCTCGAAAATAATCTGCTGAAATGATAATCAATACGACTCCCAACTCTGGAAATACCCCACATTGACAACACCCTTTTACACAATTGATCTCTGCTTATTGGAGCTTCACAATCCATTACTTCTGTAATTTGCCTCATTATTAGCCCCTCCCAATTAGGCAAAGTAAATTCTTCAGCTATTACACCAGAGAATTTCAAAGGAGTGACTTTATAGTCAGTCACGTACTTCTTTGTATCCTCAACCAGATTCCCCGGAACAAAACCATTTTTTACCACATGCTCAGACTCCAATATTGGCTCAACGACCTTCTCAACCACCTTTTCATGACTTACAGGAGTCGTCTTAATCGCACTAATAATATCACTAATTACTTTGTCCTCATTTTCCAGCCAATCCATAGTCCATACGCGATGAATTTTCCATCCTAAAAGTTTCAAAACATCTTGCTGAATAACTTCTCTATCCCTGACTGTTTTAGCAGCTTTATAATTTGCTCCATCACAAAGAATTCCGAGAATATATTCAGATATATTTTCAGGATTCACAATACCAATATCAACTCTGTATCCTGAACATCCAATATTAGTATGAACTTCATAATTGTTCTCCCTTATTCTATTTGCAATAACATCAACAAGTGACTTATTCTTAGTCTTAATACCTTGAGAAGAGACTGCAACAACATTCTTACCCTTTTCTGCATACTCAAGAAATGCCTTTAATCCGGCAACACCTTCTGCAGAAGTTCTGGCCAAGTCGATTTGATCAGAACGAAGTGTTGAAAACACCTTCATTTCATATCTTGCACGGGATACTGCAACATTCAGTCTTCGCCAGCCACCCTCTCTGTTAAGTGGTCCAAAATTTAAACTTACCCTGCCATCTTTATCTGGACCATATCCAACTGAAAAGAGAATTACATCTCGTTCATCCCCCTGGACGTTTTCAAGATTCTTAATAAACAATGGTTCTGCTGTGTCCAATGCAATAGTTTCAAGCTTAGGATTTTTCACAAAAGCCTCATTTAACAAATCTTCAATTAATGTTTGCTGTACAGAGCTGAAAGTAACTACTCCCATGCTTCGTTTTGATAATTCTGAATCAGCTAAGCGCTTTAATATCTCATTAACTATCGCATCTGCCTCTGCCCTGTTTTGACGGCTTTTACCCTTATCATAAAATCCTCCAATAGACTTGTATGTAACCTTACTCTTAATATCATCCGGAGAAGGGAAAGTCAACAGTTTATTATCATAATATTGAGAATTACTAAAGGCAATCAAGCTCTCATGCTTGCTTCGGTAGTGCCATAACAAATGTTTTGAAGGCATAGAAAGAGCTAAACAATCATCTAATATGCTTTCAAGATCTTCCTTATCAAGGTTTTCTTCATCAATTGTGTTCGTAGAAAAGAAACTTGTTGGAGGCATTTGTTTTGGGTCGCCAACAACAATTAAGCTGTCTCCTCTTGCAATTGCACCAACCGCCTCACAAGTTGGCATTTGTGATGCCTCATCAAAGATTACTAAATCAAACTTCAAATTATCTGTATCAATGTATTGAGCAACAGACATTGGACTCATGAGCATACAAGGATTTATTCTTAGCAATAAAGTAGGAATCGTATCGAAAAGCTTACGAATAGACATTCCACGACCATTATTTCTGATGTTCCTCTGAAGTATACCCACTTCTGAACTTTGTGATGCCTCTTTTACAAAAGATGGAATATTTGCAGCCAATTTTGCAAATAACTCTTCTCTTGTAATTTTCTCAAAATTACTGGTTAACTCTTTGAATTTTCTAATTTTATCCTCAAATAGCTTCCCATTGAAACTTGCTAAAACAGGATTGGATTCTACTGAATAATTGATTATTGACTTATATATTGCTTTATCAAATGCACTGGATATCTGACTGATATCTTTTAATGAAATATAATCTGCAAATTGTCTGAGTCCACATTCATTTGCTTCATTTCTTAACCTGTTCCAGTTACACCAGTCTTTCAGTAAATCAATATTATCAAACAATCTTTCAGTTAATTCCAAATTTTGTTCCAGCCAATTTTCATTTGAAAAAACTAATGCATACTTGGAAGATACTAACTCATTAATCTCACTAATTTCTGTGTAGGTATTGATATATCTTATTAACTTCTCTTCATTTAATGATTTGAATGTACTAATGCCATTTGATAAATTAAAAGCCAGTTTGTCACAAACAATCTTCCCAATGTGGATTTCCCCACTCAGCAACATTATCTTTTCTCTGACTAAAGATGCATTATTGCAGCAAGCCTCCACAATATCCCATTTTTCCCAACTTGAGCCAAAGATCTGATTATAATACTCAGTTTTACCCTCAATGAGCTGTTTTTCTTGCTGATACTTAATAACAGACAAAAGGGTATCAGCAATTATATTCTTGGAAATTTTTCCGTTCAGAGAATATGCTTTAAGCTCTTTAACAATTTTATTCTGTGAAATTAACTTGGGCAAAAACCACTTATTCAATGAAACGTTCCAGTTAATAAGTATCCTGTCGGCGTCAATCTCTAGAATAGATTTAGAGAAATTTGACGTTATATCATTTTTAATCCTGTCTCTCTCAATTCCGTGAGGAACTGTTTCTTTTATTTTGAATATCTCCTCTTCAAAATTATTTGATTTCAACAAAGGTGTTGCAAAATGTTTAATATCAATAAGAAGTTGAGAGAGTTCAAGTAACAGATTAAATGATTTTTTAGAATTACAATTAAAATCTCCACCAAACAGGCATACGATTTCATCTGTTGATTTTTCTAACAAACGAGACAACTCTATTTGCTTATTGAGAATATCTTTGAGATCTGATTTGAGTGTCTGAGTAAAATTCTGCAGTGTAAGTTCCTTAAGAGGGTGCTTTGAAATTGAGCCGCACTGTTCTGATATAACTTGCATCTGTTCAGTTAAATCTCTCCAATTACTTAATTTTATTGAGTCAATCTCTTTTGCAACAGAATTTGGAAATTCAAATTCTGAGTTAATATCAGATACATTGTAATAGAAATATAGAGCATCATACAAAGAAATACCTGATGGTAATTTCATATGCAAGATCTCAACATAGTTACTTAACTCTTCGCGGATTTTATGTAACCTCTCAGATTCGGAAGCAAAATTCTCAGGAGATGATTTTTTTAGTACCTCTGTTGTCGCTTTTAATTGCTCAAGTACTGCAGACTTCTTTGACTTGTTAGAATGAAGTTCAAGACAGAATGGAGCAATGCCGATGTCTGACAGTCGTTTCTGGACAACAGATAATGCTGCCATCTTTTCTGCCACAAAAAGCACCTTTTTCCCGTTGTAAAGTGCATCTGCAATAATATTTGTTATTGTCTGGGACTTTCCTGTACCCGGAGGACCATGTAAAATAAAGCTGTTTCCTGTCCTTGCATTACATACAGCCTCCATTTGGAAAGAGTCTGCACTTATTGGAAGTGCAATATCTGCCGGCTTGAAATCTTTATCAAGATTAAAATCAATGTCATCTCCGGTATTCCACTCAATGACACCAGAAATTAAGCTTTTAACAATCTTATTTTTGCATAATTTGTCGGCATTATTGTGAATATCATTCCACATAATGAATTTACTGAATGAGAAAATTCCAAGTATTGCTTGTTCTTCTACATTCCATCCTCTCTGGTTCATTATGCCCTTTCTGATAGTGTTAAATACAAGCTTTACATCGACACCACTATCATCTTTTGGCAAAATCTCCAGCCCGCCAATATTTATTCCAAAATCTTGTCTGAGCATTTCCAGTAAAGTGATGTTCATCATCACCTCCTCTTCTCTGGAACGAATTACATAGCCCTTTGCTGCAGATTTACGCACTATTTCAACCGGCAGCAAGAGAATTGGGGCATATCTCGGACGTTCACTATTTGGAGTTTCATACCATTTAAGTAGTCCCAATGCTAAATAAAGTGTATTTGCTCCATTCTCTTCCATAGAAGAACGAGAGCTTCTGTAAAGTCCGGTTAAAGACTGACTTAATTCATTTTCACTAAGATATGATCTTAATCGTTTTTGTGTTAGTTCTTGCTTAACCAAATCTAATATTGGATCTGTCTGATTAATTGCCTGATAAATGCCGGCATCCATCATATCATTGTCCCAGTCAATAGGTTTTGGTAATACGGCAAATTCGTGCCCGTCTGCTAAAGCATCTTCAAGTAAGTTTATATTGATTGAAATTAGCTGAAGTGTACTTTTAGTTAAACGTATGTTCAGTAAATTATTTCTAAGAGATAAATCAAGTAATTTTCTTTCCCAGAGCCTTTGCTTTGTGACATCGATTTTATTAGTATTTATAATTCTTGAATCTACAGCAATAGCATCTGGAGAATTGTTGTTACGAACAACAGGGTCTGATTCAATTATCTTGATACCATCATTATCTGCAATTCTGAGTGGTAGTGGCCTAATAGATGCAAAGCGGCATCTTTTAATATCAACAAATAATACAAATTTGGAAGAGTCGTTTAAATGATCTTCGGCTGCAGAAACCGCTAAATCAAATTCAACATTTTTACCGGAATTCATGCATGTTGTTTCTACAACTGCAATTTCATTTATTCCACTGGCAATTCTTTTTGTTAATAATGATATATCATCATTTACGCTATCAGAGAAAGTATCATTAATCAGCCAAGCACCTGCAAATGCATGCCCTTTGATAACAATAATTAACGAGTTAATTCCGACCGCATCAAGACAAGAAGCGTAAAGAAGTGCCATATCAATACATGTTCCTATTTTGGCTGTCAAAATAGTATCACACATTCTTATCCGTTGACCTGTTGACTCATAACTTGCCGGAGGTGCGCAGTAGACAATATTAAGTTCAGCTATGGCTTCATAGATTGCAGCCATCTGTTTCTTCACCCTGTCTGGATTGCGGCTCTGATACTCATCTAAGGAGGGGCTTCCCGTCCATTTTTCAAGAAATTGTGATGCTCTGTGAATTATTGAAGAAATTGATGGATAGTTAGGTGTAACAAATGCAGAAATCATTTCGGGTAACACGGAAACTCCAGCCCACTGATTAAAAGGAAGAATGTCAACAGGATACTTCTCCGTTAACATTAAAATTTCACCGGTATAAACTGAGATTAATATCTCACCACTTATCTTTTCAGTTAATTCTGATAAATACTTTGGAGAAATTTCAAGTTTCAGATCCTTTACTTCAATTGTAGACTTTGGAGGAATCTGATCTAGAAATTTTTCAAATTCATCAGATATTTCTGGTGTTATTGAAATTCTAATTCTTACATCTTCAATAATTTCATCCTCATCATTTACAAGTACAACTTTTCTGATGATTGGAACATGGTTTTGCTGCATTGCAAAATTCACAGCCGGACTGTAAATGAGATTAAGCTTAATCATAAAACTATTTGTATTAGGTACCTTTAAATTTCGTCTAATATATTGGCTTGTTTTTCTTTATTGTCTAGTTCCACATTTAAATGGTCATCATACGAAAAACATAGCTGGGAAAACTGGCTTATACTTACAGAAATAATACCTTCAGGTTTATCCCAATATGAAGAATAAAAACACTTTTCAGAACTAAGGGCTTGTAACTCATAACCATCTCCTTCAAAATATGGTTCGACAAAAAAGCTATATTCACTAGATGGCTTACCATATTTTATTTGAAACTGCTTTTTTAAATCTTCATAATCACTCTTTAGAGAAAACCATGAATTTTGTTCAGGTGCGTAAATACAAAGCCTACAAACTCTTTTTGTCTTTAATGTATAAAAAACGTAAGCTTCACAATTTCTATTTGCAAACCGTCCAGTCATAATATGACCACAATCAAATTGCGATTTTTTACTAAACCCATTTTGTTCCATCTTATTGATAAAGTCATCAATATCGCCATCAATGGGTATTTCTTTAAATTTTAAATGTAAACTGTCCATTATATAAAAATATTAGAATATTATGAATGATATTTTCATGAATTCTTTAATCTAAATGCTCAATTATCAAAATTCAATGTCTAATCCCTTGAGTTGAGTAAAAATTAACTATAAATCAAATTTAAAACACCATTAAAGATATAAAATCTTCAGAAATAAATAATCAGATAATGTTCATTTCAAAGATTTTATCGATTATTTAATAATCGAAATCAGAATAATTAATCAATTTAAACATTTCCAAAAAAAAAGTTAAAAATATCCCGAATACTAAGCCCTTATTAGTTTTCAGAATTTTAAGTATTAACTTGTTGTTGTGAATTATTAAAATCCCTATCTTTAAGACATTAACATCATTCTGTTACTTATAAAACTTTAAAGCTTCACCCCCATGCTCACCTTCATCGCCATCGACATTGAAACCGCCACCCCAAATCCGGCATCCATATGTCAGATTGGGATAGTAAAGGTCCAAAACAGCACAATCGTAAGCAAACACTCAATCCTCATCCAGCCACCACAAAACGAGTACTCCGCACGCAACAGCTGCATTCACGGCATCCACGCACTGATGACAAAGGACAAACCATATTTCCATGAAATCTGGGAAACCATAAAAGAAGATCTAACAAAATACACCCTGGTAGCTCACAATGCAAGCTTTGACATCTCATCCCTAAAAGCAGCATTAACACACTACAACATACACACCCCTGAATTCAACTACCACTGCACCTACAACCTAACCAACCTGAAACTAACCGAACTCTGCGACGCACTGGAAATCGGCCTTGAAAACCACCATAACGCTCTATCCGACGCACAGGCATGCGCAGAAGCATACATCAAACTAAAGAGCGGAATAAAACCAAATCACAAACTAATAAAAATCAGAAAGGCCGAAAGCAACTTTGCCGGTCACGAAAGAATCAAAGGAGACTTACTTCAGCCCGACCTGGATTGCGAAGACAAAAATCATCCATTCTACAATAAGAAAATCGTCTTCACCGGCGTCCTTGACAAAATCACCAGGGACGACGCTGCCAAATTTGTAAAAGCAAAAGGAGCAGATATAGACACAGGGATAAGCAAACGAACCGATTTCGTAATTGTAGGCCATGGTGCAGGACCATCAAAGCTCAAGAAGATTGAAGAATACAATGCCTCGGGATCAAATATTATCATTCTCAATGAAGATGATTTTCTCACATTTATAGCTTGATAGATAAAAGTAAATAGCTAAACCAACTTAAAAAAATATTACCATGTTTAAGAATATCCCTGAAGAAATCCCTGCTGGTTATCAAATCTTTGACGACAGGCTTGAAGTCGCTGGTATAAATTATTGTAAAGCAAATGCGCATTCATTTTCGGCATCAAAAAACAAATGGCTAGAGCTTGAACGAGAGCCTGAAAATAAACATGACCAAAATGCGATTAAGATTATTGGTTGCATTAAGGGATTATTTGGAGTAAAAAGGCTAACACTGGGTTATATTCCAAAAGAAATTTCAAAAAAAATTATTGAACGAGGATACTTTCAAAAAGTATTACCAAGATTGATAGGATCGTTTAATGACGATGAAGGCTATTTGTGTATATATTTTCAGTTACTAGGACCTAAAGGAGAAAAATATCTTTACAACCCTCCAAAAACTGAAGAAGGTGGGCGTTATTATGAATACATCGATAGAGTAAAACAGCTTAAATCAGAAAGCAGATATGAAGAAGCAGAAATTCTTTTGCTAAAACTCGTTAAGGATGTTGAGAAAGAGGCTATAGAATTGAACTGGGGAGTTCCGCCGTGGTATTATGAACAATTGGCAATCATTTATAGAAAAGGAAAGCATTACGAAAAAGAAATTGAAATTCTTGAAAGGTACTTTAAATATGCATATATAAATAATCAAGAAGAGGATAGCCTATTTAGCAGATTAATCAAAGCAAAACAATTGCATGAAAAATGTAAAGAATGATTTTAACATATATTCCAACACTACCATGCAACTCACCCTCCACTCCATCAACAACATAAAAATCGGTGAAATAACTTCAGATAAAATTATCCTGAAAACCACCGAAGACGGATTAACCCTCCTCGGAGATCTCTATTACCAGGGGTATGACAAAATCATACTCCACGAGAAAAACATCACCCCCCAATTCTTTGACCTTAAAACCGGAATAGCAGGCGAAATCCTCCAGAAATTTGCCCAGTACAGAATCCCGCTGGCCATTGTAGGCGATTTCTCAAAATACACCAGCAACAGCCTCAGAGATTTCATCTTCGAAAGCAATAAAGGAAAGTTTATCAGCTTTGTCTCCACAAGAGAAGAGGCGATTAAAATATTGGCTGATGGATTTTACAAATAACTAAGATAATTATCCCTGTTAACAACAGAAAACGATGCCTCCGGATAAGCAATACCAAATGCTTTAGGAACAACAGGAGTCTTATCACCCCATTTAAACTCGAGAGCAGTAAGTGAATCTGAAGATTCTTCAATCAGATCAATCTCTTGTCCGTCATAAGTTCTCCAGAAATAAAACTCCTTATTTAACCTCTCATTTAAGTTTTGCTTTACTCTTTCACTAATAAGATAATTTTCCCAGAGTGACCCAACATCCTGTCTGATTGAAACAGGACCAAAGTTTCCAATAATTGCATTTCTTATCCCATTATCATAAAAATACCATTTACCGGCTTTTACGACCTCTTTTCTTAAATTTCTTGAAAATCCGCCCAGCCTGAAAACCACAAATACTTTTGATAACAAGTCAAGGTATTTTTCAACAGTGTTCTTACTCATTCCAAGTTGTTTGCCCAGTTCATCATAGGAAACTTCATTCCCAACCTGAAAAGCAATAAGCCTTAGTAAATCTTTCATTTTTCCTGAATTTTTAAGTCCGTCTATAGAAAGAATATCCTTTAATAAATAGGCATTGACAATATCCCCAAGATACTGTGCTTTATTATCATATCCTGACATTGTCACGACCTCCGGATATGATCCGTAAATAAGCCTGGACTCCAGATTTTGTCTTGTTTCCAGCGCATTCTCAACTTGCCCTATTTCCCGCTGTGAGAATGGTGTTAGATAAAATAAAGAACTTCTGCCAACCAGTGGCTCCCCGGCCTTATTCAAAAGGTCAAAAGAGGATGATCCGGTAGCAACAACACTGATACCCGGTATTTCGTCAACAATCAGCTTTAGTTTTGATCCAATATCCGGAATGGCTTGTGCTTCATCAATAGCCAGTAAATTTACACCATCCAGTATATGACTGTAATTTGAAATACTCTTCTCATTAAGAATAGAAACAGAATCTAAATCCTCACCATTTAGCAAAAGTACCTTTCCTTCAAATTTGTCAATAATCTGGCGTAATAATATAGTTTTACCAACCCTTCTTGCACCAAATATCAGGACTGCCTTATTTGGTAATATTTTAGTACGGACTCTTTCTTCAAGCAATCTTTTAACCGGCTCCATATCAATAATTATTTCTATGCAAATATAACATTTATCCTATCCATTGACAATTTTTACGTAAATTCAGTCAGTTCATTGACAATTTTTACGTAAATTCAGTCAGTACACTGACGATTTTTACATTCACTGCTAAAGAAAATCACCTATCTCACCTTTAAGTTGCCATCGCCATAAAAGGCGTAATATCAATGCTTAATCAAAAATAATTGAATTCCAATTTTGTAATCGCAAAAACATTTTCCAGAATCAGATAAACTTAATAATCAAAAAAACAGACAATTAATCACTAAACTAAATTCGTTCAAAATTTCATATTAAAAATGTTGTCCGTATGGACAACTTTACATAAATTTGCAAACAAGCAACTAATTCAATGAAAAATAATACAAAAACACTTGACCAGTTCATAGATGAACACTACGGCAATGAAGGTACAGTAAAACGAATTAAATTTGAAAAAGGATACGAGTCATTCAAACTTGGATTTCTTATCCAAAGTGCCCGAATCGAAAAAGGAATGACACAGGAAGAGCTTGCTGCAAAATGCGGCACCAACAAAGGATATATATCAAAGATTGAAAACGATGTAAAAGAGGTTAGGCTGTCAACACTCCAAAAGATAGTTGAACAGGGACTGGGAGGCCGGCTTGAACTGTTTATAAAATTATAATGCTTGATAACTGTCGTTTAATAAAAAAGATTGAATATATACCAATTATTGGTATATTTGAAAAACTTTTGAATTATGAATAGAAATACATCAATTTTATTAGGTGAGCATTTTGATAGTTTTATTCAAGACAGAATATCTGAAGGCAGATATAAAAATGCAAGTGAAGTTGTAAGGGCTGGTCTTAGGCTATTAGAAGAGGATGAAAACCGGTATATATCATTGAAAGCAGCTTTGAATGAAGGAATTGACAGCGGAATTGCTACAGATTTCGACCCTCAGTCTCATTTAGCAAAATTAAAAGCTAAAAAACTGTAAACATGGCCAGGTTTTGTTTTTCAAAAAAAGCCGTTGAAGACTTGTCACAAATATGGGATTACACTGTAAATATATGGTCTGATAATCAGGCCGATGTATACTACAACCTGATTATTGAGACTTGCAGGGAAATCGCAGTAAACCCAAAATTAGGAAAAGATTATTCAATAGTATCTGAACATATGTATGGAATCAGGACAGGCAGACACATAATTTTTTACCGAATTTTAGAAACCAGTGATATTGAAATTATCAGAATTCTGCATGAACAGATGGATCTGAAAAATCTGTTCAGGTAATTTCGCAGCAAATATAAGTACAGCTTATAATTTCTTTATCATTTCAAATTGCTTACCCTTCAAAGGAATGCCGCACGAATTAAGGAATAAGGTTAAGCTTTCACAAGACATTTCTGTATTAATAACTTTTACAGAATTGTGCCTGTTTGATTTTAATGCTTCTGAAAGCAAAGCTGATGCAATCCCCCTCCTTCTGTGTTTTCTCTCTACTGCAATCTGAGTCACATCACCTGAGACGGGCTCAAATATACAGTATCCAACTATCTCCTGGCCTTTGAATGCACCCAGTACTTTGAAATCTTTATCTCTTCGCAGAATAGCCTCAAAACCATTTTGCCATGATGGGAGAAAGTCGCAAAAGTGTTCAAATTCTCTTCTCCTCTCCAGACTTAATTCACCAATTCTGTATTCCGAAGCCATATTTTTTTCAGGAATTTTCACTGAGGAGCAAAGCTGAGTAAAGTAGTTAAATTCCCGGCTTACAGTAAATCCAAGTTTCTTATACACAGATACGGCACCTGTATTGTGCTGCAGCACTTCCAGCAGATACTGAGAAATGCCTGCTTCTTTAAGAAATGGAATAGAGTCTTCAAAAATCTTTGAGGCTAATCCTTTGCCGCGAAAATCTTTTAAAGTTCCGGTGCCGGTATCATACGCAGTTTTTTCTCCGTTAAACTCACCAATTCCATTAACTGTAAACGAAATTAAATTATCATCTTCAAACAATCCAAAAGAGAGCGATGGAACAAAACCTCTCCGGCTTAACATTACGCTAAGCTCTTCCCGGTTAATCTGAATTTCATAATCACTAAAAGCTCTGTTAAAAGCCAAAAATAAGGATTCAAAACTCAGTGAATCAAGCGATTTTATAGTTTCCATAATAATTATATCTTTCCAGATATTTATCCCACGAAATCTCCTGGTATTCAGAGTCCCAGAAAAGTGTTCCGTTAAAATCAAAAATTACGCCCCCTCTTTTCATAACTATTAGAATATGTCTGCTTTAGAATTAATTATAAAATAAGTCAAATATAACCATACATATTCAAATATTCAATAATTATCACTACCTTTATAATTGTGTATATAAGCCTGCTAATCCCCTCTTTCACGCCTTTATTATGTATATAGACACAATTATAAACTCAAGCCCGGACTCAATTCTTAAAGGAATTGCAGAGAGAGTCAGAGAGAGAAGACTCGAACTAAACCTGACCCAGAAAGCATTTGCAAAAAGGGCCGGAGTGGGATACGATGCATACCGGAACTTTGAAAAGACAGGCGAAATCACACTCAAAAATCTGGTATTATGCGCCTATTTAGTTGATGACACAGACTCATTCACTGCCCTCTTTACAAAAAAATCGTACAAGAGTCTGGACGAAATTTTAAAAGTCTACGATGTAAAGAAAAGAAAACGGGGATCCAGAAATGAATGAAATTAAGGTCATAGATGTATTCATGAATAACATGAAGGTCGGGCGGATAGCTCTTACCTCTGACTCACTTTGCGCATTTGAGTACGACCCCGATTATCTGCAGTACGGCAAATCAATTTCGCCTTTTGGCCTGCCTCTCAAAAATCAGGTATTCATTGCTAAACGGACTCCGTTTAATGGTGGCTTTGGTGTATTTGACGACAGCCTGCCCGACGGATGGGGAAGTCTAATACTTGACAGGTACCTTAAAAACAAAGGGATTAATCCCGACAAACTATCTGTTCTTCAACGGCTCACACTGGTTGGATGCTCAGGCCGCGGCGCACTTGAATACAAACCCGATAACAGCTTCGCCACAACAGAAGAGGAAATTAGCCTTCAAAATATGGCTGATGATACTCTCAAAATATTAACAACTGACTTGAATGGTGATTTCCTTAATTCTTTATACAGGTACGGAGGATCGTCAGGTGGGGCAAGGCCGAAAGTTTTTGTTAAAATTGACGGCAGAGAGTGGCTTGTAAAATTCAGAACAGCATCAGACCCGGTGAATATTGGTGAAATTGAATACAAATATTCATTGCTTGCGAAGAGGTGCGGGATAAGAATGCCTGAAACCAGGCTTTTTGAAGGTAAATTCTTTGGAACCGAACGATTTGACAGAACTCAGCAGGGAAAGGTTCATACAGTAAGTGCTGCAGGACTGCTGAATGCCGACTACAGAATCCCAAGCCTTGACTACAGTGATCTTCTGAAACTTTGTCACATTCTTACCAATAATATGGAAGAGGTATATGCACTTTTCAGACAGATGGTATTTAATGTTGCAATTAAAAACAGGGATGACCACGCCAAAAACTTCTCATTCCAGCTCATTAACGGTGAGTGGCGGCTCTCCCCTGCCTATGATTTGCTTCCAGGCACCGGATTCAACGGTTTCCATACTACAACTGTAAATAACAGCGGAGACCCTGCATTAGAAGATATTATCGCAGTAGGCGTTAAGTTCGGCCTTAACAGACAAAGGGTGACCGAAATAATTGAAGAAATCCATTCCATTGTCAAAACCTGACAATCCCCCACTCCCCTCTATGACGCAATGGCATTTGCTATAAACAAACTCAGGAACGCACTTGCCGGGCAGAATAACTACAATGTACTGGTAACAATTCTCACCGACGGCGAAGAGAACGCCTCAAGAGAACACTCCGCCTTTGATATAAAAAATCTGATAGATGAATTAAAGCTGAAAAACTGGACCTTCACCTACATTGGCACAGACCACGACGTCGAGAAAATCGCCCTCTCACTCTCAATCACCAACACCCTCGTTTTTGAAAAGAATGAGGCCGACATCAAAAAGATGTTCCAAAAAGACCACGACTCCCGCGTAAACTACAACCGCAAAGTCCACATGAATGAGAATATGAATACCAGCTATTTTATTCCTGAGGACCCAGACGATAAATCAGTTTCATAAGGCTTCAGACAAGTACCCGTGCGGCTGTAATTAATTGATTGACAGAGTTCAGCCCGATAATCTGTAGCTTACAGCCGCTCGGGTATCAATAAAAATCACCGGAAAAGTACACATGTCAGCCTAAATTACATTTAACTGTAATATAAGTACATAGCAAAACAAAAATTTTAAAAAATCAAGATTTAGAAATCGTATTTCATTGATATATAGAACAATGTAAATTAGGCTGACATGTGTAAATGTACCTGCCATTTTTAAAAGAATTCAAAAAAACCCCATTGTCACAACCTGTCAATTTCACACCTCATCTTTGTACCATAATTTAAAAACACAGCATTATGGAAACTTACGACATACTCAGAGAACTCATTGCAAAGATGCTTTGGCTGCAGCAGGAAATCGAGAACAACGGCGGTGCCGGAAACTGGGAAAATGGATTACTTAATCTGAAATATTCAGATGTGAAATACAGAATTCTTGACCTGGCCGGACTTGAGGAGAGCCGGGAGAATTTCAAACTCTGCAACTCTAGTAACCCTTCAGACACGGACGAAGTTGATCAGATTATGTACAAACTGTATCGAGCATCAGAAATTAGGCAGATGAGTCAGCTTAACTGGGCCTACCTGGAGGTGTGATTACCAGCATTGTCAGAAATAAAAATTTCAAAATTTTTGACAACGAACTGAAAAATCCCTTACATTTGCAGCCTATGTTTAAAACGAATTTGGAGTCCGTGAAGTAAATAACTGAGGAGCAGCTCTCTTCAGTTATCCCTTTATTCATTCTCAGGCAAAATCTTGTCTGAATAATTTTTATATCCAAATTTTTAAACATCATGAGTAAAGATAACTCTTCAATTCACGAATTCGATATCAATTTAATCTGCGAATATTTTTCAAACGTAGAGAGACAGGGCCCCGGAAGTCCCGGGGCAACACTAAAAGCTCTAAGCTTTATTGACAACCTTACAGACAAGTCCAGAATTGCCGATCTTGGCTGCGGAACAGGCGGCCAGACAATGATTCTGGGAGAGAATACGCCCGGTCACATCACCGGCATAGATCTCTTTCCCGCTTTTATCAATCTCTTTAACAGGAATGCTGAACGACTTAACCTGCATGACAGGGTAAAGGGCATAGTTGGTTCAATGGACGACCTTCCGTTTCAGAAGGAGGAACTTGACCTTATATGGTCGGAGGGAGCTATTTATAACATAGGCTTTGAAAAGGGAATCAGCCTTTGGCGGGAGTACCTTAAACCCGGCGGATACCTGGCAGTTACAGAGGCTGCATGGTTTAAGGCGGAAAGGCCTGAGGAAATTGAGGATTTCTGGATGGATGCATATCCGCAGATTGATACAATCCCCAACCATATTTCAAAGCTGGAGAAGGCCGGGTATGTTCCGCTTGCTTCATTTATGCTGCCTGAATATTGCTGGAGGGAGAATTTCTTTGCGCCCCAGGTTGAGGCTCAAAAGAATTTTCTGCTAAAGTATCCGGGTAATAAAATGGCCGAAGATCTCATCGCAAACCTCCGCCACGAGAAGGTTCTGTACGACAAGTACAGTGACTATTACGGTTATGTATTTTACATAGCAAGGAAGAGCGTCTGATAGTGTAGTCCCGGCGCAGTTCTGTGTGTACTGTGTGCGTACAGTTTCTGCGTTAGTGCTTTTGCCTCAGAGGAAAAGTGTCAAATAATTGACACTTTTCCTCTGAGGCAATTACTTTTTTTCTTAAATTTCGTCAATCTAGTGTAAATCAAATCACAATATCATGCTAAGAATCTCTCTTAAGCAATTTGTCCCGGTCATGATCATGGCTGCGGGGCTCTATTTATTAAGCGTAATTGATTGCGCGGCACAGGTAAGCATTCCTTCGGGAGGAGTCTACAGAACAGAATTTTCAAACATCCCGGACAGTGCCTACCAGATAGGCGGAAAAACCCTTGGCACCCATTGTGTCGTTAAACGAATCAGCCTTGGAGAGCCCAGCACAGCCGAGCTTATGGCAGATTTTGAATTCCCGGACGGAGTTAATATCGTAACATATAAAAATCCGAATGACAAGGTTCAATACTGGGTTGAAAGAATTCAGGATGCAACCGGGAAGACAGCTGCGCTCAAAGTGTTTAGTACTGCGGCCAATATCCCCTACCTCAATCTGACAATGTACTCTCAGAATGGCGAACTACCGGAGTTGCTTATCTCCGGGCTGAAACCTGACGGAAATGTTGTGTTCTCACCGGGTGGATCTGCTCTTTCCAAACCTTACGAGGACCCGGCTTTGAAAATTGGGGGCTATAAAGAGCTTAGATTCAAAGCTGACAAATATGAAAAGGGAGTGAAGGCAAAAGAGCTGGTTGAGAAGGCAGGATATGAGACAGCTTCTGCGAGATATGAAAACAAGGTCTACTCTTTTGGAGTCCACTCAACTCAGGACGGCAGAGCAAAAATTGAAAAGGAAGTACTTAGGAAGAAGTACTGGTTTCCAGTAAAAGGAGAGACAGAGGGTAACCGCGGTCTTTATGAGCTAAGAGACACTCTTAATCTGGACATTGAATCTCATTCGAATGAAGAGACTGTTAAGACACAGAAAACAAAAATACGAGGCTCAATAAGCAATCCGGCTGGTGAATCCGACAAAGTGACAAAGATTCAGATTGTTATATCCAACGGAACAGAGAGAAAGAATATCGATGCAACAATTACCGGAGACTCTACCTTTACAGCAGACGCAGAACTCTACACCGGATCCAATTATCTGGTATTTATTCCTTTCCACCTGAATTCAGAAGGGAAAGAGGTAAATTACACAAAATATAAAGTCACAGCCCGGGAAAAGCCGATAGGTGCCCTGACACTGATATACGATGCCGGCTGGAAAAGCAACATCACAATAACCAGAAAAACCACAACAACTACTGAAGAGCCAAACAAATCTGAAACTATACACATCACAAGAATTTCTGCGCAACTGAATATTGAATTTATGGGTTCAAAATTATGGTACATACAGAAGTCCCATGAAAATGCAAAAACCTGTTCAGGATTTGCAAACTGCTGGCTCTTTTACGGAAGCGAAGCGGGGGACGTCTCAGTTTCTGAGGAGTTCCGCACCAGAACAAAGAACTGCGAAGACAAGCTGCCTCTTATGACTACCATAAGAAGCAAAGGGAATGCGACACTTGATAAATATTCCCTGAATATTAGTGCCACCCTCACTCCATGGAAAGAAGGAGATATATCAACCGAACGACGCTATCATCTTACAATATCAGGTGGTCCGGAATTCGCTATCCACACAAATGCCCCATGGCCTTCTACCACCATAGAGCAATATGACTGCTTACTTAAAAAATGGCATGCAGATAAAACAAAAATTGCCCCGCTAATTATGATTGACCGTGAGAATGACATTCTCAAATTTCCAGGCACAAAAGATCTGGAGGATTATGCAGCATCTCCCGTATCTGCCAAAAGCTGGACCTTTACAGGCACAGACCGGAGAGACGACGGGTATTCGGTAACTGTTACTGAATACACTGTTACTTTAACCATTATTCCGTAGAGAAGAACACTAACAGTTACGCCTCAGAGGTAAAGTGTCAAATCATTGTGTTACAATTAATTATCAAAATTAACAAATTTTTATAATCGTCAGATTTATAACTATTTGACACTTTACCTCTGAGGCAATTCTTTTTCTTTGTAGATTTATGGTCATGGAACAACGAGACTACATCCTGAGGGAAATTGAGAAGATTGGTTTGATTTTAAATGCTATCCGCCGGAAACTTTTCGGGGGGAAGGCCGGCTCTGCTTTTGCTGAGGCTGATGCAGCGGCCGATACCGAGACAGATAAAGAGATGGAACCGGGAATCGGCTTTAGTGAACTTGGAATTGAAATGGACACCTTTTTGCCAATGGATACTGCTGACACAGATAAATATTTGAGTCAGATAAAGGGAATGAATGTCGAAAACATCGAACTACTTGCAGATTGCCTTGTGCAGATGGGATCTTCTGACATGGCGGGACACGGAGGAAATGAAAGCAGCAGTAGTGAATCTGCACTCAATGATAAATATTTGATAAAAGCCCTTCAGCTTTATCATCTTTGCAATCTGAAAAGCAGCACCTACTCCTTCTCCCGGGAGAGGAAAATATTAATGATAGAAAATGAAAAATCAGCATAGAATTATTATCGCATCAAAAGACGATATCGTTATCCGGGAATTGACAGATTCAGACCTGCCTAAGCTTGCAGAATATGCTAACAATCCAAAGGTTGCAATCAACCTGCGGGATGCTTTTCCTCACCCCTACTCTTTTGATGATGCAGTGAAGTTTAAGGAAATGGTTGATTCAATGAACCCAAAGGTGATTTTTGCAATTGAGTATAAGGGAGAGTATGCAGGGAATATCAGACTAAACTATGAATAAAACATTGAAAAAAATTGGGAAAGTTCTCCTCAGTATTGCTGGAGCACTTTTGGTTATCCTGCTTATAGTTACAGCTTTCTGGTGGATTAAAAGTCCCGGAAAGGCGCAGCCCGTGCTTGATTCTGCCGGCCTGACCATTCCAGGCAGCATCTCAGTAATTGAGAAGATAACTCTTGGAGGAGCAGAACAGTATCTGATTATTCGCGGGGCAGATTCATCTAAACCGGTGATGTTGTTCCTCCACGGTGGGCCGGGAAGTCCGGAGTTTGCTTTTATTAACAAAACCAATCCAGATCTGGAGAATGACTTTGTGATGGTTTACTGGGAGCAGCGCGGGGCGGGCAAGTCATACTCTAAAGAGATTGACCCTCAAACAATGACAGTGTCGCAGATGATTTCTGATACAAGGGAGCTGAGCCAGATGCTTGCAAAGAGGTTTAATCAGGAGAAGATATACCTGATGGGACACTCATGGGGCTCTTTTCTAGGCATCCTTACTTCATGGCAATATCCGGAACTCTATCATGCATATTTTGGTATTGGACAGGTTTGTGACCAGTACAGAGGAGAGCAGATTTCATTTGAATGGGTGAAAGAGCAGGCAGAGATTAGAGATGATAAGAAGGCGATTGAAAAACTGTCGGTATTGACCTTCCCCGATTCTCTCGCAACTATTGATGAGTGGATTGATTTCGTTATGTACGAGAGGATGTATGTATCTGAGTATGGTGGCGGAGTAACACATGAATCGACAAGTATGTGGCCGGTTATTAAATTGATTCTGACTGCAAAGGAGTACACATTAAGTGATAAACTCAGCTTCTTGTCCGGCAGTATGTTTTCTCTGGAACACCTCTGGCTTGATGTGGTAAACACCAACCTTACCTCAAAGATTGACAGCATGCAGATTCCGGTATATATTTTCCAGGGAAAGTATGACTACCAGACACCATACATTGTTGCAAAAGAGTTTTTTGATCAGCTGAAGGCACCTGTAAAAGAGTTTTACACATTTGAAAACTCTGCCCACAGCCCAATAATGGAGGAAACTGAGAAGTTCAATTCAATTCTTTTGAATATTACGGGTAAGATTAACTAATTTGTTTCTTGTATTTATATTCTCCTTAATTGAAAGAGCTTTAGTGAACATTTTAATAGCATTTTGCTCCTCTTTTACGGTTAACAGAAAATCTCCGTAGGAGTCGTATGCATTAAAGCTATTCGGGTAATTCTTTACATTAAGCTCAAAATAATATTTTGCCTTGGCAAGTTCATTTTTCATTAAAGCTGTACTTGCTAATGAATAGATTGTGATTTCAGGTGGCGATACCTTATACCCCAAAAGAGGATAAAAAAGCAAACAGTAGAATTAATCTGATCTGTTTCATAACATCATTTTTAAGTCACAATTATTATTAAATAAAGTTATAACTAAATTCCAAACTGATTATAAAGAGTTTGCATCTATATCATGCAACACTTTGATTTTTTCATCGTTATTAATAAAAATCAAAGTATGAACCGGCGGGCAAAACTGACTTTACTTATTGTCTCAATTCTGTTATCTGCAGGCATAAAAGCGGCAGAAATAATATCGGCACCAGTTGCCGGGCTTAAGGTAAATTTTCTGGGAGATAAATTCACTCCCGGGAAACTGACAAATTTTCCCTCTGTCTCAAAAACAGCAGAATCATTAGAGAATGCCTATGCAGCTTACTTTCTGGGCTATAATTCCGAGTACCTCTATGTTTATATTGAGGCTGACGGTAATTCACTTGTTTTAAGAGACAGGGGGTATCAAAACGGGGATGGATTTCATCTTACAATAGGGAGGGCAAGAAATGACGGTGCCGACACAGATGAGTTTTATGTTCTGGGGTTTTCTGCAAAGGATGGATGGAGCAGAAAGATGAGCTGGTACTACAATGTCGACCTGAAGATGGGGAGTCTGGGAGATGATGTAAAATTCAAAACATTTATAAAAGAGGGGAAAATATGTTTTGAAACTCTCATCCCATGGAGAATAATTAAACCATACCATCCATGGCTTGGAAACAAGATTGGATTCAATCTCTGCTTTGTTAAGGCAGTGAACGAATATGACAAGATTTACAATTTTATTGTGCCTGATAACAAAATGCAGAGCGAGCAATCCGGGCGGAAGTATATTGAACTCAGTTTCGAAAATCCCGGTCAAACCGGCAAGACATACTCATTACCACAGAGACATAATTACAGGAACGGAGATGAGTTAAAAACTGATATTGCAGGATTTGCCAAAAAGAGCGGAAGATCTCATTTTTCATTAACTATTGAAGATGATGAAAAAAAAGTCGTGGCAATAAAAACATTTGACATCAAAATACAAAAAGGAGAATTCAGGAGGTCTCTCTCATATGGAAATATAGTTTTATCTCCAGGAGACTATTATGTACGTATCAAAGAAAATGGAAGCGAAATTGGTTTACACAGAATAACCATTATTGAGGAGATTAACTTAAAAGATGCACTAAAGAGTGTGGAATCTGCAAAAGGCAAAGTAAGCAATGGAACACTCTCAACTCTTAAGTTCAGAATTACTGAAACTGAGATTGAGCTGAAAAAACTTAAACCATATGAGTCGTGCGGAAAATTAAATTCTTCAATTGCTCAGCTAAAACAAAGTATCACTCTGCTTCAATCTGGTATCGATCCATTATCGGGTATAAGAGGTACCTTCAGAAGAGCATATACCTCACAAATTGACAGTGCAATACGGCCATACTCCGTCTATGTTCCGGAAGGATATGATAAAAGCCGGAAATATCCTCTTCTTGTATATTTACATGGAAGCGGTCAGGATGACCGAGTTCTTGAAAGATCTGATTTCATTAAGGAGGGATTTATTGTTGTTGCACCAAACGGAAGAGGAGTATCAAATTGCTATTATTCAAAAGAGTCCCAGCAGGATATTAAGGAAGCAATTGATGATGTGGAAAGGGAATTCAGCATAGACCCTCAAAGAGTTGTCTTAAGTGGTTTCTCTATGGGTGGTTATGGGGTGTTTCGAACATTTTATGAAAATCCTTCCAGATACTCTGCTATAGCAATCCTGTCGGGACATCCGGATCTGGCAAGCAGAATGGTGAGGAAAAACAGCATCAGCTTCTCAGAGAAAAAATACTTGCAATCATTTTACAAGATTCCTGTGTTTATTTACCATTCTAAAGATGATCTGAATTGCCCGTACATATTGATGAAGGAAGTTGCAGACAATCTAAAAAGCGCTGGCTCAAATGTCTCTTTTGCCGAAGATGAAAACAGGGGGCATGGCAATATGAGTCCTGAGGCAAAAGAGAAGTATATATCGTGGTTACTGAAGTTTGTCGAACATTGAAATAAGCTTCTCCAGAGCCTTCCTGAAACTGGTATTAGCAGCAATCTGACCGCTCTTGTGCCCCAATGTATTCATCTGTCTGGCCTCAATGGTTATTGTTTCAGTGAATTCTTTTGGTTCACCTCTTTTATCCGTCAGAACAACTTTATACTTTGTGGGAGCTATATAAACAGTATTCATTAGAACAGATTCATATTTTAAGAGGTTAATTTTTAATGTAACCACACCTGACTGAGGTTCATCGTTATACTTCTCTTCTTCCAGTACCGTAAGGCTGATACCCGGAAGAGACTTTTGAATGTAGCCGGCAAAGATTTGAAACAGCTCTTCTTTTGTACATCTCTCATTCAGTTTTCTTGTATAGGTTCTGTTATCCTGAAAAACAACAGAGACCTTTACACTATCAAGCCCCGGCATCTCTTTAAACTTAATTTCAGGAGGAAAAACATAACTTTGAGCTATCCCTGCTAACGGAATGAGCAATAATAAGAAAATGATAATTTTTTTCATAGCTTGTTGTTTATTTCTTCATCTCAAAGATAAAAAGTTATTTTTTTCAAAACAATAATGTATACCTTTACATTTAAGGTAATTAAGAAAAAATAATACTACATAATGAATAAAATAATCGCCTGCTGCGGAATCGATTGCGCCACCTGTGACGCAAGAACTGCAACTATCAACAACGACAATGCACTCCGTGAGCAGACCGCCTCGAAGTGGAGGGAGATGTATAACTCTGCAGATATAACTGCCGAAACTATTAACTGCACTGGTTGCCGCGCAGATGGTGTCAAGTTCGCCCACTGTTTTGAATGTGAAATCAGAAAGTGTGTGAAATCCAAAGGATACAACACCTGCGGGGATTGCTCACTGCTGGACTCCTGTGAAATTGTGGGAGCTCTGCTTAAGTATGTTCCTGAAGGTCGAGCCAATTTACTGTCACTAAACTACGATTGAACTCTGCCAGAGTTTTTACAAAAATTCAGAATAACAAGTAATTAGCAAATATTTTAAAGCTTAAGAAAAATTCTTATTAAATATAAGGTGCAATATATCAACGAGTTCGTAAAAACTCTGGCAGAGTTCTGCACGTGTTTACAATAAGGAATAAAACTAAACTAAACTCAACTCAATATGAAAAGAGCCGTTATAACTCTGCTGATTGTTTTTCTGGGGGTATCTCTCTCTGCTCAGGAAAACAGCAGGCAAAATTCACCTGATTCTCTCCTTCTGAAGGAGATTGCATCTCTTAAAAGGCAACTTGATGGATTTGGTCATACCCATGACATGATTATTAAAAAGGTGGATGACTTGATGTGGAGGGAGATGCTTGGAGATATTGCCTTTGTGGACAAGGTAAGACTTGCCGGACCTCCAAGGTGGAAGCCCAAAAAGGCAGGTGACCGCTTTGCAGGAAACCCTCTTCAGTTCTATACATATGTATTCATACCAAAGGATATTAACACATCCAAGAAATATCCGCTTATTGTTCTGCCTCACAGCGGGATTCATGCAGATTTTTCTACCTATTATGCACACATTGTAAGAGAACTTATCTCGCAGGGATATGTAGTGGTATCTGCAGAGTACAGGGGAAGTACCGGCTATGGAAGAGACACATACGAGAACATAGATTACGGCGGACTGGAGAATGAAGATGTAATGGTGAGCCGCGACTATATGCTGCAGAACTACTCTTTTGTGGACAGGGAGAGTGTTGGAATTATCGGCTGGAGTCATGGGGGAATGATCTCTCTGATGAATATCCTCAGATATCCTGATATGTTTAAATGTGCCTTTGCAGGTGTACCTGTAAGTGACCTTGCAAACAGGCTTGCATCTCACGACAAAAGCTACAGTGACTACTTTACTGCAAAACATCACATAGGTGAATCAATAAAAGAGAATCCGGCAGAGTACAAAAGACGCTCGCCGTCCACTTATGCTAAAGATTTGAAAAGACCCCTGCTCATTCACACAAACACAAATGACAATGATGTCTATGTTGAAGAAGTTTTGCTTATGATTGATTCTTTGAAAACTCACAAAAAAAGTTTTCAGTATAAAGTGTTTGACAACTCTCCCGGAGGACACGGCTTCGACAGAATTGACACTAAGGAGGCTACTGATATTCGTTTTACTATATACCAGTTTTTGGAACAGTATCTGAACCCTTCGAAACCCTTTAAAAATGCAGAAGAAATGCGCAAGGCTGCTTACGGATTTTAACTTTTATGTTGTAACTTCGCAGCCCTAATCGCACTAAAACTTACTGAGTGGAAATAATGGTAGTTTTGTTCATTGTAGGCTATGCATTTATAGCCCTTGAACACAAGGTTGGAATTGATAAGGCAGCAATTGCCCTTTTAACAGGCGGAGTTCTGTGGGTTCTATATACATTACTCTCACCCCTCTCTGTTCCGGAGATTTTCCCAATGCATTTTCACGAATATATTCTTGAAAATCCAAACCTTGCCCATCTCCCGCTAATAGAACAGTGTCGCAGCTATATAGTTAACTACCAAATAATTGAAAACCTTGGGGAGATTTCAGGAACTCTCTTTTTCCTTATTGGTGCAATGACAATTGTCGAGCTGGTAGATGTGCACGGAGGCTTTTACATTATCACAAACAGGATTACCACCAAGAACAAAAAAACTTTGCTTGTGGTAATAGCTTTCATCACATTCTTCATGTCTGCAATTCTGGACAACCTTACCACATCCATTGTGATGGTTATGATGCTTCGCAAGATCATTCCAAACTACAAGGAGAGATGGATTTTCGGCAGTATGATTATTATTGCGGCAAACAGCGGAGGAGCTTTCTCTCCTATAGGTGACGTAACCACTATTATGCTTTGGATAAAGGGGAAAATAAGCAGCTGGCCAACAATCTCTGCACTGTTCATCCCAAGCTTAATTTCTATGCTTGTTCCGTTAGCTCTGGCATCAAGAATGATAAAAGGAAAAATTACAGGAAGTTCAAAGCATCTTGCTGCAAATCATATTGCTAATATTCTGAGCGAGAAAGAGAGATTCATTCTCTTTATCATGGGAGTTGCTGCACTTGTATTCGTTCCTGTTTTCAAGTATCTGACTCACCTTCCTCCATTCGTGGGAGTTCTTATCGGATTGAGTATTCTGTGGATTTACACAGAACTCATCTATGCGAAAAACAAAAGCAATGAAGATATGAAGCACAGGGTGACGAGGGTTCTTAAAAGAATCGACACCGCCACCATACTCTTCTTCCTGGGAATTCTGCTTGCAGTAAACGCGCTTCAGGGAACAGGCATTCTAAATTCTCTCGGAGATTTTCTGAACAGGGAAGTTCATAATGTATACCTGATAAACCTCATTATTGGCGGACTCTCTGCAATTGTGGACAACGTTCCTCTTGTTGCAGTTGCAATGGGTATGTATCCCCTTGCAGATGCAGCATCAATTGCGGCATCTGCAGACCCTCTGTTCCTGCAGAACTTTGTAATGGACGGCAACTTCTGGCTCTTCCTTGCATATTGCGCGGGTGTGGGTGGCAGTATGCTCATAATTGGCTCTGCTGCAGGTGTTGTAGTGATGGGTATAGAGAGAATCAGCTTTAGCTGGTATTTAAAAAATATCACGCTCATAGCAATGGCAGGTTATCTGGCGGGCGGAGCGGCATATATATTGATTGACATGTTTTTATAATGGAAACCATTGCCTGGATTGGACTGGCTCAAAGTCTGTTCGGGGCAGTTCTGGTAGTGACAAAACATTCGGCCTCAACTCCGGACAGGATATTGTCTGTGTGGCTGTGTCTCCTCTCAGTTGTTTTTCTCTCATTCGGAATTGACCTGAAGGTATACTCTGCGCCACTTCTCACCAGCTCTTTTCTGCTCTTTAATCCGGCAATTTTTCTTTATGTAATATCGCTTACAACAGATGGATTCAGGCTAAAGCCGCTTCATCTTCTCCACCTGATTCCGTTTCTCTTTTTCGAGATTTTCTCTCACATTTCCGGAACAGGTTTCAATCCTCATCTGTTCCTTGAGTCCGATTCTGACTTGCTCTTCAGACTGCTTTTTGCCGGAGCAAATCTTGCATCTTGGGCAATCTACTCACCTCTCACACTTTTAAGGGTTCACAAACACAGGATGGAACTGCGCAACCAGCTTTCTACCATTGAATCTGCTGATAAACTAAGCTGGATTCTCTTCATATCAATCTTCTATACAGTTTACTGGATTCTTCTGTTAATAATATCAATATATGTAGTTACTGTTAAGGCCGATAATCCCCTGCCCCACTATTTCAACTACTCGGTTATGCTCATTCTTGTTTTTGTAATCACATACTATGGTGTAAGACAGAGCGAAATCCGAAAGTTTTTCGGCCCCGGAAAAAGAGCAGAGGAGGCGAGAGTCGTGAGCAGCCAGAAAATTGCCTCTGAACAGGAACAGAGGATTGCTGATGCAATCGAAAACTTCCTGAAAGTTCAGAAGGGATACAGAAACTCGCAGCTAAGTATGGAGATGCTTTCCAAAGCAACCGGTTTCCCCAGGTATCAGCTTACAGAGGTGATTAACAAAAGGCTTGGCAGCAGCTTTTTCCAACTGATTAACTCTTACCGTACACTCGAAGCAAAAGAGCTGCTGGCAGATCCTCACAGCAAATATTCAATAGAGGCAATGGGCAGTGAGTGTGGCTTTGGAAGCCGTTCATCTTTCTACTCCTTCTTTAAGAAAAGTGAGGGGATGACCCCTATGGAGTACAGGACAATGGTGCTTTCGGAAAAAGATGTATGAATTCCCTGAATCCGGACATACAGAACTTAAATTCTCCGCTCCCATCTGCTATCTTTACAAAAGCAAAATTTGAATATGATGAAAAGTTTGTTTTTGATAATAGCTCTGCTCTCTTCTGCAATTATTTACGGACAGGAGAGCGACAGCACTTTCACAAATGAAGGTGAAAGTGAAAAACCAAAGGTTGAGCTGAGCGGATATGTCCGCGGCTCCTTCCAGGGTTTTTCCAAAAATTACGACTTCAGCAACATTTTCGCCCAGTTTGCCCTGAAGGGAAAGTACGCAGGGAAGCACACTATTCTCAATGCAGAGGTATGGTTTCTTGGCGGACAACAGTTTGGCAGTTTTTACAACCAGATGCATATAATAGAGGCGTATGCAGGATATGTTTCAGACAAATTCGATTTTACTGTGGGGAATCAGATAGTTAAATGGGGCCGCACAGATGGTTTCAGCCCAACAGATAACATCTCTCACAAAGATTATTTCTTTCTTACTTCCGACACAGATGATCAGATTCGCTCAAACTTTATGGCAAGAGCAAAGTATCGCATCTCTCCCGCTGTTGATATGGAGTTTATTGCAATCCCTTTTTACAAGCCCTCTTCATACAGATTCGACCTGTTTAATATGGGCGAATACGCAACCTTTGGAGAGGAGACTATCCCTGAAAGAAAATTTGCAAATGCAACGCTTGCGGGAAGAATCAATTTTGAATTGCCGGGCGCAGGCTTCTCTGTCTCTTATTTCAGGGGTTATGACCCGTACCATGGCTTCGATATCAAAAGCATAGGGTTAAATATGGCTGCTCCCGAGCCTGCGCCCGAAATTCTGTACACATCCTCATCATACCTAAAACAAACTATAGGAGCTGACTTTGCCATCTCTGCCGGAAGCTTTATTTTCCGGGGAGAGGCCGCCTGGAATATTACAAAAGGGGAAGAGGTTTACATCTACACGCCTGCCTCTGCGCTCTCATATGTAGCTGCTGCAGAGAAGGATTTTGGCGGATACCTCACCATCCTGCAGTATATTGGAAAATATACACCAGGCTTCAGGGAGATTCACGAACCGGTAATAAACAATCCTTCTGACCCCACCCGGATGCTCATCTATATGCAGGATATGGTATACTATCAAAGCCGCATGTTCAACCGGAAAATCTTTAATCAGCAGAAGAGAAGCAATCACGCCTTAGCCCTGACTATCCGCAAAACCTTTGCTTATGAGACCATAACTGCAGAGATGACCGGTTACTACAACATAACATCCCGCGAATACCTGCTGAGACCAAAGGTATCATGGAAAACATCTGACAACCTTACTCTTTCAATAGGGGGACACTATATGGCAGGGCCGGAAGAGTCAATATTCGACTACTCGGGGCCGGTTATGAACGGAATTTTTCTTGAACTAAAGGCATCATTCTAAAACGAACATTATCATCTTAAAGACTATGGATAGCAGAACAAAACTTATTAAATACAGATGGCCCATTATAATTGCAACTACAATTGTAACTCTTGCAGCCCTTATACCGCTATTTACAATCAAGATTAATCCGGATCTTGAGAGTTATTTGCCCGACGACATTCCTTCAAGAATCAGCAATGAAAAGATTGGCGAGCTGTTTGGCGCAAAGGAGCAGGTTTTGCTGGTGGTTAGCTGTGAAGATGTTCTTGCACCCTCTACTCTCGAAAGAATTGACAACCTTACCAACGAATTCATAAATATGGGGGGACTTGCCCCTGTTCTGTCACTTACCACAGCCCGGAGCATTGTCTCGGAGGATGGCTCTATGGTGGTTAACCCTGCTGTTGGTTACTATCCTCAGAGTGATGAGGAGAGGGAGGAGATTCGAAAGGCTGTAAAAGAGAACGATTTGGTTTATAAAATGCTCATCTCTGAGGATTTTAAAAATGCCATGATTATTCTCAATTCAGATAAGAGTCTTGACGATTATCAGCTTATGGAGGCTATTGAGGGGGTGATTGCAAAATACCCCGGGGATGAATCGGTGTTAATAAATGGTCAGCCCTACCTCAGAAAAGAGGCGAATGAAAAAATTGGACGGGATGTGATGATTCTGCTGCCAATTGGTTTGCTGCTTATGCTCATTTTTTTCTGGATCTCTTTCAGGGAGGTTAAGGGGATGTTTTTACCATTTACAGTTGTTGTCATTTCAATAATTGTTTCCATGGCTCTTATCCCTCTTATGGGATGGGAACTCAGCATTGTGGGGATTCTCATTCCTATCATGATGATTGCAATAGCCAATAACTATGGTGTCCATTTTATTGCCAAATACCAGGAGTTAAACGCTCTGGATCCCAACGATACAATGGACAATATTGTTACTGAGGCTCTCTTCTACCTGAGAAAGCCTGTAATTCTGTGCGGGCTCACAACAATTGTGGGAATACTTGGCCTTGCTGCCCACATTCTGCTTCCTGCAAGCCAGATGGGAATTGTCTCCTCAATAGGGATAGCTCTTGCTCTGCTTCTCAGCCTTACATTTATCCCGGCCCTGCTCTCTGTAATGAAGAAGGGAAAGATCCACTTCCATCAGGAGGGTGAGAACAAAGGATTAATTGCCCATTCTCTCGATAAGGTGTCCCATTTTCTGGTTAATAAACCGGCCCTAACTCTTTATATATTTATTGCATTCTTTCTAATTTCATTTGCAGGACTGATAAAATTCAGCGTTGCATCTGACTTTAACGAGATTCTTCCGGCGAGCCATCCGTTTAATAAGAGCATAGCAATTGCAGATAATTCTTTTGGAGGGAGCAAAGTAATAACTCTTGTATTTGAGGGAGATATCAAAGATCCTGAACTTCTTGAAAGAATGGTTGATTACGAAGAGAGGCTTGAGAAGGTTGATGGAATTGGCAGCGTGACATCAATCGCTACAATTATCAGAAAAATGAGTACTGCACTTAACGATCCTTCAGACTCACTTTGGAACAAAATTCCTGAAAGCCGCGATGCCGTAGCACAATACATTGAGCTCTACTCAATGAACGGCGACCCTGCAGACTTTGAATCATTTGTCGATTTTGACTACACAAAGGCAGCGATGACAATTCAGTACAGTGCAGAAGGGATGAAAGATACAAAAAGGGTTATTGCTGCTGTTGACGAGATTACCGGCAGCGACCCGAATCGCACGGTTACAGGGGGGTACTCCCTTGTAGAAAAAGAGATGAGTGAATCTGTAGTTACAGGTCAGTATTACTCTCTTCTGTTTGCCCTTGTTGCGATTTTTATTCTTATTTCAATCATTTTCAGAAGTCTTGCTGCAGGTATTCTGGGGTCGCTGCCGCTTGTATTTGCTGTGCTCTGTACATTTGGGTTCATGGGATGGAGCGGCATTGAACTCAACATAGTCACAGCACTGCTCTCTTCCATTTCTGTGGGACTGGGCGTTGACTTCACCATACACATGTTCTGGAGGATGAAGAGCGAAATATCCATGGGCCTCTCATACGAATCTGCTGCGCGTGCAGCTCTGCGAACAACCGGCAGGGGAATTACCATAAACGCAATCTCTGTTATGCTTGGATTCTCAGTCCTCTTCCTCTCCTCATTCCCGCTCATTAAGTCATTTGCACTGCTCATCATACTCTCTCTCCTCTTTTGTCTGGTATCTGCCCTTTTGCTTATACCGGCAATTTGTATTATTTTTAAACCAGCATTTCTAAACAGAAAAAAGTAAATCATGAAAAAATACTCTCTCATTTCAGTTCTGTTCGCTGCTGTGCTCTGTACAGCTTCGGTTAACTCTTTAGCACAGGATGCAAAAGAGATAAGTACAAAATCTGCAAACATAATTGAGCTTGGGTCAATGGAGATGGAGACCACTCTTCAGATAATCGATGCTAAGGGTAATTCAAGAACCCGAAAGATAGCAATGGCCAGCAAGAAATTTGGAGATGTGACCAAGATGCTCATGAAATTCACCGAGCCGGCAGATGTTAGAGGTACATCTATTCTAATTTACGACTACGATGAGCGCCCTGATGATATGTGGATATACATGCCTGCCCTGAAAAAAAGCAGAAGGGTTGTGAGCAACGAAAAAGGTAAAAACTTCATGGGATCTGAGTTTACCAATGCAGATATGAGCAAGCCTAATGTAGATGATTATACATATTCCGTTATCTCTTCAGAAACCGTTAACGGGAAAAACTGTTATAAAATAGAGGCAATTCCTGTTTCTCAGGAGGTAAAATCCTCTAACGGATTCAGCAAAAAGATTTCATACATAGACAAGGAGAACTATTTGTGTTATAAAATTGAATATTTTGACCTTAAGGGGAAGCCTCTCAAAACTCAAATAATTGGTGATTACAGAAACATTTCGGGCGGGAAATGGTTTTACTATCATATGGAGATGAAGAATGAACAGAACGGCAGAAAGTCTGTACTTGTAACCGACTCTTTTAAAGCTGGGTCTTCAAAGTCTGAGTCACTGTTTTCACCTGCCAGTCTGGAAAAATAGAGAAATAGATATATGGAAGAGATCATAAAGGAAATTGAAGGTACAAGATTTGATAAAGCCGAGCTGCTTGATAAGGTTGACGGAGATGAGGAGGTTTTAGAGCTCCTGTTTGACAGCATGAAGTCTCAGCTCCCCGAATACCTGGAAGACATAACTAATGCTGCAGAAGCCTTTAAAACAGGCGGAGTGCCTGATTCAGTGCTTCTGGACAAACTTCGCTCTGCCGCTCATACAATAAAAGGCTCGTCCTACAATCTCTGTTTTCACAGAATGGGTAATATTGCAAAAGCTATTGAATTCACTATCAAAGCAATGATGACAGATATTGATAATACCGGTTACAGGGAGAGACTTGTAATTCTGGACAGGATTCTTAATGATGAGTGGAAAGAACTTCTGGTCATCATGAAATAAATACAATGCGATAATGAATATATCCTACTGCTCGGACAAATATCAGTATACAATGGGCAAATCTTTTTATGACAAAGGTTTGCAGAACAAGAAGGCCATATTTAATCTCTTTTACAGAAGCGCTCCGGATAAAAACAACTGGGCTGTTGTTTCCGGAACAAGAGAGGCTTTAATAATGGTTTCGGGGCTTGGCAGTGAAAGTGAGGAGTTTTTCGAAAAATTCCTTCCCGGAGAGGAGTACCGTGAGTACAGAAAGTTTCTTGCTCAGATGAAATTTACCGGAAATATCTATGCAATGGAAGAGGGAGAGATAGCCTTCCCAACCCAGCCCGTGATTATTGTGGAGGGGCCGCTGATTGAGGCTCAGGTTTTGGAGACTCCCCTTCTTACAATCATGAACCACCAGATGGCTATTGCCACAAAAGCTTCACGGGTATCAAGAAGTACAACAAAGCCAATAAGCGAGTTTGGCTCAAGAAGGGCTCACGGCCCGTGGGCAGCTACTTACGGCGCAAAAGCCGCTTTTATTGGTGGTTGTCTGAATACCTCAAATGTACTGACTGCAACAATCTTTGACCTTCCTGTATCCGGCACAATGGCCCATAGCTTTATTACTGCTTTCGGATGTACAATTGCCGGGGAGCTTAAAGCCTTTAATACATACATCTCAACTCATTTTGGAGAGCCTCTTATTCTGCTTGTAGACACATACGACACTCTCAGATGCGGTGTAAAAAATGCCATCAAGGCATTCCGCGAAAACGGAGTTGATGATAACTATCCAAACAGCTACGGTATAAGGCTTGACAGCGGAGACCTTACATATCTCTCAATCAGGACAAGAGAGATGCTTGACGAAGCCGGCTTCACAAAATGCAAGATATTTGCCACCAACGCACTGGATGAATACATAATCTCAGAAATTGAGAGACAGGGGGCAAAAATTGACGCATACGGAGTTGGCGATGCCATTGCCACAAGCAAGCACAATCCATGTTTTGGAAATGTATACAAACTTGTGGAGATAGAGGGAACAGGAGTTCTTAAGAGATCTGAGGATAAAAGCAAGGCTATCAATCCCGGATTCCAGATTACTTACAGACTAATCATTAACGGAATGTTCAAAGGTGATGTAACTTGTCTTCGCGGCGATACTATGGAGAAAAAAATCCAGGCCGGGGAGCAAATTACAATCAGAGATGAATATGACGATACAAAGGTTACAACCTTTGATGCAGGGTGCTACCAGGCAAAACCACTGCAGAGAGAGGTAATGAAAAAGGGTATAATTATTTCTCCTGAGAAGGATATACGCGACAAAAGAAATTACTACCTTAGCAATCTGCAAGGTTTTAATGAGACACAGCGCAGGATTATCAACCCTCACTACTATAAGGCAGATATCTCTGACGACCTCTATGACCTTAAGAACAGACTTATTGAATCACTCATAAACGAAATAAAGCACTTCGATGAAAATTGACAACCCCACCCCCGTTCACGTTGTTGTTGACATGCTTTACGATTTTATTGACGGATCACTTGCCTGCCTCAATGCAAACGAGGCTGTAATTAACTCTGTCAAATTTATAAACGACAACCCAATGAGGGTTGCATATGTATGCGACCGCCATCCGGACAACCACTGCTCCTTTTCTGACAAGGGAGGCGTCTGGCCTCCGCACTGTGTTGCCGGAACAAGAGGCGGAACAATTCATGAATTATACTCAACAGGTGTAAATGACGAATCCTCTTCACCTTCCGATAAAAATGTATTTCTCAAAGGTGAAAATCCCTCTCAGGAGCAATACTCCGGATTTGAGGGAATAAGAATTGACGGCAAAACCCTGTTTGAGTTTATTGGAGAGGCAGGAAAAGAGTCGTCTCCTGAGGTTTATGTTAGCGGAATAGCAACCGAATTTTGTATTAATGAAACTGTAAAAGATCTTGTAAAAGCGGGATATAAAGTTGTTTTGATTACAGATGCGCTGGGATATGTTAGCAGAGAGGGACATCTGGAAACACTCAAAAAGCTGGAGGGCAATAATGTAACTCTATTATAATATGATTTATCTGGGCATTGACCTTGGGGGCACGAAAATATCCGGTGCCCTTTTTCATGAAAGCAATTCTGTATTGATTCGTGAAACTGTACTGCTGGAGGGGAGAGAGGGCAGAGAGGTGGGAGCACAAATTGCAAAAATCTGTAAAACACTGCTTCTGAACGGAGGTGTGGAAGATGATGTCCGGAAATGTATAGGTATCTGCGTACCTGGAATTGCATATTCTAAAACAGGTAATGTATGGTGTCCAAATATCCCCGGGTGGGAAAACTATCCCCTGAGGGATGAAATTACTGCTCAAATCCCAAATTCTAAAGTAACTGTAGAGAGCGACCGCACAGCCTACATCCTTGGAGAGGTGAGCATGGGTGCCGCAAAAGGGTGCAACAATGCAATTTTTGTCTCAGTAGGAACAGGAATTGGAGCCGGAATTCTTATTGACGGCAGGGTTCTTCACGGAGCATCGGATATTGTGGGTGCAACCGGTTGGATGGCTCTTAAACCTATGTACAAAAAGGAGTGGGATGCCTGCGGATGCTTCGAGAGTCATGCTTCAGGAACAGGAATTGCCATGCAGGCTGCACTGGAACTTAAAAAACTTGCAAAAGCCGGTAAATCCGGAGTCTCAGTTTTGCAGATGCTAGAGCCGGAATCGGTCTCATCAAGGGATGTATTTGAGGCTTACGATAAAGGCGATCCTGTTGCAAAAAAAATTCTGGATACTGCAATTGAGATGTGGGGAATGGCTGCCGCAAATCTGGTAAGCCTCTTCAATCCTGAGATGGTAATTTTTGGCGGAGGTATATTTGGCCCTGCAACAAAGTTTATTGATGCCATATACAGGGAGGCTCAGAAATGGGCTCAGCCTGTCGCTATTAAACAGTGCCGCTTTGTTGCCACAGAACTTCCCAATGATGCCGGGCTTTACGGCGCCGGCTCAATTGCAATTTTAAGCTGTATGAATAACCTAAACAACAAATAATAATGAATTCACATAAAGGAAACTTTGCCGTTCTGGCTGCCGGTTTCTCGGGAATGGTATTCTTTGGCGTATCCCTGGTGGTGATGGGATCTGTGCTGCCATCTCTCATTGAGAAATTTTCACTTGACACGGCCGGAGCCTCAACTATTGCAGGTCTGCTGCCACTCGGGCTGTTGCTAGGGTCGTTCATATTCGGACCTGTGGTAGATCGTTACGGCTATAAAAAGCTTCTTATTGCAGCTACCCTTGCGGCAGTGTTTGGAATGCAGCTGCTGGCCTTTGCTCCTTCTGTATCACTTGTAAGAATTGCCATTTTTTTCATAGGCTTTGGAGGCGGTATCCTCAACGGCCTTACCAGTGCTCTTGTTTCAGATGCCTCGTCAGACAAGGCCAGAGCATCAAATCTGAGTATACTGGGAGTTTTTTATACTGTGGGAGCTATTACAATCCCGCTCATCTTTGCATCACTTAAACATATATATACTTACACACACATTGTCTCAGCGGCCGGTATTATAATGGCCTGCTCAGTTATCTACTATATGTTTGTTAAGTTCCCGGAGGGCAAGTTCGACCAGGGCTTCCCCGTTAAAAAGATGGTTGCTCTTGCAAAAGAACCCGCAATGCTGCTTCTCGCTTTTACCCTCTTTCTTCAAAGCGGTGCAGAGGGGCTGGCCAGCAACTGGATTCCAAGTTTTCTTGAGCAAATAAAGGGGTTCTCATCTGAAAGCGCCCTCTATGCTCTTAGCTTTATGGTATTTGGTATGGGAACCGGCAGAATTTTACTGGGCCTGCTGCTTAGAATTTTCTCAAAGAGCTCTCTTCTCTTAATTAGTATGATTGTGGCAGCTGCCGGTATTACAATAGTTGGTTCTGCAACAGATACAATCTGGGTTTCTGCAGGAACATTCATGACCGGTATGGGTTCTGCCGCAACTTTTCCTGTTGTCTTTTCAGTTATTGGAGATAAATTCCGGGAGGTTTCAGGAACGGCTTTCAGCTTTGCTCTTACAATTGCCCTTATTGGCAATACTCTCATTAATCTGATGGTTGGTGTTCTTGGGCTCAAATCGCTTACTCTTCTCATTGCTGTCATCTCACTGGCAGTTCCCGTGATATTCTACATAAACACAAAATACATACGTTCAAAAAATTAAATTATGTTAGCACTTGAATGGTTAAAAAATGCCAGAGCCGTTATGAGCTCTATCGAAGAGACTCAGCTCGAAAACATTAAAAAGGCTGCCACAGTAATGGCAGACAGTATTGAGGCAGGCAGATGGGTTCACACATTTGGTTGCGGACACGCTACAATCCCTGTTGAGGAGATGTACCCCAGAATTGGAGGGTTTGTTGGTTTTCACCCAATTGTTGAGCTTCCGCTTACATTCTTTACCCGAATCACAGGCGAAATGGGTGTTCATCAGTTTCTCTTCCTTGAGAGAGCCGAGGGATATGGAAACGCAATAATGAAGTCCTATAACTTCGACAGCAGGGACACAATGTGGATCTTCTCGCACACAGGCATAAACAATGTAAACATTGATGTTGCCCTGAGGGCAAAAGAGCTTGGGATGAAGGTTGTGGTATTTGGTTCAGCCAAAGAGTCAATTGGAAAGAAAACACGGCACTCGTGCGGAAAAACCATCTTTGATCTGGCAGATATTGTGGTTGACTCATGCGCTCCGCTTGTAGATGCCAGCGTCCCTCTCAAAAACCATTATGACAAGGTTGGGCCTGTATCTACAATGGCCTTCATCACACTTGTATGGATGACGGTAACAACTGTTGCTGAAATACTTGCAGATAGAGGAGTTAAACTGTATATCCACCCTTCCCACAACATTCCGGGTGACGATACAGCTCACGACAGACTTGACGAGTGTCTTGCAAAATACAAGGAGAGAGTAGCAGGAATCTAGCCAAAAGAGAGCCTTATTCCATTTTTTTGTATGTTTGCATATTATATGAGCAAACACAGATACAACAGAATAAAGATTATTGCGGGCATTGCAACCATCATGGCTGCAGTGCTCTGCTTTAATACCTCGTATGCACAAAGGAGAGAACTCACCAGGGCCCAGAGAGACTCAATAGAGGCGGCAAAGGATAGTATCAGCAATGCAAAGCCCATGTTTCTTGAGACTTACATCATTCCTGACTCCCTCAAGTTCAAAAGAATTATCCTGTGGAACCATGACAGCTACCTCAACAGCATTACTGGTATGCTTAAGCAGGACACAACATACGATTACAATTTCCATTTTCTTCCTTTCACAAAAAACGATATTGGTGCCGAATACCTTGGGGTTGCCGGTTCTGCCGCCCAGAGCAGAAACTTCTTCAACCGGGTAAAGTCAGAGGAGTTTACACCCTTCACACCATATCTCATATACAGCTACACAAAAGAGAGTCACCCCTTCTATAATGTAAAGACTCCGCATACTGAGCTTGCATACAGGGGAACAATCCTTGCAGAGAGAGCCAAGGAGGAGAGCAATATCCATGTCCTTACAACCCAGAACATCTCCCCTGCCCTTAATGTAACTCTTCTTTACGACAGATGGGGTGGTAAGGGAATACTCAACAAGGAGTCCACAGACAACAGGACATTCTCGTTTACTTCAAACTATCTTGGAAAAAAGTATGTAATGCATGCAGGATACATATTCCAGTCAATCAAACGCGAAGAGAACGGAGGAGTTACTTATGATACTGAGATACTTGATACACTCATCAATCCAAGGGAGGTAAACTACACTCTGAAGGATGCCTATAACCGGTTAAAGAGAAACTCAATTTTTATAACACAGTCTTACAGTATTCCCATCAGGTTTTCAAAAAGAGACACCTCAAAGGTTGGCGAAGGTACAACAGCTTATATTGGTCACTCATTTGAATACTCTACTCATTACCGCAAATACACAGACAACATATCTCTTACAGATTCCATTGCCAGAAACTATTTTGGCGACAGATTCTATATAGATTCTCTTGCCAGCAGCGACTCTGTGAGGCTAAATAAAATCGAAAACAGATTTTTTATTCGCCTTCAGCCCTGGGCAAATGACGCAATAGTTTCAAAACTTGAAGGTGGTCTGGGACATCAATACATGTCATATTACAGATTCCGTCCTGAGTTTACAGATGCAGAGGCATCTAATGAAAGGCTGAATAATACCTATGCATACTTTGGCGCTTCAGGAATTTTCAGAAAGTATTTCCAGTGGGAAGGGCTCGGAAAAATTGGTCTTACAGGTTACTATGCAGGGGATTTTTCTGTAAATGCAAAAGCAAGGTTTTCTGCTTACCCGGTAAGAGAGGGAATCCACCTTACGGCAAAATTCCGGCTTGAAAACAAGACGCCGGAACCTCTGGAGAGATACTACTATTCGAACCACTTTGCCTGGGACAATAACTATGGCAGAAGCACTGAAACGAGAATTGAGGGCGACCTTGACATTCCTGCCTACAAACTCAGGGCTACATTTGGATATTCACTTATTGACAACTATATATACTACGACAATACCGGAGCTGTAAGCCAGAACAACGCTCTCCTGAATGTGATGGCAGCTTCGCTCAACTTCAATTTCAGGCTGTGGCAATTCCATTTCCACAACCGTGGATTGCTGCAACTCTCATCCAATAAATCTGTACTTCCTCTTCCGCTTCTGACTGCAAATGCACGCTGGTTCTTTCAGTTTGTTGTTGTCAGGAATGTAATGTCAATTCAGCTTGGAGCAGACATGACCTATAACACGAAATATTATGCACCCGCATATAATCCCGCCTCAGGACAATTCCATGTCCAGAACGAAAGAGAGATTGGGAACACACCATACATTGACCTTTTTGCCAACATTCAGTGGAAAAAGGCTGCCATTTTCGTGAAATACCTTAATGCCGCCCAGGGGTGGCCAACAGGCGACTATTTCTCTGCATACCATTATACTGCTCCACGCACAGCGATCCAGTTTGGAATTAACTGGCCGTTTTACATAAAATAGCAGTAAAAATAAGCAGATGATAAAGACTATCAGATACTTTGCGACTCTGTTTGGGCTGGTGATTATTATAATTCTGGCAGGTAGTACAAAAATCAGAAAAGAGTCCTCTCCTCTCTATTTTCTTGAAGGAGACACCCTGGATGTAAGAATTGCAATAGATGGCGGTGTGTATATAAGACAGGGACACCCATCTGGATTTCACTACGATATACTCAACAAGTTTGCAAAAAATGAAAAGTGCAAACTTAACCTTCTTCCAAAAACAGACAGTAATAAGTGGGATGAACTTATCTCAGGAACTGTTGATATCCTGGTAATTGACGCAGATAAAGAGGTCATTCCCGATGAACTTTCGGGCAATGTAATCTCCAGTGTTGCAATAAATGAGGGAGAACAGGTATGGGTTGTAAGAAGGGAGGACTTCAATCTTCTTCAGCAGCTGAATTACTGGATCACCTTTTTTAAACAATCAAAGGATTACGGAGCACTTATCACGAGATATTACAAAAGATACAGGGGGATTCCATTCTCTCTGTCTGCCAGTACATCTGTTTTGTCTCCTTATGACGATCTCATTAAAAAGTACTCAAAAACCATAGGCTGGGACTGGAGACTTCTTGCTTCGCTCATATATCAGGAGAGTAAATTCTCAATGAATGTCAGCTCAAGCCGCGGAGCACATGGTTTAATGCAGGTGAGGGCTGCAACAGCAAGACAATTTAACATTGACAATGTATTTGATCCGGAACAGAATATTAAGGCGGGAACGCTTCTGATTAAAAGGCTTCAGAAAATGTTTGACGATCCAGGGATTGACTCTGTTAACAGAATTAAGATTGTTCTGGCAGCGTATAATGCCGGCGAGGGAAGGGTTATTGATATGCGAAGCCTTGCAAGACATAACGGAACTGACCCTAACGACTGGAATGCTCTTAAAGAGCTCATTCCTCAAATGCGCAAACGAGAGAACATTCCTCCGGGAGTACTCAAGCTCGGATCATTCAAGGGAACCGAAACTCTCAAGTTTGTTGATGAGGTTTACGACAGGTATATCACCTATTCGAACTTTGTAAAAAAATAGAGGGGTTACTGTACTCTCAGGCTCTTGTCCGGCTCCACTCCCGCAATGAATACAGAAGGGATGTAGAGAATCAGGGTAATCATAACAGCCGAGGCAATATTAAGAATTGCCAGTTTTAACCAGTCAATATGCACAGGGACCTGGGTTACAAAATAGTTGGCTGGATCGAGGGTAATAAACCCATACTGATGTTGCAGCGTGAGCAGAATCAGGGCAATAATATTGCCGGCGGCAATTCCTCTTAGAACAATCATCATGGCCCTGTAAAGAAAGATCCTGTGAATTGATGCATCTCTCATACCCAGCGATTTTAGAAGGCCAATCATTGAAATTTTTTCGAACAGGATAATTAGAAGTCCCGATATCATGTTGAATCCTGCAACAATCACCATCAGTATCAAAACTATAAGTACATTGAAATCAAGAAGAGTAAGCCAGTCGAATAAATGTGGATACAGCTCCTCTACTGTGGTAACTGCTATATCGCTCTCCTCATCATTCTGATTCTCTTCAATGATTGTTTCTATTTGGGCTGCAAGTTCACGGGTATTTCCAAAATCCTCAGTCATAATCTCTATTCCGCTCACCTCGCCAGGCATCCATCCGTTCAATCTGGTAACTTCGTCTATGTTTGCAACTACAAGTGCCTTATCAATCTCTTCCAGCTGAGCATCGTAAATACCTGCAACCATATATGCTCTTGCCTTTACGCTCTCCCCCACAAAATAAACCTGAACTTTCTCTCCGCATTCAATACCCAGCATTGAAGAGAGTCTGGAAGAAATCAGTATACTCTTTCCGGAAAGAGAATCGGCATAATCTGGTATTCTCCCCTCTCTCAGCGATTTTTTAAAAAAATCCCAGTTATATGTCTCATCTACACCTTTGAGCACTATTCCCTGAATCTCATCACCAAATTTCATGATGCCGGAAGAATATGCATAATTCTGTACCCCTGTAACTCCTTCAAGAGAGGATATTTTATCCCTGTAAGAGAGATTTCCGTCAACCGGATACTTGCTGTTGACCACCTCAATGCCTGGAGCACTGAGAATTATGGTACCTGAAAAGCCTGCGGCCTTCTCCCTTATCTCTGTTTTAAATCCATCTGATACAGCTATTGCTACTATCATTACAATCATACTTACAGCAACCGAAATTCCGGCTATGAAAGAATTCCTCCCTCCGGGGTGTTTTTTTGCTCCTCCGGACCATAAAGTTTTTGCTATAAATAGATTTGTATTCAAAATAATCCTTATATTTGTTATGAGTAATCCGTTACTTAACCTAAGACTAAACTATGAATCGCCTCTGTAATCAATCCAGATTATGGAGGTTTCAGTTTATATACCTCTCCTCCCCAAAGCACTCCAGCACCCTTTGCATCGTCTTCTGATTTTCATCGTCTTTTACAGCTCCAAAGAGATAGCTCAAATGCTCTGCATAAATTGAAACAAGCGCCTTATCTGTTCCAATTCTTGCCAGTTTAAACGGGTCACTTCCATCCTGCAGGGGGAGATTCTTCTTAAGCTGGTCGCCTGAGAAAATAACACCCTCTTTGTAAATATTGATGTAGAAAAGTATGTTGTCGTTATTATCAATATAGGCGGGAGTAAACGACTTGGCTACAATCAGTGGATAGACCGGCAGTCCGGCATATCTGGCAAGCAGAAAGTAGCAGAGAGGTATTGTGAAGATATTGCCTCTCTTTGATGAAATTACATTTGTGATAATTGCATTCTCCGGATGAGTTACACTTTCATCTACATGTTTAAACCCAAATCTGCGGAAAAATATATAATTGAATATTTCGAGGTTTTCAATTGCAGTCCTGTTGTCGCTTAGTTCCAGAAGCATTTCGTCCGACATCTCCTGTACAAGATCTTTATAATACTGCTTATCCATTAATGGATCAAGAGCCTGTGAGACCAGTAACAAACCGTCAATCAGGAGAGGATCAGGACTTGAGGAGAAGTCTGAAAGCTTTGCATAAACATGCTCTCTCCTGAGGTTATTGATGTAGGAAATGTAGTAACCGGGATCAATTCTGCCTGCAAATTCAGGCAGCAAATTCTCCATTTCTGTAAACGCATCCTCCCCCATATCCAGTAATCTCTTCTGAACGGCATCCCTGATCATTGAGTCGGGATCGTCCATAAGCGACAATAAAGATTTTAGGTTTGGATCTGTTTTCATTGCGTTAGCCTCTCAAGTGAAAGCTGAACAAGTTTATTGATATATGGCTTGTAGTCAGGCTGACTTTCGTGCAGGTGTCTGTTTGCAATAATGCAGCAAACTGTTGCAGCCTCATGTCCAAGCAGAGCAGAGAGACCGGCAATTGCAGAGCCCTCCATCTCAAAATTGGTAATTCTGTCTCCTTTATAGCTGAAGGTTTCAAACTGATGCACCATGTTGGGCATCGCAAGTGGCAATCTCAGAACGCGTCCCTGAGGGCCGTAGAATCCGGATGCAGAGATCGTAACTCCCTTAACGGTAACATCACTGAATAAGGAGATCATATAATCAGAGGCTTTTGCAAAATATGGTGCAGGGAGGTTATCCGGCCAGTTTGTGTGCTCTGTAAATGCCCTCTCCATGTCAAGCAGAGAAATTGAATCTCTGTTTGCGTACCAGTTGAGGAGACCATCGCAACCAACAGAAATATGAGATAAAACAAAAGATCCCAGAGGAATATCAGGCTGAATCGCACCTGAGGTTCCAATTCTCAGAAGACGCAGGGTCTTGTGCTCAGCCTTTGGCTCACGGGTTTTAAAATCTATGTTTGCAAGCGCATCAAGTTCATTAACTACTATGTCGATATTGTCTGTTCCAATTCCGGTAGAAAGGACAGTCAATCTCTTGCCTTTGTAACTTCCTGTGATTGTAACAAATTCTCTTGAAGAGCGCACAAATTCGCGGCTGTCGAAAAAAGAAGCCACTAGTTCCACTCTGCCCGGGTCCCCCACTAATATAACAGTATCTGCCAGCTCCTCGGGTCTGATATGCAGGTGAAATATAGAACCGTCACTATTGATAATCAGTTCTGATGATGGAATTTGACTCATAATTGAATTGTTTAAACAACAAAAATAAGGTTTATTTTATACTTTTGTAAAAAAATCAGAGCTATGCTACAACGAATTCAGACTCTTTTCCTTCTTGCATCCACAACATTGCTGACAATACTTTTCTTTGCCGTTATGGCAAAATCTCCGGTTGAGACAGTTAAATACACCGCAGTCTACCCTCTTCTGGTATTCAATATAATTACCACTTTGATTTCTTTTGTTACAATTTTCCTTTACAGAAAGAGGATGATTCAGATAAGACTCTCAATCTTTAATATGATAATACTTGTTGCTTACCAGGCATGGATTATCTACCTGTTTGTTACCCGTCCGGAGGGATCTGCTTTTACAACAACAGCTGTTTTTCCTGCAATAGCCGCAATTCTTACATGGCTCGCCTTCAGATATATCGCAAGAGACGAAGCGATGGTAAGATCGGTTAACCGTCTTAGAAAGTAACCTCTTAAGGCTGCTCCTTAACGCAATATTTCTTGATTACCGGATATGCATCCTTTACGCCAAGCTCTCCTGCTTTGCTAAGGTCGATACACCCCTTCTCCTTGTCGCGCAGGTAGATAAGAACAAGACCCCTGTTATAATATGCCTCCCCGAATCCGGGATAGAGATCAATAGCTTTAGTATACTGGACAATTGCCTCTGGAATGTCATTTGACATACAGTACAGGTTTCCGAGGTTATAGTATGTGTATGGGAACTTTGGAGAGAGGCCTGCTGCCTTCTTCATGTCGTGAATTGCAGGTGTATAGTCGTAACTTCTGGTCGTCTGGTCCTGGACCTTAGCCCTGGTAGCTCCTGCGTTGTCAAGCGTAAGCACCTGAACATTACTCTCTATTGAAGAGATAAAATCAATCATTTCAGACTGAAGTGCTCCTCTGTTAATATAGTAGAATGTCTGTTCTGGCTCAAGCCCAATGGCTCTGTTGTAGTTGTCAAGGGCTGTATTGAACTGCTTCCCTCCCGACTCTATGAGTGCCTTTGCAAAGAGACTTTTACCCTCTGTTCTGTTCTTAATCAAACCATCCACAAGCTGCCTCATCTCCTGCAGAAGTTTTGGCTCAATTGCAGGCTGAGTGGCTGTGAGCCTGACAGGAAGAGGAAGTGAGGAGATAAAATTCTGCATCTCTTTATCCTCATAGCGGTTCTCAAGCGCCATAAGCATCTCTCCTTCCGGAGCTGCCCTGAACTTGAAGAGTGGTTTAAGGCGTATATCTACATCTTTGTACTGTAGCAATTCGTTGCTGAAATCCTTTTTTGCAAAATCTGCATCCAGTGTAAGAAGACGGTCAAATTTCTTTGCGGTATCTGCCAGCGCAGAGGCCAGTGTTGTGTCACCAACCCTCGATTTGTAATCTCGTATCTTCTTCTGGGCAATTTCATAGTGGTTGATGTATGCATTGGCAAAATCGGGATACAGATTAATTGCCTGTGAATAGTCATCCATGGCATCCCTGTTTCTGCCAAGCTGCATAAAGAGAGCTGCCCTGTTGTAGTACGCAAGCACGTTGTTTGGATTAATTGAGATAACTCTGTCATAATCCTCCAGCGCATTGTTATAGTCTCCTATCTGAGACCTTATGAGTGCCCTGTTGTATAATGTAAGAGCATTCCCGGGGTCAAATGTGAGAACCTTCTCCAGATCGCCAAGTGCTCCCATTATGTCTTTTGAATTGTACCTTACAAGAGCTCTGTTGAACAGAGCAAACGAGTTTGTTGAATCCAGCTTTATGGCGTGGTTGAGGTCGTCTATAGCCTTTTCGTTGTCATTTCTTAGCACATGAATCCTTGAGCGTCTGATATAGCCTTCCGGGTCGAATCTGTTCAGAGAGATTGCCGTGTTGTAATCTCCAAGTGCCTTTAATGTATCACCAAGGAAGAGGTATGATGCTCCCCTGTTAAGATATGCATCCGGTACCTTTGGCTCAAATCTGAGAAAACGGTTAAAGTCCTGTACCGCCTTGTCAAACTGCTGTGAGAGGAAATAGGTAACACCCCTGCTAAAATATAGTCCGGTATATCCCGGCCGAAGATCGACTGCCTCTTCAAGGTCTTTGAGTGCAAGGTCGTATTTTCCGGTACGGCTCAGAGTAATAGCTCTGTAGTGGTATGCTGGAGTATAGAGCGGATTTATGGAGAGTGTTTTATCGAAATCTATCTGAGCACCAAGAAAGTCACCCAGATTGTATTTGGCAATTCCACGGAAGAAATATGCATCATAGAGAGTCGTATCGAGCTGGGAAAGAATGTTAAAATTTTCTATCGCCTGAACATATTTACCTTCAATCAGAAATTGTCGTCCCCTGTAGAAGAATTGCTGTTTGTCATACTGTCCAAACAGGGAAATTGTAGAGAGAATCCCTGCAATTATCAAGGTTAATGTCCGGATTTTCATTCTTTGATTCATCAGTTTTTACTTTTTCTTTTTAACAGGCTTTTTGTCAGAAAGCCACTCAGGTACCTCTATCATCCCCATCATTCGCTCTATTGAATATGCCCGGGAACTCAGGTATGCTGTTGGCGAGTTTGCCCTTCTCTTCAAAGGATTGGGTAATGCTGCAGCAATAAGAGCGCTTTCGCGCCTTGTGAGCTTCTCTGCAGGTTTCCCAAACAATTCCTGTGCCGCAGCTTCGGCACCATATATCCCTCTGCCCATCTCTGCAACATTAAGGTATACCTCCATAATTCTCTCTTTGCCCCATATTAGCTCAATACCAAGAGTATAGTATGCTTCAAAGCCCTTTCTTATCCAAGATCTGGACGGAAAAAGAAATACATTTTTTGCTGTTTGCTGGCTGATTGTGCTTGCTCCACGTAGTTTTTTTCCCCTCTTGCTTGCAGAGAGTGCTTTATCAATCTCAACCATATCAAAACCCCAATGGGTGAGGAAACGGGTATCTTCTGAAGCCATTACAGCCATTGACATGTTTTTGGAGATGTTGTCAATTGAACGCCATGTTTTATGAGTTTTGAAAGAGTTGTCATCAATATTTTCGACAGTTCTTACAAGCATAAGCGGAGTATAATAAACCGGTATCCATTTGAGCGCAAAAATCATGGTTAGTGATAGCAGAACAAATGAAACGGGCAGATAAATAAATAAGAATTTCAGAAAACGCAATATTCTGGATTTCACACTTTTTTGAGAAGATTTTGATCTTCTGTGCCCTTTCTTTTGCATTGTTATCTCTAAATAGTTTATTTTTGACAAATATAACGAATTATAAATGAAGTACTCTTCCGCTCCTCTCTTATTATTGCTGCTGCTCTTCACTCTTCCCCTCAGAGGTCAGACATCTGAACTCAAAAGGATAGCATCATCTTTTGACGAGGAGTATCAGAAGGGACTCCTCTCTTTTTTGGCAGATGACAGAATGGAGGGACGTGCCTCAAACGGCAACGGAGCACTTATGACAATTGCCCTTGCAAACAATCTGTTTGAAAAATGGGATCTGATTCCGTTCTATAACTCCAGCTATGTTCAGACTTTCAAAATGGATTCTCTTACCGGCAGAAACATCGCAGGAGTAATTCTGGCAAACGGCTATTCAGAGGAGTATATCGTGGTATCTGCACATTACGATCACCTTGGCAAAATGAACGGCAACATATACAATGGTGCAGATGACAATGCCTCAGGAGTGACTGTGGTAATGACTCTTGCAAACCTCTTCTCCAAACTCAGAACCAGCTCTGTGAATTTAAAAAAGAATATAATTTTTCTTCTTCTTGACGGAAAAGAGCACAATCTTGCCGGTTCAGAGGAGTTTATCAAGCGACTTCCTGTTCCGGCCAGAAAAATTGTGTGCAACATTAACATTGACCAAATAGGAACAACTTTCGCACCTCCCGGCAAAAACGAAAAATACATGCTGGTTTTGGGAGAGAGAAAAAACAGGCATTTCATTACAACCAAACTGGATGCTGCAAACAGATTCTATGAAACGGGATTTGAACTTGATTACTCTTTCTATAAGAGCCCTTCATTTGCAGAACTTTTCTTCAGGTCAAGCGACCAGTATACTTTTTCAAAAAAAGGCATCCCTTCTGTTTTGGTGACCTCAGGCATACACATGCACACATACAAAACCACTGACGATCACTACTTCATTAACTACCCGGTGCTTGCAGAGAGAACAAGGCTGCTGTTCTATCACATTTACCACATGAGCCTCTCCTATTAATCTATCTGTTACCTGTTTCAAAAATATTGTAACTTACAACCAGAGTTCCCCTGAGGTGAATCATGCTGTTTTCGAAGGGCGACTCGTTTCTGAAAATATCCTTAACACCGGTCATAACCCTTATACCCATATTGAGTTTTGAGTTTATTCCAAGCTCATATCCAACCAATACTCCAATATCCCATCCGGAAAGATCTCCGGAGAAATCCATTCTCCTTGGATTATCAGGAGTTATCAGGTCATCTGCATTATCAGGTGCAGCTCCAATAAAACCTTTCCTGGCCTCCGAAACAAATTTTGCATCGAGGATGTACGAATAGTAGCCACCTATCAGTACTCTGTGACTGCGGCTTTTGCCAAACATATATTTGAGATACAACGGAACCTCAAGCTGAGTAAAAGAGCTCTCCATAAACGCTGTCCCTGTGAAATACTGGTCTGACCCGTCGGCTCCCCCTCTCATTTTCTGATTCTCTACCCTTGCGTCTGCAGTCATTGCCACTGTTTTGTATGTTACCTCCGCAGCAAATGTCCACCCATCCCTGAATCTGAATGTTGTTCTTGCTCCAAGCGAAGGGAGTATATCGGGGTAGGGATTAAAACTCCCCTCAATTTTACTTATCGGATAAGGTAGTGTAACCCCAATATCTGTTCCAACCTGAGGTGCAAAACTCCACCTCACAACCGGCTCCTGCTGTGCAAACAGGGTATTGCTCAGAAAAGCCGCGGCCAGTATAAAAAGTATTACACCCTTTATTTTCATATCTTATCTCTTAATTTCTTTTCAAGAGCTCTTGCAGTATGATTTCCCTTTAAATTAACAAGATCTTCAGGTTTACCTGCAAATACCACCTCTCCGCCTGCATCTCCGGCATCGGGGCCAAGATCAATAATCCAGTCTGCACATTTAACGACATCCATATTGTGTTCAACAACAACAATTGTGTGCCCCCTGGCAATAAGCTCGTTAAAGGCATCCATCAGTTTTCTGATATCAAAAAAGTGAAGTCCTGTTGTTGGCTCATCAAAGATAAAGAGGATTGAACCTGAACTGCTCTCCTTGCTCAGGAACGAAGCCAGTTTTACCCTCTGACTCTCTCCGCCGCTCAGACTGCTGCTGCTCTGTCCCAGCTGAACATAAGAGAGACCAACGGCCTTAAGCGGGCCGAGTTTTTCGGCAATCCTTCTGGCTGTAGCCTCCTTCTGAGCTGAGAAAAAGTTAATCGCCTCCTCTACGCTCATGTTAAGTACGTCGTTTATATTATAGTCCTTATAACGGACCTCAAGAATATCCTCCTTGAATCTCTTTCCGTGGCAAGAGTCACAAACCATCTGGACATCTGCCATGAACTGCATTTCAATTTTGATGACTCCCTCTCCCTGGCATTCCGGGCAACGCCCTCCGTCAATATTAAATGAGAAGTGCGAGTGTCCGTAACCATTTGCCTTGGCATATGGCTGTTCAGAAAAAAGCTTTCTTATCTCGTCGTAAACTTTCAGATAAGTTGCAGGATTTGACCTTGTCGATTTTCCAATCGGGTTCTGATCAATATACTCAACCGCTGTTATTTTATCCAGATCGCCCCTCAGCTCTTTGTGGGCTCCCGGCTTATCCCCAAGCTGATGAATACGCCTGTAGAGTGCCGGATAGAGAATATCCTTTACAAGAGTAGATTTTCCAGAGCCGCTGACTCCGGTAATTGCTGTAAAAACTCTCAGCGGAAACTTGACATCAATTTCGCGAAGATTATGTTCATATGCTCCCACTACCTCAATGCTGCAGCTCCAGTCCCGTCTTCTCGAAGGCAGTTCAATCTGCTGCCTGCCTGACAGAAATGCAAGAGTAAGGCTCTTATTGCACTCCTCTTCAGTTGCCTCTGTGCTCGCCTTCCCCTGATAAACCAGCTCTCCCCCGTGAATACCTGCCAGTGGTCCAATATCAATTAACTGATCTGCCGACAGAATTATCTCCTCATCATGCTCCACAATTAGCACTGTATTTCCAAGATCCCTCAGGCGGTTAATTACTGAGATAAGTCTCATGGTATCTCTGGGGTGAAGGCCGATACTTGGTTCGTCGAGTACATAAAGGGAGCCAACCAGGCTGCTGCCGAGTGAACTCACCAGATTTATACGCTGACTCTCTCCTCCGCTCAAGGTATTTGACGGCCTGTTGAGAGTAAGGTAGGACAATCCAACAGAATTGATGTAGTCAAGTCTGTCTGAAAGCTCTTTGAAGGCCCTTTCGGCAACCTTCTTGTCATATTCATCAAGCTTAAGTTCTCCAATAAATGCCCTCAGGTCGCCAATATTCATCTCCAGCAGGTCATTGATAGTCTTGCCACCCACCTTAACATAGAGAGCCTCCTTTCTTAGCCTTGCCCCCCTGCACGAAGGGCAGACGCTCTTTCCGGTATAACGGCTCTTCATTATCCTGTACTGAACCTTATATTTGTTTTCATCCAGAATCTTGAAAAAATCGTTGAGTCCTTCGAAATACTCGTTGCCTGTCCATAACAGAAGTTTTTGCTCAGATGTAAGCTGATAGAAAGGTTTATGTACAGGAAATCCAAACTTCTCTGCGTTCATTATCAGTTTATCATTGAAAGCCTTCATGGTATCGCCTCTCCAGCAGGCGACAGCCTCCTGATAAACAGAAAGAGATGTGTCCGGAACTACCAGATTTTCATCTATTCCAAGCACTTTACCATAGCCCGAGCACTCAGGACATGCTCCCAGAGGATTATTAAAACTGAACAGAAGCTCTGTTGGCTCCTCAAAGGTTATTCCATCGGCCTCAAAAAGAGTTGAAAAGTAAAGCGGTTCATCACCCTTTTTCCCGCTTCCAATCAGAACTGCTCCACGCTCGGCTCCCTCAGAAGCACTTATTGAAAATGCTGTATGCAGTGAATCCTGCAGACGCTGTGTGAGTTCGTCGCTCTCATCTCTCATAACCCTGTCTACAAGAAGAGAAACATCTGCTGAGAACTCTGTGGTATTCTTAAGTATATCATCAATTCTGAGAATCTCTCCGTCCGAAAAGAGCCGGGTAAAGCCCTCCTCCTTTAGCTTTAGCAACTTTTCAACCTGGGTGTCATCCATTCTCAGGTTCAGGGGAACCAATATGTAAACCGGGGAGTTTACCGGAAGCGAAAGAATATATTTAACGACATCATTAACCGAATGGCGTTTTACCTCCTCACCGCTTACCGGAGAATATGTTTTTCCTATCCTTGCATAGAGAAGCCTCAGATAGTCGTAGATCTCGGTTGTGGTTCCAACTGTTGACCGGGGATTTCTTGTATTAACCTTCTGTTCAATTGCAATTGCAGGCGGAATGCCGGAAATCTCATCAACATCCGGCTTGGACATTCTCCCCAGAAACTGGCGGGCAAAAGATGACAAACTCTCAACAAAACGCCTCTGCCCCTCGGCAAAAACAGTGTCAAATGCCAGACTCGATTTTCCTGAACCGGAGATTCCTGAAATCACAACCAATTTATCCCTTGGAATTTTCACATCCAGGTTTTTAAGGTTATTTACCCTTGCGCCCTTAATATTTATATAGTTTTCAGACATTTGAAATTCTGCTTACGGATTTGATTCCCTTAATTTTTTTAAGGTTGAACATTAATTTGTCCAGCATCTGGTTATTAGGTACAAGAACAATCAGCTTTGCCTCGACTGTTCCCCTTGATGCCGAAATTGAAAAGTGCCTCATTGGCAGGTTAAGTGATGAGATCATCTCCATTATCTGCTGACCAAGCCCCCCCTCTTCATATGCGCTTACCCTCAGCGCAGCCTGGAAACTGTTTGATGTAACAGTCTCTCTCCATCTTGCCTTCTGAACCCTGTAGGGATAGTTATCAAAAAGTCTTGCAGCATTTGGGCAGTCAATTCTGTGAATCTTGATTCCCTCACGTATGGTTACAAATCCAAACACCTCGTCTCCCATAATTGGATTACAGCATTTGGAGAGTTTGAAGTCAATATTATTGAGTCGCTCATCAATAATCAGATAATCTGAAGAGGATTGAGACGCACTGCTGTGAATCTTTTGCTCAGAAACCAGGGGCAGCTCTTTCTGTGTTTCACTTTGCTCCTTCCCTCTCTCTGTAATGAGTGGTTTAATTGCAGCAATGTCAATCTGTGATGTGGCAAGGGAGGCAAAAAACTCGGGAATTGTTTTGCATTTAAAGTGTTTCACAAGATATGACAGTGTCTCGTCATCGCTCTCCATCTTCCAGTTATTCATCCTTCTTTCGAACAGTTCCCTGCCTGCATCTGCAGATTTGCTCTCCTCCTCTTTGACCTTCTGTCTTATCTTCGCTCTTGCTTTACTTGAGACAACAAAGTTAAGCCAGTCCAGTGAAGGTTTCTGATTCTTCTGGCTTATGATTTCCACCACATCGCCGGTCTTTAGCTTTTCCCTTATTGAACAAGGTTTTCCGTTTACCTTTGCTCCTAAACATTTCAGCCCAAGATTGGTATGAATGTCAAATGCAAAGTCCAGAACGCTCGAACCTGAGGAGAGTCTTCTCAGGTCACCATCCGGTGTGAAGACAAAGATTTCGTCCAGTGAAAAACCCTCCAGAGCAGAGGCATCGCTCTTCTCCGGAGATTCAAGCATTTTTTTAACTCCGCTCAGCCAGTTGTCGAGACCCTGAACCTGTTTAACCCCCTTGTATGCCCAGTGAGATGCATGGCCGCTTTCGGCAACCTCATCCATTCTCTCTGTTCTTATCTGAATTTCAATAACTGAGTTCTGAGGTGTTGTTACAGTTGTATGTAAAGACTCATAACCATTTGTCTTTGGAACAGTTATCCAGTCCCGAAGCCTTTTTGTATCTGGTTTGTATGTTTCAGTTACAATTGAATAAGCTTTCCAGCACAGCTCCTTCTCTTTTTCTGGTGGTGCATCCAGAATGATCCTTATTGCAAAAATATCTGCAACACTTTCGAAAGGAATCTGCTGCTTCTGGATTTTTTTCCAGATTGAGTATGCTGTTTTGGTTCTGCTTTTAAGTCTGTATTTTATGTGAGCTTTTTTAAGTCCCAGCTCAATTGGTTTGACAAACAAATCTGTCATCCTTTTCCTGTCCTGCTCTCCTGCCTTTAGCTTATTGGTAATAAACCTGTAGTGTTCGGGGTCTGTATGTTTAAAAGAGAGATCCTCCATCTCGCTTTTCATATTGTAGAGTCCAAGCTGGTGCGCAAGAGGAGCATAGAGCAGAAGTGTCTCTGTTGCCTTTTTGATCTGGTTAGTCTTGGTAAAGTTATCCAGACTCCTCATCACCTCAAGTCTGTCTGCAAGTTTTATAAGACTCACCCTTGGGTCTGTCGAGTAGGAAACAATCAGTTTTCTGTAGTTCTCTGCCTGCAGACCTGTATCTTTTGGTTTGATGCCTGAGATACGGTTGAGACTTCTGGCCATAACCAGCACCTCCTCCCCGAAAGCCTTCCTGTGCTCTTCCATTGCAGCAGGATTGAGCCTGAATGCCTCATGGAGAAATACTGCCGCTACTGCAGGCGGCATGAGCCCCATCTCAGTTGCAACAATCTCTGCCACCGCAACCACATGATCCATGAACGGATTGCCGTTTCCCCTTGTAAGATGGGCAAGGGAAAGGCAAGCTATGGAATATGCGTTTTCTACCAGCTCCTTCTCCCCGGGCGGCACGCTTCTGAAAATCTTGTCAAGCTTTTCGGAAATCATCGTTTTTTATTTTCAAGCAGTTTCTTAAGTGCGTTCATCTCATCACGGAAGCGTGCCGCCCTCAGAAAATCAAGGTCTGCTGCCGCTACCTCCATTTCATGTTTGGCTTCTGCTATCGCCTCCTCAATTTTTTCCGGCTTCAGATATGCCATTACCGGATCTGCAAGCAGAGGGTTTGAAGGAAGATTTGGCTCCTCAACCAGTCTCTGTCTGCCCAGTACATTTCTAATCTGTTTTGCAACCTGACGCGGAGTTATGTTGTTAGCCAGATTATACTCCTTCTGTTTGATTCTTCGTCTGTCGGTCTCCTCAATTGTCCTCTGCATTGAATTGGTAATTCTGTCTGCATACATAATGACCCTTCCGTCCACATTTCTTGCTGCACGGCCTGCTGTCTGTGTAAGCGACCTCTCGGAGCGGAGAAATCCCTCCTTGTCTGCATCCAGAATTGCAACCAGTGAAACCTGCGGAAGGTCAAGCCCCTCCCTCAGAAGGTTGACTCCAATGAGAACATCAAATCGTCCGGTCTGAAAATCTTCTAGAATTTCAATTCTCTCCATTGTATCAACATCTGAATGAATATATCTGCTTCTGATATCAATTCTTGACAGATACTTGTCCAGCTCCTCTGCCATCTTCTTTGTGAGTGTGGTAACAAGTACACGTTCATCCTTATCTACCCTTATTCGTATCTCTTCAAGCAGGTCATCAATCTGATTCTTTGTTGGCCTCACCTCTATTGGAGGGTCAAGAAGACCTGTAGGCCTTACAACCTGTTCAACTACCAGCCCCTCTGAGACCATAAGTTCATAGTCGGCAGGTGTGGCAGAGACAAACACCTTTTGTCCGCTTACTGCTTCAAACTCATCAAACTTCAGAGGTCTGTTGTCTGCAGCGGCAGGAAGGCGGAACCCATACTCAATGAGTGTCTCCTTTCTTGCCCTGTCCCCTCCGTACATTGCCCTTATCTGTGGTATGGTTACGTGGCTTTCATCTATAAAAGTTATGAAGTCTTTTGGAAAATAGTCCATCAGACAAAATGGTCTGGTGCCGGGAGTTCTTCCGTCAAAGTATCTCGAATAGTTTTCAATTCCGGAGCAGTAGCCAATCTCCTTAATCATCTCAAGATCGTATTCAACTCTCTGCTTAAGCCTTTTGGCCTCAACAAACTTCCCAATTTCGTTCAGAAAGTTGTATTGTTTTAGAAGGTCATCCTGAATCAGGTGAATAGCCTCCTTCTGCCTCTCTTTGGTTGTTACAAAGATGTTTGCCGGATATACTGAAATCTCATCAAGATCCTGAACATGTGCGCCGGTAACCGGGTCAAACAGTTCTATACTTTCAACATCATCTCCAAAGAATATTACCCTTAAGGCAGTATCTGAATAGGCCGGATAAATGTCTACACTATCTCCCTTTACTCTGAATACACCTCTCTTGAATTCTGCCTCATTGCGGGAGTAAAGACTGTCAACCAGAGCGTAAAGAAGTTTACTTCTTGACAAGACCTTGCCTCTTTTAATATTGATTGTGTTTGAGTGAAAATCTTCGGGATTCCCTATACCGTAAAGACAGGATACACTTGAGACAACAATAATGTCTTTGCGGCCAGAGAGGAGAGCACTTGAGGCAGAGAGGCGAAGCTTCTCAATTTCATCGTTTATGCTCAGATCTTTTTCAATAAAGGTATCTGTAGTGGGCAAATATGCCTCAGGCTGATAATAGTCGTAATATGACACAAAATACTCAACCGCGTTATCAGGAAAAAAGGCCTTGAACTCTCCGTACAGCTGCGCAGCCAGAGTCTTGTTATGACTGAGGATGAGTGCAGGCCTCTGCAGTTTTTCAATAACATTGGCCATAGTGAAGGTCTTTCCTGAACCGGTAACACCTAAAAGTGTCATGGCAGAAATTCCACCCTGCAAATGAGCTGTAAGCTCCTCAATCGCCTGTGGCTGATCTCCTGTTGGCTGATATTGTGATACTAACTTAAATCCCATTGCCGGTTATCTCTTTGCGCCTTTTTTAAGTGAACTTTTCACCTTTTTCATATAATCTTCAAGACCCTTTACAGTCTTATTCATCATCATCCTCTGAAAAAGAGGGTCTGAAATGAGCTCTTCATCCGGAAGACTGCTCATAAACATTGTTTCAACCAGAATGTTCGGCCAGTATGTGGGAGAATTAAGCGAAAAGTTAAAGTTTCCAATAAGTCCGAAATTGTTCACATCAAGCTCCGTCAGACGTTCCAGAACTGTTTTTGCAAGCTCTCTGTATTCAATGTGTTTATAGTATGTGCTTGTACCCATTGGTCTTAGCGGATTACCACCTGCGTTGCAGTGAACAGAGACCATCATGTCAACATTTGCATTTGCAAAAATCTTTATTCTGTCTGACATTGCCACATCATTATCGTCCGGCCTGCTAAGCACAACCTTTGCACCTCGTTTCTCGAGTTCAGCCCTGAGCATATATGTCATTGCCAGATTAAGATCTTTCTCTCTTACACCTGAAGGGCTTACCGCACCATGAGATTTCGGGCCGCCGTGTCCGGCATCTACTCCAATTGTAAGTCCGGCCAGTGTGCCTTTATAGGCAGGAGCTGGTGTGTGTTTAACCGTTACAACAAGGCTCGTGCCCGAATAATCCACTTTATATCCCCAGCAGTACTCATCCTTCAGATAAATATAAACCCTGAATACATCCGGTGCAATCTGATCGTAATCTACATAATCTACCATTTTTAGATTCAGGTACTGAGTAATCCAGTTTGTATTGCAGGCAGCTCCGTGAATATCTATCACAATTCTGTTTGGTTCCAGCTCTTTGAAGAATGTGTATGGAAGTCTCTTTTCAAGAGCAACTCTTACGATATCTGTATTTCCTGCATTTGAAACGCTCCATGAACTTGTTAGCGAAAAGGGTGGTTTTGTTCCTGCAGGTTCATGGTTTACCAGGGACTTTGGAATAAAGGCATATGAATTTTCTGACAACCTTACTTTATAAAGGGCCTGTGCAGAGTCAAGAAGCTCCATCCTGATACCCTCTGCCAGATAATTTATTTTGGCTCCGCCTAACCTGTCCTGACCTGCGCCATAATTCATGTAAGCTCCCTCCCTGGTAACTACAACTCTTCCTGTATAGGGAACAGTATCGGCAGGAACTGTTACCGGAACTAGCAATTTATAATAGACAACAAAATTCTCAATATTTTCATTTCCGTTTGTTATAACTCTTACTCTCACTGAATTATCACCGGGAACTAGCCTGAGCTCAGATCCAAATGACCCTGTTTTGTATTGTTTAGAAGGAAGATCATTTACAAATATTTGTGATCCGCCGGGTGCAACTCCAACTATGTAGTGAACAGGTGTATAAACAGTATCAGACTTACCTCTTACAATTTTAAAGCTCTCCTGAGCAGAGAGATTAAAACTTGAAAGTGTCAGATTGAAAATTAATGTAATGGCAACTAGGAAAATACTCTTTTTCATGGCTTGAAATTTGTTGTAAGGACTACAAATGTATAAATAAATTATGGAGAGTAAAGTTAAATTCGGCCATATCTTGAATGTGGCTGCAATCATTATTGGCGCTGCAATGTTGTCATGCGCACTCTACAGTTCAGTTAAATATTTCAAATCATTTGACAGGGTAATTTCCGTAAAGGGACTTGCAGAAAAAGAGGTCATTGCAAACCGTGTCATCTGGCCGCTTTCGTTCAAGGAGATTGGTAACGATCTGGAATCACTTTACAGTTCAATCAAGAGCAAAAACAAAATTATTAAGGATTATCTTATTTCTCAGGGCCTTGATGAAAGCGAAATTTCACTATCCTCTCCTCAGATTATTGATATGAATGCAGAGAGGTACAGAAATGAACCCAGTACATACAGATACAACATAACCAGTGTCATTACCGTAAGTTCCGGCAAGGTTGAGCTCGTAAGAAATCTTATCTCTTCCCAGTCTGACCTGCTGCAAAGGGGAGTTGCGCTCAGCTCCGGTGATTATCAGTTTAATATCCAGTTTTTATACACAAAGCTTAATGATATCAAACCTGAAATGATTGAGGAGGCAACAAAAAATGCCAGAGCATCTGCAGAAAAATTTGCCAAAGACTCAGAGAGCAAACTCGGTAAAATTAAAAATGCAAGCCAGGGACAATTCTCAATCAATGACAGAGATGCAAACTCTCCTCACATTAAAATCGTGAGAGTAGTAAGTACTGTTGAATATCTGCTCAGAGATTAATAATTCAGTATTATTGATTATTTTTGCAGCGTGAATTTTGTAAAACACTTTATAAACACATCAGAATATTATGGAAATTAGCAACGTATTTGCGCGAGAGATTCTTGACTCACGCGGTAACCCCACCATTGAAGTTGACGTTCAACTTTTGTCAGGAGCTTTCGGAAGAGCAGCAGTACCATCAGGTGCCTCTACAGGCATAAACGAAGCTCTTGAACTGAGAGACGGCGACAAAAGCCGCTACCTTGGCAAGGGAGTTCTCAAGGCTGTTGAAAACGTTAACGAGGTTATTGCTCCGGCAATCCTTGGAATGAGCGCCCTCAACCAGGCTCAGATTGACAAATTCCTCATTGAGCTGGATGGTACTCCTACCAAATCCAAGCTTGGTGCAAACGCTATACTTGGAGTATCGCTTGCAGTTGCAAGAGCTGCCGCAGATTACCTCCAGATCCCTCTTTACCGTTACATTGGCGGAACCAATGCAGTTACACTTCCTGTTCCAATGATGAACATCATCAACGGAGGTTCACACTCAGATGCCCCTATCGCATTCCAGGAATTCATGATTCGTCCTATTGGAGCAACCAGCTTCAAGGAGGGTCTCAGAATGGGTGCAGAGGTATTCCACAGCCTTAAGAAAATTTTCCACGACAGAGGACTAAGCACAGCAGTTGGTGATGAAGGCGGATTCGCCCCTACTCTTAATGGTACTGAGGATGCACTTGAGTCAATTCTTGCAGCTATCGCCAAAGCAGGATATGTACCTGGCAAGGATGTTACAATTGCTCTTGACTGTGCAGCCAGTGAGTTCTACAAAGATGGAATCTATGACTACAGCAAATTCGAAGGCCCTAACGGAGCAAAGAGAGATGCTGCAGCTCAGGTTGAATTCCTTAAGTCACTTGCAGACAAATACCCAATCGATTCTATCGAGGATGGTATGGCAGAAGAGGACTGGACAGGCTGGAAAATGCTTACAGATGCTCTCGGATCTAAAATTCAGCTTGTTGGCGACGATTTGTTCGTTACCAATGTTGAATTCCTCCGCAAAGGTATCGAAACAGGCTGCGCTAACTCAATCCTTATCAAAGTTAACCAGATTGGTACCCTCACTGAGACACTTAACGCAATTGAGCTTGCTCACCGCAACAAATACACATCTGTTACTTCACACCGCTCAGGCGAGACTGAAGATTCAACAATTGCAGATATCGCAGTTGCAACAAACTCAGGCCAGATCAAAACCGGCTCACTTAGCCGTTCAGACAGGATGGCCAAGTACAACCAGCTCCTCCGCATCGAAGAGGAACTTGGCGAACTTGCACAATACGGTAGAAAATAGTATCGAAAAAATAACCTCAGGTTATTTAACTAAGCTTAGGGCTGTCAATAATGACAGCCCTTTTTTTCACCTTCACCTTCTCTGTTTGCGCTTTCCCATCTGAAATAAACTCATTCAGCAGGTATTGACAATTGTGCTGCAACATTTTCCAAAGGACTTTCGTCTAATCTGTGACAAAAAAATTAAAAAAACTATGAATTATTTGAAAACTCTTTCCCTGACTGCTCTCTCAATTCTAATATCAATTGGAAGCGGATGGGCACAGGTATCAGTTAAAGGCGTGGTTAAAGACAATGTAAACCTCCCGGTGCCTTTTGCAAATGTAGCAATGTACAGCGCAGCAAATTCTGGCTTGCTCAGGTATGGTACAATCACAGATCTTGATGGTAATTATGAAATCAAAAACGTTAGCGGGGAGAAATACCTTGTTGTTGTATCATTTATGGGATTTAAGGATGTAAAGGATACTCTGGACATAGGACGAGAGGGAATGAACCCTTATCTTATCAATTACAGCCTCGAACCTGATGAAAAACTACTTGATGCTGCTACAGTTCAGGATAGCAGGGTAAAGATTCAGAATGACAAGACCTCCTATTCAATTCTTCCATCAGACATAAAGAGTTCACGAAATGCACTCGATCTCACAACAATAGTTCCACAGATTATTTACGATCCAATTAATGATAAAATATCTTCTGCAAACGGAAAAAATGTTAAGATTCTTGTCAATGGCCTGAATGCAAATGAAATCGAACTCAAAACAATCAGACCTGAACAGATAGCCCGAATTGAGCATTATGACATTCCTCCTGCAAGATATGCAGAGTTTGGAAGTGTAATTAATATAATTACCAAAGTGAGAGAAGATGGTATCGCAGCCGGAATAAACCTCTCTACTGCTTTTAATACCGGATTCGGAAATGAAATGGCATACTTCAAATACAATAAAGGAAGGAACCAGATTGCACTGGATTATTCACTTTACCACAGAAATTATAATAATACAGAGCAGGAGATATCATACGATTATCTGTTCAACCAGACCAGAATGCAACGTTTTCAGGCATCAAAAACTGCTTTCGGTTACGACGACAACTATATAAACCTTACCTACTCCAATCAGAAGGAGAATGATTATGCCCTTAAAATCAAACTCTCTCCCAACTTCATGACCCGCCATTCAGAGAGCCTCTCTCAGATTGATTATCTCGAAGGCAGCGACAGTGAGAGCAGAAATGGTACTGACAAACAAAAGGCATCTGTATTTGGTCCAATAGCAGATCTTTACCTCTGGAAGCAGCTTAAGAACAAGCAGGAGCTTGCAATCAATATTGTAGGCACAGGATTTCTCACATCGAATGACTATTCTAAAAAAGAGTACGGAACAGATGGAGCACTCATTCTTGAAGATGATATGCTCGAGAAGAACCGCAAAATATCACTAATTGGTGAGGCAAATTATACTGCAGAAATTAAGAATGGCAGGTTCAATGCTGGTTATTCGATCGAGACAAACCGTCTTACTTCTAATGTAGACAACAGTTTTGAAAACGTCGAATACACAACCTCTTTCCTGAAAAACTATATTTACTCTGAGTATTCGGGCAAAAAAGGGAATTTTTCATACAAGGCCAGTCTGGGACTTAGCAACATTAACAGAGAGACATACACCCAGACCTTCAACGACTGGATATTCAGACCATCTGCAATACTTGGATATAATCTGGGTAAAGCTGGCATGTTAACGTTTCAGTATAAGAGATACTCCAGCGAACCTGCAATTGCAGAACTGAGCAACAATAAAGTATATGTAACAGATCATATTATCAGACAGGGAAATCCCGACCTGAAACACAGTATTTCCAATGAGCTCAATCTTGACTGGTCACTTCAGGCAAAGTTTCTTGATCTTAAACTAAGCACATATTTCAGACATACTGATAATCCTATCAACAGATACTTTACACAGGGCGAAGAATTTATTGTGCTTGCTGCCGAAAATGGTATCTATTCAAACACCTATGGAGCAATGTACTCCGGGACAATAAAGCCATTTGCCAATAATCTCTTCTCTCTTCGCTTCAACGGCCAGGTATTAAAAACCGACCTCTCCAGCACACAGGCAGGCAGCTACTCTCACCTCTACACTCCGCTTTGGTATCAGCTGATATTTCAATACAAAAACTGGACAGCACAGTATCAGGGAAACTTAGTGGGCAAATACCTCTCAGGACCATACCTTAGCACTAATGAAAACCAGTCGAATATTAATGTTAGATACTCAAAAAATAACCTTACTATTTTTGCAAGCTGCTACTGGTTTATGACAAAATCTAAATACAGGACAACAACAATTCCTGAGAGCCTTGTAAAATACAGCAGTTTTAACTGGATTAACGACAACAAGTCAATGATAGTAGTTGGGCTGAGTTACAATCTCTTCAAGGGTAAAAAATACGACGAAAAAGCCAGCAAGCTTCAGAACTCAGACAGGGACACCGGAATGTTTTAGAACACTGTACTTACTCATATTATAAAGTAGTAACCACAATTGTCAGATTACACCATAGGCGGGATTTCATCCCGCCTTTTTTCATATCTTTGAAACCGGAACGCCATTTTTCCCCAGAGGAAAAGTGTCAAACCATTAATATTTAACTATTTACAACAAACCGAATTTATCCATATGTATCTGAACTGTAACTGTTTGACACTTTTCCCCTGGGGAAAACACTTCACAACAATTCTTCTCTCTCTATCATTACTTTCCAGCTCAATTAATGCAGATGCTCAGGATACATTCCTCACTCATTACGAGAAAAACGGATTTAATAAAACTCCACGATTTGACGAGACAGCAGAGTATTCTAAAATGCTTGCAGATATTTCGCCTTTGGTAAGTTATATTTCAATTGGCACTTCACCACAGGGCAGAGAGATACCTATGCTCATCCTCGACAAGGATGGACTGAAATCTCCAGAAGAGATAAGAGCTAAGGGTCGCGTTGTAATTCTTGCAGAAGCCTCAATTCATGCCGGAGAGCCTGATGGTAAGGATGCAGGGCTGATGCTCATAAGGGACATCGCGATTGGCGGAAAAAACAGAGAGTTGCTGGATAATGTTTCACTCCTGTTTATCCCCATCATCAATGTAGATGGGCACGAAGATTTTGGTTCTCACTACAGAATTAACCAGAACGGGCCGGAAGAGGTTGGAGCACGCTTTACATCACAGAAACTCAACATGAACAGAGACTTCATCAAGGCAGATGCTCCGGAAACCAGGGCTCTCCTTGCTCTCTATTCAAAATGGATGCCTGAACTCTTTATTGACATTCACGTAACAAACGGAGCCGACTTTCAGTATGTCTCAACTTACGGACTCGACCACTGCGGATTCCTCGCCCCTTCAATGCTGGAGTGGTCAAAAAACATTTTCGAGAAGCAACTCAAGAGAGGAATGGCCTCAGACGGTTACCCAATATTCCCCTACTTCGAATTCAACAGCTATACTAACCCCGGAGCAGGCGTACTTCCCGACAACTTCCCTCCGCAGTATTCAAACGGCTACGCCAGTGCAAACAACAGAATCGGCCTGCTGGTAGAAAACCACATATACAAACCTTACAAAGAGCGTGTAACCTCCGCATACAACATCATCAAAAACTCAATGAAGATTCTTGGTGAGAACCGCTCCTCTCTTGTTAAAGCGGTAGCAAAAGCAGACGAGTACATCTCGTCTGAAAGTTTCAGAAGGGACTCGCTTCCGCTAATGTTCAGCCACGACAGAAAGATAAGTGAAGAGGTCGATTTCCTTGCCTGGAAAGAGAAAACAGTTACAAGTGATCTTACCGGTGCACAGTGGACCTTCTCTGACCGCACAGCACCTGTGACAATCAAAATGCCAATGTTCGTATCATACAAGGCAGATCTTAAAATAAAACTACCTGAGGCATACATTATCCCGCAGGAGCAGCTGGAGACAGTTGCATTGCTTGATGTGCACGGAATTCTCTATAAAAAGCTTGAGAAGGATACCCTGTTTGAGGTTGAGACCTACCGCTTCATTAATCCAAAGTGGTCTCAGTATCCCTATGAGGGCCGATTCACCCTCGCAATTGACTACACCGTACAGAGAGAAAAAATTGATTTCAGAAAAGGAGACATAATCGTATACACTTCCCAGCCCAAAGCCAAAATTATTGCCCACATGCTGGAGCCAAAATCGCCCACATCGCTTGTCTCATGGGGCTTTTACAACAACTGGGCACGCCCGTCCACAGAATTCTGGATAAGACTTAACTACATGGAGGTCAAGGGTCGCGAAATGCTTGCAAAAGATCCCGTACTCAAAGCCGAATTTGAGAACAAAAAGGCCACTGACCCTGCTTTTGCAAAGGATCCCAACGCCATTCTTCAGTTTTTAATGAGTAAAGTCCGCAAGAATGTCGAACCAAATGTGAACCGCTACCCTGTTGCCCGCCTGCTTTAATTGCAAGATTGTCTGCTATTTGACACTTTACCTCTGAGGCAGAAGGTGTCTCTGAGGTACCATGTGCTCCGTCAGAAATACAGATCTGCGATTGTGAAAATTGCCAGAACCACTGATGCAACACCATTTGCAGTAAAGAAAGCGGCGTTAAGACGGCTTATATCATTTGGTTTGACAATCAGATGCTGATAAACCAGCAGCGCAGAAAACAAAGTTGCACCAATAATGTAAAGAATTCCCATTCCGGCAGTAAAGTAAAAAAGTGCAAGCAGAGGAATTACGAGTGCATGAGCTGCTGCCGAAATTATTAGTGCCCATTTGCGTCCCACAGCTCCCGGAATTGAATGGAGCCCTTCGCTCTTGTCAAACTCCTCGTCGGCAAGTGCATAGAGAATATCAAAACTACCCGACCAGAAAAAGACAACAAGGGAGAGAATCAGCACAGATATGTCAATTGTTCCGGTAACGCTTATATATGCTGCAGCAGGAGCAATCCCCAGTGCCAGCCCCACTCCAAAGTGGCACAGCGGAGTAAACCGTTTCAGGTAGCTGTATCCAAGAAGCACTGCCAGTGAGGGAATGGAGAGAATCAGCGTTAGATTGTTGATTAACCCGGCAACAACAATAAAGAGAATAACATTAACAATTACAAAGAGAGCAACAGACCTGGGAGAGAGCAGAGCCGCAGGAATTTCCCGCGAGGCAGTTCTGGGATTCTTTGCGTCAATATCCCGGTCTGCCCATCTGTTAAATCCCATTGCGCTGTTTCTTGCAAAAACCATTGCAAGAATAATGAGCCCGAAAATTCTGAACGATAAATCGGCTCCGCCGTTGTGCACCGCCAGGAAGAACCCTATTAGTGCAAACGGCATTGCAAATAATGTATGTGAAAATTTTACAAGTTTGATATATCTTCTGACTTTCTCCATCTGATTACAGGTGTTATCTGAGGGCAGCCCCAAAGTTGTCTGTGAAGTTTTTGAGCAATCTGCCCATCACCTCCTCAACATACTTGTCTGTAAGGGTCTTCTCAGTATCCTGTAAAACAAAGCTGATTGCATATTGTTTCTTTCCTTCAGGAATTTTGTCCCCCCTGTATACATCAAACAGAGTAACACTCTTGAGAATCTTCTTCTCAACCTTAAATGAAGATTTGCGAAGATCTGCAAATGACACCTTTTCATCCAGAAGAAGTGCAAGGTCGCGGCGAACTTCAGGGAATTTTGGGAGCTCCCTGTAAAGAACCTTCTGCTTGCGAATCAGCTGGAACATCACATCCCATGAAATTTCTGCTGCAAATACCTGCTGTTTGATACCAAATTGCTTAAGCAACTGCTGGCTTATGCTTCCCATAACGGCAACCTCTTTTCCGCTCTGAGTCTTGTAAACAAGTCCCTCAGAAAAGAGATCTGCAGGCGCATATGAATACTCAAGATCTGCAATCTCAATTCCGAATCTCCTGAGCAGTAGCTCAAGGTATCCCTTAAGCGCAAAATAGCTTGACGGATTTGCCTTTGACCTCCATGACTGATTGCCCGGGCCTGTAACAAATATTGATATCTTCTGACTCTCTTTGTAAGATTTGAGGTTCATTGAAGACTCCCTGCCATCATCCTGAACCGGAGCATACGAATATACATTTCCCAGCTCAAAGAGCTTAAGGTCGCTCTGCTGACGGTTTACATTGTATGCAACTACCTCCAGACCATTAAGAAGCAGAGTTTGTCTCATTGAATTGAGGTCTGAGCTCAGTGGATTCAGAATTCTCACAAGTCTATCCTCCGGATAAGTCTTAAGTTTTGAATAGTAATCACTCTTTGTAAGTGAATTATTCATCATTTCAAAGAATCCGTTAGCAGCAAGGAAATTTGCAGCGCTCTCCCTCACCCTCTCAGGATCCGGTTTTCTGCCCGGTGAGATTGACGCCCTCATCCTTTCAGGAATCTCAACATTGTTATAACCATATATTCTCAGAACATCCTCAACAATATCACACTCTCTTGTAACATCAACCCTGTAGCCCGGTACAGAAACCAGAGCGCCGGAAGCATCCGAAGAGAGAACTTCATATTCCATGTAATTAAGAATATCAATTATGGTTTTTGCACCTATAGCTTTGCCTATAAGAGATTCAACCCTTTCAAACGAGATTTCTACCTTTGCTCTCTCTATCTTCTCTGAATATACCTCCTCAACCTCTCCCGCAACTCTGGCTCCGGCAATCTCCTGAAGCAACACAGCAGCCCTTTTAAGAGCATAGGGAACCATCTCCGGATCTGCTCCTCTCTCATATCTGAATGAGGCATCAGTCTTAAGCGAATGCCTCTTGGAGCTCTTCCTTATAGAAACCGGATTGAAGTATGCACTCTCCAGAAAGATTCTTGTAGTTTTCTCAGTAACACCGGAATGTGCGCCTCCGAAAATTCCTGCCATACACATTGGATGGCTCTGGTCGCAAATCATAAGATCCTCAGAACTTAACTTTCGCTCAACACCATCTAGTGTTGTAAACTTCTCACCCTCGGCCGCCCTTCTAACAACAACCTCTCCACCGCCAATCTTGTCATAGTCAAAGGCGTGAAGCGGATGGCCAGTCTCATGAAGTATGAAATTGGTAATATCCACCACATTATTTATCGGACGCAGCCCAACCGAGATCAGTCGCTTCTGCAGCCAATCAGGAGAAGGAGCAACCTTAATTCCGTCAAATGTAAGACCTGAATACCTTGGAGCTCCGTCAGGAGCATTAACCTTTATTGAAACCGGCTTCGTTCCATCCGCAGACTTCTCAAGTGAAGCAAACTTCTCTGCTGAGGGAAGAATCAGCTTACCTCCATCTCCGTACAACCTCAGCCATGCAGACAAATCCCTTGCTACTCCTACATGTGATGCGGCATCAACCCTGTTTGGAGTAAGGCCTATTTCAAAAACAGTGTCACTCTGAAGATTAAGATACTCCTTTGCAGGGGTTCCTGCTGTTGCACTGGCAGGAAGAACCATAATTCCCTCGTGCGAGGTGCCTATTCCCAGTTCATCTTCGGCACAAATCATTCCGGCACTCTCAACTCCTCTTATCTTCGCCCTCTTTATCTTAACCTCCTCACCATTGCTGAAAGTGAGTGTTGTACCAACTTTTGCAACAAGTACCTTCTGGCCTTTGGCCACATTTGGAGCTCCGCATACAATCTGAAGAGTCTCCCCGTTACCCGCATCAACCTTTGTCAGGCTGAGCTTGTCTGCATCGGGATGCTTTTCACACTCTAGAACCTCACCCACCACAACACCTTCCAGAGAACCCGGAATCTGTTCAACATCCTCCATTGCCTCAACTTCAAGACCTATGGAACTAAGAATTGTCTCAACCCTTGAAGGCTCCAGAGCAGTTTCAACATACTCCCTGAGCCAGCTGTACGAAATTTTCATATAATGTATCTCTGTTTTTTATCTGAACAATGATTCAACAAACTCTCTCTTGTTGAATATCTGTAAATCTTCAATTTTTTCTCCTACCCCAATGAACTTAACAGGAATTTTGAACTGGTCTGAAATGCCAATTACAACTCCACCCTTTGCAGTACCATCAAGCTTTGTTACGGCAAGGGAGGTAACATCGGTAGCTTTTGTAAACTCCTTTGCCTGCTGATATGCATTTTGTCCTGTTGAGCCGTCGAGTACAAGAAGAACATCGTGAGGAGCGTCCGGTATGAGCTTTTTCATGACATTCCTGATTTTTGTAAGCTCATTCATGAGATTAACTTTATTATGGAGACGGCCTGCAGTGTCAATAAGAACAACGTCTGCATTTTGCGCAATAGCTCTTGACAGAGTATCAAATGCAACCGAAGCGGGGTCCGAACCCATCTGCTGCTTAACAATCTCCACTCCTGCCCTTTCGCTCCATATAGTAAGCTGATCGACAGCCGCAGCTCTGAATGTGTCTGCTGCTCCCAGAATAACCTTTTTATCAGAAGCCTTGAGCCTGGCTGCCAGTTTACCTATTGTTGTAGTTTTTCCGACACCGTTCACCCCCACTACCATAACAACATAAGGCTTTACAGAAAAATCAAATGGCATCTCACCATTACCGGATCCGCCAGTATCAAGAAGTCCCTCAATCTCCTCCCTCAGGATAGAATTGAGCTCCTCAATATTCATGAATTTATCTCTAGCAACCCTCTCCTCCAGTCTCTCTATAATTCTCAGCGTTGTCTGTACTCCAATATCAGAAGCAATGAGCGCTTCCTCAATTCCGTCGAGCACTTCGTCATCCACTTTTGACTTTCCCACTACAGCTCTTGACAGTTTGTCAAATATTGAACGCTTGGTCTTTTCAAGACCCGCATCCAGAGACTGCTTCTCCTCCTTTGATTTTGAACCGAATAATCCGAATAGTGCCATTACTGCAATTTTAACTGCCAAAGATACAAAATTATCTTCATTGCCCGGTTGTGGAGCTAATAACGCTTTTTAAAAAAACTCTGCCAGAGTTTTTAGCATGTTCTTGAATGTCAATCAATAACAATGATTCAGGTAGGTATATTTTTGACTTTATAAAATCGTAATGTCAAGAAATTCTGCAAGTTCGTAAAAACTCTGGCAGAGTTTTTCTAGCTAAGCGATAATATATAAGGAAAAAGGCCAACCAAATTTATTGGTCAGCCTTTTTTCAATTATAATTGAAAAAGATTACTTCTTGTCGAAGAACTCTTTAGCTACTTCAGTAGGAACCATCTCCTCGTTGAATGCATAAGCACCGCTTCTGTCTGAACGAACCATGCGGATACATTTTACTTTTGACTTTGACGAACCTTTTGCGCCGCCGAATGTTGCCACAACTTTCTTTGCCATTTCTTTAGAGTTGTTTTAAATTATTTAATCTCGCGGTGTAAAGTTACCTTTTTCAAAAAAGGATTGTATTTCTTACGCTCAAGACGTTGAGTTGTATTCTTTTTATTCTTTGTTGTGATGTACCTTGAAATACCTGGAACACCACTTTCTCTTTGCTCTGTGCACTCGAGAATAACTTGTATTCTGTTACCTTTCTTTGCCATTTCCGTTAGTATTAAACAAGTTTAATGAAACCAGCAGCCTTCGCTTCTTTAAGCACAGCGCTTAGACCGTTTTTATTAATTGTGCGCATCCCTGCGGCCGAAACCTTAAGAGAGACGAATCTCTGCTCCTCTTCCAGCCAGAAACGCTTGTTCTGGAGGTTTGGTGCGAATTCGCGTTTTGTGCGGCGCTTAGAGTGAGAAACATTGTTCCCAATCATTCTCTTTTTTCCTGTAACTTGACAAACTCTTGCCATCTCTTATATAACTTTTATTATGATCGTGATGTGCCCTATTTAAGGGTTGCAAATATCGGGATTCTTTTTTTATTATCCAAATATTTACATGAATTTAAAAATCCTCTCCCACCTTATGTTTTTAGGGAAAGCTTTGTTGCTGTCTTTTGAAAACCAGATAACCGAAGGAGTTCCCACTACGTGAGACTCAGGAACGAAACCCCAGTACCTTGAATCAAGTGAATTGTGACGGTTGTCTCCCATCATGAAGAAGTAATCCATCTTGAAGGTATACGATTGTGCTGCCTCACCATTAATGTAAATCACACCATCCTTTACCTCAAGGGTATTCTTCTCATAAGAGGAGATAATCCTGCTGTAAAGCGGAAGATTGTCCATATCCAGAGCTACGGTTGCTCCAGCCTTCGGAATCCACAGAGGTCCGTAGTTGTCTCTTGTCCACATGAACTTCTCGGTGAACGGGAAGATCATCAGAGGAGAGTCAGGGAATGAAGGCGGATAGGTATCTACATTTGGGCGAATCTCAACAACATTTCCGAGCGCAGATATCTTTTCGAGCTCCTTCTCGTTGAGAGGGAGTGAAGAGTAACCCGGCAGGGCCGCATCATAATAGATTTCACCCAGGTTCAACCCCATCTGGTCAAATATCTTCTGGTTGATTTGTGTGCCGCTGGTGTAAACGGTGTAGGTGTTCTGTATTCCCGGATAGTCCTTTTGAGGAGTTCCGTTTACAACCACCTTTCCGTTGACAATCTCAAGCGTATCGCCTGCAACTGCCACACAGCGCTTCACATAATGGTCCTTTTTGTCATCCGGACGAACTACTATTGGTCCGTACATCTTCTGGGTGTACTCTCTTCCGTTAAGTCTTACATGAGTATAGTAATCTTCAGTTGGTGCCCCCTTAAGAACGGTGTCTCCGTGAGGGAAGTTGAACACTACAATATCATCTCTCTTAACATCTGAAAGGCCCTTCATCCTTCTGTATGAACCGCTGAACCACTTAACATATGATTCCCCGCCTGTGACAGGAAGGACATTGTGAACAAGAGGGAATGATATTGGGGTCTGAGAGACCTTTGGACCATACCTTAGCTTGCTTACAAACAGATAATCACCAGTTAGCAGTGAGCGCTCCATTGAAGAGGTTGGAATCATATACGACTCAAAGAAGAAAGCCTTGATAAAGGTAGAGGCAATAAGTGCAAATATTATGGCATCGACCCAGTCAAGCCATGAATTGCGCTTTTCACCCTCTTTATATTTTTTCTTCCAGAAAGCCCATTTGACCTTTTTTGTAATATAAAGATCAAAAATGATTCCCAGTCCTATCAGGAACCACCAGTTTCCGAACCAGATGACCCATAACAGGTATAGAATGGCCCAGACAGAGAATCTGAACCACTTATTTCCTATTATGTTATTGATTTTCAAAGCTCTTTATTTTACTGAGTTTATAATGGCTTCAAAAGCCTGCGGATTGTTCATTGCCAGGTCTGCAAGTACCTTACGGTTAAGGCCTACGTTGTTCTTGGCAAGTTTACCGATAAACTGAGAATAATTCAATCCATGCTCCCTTGCGGCTGCATTGATACGCTGAATCCACAGTGCGCGGAAGTGACGTTTTTTGGTTTTGCGGTCGCGGTATGCGTAGGTAAGACCTTTTTCATATGTGTTCTTAGCTACTGTCCACACGTTTGCCCTTGCGAGGAAATTACCGCGGGTAAGTTTGAGAATTTTTTTGCGGCGAGCTCTGGAAGCTACCGAATTGACCGATCTTGGCATTTTTTACTCATGTTGCGAATGTCAGCGCTCTCCTCCAATGAGAAACTTTTCCTGCTGAACACTCAGATTAATAATTTGTACGCTTAAGCAACCAACAGTGCTTTGATTCTTTTCTCATCTGTGGTGTGAACCAGGGCAGAGTAAGTCAGATTCCTTTTTTGTTTGGTTGTCTTCTTGGTGAGAATGTGGCTTTTGTAAGCGTGCTTTCTCTTGATTTTTCCCGTTCCGGTAAGCGTAAAGCGCTTTTTGGCACCGGAGTTGGTTTTAATTTTGGGCATTGTCTTTATTTTAAATTTGATAAATAAATTTACTTTTTCTTTGAAGGCGACAACATCATAATCATCCTCTTTCCTTCAAGTTTTGGAAGCTGTTCTGCTTTGCCAAACTCTTCCAGGGCCAGCGCAAATCTAAGGAGCAGCTTTTCTCCATGCTCAGAGAACAAAATTGAACGACCTTTGAAAAACACATAGGCCTTTACTTTTGCTCCCTCTTCAAGGAAAGACTGGGCATGCTTCAGTTTAAACTGGAAATCGTGTTCGTCTGTATTGGGGCCGAAACGAATCTCCTTAATAACAACTTTGCTGGCATTGGCCTTCATCTCCTTTGCCTTCTTTTTCTGCTGATAAATAAACTTTTGATAGTCAATTATCTTGCAGACAGGCGGCTCGGCACTTGGAGAAATCTCCACGAGGTCTAGTTCCAACGCCTCTGCCATCTCTAAAGCCTCTCTCAACGGGTATACACCCTGATTTGCAACATTATCTCCGACTACCCTAACTGTGGGTGCCGAAATCTGATTGTTAATACGAGGTCCGTCATCTTTCTTTGGCGGTCCGTTGTACCTGTTGTACGGTGTTCTCGGAGCCGTCGATGATGATTGCGTTTTCGGTTTGAAAATGCTCGGGCGAGGTTTAAAAGGTGTAGCGATAAATCTGTCCTCCTATATTTAGTTATTACTCAATTTGTTGTTTGATCTCACTCTCTATCATTTGTCTGAAGTCGTCCACAGTCATTGCGCCTTTGTCGCCATCACCCTGCTTTCTAACAGAGATCGTGCCATTGTCTGCTTCCTTCTCACCAACAATAAGGAGGAATGGAACTCTTTTAAGCTCATTCTCCCTGATTTTCTTGCCGATAGTTTCGTTACGATCGTCAATTGAGGCGCGAATATCGGCATTATTTAGAATATCTACAACTTTTTTAGCATAATCATTGTATTTTTCGCTTACCGGAAGTATGACCGCCTGCTCCGGAGAGAGCCACAGCGGGAACTTTCCTCCGGTATGCTCAATAAGAACTGCAACAAATCTCTCCATTGAGCCGAATGGTGCCCGGTGAATCATTACCGGACGATGTCTCTTGTCGTCTGCACCAATGTACTCCAGTTCAAATCTCTCAGGAAGGTTATAGTCAACCTGGATTGTTCCAAGCTGCCACTTTCTTCCTATTGCATCTCTCACCATGAAGTCAAGTTTTGGGCCATAGAAAGCTGCCTCTCCCAGTTCCACGACTGTTTTGAGGCCCTTCTCTGCAGAGGCCTCGATAATAGCAGCCTCGGCTAAATTCCAATTTTCGTCAGATCCAATATATTTGTCTCTGTTATTAGGATCTCTTAAAGATATCTGAGCTGTATAATCCTTGAAATCAAGTGTTCTGAATATATAAAGAACAATATCAATCACTTTAATAAACTCTTCCTTTACCTGATCCGGACGGCAGAAAATATGCGCATCGTCCTGTGTAAAACCTCTCACTCTGGTAAGCCCGTGAAGCTCTCCGCTCTGCTCATACCTGTAAACAGTTCCAAACTCTGCCAGACGAAGAGGCATATCTTTGTAAGAGCGGGGTTTTGTTTTATAAATCTCACAGTGGTGAGGACAGTTCATTGGCTTGAGAAGAAACTCCTCTCCCTCCTGTGGTGTATGTATAGGCTGAAATGAATCTTTTCCGTATTTTGCATAGTGTCCCGAAGTGACATACAGCTCTTTCTGACCAATATGCGGGGTGATAACCGGAAGGTAACCATGCTTCTTCTGCAGTGCCTTAAGGAAGTTTTCAAGTCTCTCCCTGAGCATAGCTCCCTTAGGAAGCCACAAAGGCAGACCCTGTCCCACTCTCTGAGAGAAGGCAAACAGTTCAAGCTCTTTTCCAATTTTCCTGTGGTCGCGTTTCTTGGCCTCTTCGAGCATTACAAGATACTCGTCAAGCAGCTTCTTCTGAGGGAAGGTAACGCCGTAAATACGTGTAAGCATCTTGTTGTTCTCATTGCCTCTCCAGTATGCGCCGGCAATGGATGTCAGCTTAACCGCCTTTATAACAGAGGTATCTGCCAGGTGCGGCCCGCGGCAAAGGTCAGTAAAGGTTCCGTTGGTATAAAAAGAGATAGTTCCGTCCTCAAGGTCCCTTATTAACTCGCATTTGTATTCATCACCCTTTTGGGTGTATGTTTTCATAGCCTCTTCCTTGCTCACCTCTCTGCGCACAAAGCTTTGCTTCTCTCTTGCAAGCTCAAGCATCTTATCCTCAATGTTCTTAAGGTCTGCCTCAGTAATGTTCTTCTCGCCAGAATCAACATCATAGTAGAATCCCGTTTCAATTGCAGGTCCAATTCCGAATTTAATACCAGGATAAAGAAGCTCAAGAGCCTCTGCCATCAGGTGTGAAGATGAGTGCCAGAACGTGCTTTTTGCCTCCTGGTCATCCCACTTGTGTAGTTTTAACGCAGCATCCTCATTGATGGGTCTGTTTATTTCGAAAATCTTTGAATTGACTGTAGCTGCAAGAATCTCCGATGCTAACCGGGGACTGATGCTGCTTGCAATTTCGAAAGCAGTGGTTCCTTTTGGAAACTGGCGGACACTGCCATCCGGGAATGTAATGTTTATCATAATTGTTGACTGTACGAATAATCCTGCAAATTTAATCAAATTTTTAAAAAGTGTTTAATTTTGGATAGTTATGGAAAATATCTAAATTTGAAATATCTAAATTTAAACCAACTAACTATTATCCAAAACATTATGCAAACAAATAAATGGAGTGTTGCAGCAACTTATGCAATTATGCTTGCTCTGGTAACAATTATTTCAACTATAATCCCATCTGTATTTTCGGATTTACCCGGATTTGTGGGCATAATCCTGTGGGTAATTAAGTTTGCGCTCAGTATTTATCTTGTATACTATTTCATTAAAGAGTACAGCAAACCTTTCGAAGTGTTCACATACAAAGATGGATTCCGCTTTGGAGTAATCCTCTGCTTCCTCTCTTCTGTGATAGGAGCAGCCTACATGTTTCTGCACTTTGGATTTCTATTTCCCGAGGCTACTGCAACCCAGATGGAGTCAGTAATCCAGAATCTTGAGAGCTCAAATCCAGACGCAGCAGAGACTTTCATGAAAGTTATGCAGCATCTTCCTAAAATTGTGTTTGCATGGTCACTGGTATACTACACTCTTTTTGGTGTTCTTGTTTCTTCAATAGTTGCAAACTATACCAAGAAAGGTGATATTTTCACAGAAAAATAGATGATGGATCTCTCAATAGTAATTGCATTATTCAACGAGGAGGAGTCGCTCCCTGAGCTTCTGGGCTGGATTGACTCAACTCTTGCCTCACAGAACTTAAAGTACGAAGTCATTCTTATAGATGACGGCAGTACGGACACGTCATGGGAAGTAATCCGCAAAGAGTCCGGAAAATATCCTGCCGTTAAAGGTATCCGCTTTAGCAGAAATTATGGAAAATCTGCTGCTCTTTATACCGGTTTTGAGGCGGCTCAGGGTAATGTTGTTATTACAATGGATGCAGATCTTCAGGATAGTCCTGAAGAGATTCCTGAGCTTTACAGCATGATTGTTAATGACAATTACGACCTGGTTTCAGGATGGAAAAAAAGAAGAAAAGACAACAGACTTGCCAAGAATCTCCCTTCGAAAATCTATAATGCAACAGCCAGGCGTGTTACCGGAATTAAGCTGCACGACATGAACTGCGGTCTTAAATCATACAGGCGCGAGGTTGTAAAGAACATTGAAGTTTACGGTGAGATGCACAGGTATATTCCGTTTCTGGCCAAGAATGCAGGCTTCAGAAATATTGGCGAGAAAGCTGTTAAACATCAGGCCCGTAAGTTCGGCAAGAGCAAGTTTGGAATGGACAGATTCGTAAATGGTTTTCTGGACCTAATGACTCTCTGGTTCCTTTCAAAGTTCGGAAAAAGGCCAATGCACTTTTTCGGAACTTTTGGCACTCTCACATTTATGATTGGATTCGCCACCAGTGTATATCTCATAGCCGATAAACTTATTTCCCAGGCAAACGGACTAAAATTTCGCCCGGTAACAGACCAGCCGCTATTCTATGTTTCGCTGGTTGCACTCATTATTGGCATGCAACTCTTTCTGGCCGGATTCCTTGGAGAACTTGTTTCAAGGAACAGTTCAGAGAGAAATCACTATAAAATAAAAGAGCGCCTGAATTCAGACGCTCCTTCACAGTAATAACTGTTAAGCATTATTAACGGCTCTGCCGGATCTACCTCAGATTCTTGGCAGAGCTGTTATATTTTTCGACCATCTGGCTATACTCCTCTTCGGATATCATTTTGCAGGTACCGTTGAAGTGAGCTCCATCTTCAATGAAAATTCTGCTGCATTGCAGAGCTCCCTCAAATCTGGCTTTACTCTTGAATGCAGCCTGATGGCCTGTTACAAGATTACCCTCCATCTTTCCCCAGACATCTGCGCTTCCGCAGAAAAGATCTCCAATAAACTGTGCGTTTTCACCAATTACAACTTTGCCTCTTGTCTGGATTTTGCCTTCAAAAAAGCCGTCAATCCTAATGTCGCTTGTTGTAACGAGCGTGCCTCTTAACTCGGTTCCGCCGGCAATCCGGTTAACCTCATTTATCTGCGGAACTACTTCGTTTTTAGCCATATGTATAAAATTAAATATGAATTACCTCTCCGTGTGCTGCTGCGGCTGCCTCCATTATTGCCTCGCTCATTGTAGGGTGAGGATGTACAGAATGGATAAAGTCACGGGCCTTGACTCCCAAATTGCGTGCCACTACAATTCCGGAAACCATCTCGGTTACATTGGCCCCTATTAGGTGTGCTCCCAGAATCTCATCGCTTCCGGCATCAACTATCAGCTTTACAAAGCCATCTTTGTCGCCTGAAGCGGCGGCTTTTCCTGATGCCGTAAATGGGAATTTTCCAACTTTATACTCGATTCCTCTCTCTTTTGCAATCTTCTCTGTAATTCCAACAGAGCCTATCTCCGGCGATGTGTATGTGCAACCCGGAATGTTGGAGTAGTTAACAGGATGCGGATTGAGTCCGGCAATCTGTTCCACGCAGCTTATCCCCTCTGCGGAAGCGACGTGAGCAAGCGCAGGGGTAGCTATAACATCACCAATAGCGAAAACGCCGGGAACATTGGTCATATATTTACCGTCAACTTTAATCTTGCCTCTCTCAACTGCGATTCCCAGCTCCTCCAGTCCAAGATTTTCGATGTTTGAAACAATACCAACGGCAGAGAGCACTTTCTCAGTCTCAATTATCTCCTCACCTTTTTTGGTCTGAATGGTAAGGCGGCACATCTCTCCGGATATATCAACACTCTTCACCTGAGAAGAGACCATCACTTTCATGCCCATCTTTCTGAAAGATCTGCTCAGCTGAGCAGAAACCTCTTCGTCTTCAAGAGGAACAATTGCGTCAAGGTACTCTATCAGATGCACCTCAGTTCCCAGAGACCTGTAGAAATATGCAAGCTCGCTGCCAATAGCACCTGAACCAATAACAGCAAGGCTTTTTGGAAGTGTTTCAGGAACCAGAGCCTGTCTGTATGAGATAATCTTTTTGCCGTCTACCGGAGCGAAAGGAAGCGAATTTGCCCTTGCACCGGTTGCTATAATGATGTTCTTAGCCTCAACAACTGAAACGGTTCCATCTGCAGCTTTAACTTCAATTTTGCCATCACCGGCCAGCTTTCCGCTACCCTGAATAACAGCAATCTTATTCTTTTTGAAAAGGTATTCAATACCACGGCTCATATTTGCCGATACTCCCCTGCTTCTCTCAACAATCTTTGACAGATCTGGCTTAATCTCTCCTTCGATTGAAAAACCATAGTCTGCAGAGTGCTGCGCATAGTGAAGAGCCTGAACGCTTTTGAGCAAAGCCTTGGTTGGGATACATCCCCAGTTAAGACATATTCCTCCCAGCTCACTTCTCTCTATAACTGCTGTATTCATTCCCAGCTGACTTGCGCGTATTGCAGCCACATATCCTCCGGGGCCGGATCCTATTACAACTAAATCAAACATTTTTAAACATTTAAATTAATACTAACTGTTGGCACCATGGCAACTTTTGTACTTTTTGCCGCTTCCGCAAGGACAAGGATCATTTCTGCCAACCCTCTTCTCTACATGGACAGGAGCCTGTGTCTTTGGCTCACCTGCAGATGTTGCAAGATCCTGTCTGGATGTCTGCATTCTGCTAAGGTCTGTCTTTTTCTTCTGCTCCTCTCTTACTGTCACAGGCTCTTTCTGAGTCTCCCTCAAAGGAATGTGTGCCTTGAGAAGGAATGCAAGAACATCTCTGCTTATCTTGTCAAGCATGGTCTTAAACAGCTGAAAACTCTCAAATTTATAAATAAGAAGAGGGTCTTTCTGTTCGTAAGTAGCATTCTGCACAGACTGTTTAAGGTCATCCATCTCCCTGAGGTGCTCCTTCCAGTGTTCGTCAATTAAATGAAGAGTTATGGACTTATTGAGAGCTCTTCCAAGTTCCTTTCCGTTGCTTTCGTATGCCTTTTTGAGATTAACAACAAGCTGCATGATTTTGTTGCCGTCGCTTACAGGAATTGCAATATTTTCATAAGTTGCACTCTGAGTCTCGTATATCTGCTTCATTATTGGCCATGCCTGCTGAACAAGAACCTCAATTCTTCTTTCGTGAACTGCGTGCAGGTTCTTAAGCAGTGCGTCTGTAACCTCGTCTGCAGTTCCTTTGTTGTAAGTTGCTTCATCAACTCCCGGTTCAATTGAAAGCTGACGGATAACTTCATAAGAGAAACTCTCATAATCGGTTCCGCCATGGTTTGCATTTACCAGTGCTTCGCAGTAGTCGTTAATCATGTTCTGAACGTCTACATCTATTCTCTCTCCGTAAAGGGCATTCCGTCTTCTGGTATAGATAACCTCCCTCTGGGAGTTCATTACGTCGTCATATTCGAGGAGTCTCTTACGGATTCCGAAGTTATTCTCCTCTACCTTGCGCTGTGCACGCTCAATTGATTTTGAGAGCATTGAATGCTGAAGAACCTCTCCCTCCTTGAGACCCATTCTGTCTACAAGTCCGGCGATTCTCTCAGAGCCGAAGAGCCTCATAAGGTCGTCCTCCAGTGAAACATAGAAACTTGAAGTTCCGGGGTCCCCCTGACGACCGGCACGTCCTCTCAGCTGACGGTCAACACGCCTTGAATCGTGTCTTTCCGTACCAATGATTGCAAGACCGCCTGCCTCTTTAACGCCAGTACCAAGTTTAATGTCGGTACCACGACCTGCCATGTTCGTTGCAATAGTAACTGATGAAGGCTGACCTGCCTCTGCAACTATCTCGGCCTCGCGTGCATGCTGTTTTGCATTCAGAACGTTATGCTTGATTCCCCTTATCTTGAGCATCCTGCTCAGGAGCTCAGACACCTCAACGGATGTGGTACCAACCAAAACCGGACGGCCTGCTGCAGTCAGCTTTACTATTTCGTCAATAACCGCATTGTACTTCTCTCTCTTTGTCTTGTAAATAAGGTCATCCATATCCTTCCTTGAGATAGGACGGTTTGTTGGGATAACCACTACATCTAGCTTGTAAATTGACCAGAACTCACCCGCTTCTGTCTCGGCTGTACCTGTCATACCAGAAAGCTTGTGGTACATTCTGAAGTAGTTCTGAAGGGTAATGGTTGCGAAGGTCTGGGTTGCAGCCTCCACCTTAACACTCTCCTTGGCCTCAATTGCCTGGTGCAGTCCGTCCGAGTATCTTCTGCCCTCGAGAATACGGCCTGTCTGTTCATCTACAATCTTTATCTTGTTGTCCATTACAACATACTCCACATCCTTTTCGAACATGGTGTATGCCTTGAGGAGCTGATTAACCGTGTGAACCCTTTCACTCTTGATAGCGTAGTCTGCAAGGAGCGCATCCTTGGCTGTAAGTTTCTCCTCAGGAGTAAGGTCTCTCTTCTCCATCTCTGAAATCTCTGAGCCAATGTCAGGAAGTATGAAGAATCTGTTGTCGCTTACACTTTTTGAGATAAGTTCGTGACCCTTGTCAGTGAGCTCTACAGATTTCTGTTTTTCTTCAATAACAAAGAAGAGTTCATCTGTGATGATATGCATCTGTTTGTTATTGTCCTGCATGTAGTAGTTCTCTGTCTTGGAGAGAATCTGCTTCATGCCTGCCTCGCTCAGGTATTTGATGAGAGGATTGTATTTTGGCAATCCCTTATGTGCTCTGAGCAGTAACTTTCCGCCTTCGGTTTCGTCACCCTCTGCAATTTTTTTCTTGGCTTCATTCAGAAGCTGAGTTACCAGATTTCTCTGGGCGCTGTATATTCTCTCTACGAATGGTTTGTATTCGTTGAACTGCTGGTCATCACCCCTAGGAACAGGTCCGGAAATAATGAGAGGTGTTCTTGCATCGTCAATGAGGACTGAGTCAACCTCATCCACAATTGCATAATGGTGCTTTCTCTGAACCAGGTCCTCCGGATTGATTGCCATATTATCGCGCAGATAGTCGAATCCAAACTCATTGTTTGTTCCAAATGTAATATCTGCCTTGTATGCATATTTTCTTGATTCCGAGTTGGGTTCATGTTTGTCTATGCAGTCCACTCTCAGTCCGTGGAACTGATAAAGAGGTCCCATCCACTCCGAGTCACGTTTTGACAGATAGTCATTCACAGTAACCACATGAACACCTTTGCCGGCAAGTGCATTCAGGAATACAGGGAGAGTTGCCACGAGAGTTTTACCCTCACCGGTAGCCATCTCTGCAATTTTACCCTGGTGGAGAACAACACCACCAAAGAGCTGTACATCATAATGTACCATATCCCAGACAATCCTGTTTCCGCCTGCAAGCCAGCTATTTTTCCATATAGCCTTCTCTCCGGAAATTGATACAAAGTCGTGTTTGGCAGCAAGATCCCTGTCAAGGTCCCATGCAGAAACTTCAATTTCTGAGTTCTCCTTGAAGCGGCGGGCAGTAGATTTCATTATTGCAAATGCCTCGGGAAGCACATCAAGAAGAGCCTCTTCAATAAGTTCATCCACTCTCTTGGTGAGTTTGTCCACCTCTGTTGCAAGCGCCTCTTTTTCAGAGACATCAATCATCACATCTTCGAGTCTGGATCTGAGTTCTCTCTTTCGCTCCTCATCCTCTGCTATTCTTGCAGCAATGACGCCCTTAAGACGTAATGTCTCCTGCCTGAGCTCATCATTTGTCAGTTTATCAATCCTCTCGTATGCCTCGTGAATTTTTGTCACGAAAGGCTGTATCTCTTTTAAGTCTCTGTCTGCCTTGGTTCCGAAGAACTTCTTTAACAGACCCGTAATTAGTGCCATGTATGCCGAAATTATTATTGTTACTTTTGACTAACTTGCAAAGATAAAAAAATAGAGAGAAACATCGTAAATTTGCGGAGATTATCTCATTAAGATTCAAATATGAAAAGACGTGTAGTTACAAGTGAAGATGGTTCAAGGACACTTTCCCTCACCGATGCAGATGAGTCATACCACTCAATGTTTGGTGCAGTAACCGAGAGCAGGCATATCTATACAGGGGCCGGCCTTGAATATCTGGTGAGCACTCTTGGTGAGGATAAAAGCATAAGAATTCTGGAGATTGGATTCGGAACCGGGCTCAACTGCCTGCTGACTGCTCTGCACGCATATGAGAACCCTGCTGTTTCTTTTCATTACACAACAATTGAAAAATATCCGGTAACTCCGGAAGAGATAGAGATGCTGGACCACCCCTCTCTCTTTGAAAAAACCAGACATAAGGCAAAAATTCTTTCAGCTGCAATTCACGGCGCAGAGTGGGAAGAGGAATCGGTAGTACTCAAAAACATGACATTGCTAAAGATTGAGGATGATATTTGCGATGCCCTTCCTAAGCTTGTTGCCGGAAAATTTAACCTGGTATATTTTGATGCATTTGCACCGGACCTTCAGCCGGAGCTGTGGAGTCTGAAGAATTTCAAAACTATTTTTGACTCAATGCAAAGTGGTGGTGTACTTGTTACCTACTCATCAAAAGGCACAGTAAAAACTACGCTCAGAGAGGCGGGATTTGAAGTGTCAAGACTGAGGGGACCAAAGGGAAAGAGGCACATGGTTCGTGCCGTGAAGCCGGAATTACTTTAGTTCGATTCTGAAAAGTTTGGGCCAGTATTTACCGGTGATGTAGATCTTTTTATCTGCAGGGTTGTAAGCAATTCCGTTAAGAACATCTGTCCTTGAAGTGCGCAGTGACTGAGGCAGAATATTTCTGCAGTCTACTGTTGCCCTTACTATTCCTGTTGCCGGATCAATAATTGCAATCATATCAGTCATGTATACATTTGCCCATATCTCTCCGTTGATGTACTCCAGCTCGTTAAGCTGCTTCAGGGGATTGCCGTTCAGTTTTACCGTAACGGTTCTTTTAGACTGAAAATTTGACGGGTCCTGAAAATAGAGTATCTCGCTGCCGTCACTCATGATAAGCTCAGTGCCATTGGTTGTGAGCCCCCACCCCTCTCTTGGATTGTGCATGGCTCCAAGTTGTTTAAAAGATTTAAGGTCGTATACAAAGACAGTTTTTTCCAGCCAGGTGAGGAGGAACAATTTCCCGTTAAGAGCAACCGCACCCTCTGCAAAATATTGTTTATTCAGGGCAAAACTGCGAAGAGTAGAGCCGGTTCTGAGGTCGGCCATTCTGAAGAAGGACTGACCATACTGGCCTGAACTTTCAAAAAGCTGACCATCGTAAAAGAAGAGACCCTGGGTATAAACTCCTGTATCGTGAGGAAGGGTTTCCACAACTTTTACCCTGTATGATTTGGCCTTGACAGGCCTGCTCTGTTTCTGCCCATTCAATGCAAATGGTAAAACCAGAGCTATCAGTAAAGTAATCAGTCTTGTAGTTACACTTTGCATTTTCAAGTAAATTACCTGTTCTTGTATTCCATTGAAGCCTTAACCAGCGCCACGAACAGCGGATGAGGCCTTTCAGGAGTGCTCTTTAGCTCCGGATGGAACTGTACACCAATAAAGAACGGATGTTCAGGAATCTCCATTATCTCAACCAGTCCTGTCTCGGAGTTCTTGCCTGTTGCATACATTCCGCCCTTTTCAAGCATCTCCACATAAACATCGTTAACTTCATAGCGGTGTCTGTGTCTTTCGGAAATCGCCGTTTCGCCGTAAATTTTGTGTGCAAGAGTACCTTCGGTAATCTTACATGCATAAGCACCCAGTCTCATTGTTCCGCCCTTGATTGTCATTGACTTCTGATCCTCCATAAGGTCAATTACAGGGTTCTTTGCGTTAGGTTTGATTTCGGTTGTCATTGCGTCGTCAAGACCCAGAATGTTTCTTGCATATTCGATAACTGCCATTTGCATGCCAAGACAGATGCCAAGGAAAGGAATTTTGTTTTCCCGGGCATATTTCACTGCTGTAATCTTGCCTTCAATTCCTCTCTCTCCAAATCCGGGAGCTACCAGAATGCCGTCCATTCCGGATAACTTTTCAGCAACATTTGCCTCATTTACATACTCACTGTGAACAGTGATAACATTTACCTTGCACTCGTTTTCTGCACCTGCATGAATGAACGATTCAAGAATTGATTTATATGAATCCTGAAGTTCAACATATTTTCCCACCAGGGCAATATTGACACTCTCCTTAGGATTGAATAGACGTCCAAGAAATGCTTTCCATTTGTCAAGTTCCGGAAGCTTATCCAGTTCAGGAAGGCAGAACTTTTTAAGTACAATTTCATCAAGTTTCTCTTTTACCATCAGAAGCGGAACTTCATATATGCTGCGGGCATCAATTGACTCAATTACAGCATTGGGACGAACATTGCAGAAAAGTGCCACCTTTCTGCGAATATCGGCAGGAAGAGGATGTTCGGTTCTGCAGACAATTATGTCCGGATGAACTCCGTTTTGCTGAAGCATTCTCACAGAGTGCTGAGTAGGTTTTGTTTTAAGCTCTTTTGCAGCGCTCAGGTAAGGTACAAGAGTAAGGTGTATAACAAGACAATCCTCATCCGGAAGTTCCCACTGAAGCTGGCGAACAGCCTCAACGAATGGCAGAGACTCAATGTCACCTACTGTTCCTCCCAGCTCTGTAATAATTACATCATATTTGCCGGTCTTTCCCAAAAGAAGCATTCTTCTCTTTATCTCGTCGGTTATATGGGGAATTACCTGAACGGTCTTTCCAAGATATGCGCCTTCGCGCTCTTTGTCAATTACAGAACGGTAAATTCTTCCTGTTGTGATGTTATTGGCTTTTGAAGTGAAAACATTCAAAAACCTCTCATAATGTCCGAGGTCAAGATCTGTTTCGGCTCCATCCTCAGTCACATAGCACTCCCCATGTTCATATGGGTTCAAAGTACCGGGATCGACATTGATATATGGATCAAACTTTTGAATGGTTACAGATAAACCTCTGGCCTGCAATAACTTAGCAAGTGAGGCAGAAATAATGCCTTTTCCCAGGGAAGAGGTAACTCCTCCCAATACAAATACATATTTTGTGCTCATAATGTAAAATTCGGATTGTTATACAGGGATACAAAGGTAATACTTTCTGCCTCTTTTTTGCAATTAATCTGTAAATTTGCCTTCATTACAATATCAAAGTAAATCAAAATGAAAGTATTCCAGGAGAGCTTCTGTGTAAAGAGCTACGAAACAGACATGAATGCACTTCTCAAGCCATGTTCATTCATGCATCACCTTCAGGAAATGGCCAATTTACACGCGGCTTCGCTTGGTTTCGGCTACGACAATCTTATAGAAAAGGGAATCCTCTGGGTGCTTTCCAGAGTTCATGTAAAGTTTTACAGGATGCCAGCCTGGCGGGAAGAGGTCATAATGGAGACATGGCACAAGGGCAGCGAAAAATTATTTGGGCTGAGAGACTACAAGATGGATGACCTTTTTGGCAACAGACTTGCAGAAATTACCTCATCCTGGCTCATAATAGGAACTGCATCAAGAAGATTGCAGAGAATCGAGCAACACCTGGGCAATGATCACCCCTCTGTAAACAAAGTGGACATTATTTCTGAACCGGCTCCAAAGCTAATTTCTCCTGAAAATATGACCCTCACTGCAAGAAGAAGGGTCGAATACTCAGATATGGACCTGAATCTTCATACAAATAACACAAGATATCTGGAGTGGGCCATAGACTCAGTCGATCAGGAACTTATTAAAGAGATATTCATAAGTGAAATTATTATAAATTTCAATTCAGAGAGCCGTATGGGCGAAGAGATTGACATTTATTCATCCGTGGCAGGCGAATCTATTTTTGTTGAAGCAAGACGCGGTGAAACATCAGTTGCACAGATTCAGCTAAAATATCAGAAACGATAAAAAACAAATGCCATGAATCAGGATGCATTCAACTGGCTCTTAATTATAATGGTTCTTTCAGGCGCAGCAGTCTTTGCCGCGCTGCGTTTCATTGATGCTGGATACGGCATGCTCTCGTCACCCGGCTGGGGCAAAAAAATTCCAAATAAAACAGGATGGCTTCTGATGGAGGCTCCGGTCTTTGTTCTTATGCTCCTTATCTGGTATTTTTACGGAGAGGGGGCATCTGCAGTTACTCTTCTTCTCTTTTCCCTTTTCATGCTTCACTATCTTCACAGGGCATTTATCTACCCGCTGCTGCTGGTTGGCAAAAGCAAAATGCCACTCTCAATAGTTCTTATGGGATGTACCTTCAATGTGGTTAATGCTGCCATGCAGGGCGGATGGCTTTTCATTTTCGCGCCTGACGGATACTACCTTGACGGACTGAAATGGTTATCCACTCCGCAATTTATTGCAGGAATCCTTCTCTATTTCACAGGGATGGCGATCAATATCGATTCGGACCGCAGGTTGAGAAAAGCGAGAAGAGAGGGAGCACTCAGGGGAGAGAGCGGTGGTCACTACATTCCGGCCGGTGGATTGTTCCGCCGTGTCACATCTGCAAATTACTTTGGGGAGATTGTTGAGTGGAGCGGATTTGCGATTATGTGCTGGTCATTGCCCGGAGCAGTTTTCGCCTGGTGGACATTCGCAAACCTGGTTCCCAGGGCTGCATCGACCTACAGAAAACATAAAGCCGCCAATCCTGCAATCATTGAGGAGAGACGGCTCAAACGTGTATTCCCTTATATCTACTAAGGATTTATCTCCTATATCTCAACATTTCTTCCCAGATACTCAGAAAATGATTTAACCTGAGGTTCGTAATCTGTCCCAAAGAGTGTCGATGAGATAATAAAATCTGCTGTTGATCTGTTTGTGGCTGTAGGGATGTTGTAAAGGCTGGATATTCTCAGCAGAGCCTTGACATCTACATCATGAGGCTGCGGCTGCATGGGGTCCCACAGAAATATCAGCAAATCTACCTTTCCCTCGCAGATAAGTGCTCCCAGCTGCTGGTCTCCTCCAAGCGGGCCGGACTTGAGCAATGTGATATCTGGTTTGGGCTCGTGTTTTGACCGGTTTTGAAGCAAAGCTGCTTCAACCATTCTGCCTGTTGTACCAGTGCAAACCAGTTTGTGATTTAAAAGCGAAGCCTTGTTAAACTCCACCCACTCTATAAGGTCCTTTTTTCTGTTATCATGCGCCACCAGCGCTATTGTTTGTCTTTTCATACTAAATATCAGTTAATTTCCGGCCACCTTGCGGAGGGCATCTCCTGAAAGGCGGTATACTGTCCATTCATCCATGGGAATTGCTCCCAAACTTTTATAAAACTCAATAGAAGGCTTGTTCCAGTCAAGCACAGACCAGTCAAATCTTTCGCACTCTCTCTCAACTGCAATCTTTGCAAGAGCGGCAAAAAGCCTCTTTCCGTATCCCTTGCCCCTGTGCTCCGGATTCACGTAGATATCTTCAAGATAGAGACAGGCTCTTCCCTTGAAAGTTGAAAAATTGTGAAAATAGAGTGCGAAACCAACAGGAATTCCCTGCTCCTCAGCAATAATCACTTCGGCCTGCTTTTTAACAAAAAGAGACTCTCTGAGAACCGGAACAGTGGCGGTAACATCACTTCTGAGTTTTTCATAATCTGCAAGTTCGCAAATGAAATTAAAGATTGTCTCAATATCACCCTCTGAAGCCTCCCGGATAGAAAAAGATTTGTTTTCCATGAATCAAGATTTACTTGACAAAGTTAATTCAAATCCGGCAAATATGGTAATCTGAAATAGAATGTGCTCCCTTTACCCGGCTTGCTCTCTGCCCATATTGAACCTCCGTTCTGTTCAATAAATTCTTTGCATAGTATTAATCCAAGACCAGTACCGGATTCTTTTGCGGTTCCAGGGCTGGAGACACTTTCGGCACTGTTGAAAAGACTCTTCAGTGTCTTTTTACTCATCCCAATACCCGTATCTGAAACCATTATTTCAACACTCCCGTTTTTTTGTACTGAAGAGATTTTGACACTTCCCTTCTCATTTGTGTATTTAACAGAGTTCGATATTAAATTACGGACAACAGTATTAAGAGTGTTCTTATCTGCAAATACAATCACCTCTGCCTTTACTGCATTTTCTATACTAATCTTCTTTTTTACTGCTGATTGCGACACAATAGCCACTGCTTCCTCCACAAGGTTTCGCAGATTAATATTTTGCTTGTTCAGTTTAATATCTCCGGATTGTGACCGAGACCAGATTAACAGATTATCAAGAAGTGCGTATGTGTTTTTTGCAGCCGAATTAATATTTCTGATATAATCGGCAATCTCTTTGTCTGAAAATGTCTCAAGCTCTTCTGACAAAAGTGCAGATAATCCAAGTATAGTTCCGCACGGACCCCTCAAATCGTGCGAAATAATTGAGAAGAACTTGTCTTTAGTTGCATTCAGATGAGCAAGTTCCAGATTCTTTTGTCTTAGCTCGTTCATCAGAGTGGTCCGGTATGTATTATCCACAACAAAGCCTGTTAAAACATCGCCCTCAAGAATCACACTCACCAGCACTTCCCGTTCGTTGTTTTTTGCAGTTATAATAGTATTTTCTGCCTCTTTAATAATCCCGTCCCTTAATAATACAGATTTAAAAAACTCTCTCTGCTCTGGAAATTTATATCTTAAAATAATATTCTCAGAGGCCAAATCCTCAATCGTGTCATATTCAAAGATTGATGCAAGCGCTTTGTTTGCATAAATAACTTCACCACTCATTCTGGTAGCAAATACACCCACAAGTGAGTTATCAAAAAGGTTCCGGTATTTTTCTTCGCTTTTGCGAAGCTTCTCTTCTGCCTGTTTTCTTTCAGTCACATCACGAAAAAAAACAACAGTTCTTTTATCTCCCGGAGCGTAGTCAAACACAGAAGATGTAAAGTCCGCAGGAAAAATTGAGCCGTCTCTCCTTTTAAATGTTATTTCACCCCTTATCATTCCGGTCCTCTCCCTCTCAGCCAGAAGGGCCGCGAGATTAGGATCGTCCTGATTAATTACTCCGCTTCTTCCCAGATTGCATATCTCCTCTTCTGTCATACCAAGCATTCTGCATGCCTCAGGATTGGCAGAGAGAATTTCGCCGGTTGGCTTTGTAAGGAATACACCCTCTCTTATGTTTTTATACAGACTTTCGTACTCGCCGTATTTCTTGTTGTAAGTCTGGAGAAAAGAGATATCGAGTTCAATAACGTGTTTGAATCTTAAAAGAATATCGTGAAACTGACCTGAAAAAATACGCTCTTTTCTGTCGAGCACGCATAGTGTTCCAAAAGGAGATTTATCAGGATAATTGATTGGAACTCCCATGTAGCATATCATGCCGAGTTTTATATCGGGATTATGATCCCAGAGGGGATCTTTTGTTGCATCGGGAATTACAAGCTGTTTCTGAGATTTGATCACTGTCTCGCAATAGAGTCCATACCACTTCTCTTTATCACCAGGTGAATATGGATTATTTTCTGAGTTGCTGGAGACAAAAACCTCCATGTACTCATTCTCAGTTCTCATTATTAAAGCGGCCGGTACCGAGAATAATTCTGCAAGCAAATCTGCAATCTCCTGCCACTTCTTTAAAATAATATCTGGAACCTCATTTATGGAATTGCCCTCTCTTTTCATAGCTATTCCTGTTACCGTTTCAACATTGAAACATCACTTAAAGATAAATAGAATTTTCAGACAATAGGTGGAATTAAACAAAAATCAGGCTGACTCTTCATCCAGTGTTTCAAGAAGAAAACTTACAGGACGGAATCCGTCATTACACGAAATCATTGCCGATTTTGGATTTTTCATCCATCCGTCATAGAAATTTGAGCCACCGTGGGATAAAGTCATGACAAAAGGAGACATACTCTCCCATGCACTTGTGCATAAACCCTCCGGCCTTTGCCAGCCATTGGCAATAAATACATCGCCCTCATTTAAATCACAAGCGTGCTCAATAAGATTCTCATATTTCTCAGACAAATCTTTGTAATTGGCTATCCTCACTGCCGTAATTCTGACTTTTTTCATAATTATATATTTTTAGCCGGACACTTTTGATATTTTCTTCAATACTTTCGCATCTATCTCATTTAAAAGGACATCAAATTTACATTGATAACTAAATATCTTAAACATAAATTTTGAAAAAAAAAAAAATAAGAAGTACATTGCTTAATATAAATCATTTTGAATCATTGATTTAATAATTTCAAACATTTATAAACAATAAAATTAATTCTATGAAAACAAATTTATTCTTTTTAGCGTTTATGCTGCTCACGATTCCCTCATTATGTCAGGAAAAAAATTTTAAGTACAGAGGGGATGTGAATTATGGCTATATGATGGGGATATCAAATTATAATTTATGGACTGACGAAGCTCATGGGAACAGAATGTCTGTAAACGAAGAAATTTTCGGTCATAGCCTCAGAACACTGCATGGACTCGTATATAAGGATAAATTGTTTATGGGACTGGGCATCGGCCTTGAAAATTACACGTATAAGGAGAGTTCGTTTGCCAGTTTTAATGCTCTTCCACTTTTTTTTAATACTAAGTTTTATTTTTTGAAAAAGAGAAATACCTTTTACACCGGTATAAGTGTTGGTCACACAATAAGAATCAAAGGTGGCGGATCTGTGCCTGGTGAATGGGAAGGAGGAATTATGATTAATCCCGAGATTGGTTTTAAATTCAAAATATCCCGGGCGCTGGACATAATGATGTCTTTAAACTATGTTCATCAGAACATCTCTACTCCCGATACATTTGGTGGAATGGATTTCTTACAAAAACCACAGTACAGGTCGGCACATGTGCGAGTTGGGATAGTATTTTAAGTATGATTTGAATTTGTCACAATGTAAAATAAAAGAGGGAGAGTAAAAGAAAATTTAGTCTCCCTCTTCATTATTGCAATATTTAATAATAAAAGTATTAATCTAATATTTTGGTGTCGTCATATCTCTAACTTGATACATTTTAATTTTTCCATCTTTGATATCCCTTCTATCAATTAAAAAGACCCTTAAATTCTTATCCCGGTTAAAAAGATAGTTATTAGTTATTGGTCCCCATTTTGTGTGGTCATAATCTTTGATATCATCCCAATCATAGTAATTTATCGTATCTAAAAAACTAATTGGTTTTTCAACGACTAGGTGCTTATCAATTTCATTTACTTCTTTTTCCCCTCTCTTGGGTACTACACGTTGAAAGTGCCAATATGATACGCGATTATACATTTTAAAACTGAAAACAAATTCTAATGGCTGATGTTTGTACTGTAGTGTTTTAGTGTCTAATTTTATTTTATCATTTCGATACACGAAACCTTTTTTTAAGGTATCAATCGATGTAAATACAAAATAAACATCATTGTTTGTTTGAGAATAAGCAACTCTGCTTATAATTGACAATGTCAAAAGGAGAAGAATTTTATTCATAAAAAACAGTTTTGATAATTTCTGATATAAAGATAGCTAATTATTAAAAATTACAATAGATTTTAATCTTAGATATCTAAGTATATCAGTTAATTAAACTTGATGATTTTTCTTGAAAGGGATGTTGATACGGACTCAATTTTTCGCCTGCTTGCAGGCGAGCCGGCTTCAGCCGGCCGCCCGGAAGGCGGGCTCTCGAAGAGAGCTTTAAGCCTGGAGGGCGTGCCTCCTTCCGCACGAAGTACGGTAAACACTTAGTCTCCGCTACAAAAAAAAGCAGATCAAAATTGATCTGCTTTCATTTTGTAGCGGAGACAGGACTCGAACCTGTGACCTTCGGGTTATGAGCCCGACGAGCTACCAACTGCTCCACTCCGCGGTATTAGGAGTGCAAAGATATGGTAAAATGATCCACTCTCCAAATTAAATTGTAAAATAAGTTACAACCTGCTCTTTATCAACCTTCTTTTGTTCACCTGTTGCCAGATTCTTTATGCTGACATTGCCATTTGCAAGCTCATCCTCTCCAACAATTGCCAGAAAAGGGATTTTCTTTTTGTCTGCGTAGTCGAACTGTTTTTTGAGTTTGGTTGTGTCAGTATAGATTTCGGCAGCAATACCAGCAGCCCTGAGCTTTTTTACAACAGGAATTGTGTAGAGTACCTCTTTTTCGCCCAGGTTTGTAAAGAGAACTTTGGTTCCCTCAACTGCATCACCAGGGAACTTGTTAAGAGCAGAGAGTACATCATAAATTCTGTCTGCTCCAAATGAGATACCAACTCCCGAGACACCCGGCAGGCCAAAGATACCTGTAAGGTCATCGTAACGTCCGCCTCCGCAAATACTTCCCATAGGAACATCATTTGCCTTAACCTCAAAGATGGCGCCTGTGTAGTAATTAAGACCCCTAGCAAGCGACAGATCCAGTTCTGTCTCCTGACTGATCTCTGCTGCAGAGATTAATGTAAAGAGCTCCTCGAGTTCATCAAGACCCTTTGTTCCTGTGGCAGATTTTGCAAGAATTGGTCTCATTGCTGATATCTTTTCTGCGGTTGTTCCGCTGAGGTTAAGGATAGGATCAATAACTGCGAGAGCATCATTGTCCAGCCCCTTTGAGAGGAGTTCGGCCTTAACGGCATCCAGTCCAATCTTGTCTATTTTATCAATGGCAACTGTAATATCAATCAGTTTGTCAGGGTGTCCGGAAACCTCGGCTATTCCTGAAAGAACCTTTCTGTTGTTGATTTTTACTGTTACTCCAATATTCAGTTTTCCAAAGACATCGTCTACAATCTGAACTAACTCCAGCTCATTGATGAGTGAATTACTTCCAACCACATCTACGTCGCACTGGTAGAACTCACGGTAACGCCCCTTCTGCGGACGGTCTGCCCTCCATACGGGCTGAATCTGATATCTCTTAAAAGGGAAAACCAGCTCATTCTGATGCTGAACCACAAAACGGGCAAAGGGAACAGTAAGGTCATACCTTAATCCCTTTTCACAAACCTTCACAGAGAGTGAGTTGCTGTTTCCCAGCATTTCCGGAGTTACTCCGGCAAATGCATCGCCGGAATTGAGAACTTTAAACAGCAGTTTATCTCCCTCCTCCCCGTATTTACCAAGCAGGGTCGAGAGATTTTCCATTGACGGAGTCTCAATTGGAGCATATCCGTAATGTCGGAACACATTGCGTACGGTGTTGAAAATATAGTCTCTGCCGGCCATCTCTGCGGGTCCGAAATCTCTTGTCCCTTTTGGGATTGAAGGTTTTTGTGCCATTTGTATCTTTAATTTTGAGCGGCAAAGTTACTAAATTTCCTTAAGGTAGTCATCAATGGCAGCTGCCGCTTTTCTGCCTGCACCCATTGCAAGTATAACAGTTGCAGCACCGGTTACTGCATCTCCCCCTGCAAATACACCTTTACGGGAGGTCTGTCCATTCTCGTCTGCCACAAGGCAGTTCCATCTGTTCGTATCCAGTCCCTTTGTTGTAGAAGCAATAAGAGGATTAGGAGATGTTCCCAGCGACATAATTACAACATCACTCTCAATATCAAACTCAGAATCAGGAATTGGAACAGGCGAACGGCGACCGCTGCTATCCGGCTCTCCAAGCTCCATTCTGATACATTTAAGACCTCTTACCCAACCCTTCTCATCTCCGAGTATCTCAACAGGATTTGTGAGCATCCTGAATACAATTCCCTCCTGTTTGGCATGGTGAACCTCCTCTACCCTTGCCGGAAGCTCCTTTTCTGTTCTTCTGTATACAACCGTTACCTCCGCTCCCAGTCGCAGGGCAGATCTTGCAGCATCCATTGCCACATTTCCACCTCCAACAACTGCAACACTCTTGCCCACATAAATTGGAGTATCATAAGATGGGTCATATGCTCTCATGAGGTTGTTACGGGTAAGAAATTCATTTGCAGAGACCACTCCGTTGAGATTCTCACCGGGAATATTCATGAACTTTGGCAACCCGGCTCCTGACCCTATGAATACTGCAGAAAAACCCTCATCATCCATAAGCGAATCAATTGTGACGGTTCTTCCCACAACAACATTTGTCTCAATCTTTACTCCAAGAGCCTTTACATTCTCAATCTCTGTCTTTACAACACTCTCCTTCGGAAGCCTGAATTCAGGGATTCCGTACTGAAGAACTCCGCCCGGTTCGTGAAGTACCTCGAAAATTGTAACGTCGTACCCAATTTTAGCAAGGTCTGTTGCACATGCCAGTCCTGCAGGGCCGCTTCCCACAATCGCTACTTTTTTCCCGTTTAGAGGAGCCTTATCTGTAAACTTGACCCCGTTTTCACGGCTCCAGTCGCCCACAAATCTCTCTAGCTTTCCAATAGCAACTGCTTCACCTTTTATACCAAGGATACATGCACCTTCGCACTGACTCTCCTGAGGACATACGCGTCCGCAGACAGATGGAAGCGAGCTGTCCTGTGCTATAATTTCAGCAGCCTTTGCAAAATTGCCCTCCTCAACCTCTCTTATAAAATCTGGTATTCTGACACTTACCGGACATGCCGGTACGCAGAGTGGGTTCTTGCAGTTTAGGCAGCGTGATGCCTCAAGCATAGCCTCCTGACTGTCGTAGCCATAACTAACCTCTTTAAAATTGGTTGCTCGCACCAGCGGATCCTGCTCCCTTACCGGTACTCTCGGAATTTTATTTCTCATTTAAGTGAAGTTTACTGTTAATGAAGACCTAATTTGCAATTATGATCTGCTTCGGTCTCAATGGACCTGTACATTGTCTGGCGGCGCATAGCCTCTTCGAAATCGACCTGATAGGCATCAAACTCCGGCCCCTCCACACAGGCAAACCTGCTTTTTCCGCCTACTGTAACCCTGCATGCCCCGCACATTCCCGTTCCGTCCACCATAAGGGTATTTAGGCTCACGGTTAATGGAATTCCAAACGGTTTTGCAGCAAGCGTAACAAATTTCATCATAATCATTGGACCAATAGCGACTGCATGGTCGTAGCATTTGTAATGCTGATTCTCTTTCTGCTGACGGTCGGCCTCAAGCAGCTCCTTCATTACCTCCGTAACAAGTCCCTTTCTGCCTGCTGTTCCGTCATCTGTGCATATGTAGAGGTTATCGCAAACTGCCTTCATCTCCTCTTCAAAAATGAGCAGGGATGAGCTTTTGGCACCAATGATCACATCTACTGATGCTCCCATTGAGTGCAAAAACTTAACCTGCGGATAAACAGGTGCCGTTCCCAGACCTCCGGCTATGAAGAGAAACCTCATTCCGGAAAGTTTCTCCCTTGTCATATGTACAAATTCAGAGGGCTCACCCAAAGGCCCTACGAAATCTGTGAATGAATCTCCCTCATTCAGATAACAGATTTGCCTGCTTGAAGCACCAACAACCTGAGTAACAATTGTGACTGTTCCTTTTTTGCTGTCGAAATCGCAGATTGTTAGAGGAATTCTCTCCCCCTTTTCATGAGCCCTGACAATCAGAAACTGTCCCGGCTTCGCAGATGCGGCCATCCTGGGGGCATCCACCTCCATGAGAGTGATTACGGGATTAAGATCCCGCTTTTTTAATATTTTGTACATATGTGTTTAATAAAGTCTTTCGAATGTGTAGCCCATTTTTCTGAGCCTTTTGATTACCTCTCCCAGTCTGTCATAAAGTTTATCCGGCCTTCTTGAATCTACGCCCGGATGAATAAGTATAACAGCTCCGTTCAGGTTGTTTTTCTTTTCGAATGCAAATAGTTTATCAATAAGCTCCTGAGAACTCTTGTAGCTGTTCATACCGGGGTAGGTATAATCTGCAGGAGTTGCTGTTCCCGGAGTATAGTTTACAGTCTTAAGGCCAAGCAGAGAGGCTGTATAGACAGACTCTTTGTTGTACCATTCATACGGGGGCATGAACCAGGAGGCATTCTCTGGCTGCACTCCAAATTTTGCGAGCTCTGCCATATTGTTTACAATATCCCTCACAAGGCTGTCGCCGGATACCAGGGATTTATCCCTCTTATCCCACGGTGCATAAAGAAGATGTTTATCTGAATGACCACCAACATAGTGACCGGCTTTGATAATCTTCTCAATCATGCTCTTCTGCTCTTCCAGTCTAAGAAAATTCCCTGTAAAGAAGAACGAACCCTTAATCTTATTTGAAGAGAGTGTTTTTAAAATTTTCTCTCCTCCCTGAAACATTGAGTCTGCAGTGAATGCAAGATAGATAACTTTTTTGTCTGTGCTGACTCTTACAATTGCCCCCTGTGCATCTCTCTCTGTTTTGGCGTGGGCCGATGCCTTTGCTGCCGCGTACTCCTTACCGTCGCTCTCCAGTTTTGCAAAGTAGAAGCTCAGACCTGCTGTTCCGTCCATTGTAGGTTCATTTGAGGCATAGTCTCCTATATCATCATGATAAACCGCTTTACCATTATTGAACGGAGCATATTTATCCGGATTTCTGAGTGAGTTTCCGGCTCTTTCAATGAAGAGCATTCTCTCGATAGGTCCGTCTACAAGGCCGCCGTATGTAAGATCTCCGTTGTGTACTGTGTATGATGAGTGAGGTGAATCAGGATAGTCTCCGCCCTCAGGGAATCCTACTATCATTGATGTTCCCCACGGGTTGGTTCCAAAGAGCCAGTCACGGAGAGCAGTCTCCATCTCAAGATATGTTTTGTCGCCGGAAACTTCGCGGTAAAGTCTTGCCTGGGTTATTGCAGCAGATACCAGGTTATTTGAACACCACAGGAATGGAATTCCATATATAAAAGGATCGTCTGCAGCTCTTCTGCGGAGATGCTCAAGTCCATCCTTCATGTAGCCCAGGTACTTTGCACTCACAGCCTTGTCCTGTGATGATGCCAGATAATAGTGACCAAGGTTTATAAAGGGATAAAACTGATAGTGTCTTCCCCTGCCAAGCTCCATCCACGGAGTGACAGGCTCGAGCTGACCCCAGTAGTCTGCCTTTTTAAGCCACTTTGCATCGCCTGTATTTTTGTAAAATGTGGCTGCAGCAAGCTCAATATCATCAACATATGTATCCTCTTCATAAAAATACGGCGAAACTGTGCATGCTGTCTGAGTGTTTCCCGGAACCTCCTCTGCGAATGCATAAGCCTTCTCGGCCTTGTCACGTAGTTTTGCTGCATACTGCGGATCGCTCTCTTTAAAGAGTTCGGCTGCCATTGCAAAGCCCGATGCGAATTTGCCTGCAGCAGATGAGACACCTGTTGTGCGGTTTATGTATTTGCTCAGACCCTGTGGTTTTCCGGTTACAAAATAGACAGGTCTTCCGGTTCCCTTGCCCCAGCCGTAATCTACCTTGTCATTTTGCGGAAGGCGGAATCCTGCGTGGTCGCGGTCGTCTGCAATCTGCGCAAACATAACTTTATCTTCCGGATTCATTCTGTCAAGCCAGTCAAGGCCCCATCTGATTTCGTCAAGAATATCGGGAATTCCGTTTGAGCCTTTGCGGCCTCTGGCGTCGTAAAGATCTTTAAAAACACTTTTGTCCTTCTGCTGCTCCCATGAGAACATCAGGTGGTACAGAGCAGTTGCAGAAGTTGTCTGATACTGCAGGTAATCTGTGGCATCATGCCATCCGCCCCTTACATCTACCTTCTCACCTGTACGGGTTGGGTGATCTACAATAAAGCCGTCATGCTGATGACAGAGTTCGCCGGTGTAGGGGTTATCGCCGCATCTTTGCTGACGCATATATTCGAGAAGAAAATCTGACAGACCTTCGTATGAACTTGCTGATATTCTGAAATTCGGAGATTTCGCTCCGTTGGAAACTATGAAGTAGCCTCCCTCTTTTTCAATTTTGGAAAAGTCAAAGCGGTATGCGTTCTTCATACCCCATACCCCGGCATTTACCTTTTTTCCGGCACTCTTGTAAACAAGTTTACCCGATATTGATTCATGTACTTCAAACAGAGGCACTGTGCTCTCCTGCTGAGAGATAAATACAGCTACCTTAATATCAGACGGGAGGTATCCTGCCTGGTTAACTCTAATCCAGGAGTTTGCCGCAAGAGTAAATGAAGAGAGTAAAATAAGGAGTGATAAAACAGAAGATAATCTGAGATATTTCATAGCATTAACGGGGGAATTAATTGATACAATATCAACAAATGTAATACAATTTTATCTATTTTCCGACTACTCTCCGGTGCTGTAAGCGACTCTTTCAAGGGGCTTCGGTTCTGAACTGAGCAGGGTGTAAAGAAGAGAGTCCTGAAGTATTTTTCTGTAATCGTACTCCTTACCGTCAATCAGGACACGGTTTGATATGAGTCTGACTCCATGACTATAGTCGACATAAATATCTATGTGAATATTTGTTGCCGGTTGTATCGCAACTCCGTTAAGTCTGTGCCACCCGTATATGGTGACATGATGAGTGCGTTTGGGGTCTGAAAGTTTTGAACAGATAACAATATCCTTTTTGGTTCCTGAGACAAACACACCGGGCTTATTGCCTGAGGCCTTAATCTGTGCTGTTACAATTCTTGAATGGTCATTCAGGATATCGGGTGTTTCATTTCTGTTACCCCTGGGAATAAAATTGAAGGGCTCCAGTTTTAGTGCCGATTTTTTGTAAATAATATCTACAATTTTGGGAGTTGGCAAAGAGGCATTGAAGTGGTTCGCAATCTTCTGGGCAGACTGCGGAATCATTGGAAGGGTAAAGTAATCTGCATCAGTACCGGCAGCAAGATAATCGGCCTTAACAAAGAGAGTAACCCGGTGTCTTTTCCCGGCTGCATCTCTCTCAGAAAATTTAACCTCCACCCAGTTTTTCAGAAATTCCGGAATATTTCCGGTGGTAATCTCCTTTACGATTGAAGCCTCCCTTTGGGCAAGCTCCAGTGTTCGCATCTCTTCGTAATAGACCGACCCGCCCCGGGAGCTCTGTGAAAAGATGCTCCCGAATGCAGATACAGTCAATAATAATGTGAGAATAAATCTCATTCGCTTATTTTTTTACTACCTCTTTTGCAGGGTATCCAAGTTTTCCAAGTGCCTTTGCAAGCTCCTCCTTGGTGGTTTTTGACTCATCAAAGCTAATCCAGATTGTCTTACCCTCAAGTGTAACCTTAAGGTCTCTTACTCCCTTTTCGTGAGGCATTTTAGCTTCCAGTTTGTTTACACAGTTATGGCAGCTCATATCGGGAAGGTTAAATGTAACCTGTACCTCTTTCTTTGTTCCCTTTTTATCCTGTGCATCTGCATTTGCAGAGAGGAAGAAAATCGCAGCTAATGCGATAAATAAAATTTTACTGATTCTTTTCATGACTTGTAAATTTAGTATTAATTATTTATTTCCAAATTGTAAATCTGAGACCGGCATAGAGTTTCATTCCCATTAGCGGTCCCCATACCAAAGTTGAGTTAAAGCCTGTGCCGTAAGGATTGTCTGCATCCATTATTGCATGAGGCTGTCTGTAATTGCCAAGGTTTTCACCGCCAATGTATACATCCAGGTCTTTGAATTTTTTAGTAACTTGTGCGTAAAACATTGGATAGACAGGAGACTCCCCTCCGCCCATAAATTCAGGCAATCTTGCCGGGCCGTTAAGCTGAGCTGTAAAGTCAAATGTCCATTTATTCATTCTGGTAGCATACTGTACATTAAAGACGCCTTTAAATCTGTTCATAAGTGGTCTTTCAACCAGTCCCTGGCCGTAATAGTCTGCCCTTGAATCTGTATACCTGAATGTTGTAAGAATAGTAAATCTTTCAAACGGCTCAACCGAAAAGTCTGCCTGATATGTATTTGTGAAAGATTTTCCATCAAGATTGTAAAACCAGATTTTTGAAAGGTCTCTCTCCTGATCTACCAGAAGTTGCCTGTTAAAGTCTGTTCTGAAGTAGTCGAAGCTGAGTGATGCCTTGTCATTAAAACCAAAAGGCATGTAAACGGTAAAGTTTGCTCCGTAGGTCCAGGCATCCTCTATGTCCGGATTCTCTTCAAGAACTACCTCCCTGCCGGTTGAGAGAATTCCCAGGTTGTCTGATATCTGATTTGGCGACCTGAATCCCCTTCCTGCAGATGCCCTCACAACAAGCTCATCTGCGAATGCATATTTCAGATTGAGTCTTGGAGCAAATAGCCATCCGTGAATGTTATTCTTGTCAAGTCTCAGCCCGGCAACCACAGAGGCCTTCTCTCCGTTTGTATATGTGTACTCGCCGTATGCTCCGGCAGACCACTCTTCGCGGCCGGGATAGAGTGAAGGCGAGTTGTAGGTAGCCACTCCCGAAGGGTTGAATGCTCCTTTAGAGAGATCTTCGTCAAAATTGTCTGTCTGTGCACTCAATCCAAGCACATACTTATGATTTGGACTGATTTCACTGAGGAACATCAGGTTTAAAAAGGCCGAATTCTGATTTGCATTGTATCTGTTAAGACCAAAGAATGAATTCATATTGTGCCAGGAGTAATCCACAATGGCAGCAATGTTTTTTGAGTTGCTCTCATTCAGCGGAACACCCAGTTTTGCATAACCGTTAAGACCTTTGTTTTTAATCTCAGAACCCCACAGCTCCGGTGTAATCTCCATACCCTTTTTGAAACCGTTCATACCGGCAATCCTGTCATCTGACAGAGCTTTAAAGCCGAATCTCAGCTGAACACCGTTATCTGCGACATAGAGCCATCTGTTCGAAAAGTTGAACTGCATAGATACAGGCTCATCCTTGAATCCGTCATGGTTTCCGTCATGTCCCTGCGGGTCTGTTGAGAAGTGGCCCAGAATTACTGTACTAAGCTTTGAGTTAAGTTGCAGTGATGAGGAGATATTTGCCTCTGTCCTTAGGCTGCTTCCCAGAAAGAGATTCAGGAAAAGCGGCTGCTCGGCAGTTGGTTTTCTGTGCTCAAGATTAATCTGACCTGTTATTGCTTCAAGACCGTTAACAACAGATGAGGGACCTTTAGCTATCTGGATGCTCTCAAGCCACTGACCCGAAATATATGAGAGTCCGAACGGAGCGGCAACACCCCTCATTACAGGTCTGGTCTCATCCAGCATCTGGGTGTAGATTCCGGAAAGTCCCAGTAATCTAATCTGTCTTGCTCCAGTAATTGCATCAGAATATCCTACGGTAACACTGGCCGAGTTTTCAAAGCTCTCGGCCAGGTTGCAGCAGGCCATTTTGTTGAGCCCGGCTGTTGTAATAACTTCGGTTTTCATTGGAGTAATTCTGGAAAGATAGTTACCCTCCTGTCTTTCGATAACTCTGGCTGCATCCAGTTCGTTTTCCTGTTTCAGAACAAGAAGTGCCTTTGTCTCTCCCTTTGCAAGGACAATTGTATCCTTTGTGTAGCCAACATATGCAGCTACAAGGGAAATTTTGTTTGCTCCGGCTGTCTTTATTGTAAATTCCCCTTTCTCGTCAGCCTCTGCTGAGAGCTTGCCCTCAAGCCAGTATACAGATGCAAAGGGAAGTGGTTCAGACTCACCCCCGGATTTAAGAACCGTAACGGTTCCGGTGATGGTCTGAGCTGCAGCATACAGAGATGCAGCAGTAAACAGCAGTATTATAAATAGAATTTTTTTCATTTCATGTTTGTATAAATTATAACTCTTTTGTACTCAATAAAAATTGAATACAGAATTACAATCTCCAAACAGAAATATATGACAGATACTCTTTAGCGAAATGACCGGGTGGTTCACCCTCTGAAACAGATAGTAATCTTCCTGCAAAATAGTTATTGTTGATTACATCTGCCGATGCAAGTATACCTGCTGGCAGCGGAATCAAAGATATCTGAAGGCTTGAAAACTGTTTTGCCACCTCATAACCATCTGCAAGCTGATGCAACTCTGTGTCGCAGCAACCTTCTGTGGATTTTTCTGAGTTGTGGCAACTGCCGGATTGCTCATCGTAGCATGAGTCCTGGCAGCACTGTTTAGCCATAGAGTGGTTATCTCCTTCACAGCCGGACTCCTTTACCAGGATTGAAACTGAAGTGATTCCCTCTCCTTTGCATGTGTGTACGCCATAGCCGACACCTGCTGCCATGTAGAACATAAGCATCATTGCCGGAAAAATATATTTTAAATAGCGTTTCACAGTTGCAAAAATATCAATAAATACTAATTATCCACCATCTTTTCAAACTCTGCGGCAATCTCTCTCTTGTTTATGAAGTCATACAGGCTGATTTTCCTTATGTTAAAGTAGTACTGCCAGAAATTACTCAAATCGTTAATATATCTGTTTGAGGCCTGATCTTTCTCTGACTGTGCATTATTAAGGTCAGTTACACTGATTGCTCCTTCGAGAAAGCGGGAACGGGCATTTGCATACCTCTCCTGAGCAATTGAATCTGCCCTTGCAGAGAGATTGCACTGAGTAACCTGATTATTGAACTGAATCACTTTAATAAAGATATTCTGTTTGTAATCATTCATCTCCTGGTCAACCTGGGCCCTCACAAGCTCCTCTCTTGACTTTGCCATTTTAACCCTGCCTTTTCCAAGCCCCCAGTCCATTATTGGCATTCTCAGACCTAAACTTAATATCTGCTGGTCCATTGGATTTGAATATGCAGTTCCAAGTTCATGACCCTGCTGCGTCAGTCCAAACTGAGCATTCAGATTTGCCTGAAGCCCCTTGTTTGCCTTCTGCCTCTCTACCTCCTGAGTTGCGCTTAAAACATCCAGTTCATTGTCAAGAAGAAAAGGAGAATTCTTGTATGCCTTATCAAGTACATCTTCAAAATTAAGAGTAATCCCGGGGCCCGAGGCAGGTAAAACAAGATCAAGTTCTACATTCTCGTTATATCCCATAAAGGTTTTAAGGCGGAGCATTCTCATGTCCAGGGTAAGCTTATGGTCATTTATCGACAAATTATCATTTATCATTCTCAGCTCGAGCTGAAGAAGATCATTTTTGGAAACCAGATTCTGCTCGAACCTCTCTTTTGCAAGCTTGTACAATGAAACTGTACTTTCATAGTTCTTGCTTGACATTGCCAGTCGCTGCTGTGCCTGCAGAACATCAAAGAACATAGGTATTACATTAACAATAATATTTTCCATTTGTTCGAGATACCTGCGCTTGGCCCTCTCATATTTCTTAGGCTCTGTTACCTTGTCCCACCTTAAGGTATTATAGGTTCGAAGCGGTTGAATATATGTAATATTAATTGGCTGAGAGTTGTATGTTGCCGGATTTTCCGTATTAAACTGGTCCAGCCGGTACAAACTCGTAAAAACAGAGATCCTGCCCCCGGTAAGAGCAATGTTCTGGTCAATTGAAAGAGAGAGACTATTCTTGAGATTGTTGTTTGCAACATAGTTTATCTCCCCTGATTCTGAGTTCTGAAGTGGAACAAGAGATCTGTTGTATTGGCCAAGAGTGGCAGATAAATTGAGAGAGGGAAGCAACTGAGCACGAAAGGCTCTGTATTGCCAGTAACTTGCAAGAAAATTATGCTTTGCTACCAGTGCAGAAGGAGACTGATCCTGAGCAGTTTTAACAGCCTCGTCAAGAGTGAGTGTTAACCTGATTTTCTGCGCATAAACAGAAGGCACGGCAATCATTAAGAGAGCCAGAGCAAGTAAATGTGGGGCAAATCTCTTCATGGTCTAAATAATGGGGGATATTATTCATTACAGGTGTGTAAAGTTAAGCATTTATTACTAATTTTGTGAGGTCACCTGAAATAATACAACATACAATATGAAAAATTTTCTGAAAATTGTAGCGGGGACTTTTGTTGGTTCACTTCTGGCAATGGTTCTTGGCATTTTTATCCTGATGGGTATAATTGGCTCGCTTGCAACATTCTCTGACAGCAAGGTTCCGGTAGTACCCTCAAGTGCAGTTCTTGCACTTAACTTCTCATCTGCTATTACCGAGCAGTCTGTTGAGGATCCATTCTCAGCATTAAACCCAATGGCATCAATATCTTCAAAAAGCACAGGCATTCTTGATTTTATTCAGACTATCGAGAAGGCAGCCTCAGACCCTTCTATCAAATTCATTTATATGAATCTGAACGAACTCAATGCGGGCACTACACATGTGGAAGAGATAAGAGGTGCACTTGCTAAATTCCGTGAAAGCGGAAAACCTGTAATTGCTTATGCCGACAACTACTCGCAGGGAGCATACTATCTTGCCTCTGTTGCAGACAAAGTATATCTCAACCCTGCAGGAACAGCCACACTCACCGGTCTTAGCATGAATACACTTTTCTTCAAGGATCTTCTTGACAAGGTAGGTGTTGAAGTTCAGCTTATCAGACATGGTAAGTTTAAAGCTGCCGCCGAGCAGTTCATAAGTAACAAGATGAGCGCAGAAAACAGGGAGCAGCTTCAGGCATATCTGGATGCTGTTTGGGGAACCTGGACCGCAGAGATTTCTGCTTCAAGAAATATCCCTCAGGAGAGCATCAATGACTTTGCAAACAAGTTAAGCCTTGGCACAGCAAAGCAGGCAGTTGAATCCGGACTTGTTGACGGCCTTCTGTATAAGGATGAACTTACAGATACACTGGTTCACCTTTTTGGAGCAGAGAAGGAGAAAGATCTGAAACTTATCAGCTCTTCTGACTACTCAAAAGCAACTAAAAAACTTAACCTAAAAGAGAAGAACAAGATTGCCGTGGTTTATGCAAACGGCGACATTATTATGGGCAAATCTGACGACAATATTGCCTCAGACAACTTTGTAGCTCTTATCTCTAAGGTACGTCAGGACAGCACTGTAAAAGCAGTTGTTCTTCGTATTAACTCTCCGGGCGGTTCTGCCCAGAGTTCTGAGATTATTGAGCGCGAACTTGCTCTGCTCAGAGATAGCAAGCCTGTTGTTGTAAGTATGGGTGACTATGCTGCCTCAGGAGGATACTGGATTGCATCAAATGCAGATAAAATCATCACCAACAATACAACCCTCACAGGATCCATTGGAGTATTCAGCATGGTAATAAATGCACAAAAGACACTTAACAAGCATCTCTCTGTTAATACTGCAGCGGTAAACACCAATAAACACAGCGACATTATGTCCGGCTTCAGGGCTCTTGACGCAGAAGAGGTTGAATTTATCAGACAATCCGTAGAGATAATCTATACAGACTTTGTGAATCTTGTTGCAAAGGGACGCTCCCTTTCAGCAGAAAAGGTTGACTCTGCCGGACAGGGCAGAATATGGTCAGGAGCAGATGCTATCTCTCTGGGTCTGGCAGACGAAAGAGGCGGCATAGCTGCTGCGATTTCGAGCGCTGCTTCAATGGGCAGCCTTGAGTCGTACAGAATTGTTGAGTACCCTGTTATTAAAACACAACTTGACAGATTGATGGAGGCTCTCTCAGAGGCAAGCGTAAGTGCAAAAGTTGCAGCGAATCCTGAAATCCTGTTCGAAAGAGCATACTCATCGCTTAAAAATGAGGCAGGAATCAAGAATTATGCACGCATACCTTTTAATGTTGAGATAAGGTAACTCTGCGCCGCAATTACTGTTAATTATCTTATTTTAAAGTAAATGAAAAACACAAACTCTGACAATCTGAGTTTGTGTTTTTTGTTTCTAAAACGATTTACAGAAAATATTCAGACGCGAAACTTAATTTCCAGTACTCTTTTTGTCTGCTCTGTAATTTTATAACGGTCATCAACTCTCTCTCCCAGAAGGCAGATAATCTCTCCTGACTCCGAAAGCGCAACCATTCTCTCCTCCTTGGTAAAGAGGTCTCTCTTTTTATCGGTAAGGTAGTCGCTAACCTTTTTAAAGCCTTTCATTCCCAGCGGGCGGAATCTGTCTCCGCTCCTCCACCTTCTGAAGCTGACAGGATAGCCTGTTTTATCTGCATCAAGATAGAATATGCAATCGGAAGGTACAGGGGTGAATCCTTCAAAGAGGTCATAAACACTGGTTGTAACTGAGGATGACAAGTCACTTTCAGAAAGAGAACCGGTCTTAAAAGGCATAATAATCAGGTAATCTCTGTCTTTCAGCACTCTGTATTCCGACGATTCAAAGAGCTTTCCTGATTCACTGTCCAGTGATTCAAATACATCGCTGGCAACAGATGCATTGAAGCCGTACTCCTCAAGAATCATAAAGAGCCAGTACCCTGCATGACCTGAAGCTTTAAGCATATTTATGTCTACAGATACTTTTTTTATCCCCTCTTCTGTCTCACACTTAACTATCCTCTTCTTAATATCTGCAAATCTCTCATCTATGATTTGACCTGTCTCGGAAAAGAGTTCAATGTTCCGTTCCAGTGTTTTAAGAAAATGTGAATTAATCTCCCGGAAATGAGGAAAAACATCGTTTCTTACTCTGTTTCTGGAATAGTGTGACTCAAAGTTGGTTTTGTCATGGCGGTACTGAAGATTCACAGATTTTGCATACTCTTCAATCTCCTCTCTTGAGAATCCAAGCAGAGGCCGGATAACCGGAGCTGAATCTCCTGCCGGAGAGCTGATATCCCTAATTGCAGAGAGACCTTTTATCCCGGTTCCCCTGAGAAGGTTGAGAATCAAAGTCTCTGCCCTGTCGTTAAGGTTGTGGGCAATAACTATATAACTGTATCCCTCACTTTGTGCTATTTCCCGGAACCACTCAAGTCGCAATTCACGTGCAGCCATTTGTGTGGAGATACCTCTCTCCTCTGAATATTTATTTGTGTCGAACCTGCTGCTGAAAAACTTTATTCCTCTTTCAAGGCACCACCTATCAACCAGGGCCTGATCTGCATCACTCTCCTCTCCTCTCAGGGAGAAATTCACATTCGCCACTGCAAAACGAGGATAATCCACTGAATGAACAAGATGAGCCAGAGCCATCGAATCGACGCCCCCGCTTACAGCCAGCAGAAGTGCCGGCCATTTAGCCCTCTCTGAATCAGAACCTCTCCCGGTAAGAGCGAGCAAACTCTCTTTGAACCTCTCCCTGAGCATGGTGTTGAAATTAAATTATTTCTTGAACTGTCCGAATGTATATGAGAATCCTACAGATAAAATCTCCTTGAACTGTACCCTTTTGTCCAGAACCCCGTCTTTGTCTGCTATGAGGATGTTGTCATCATATATCAGGTTGGTTCGTATGTTGGTAGAAAAGTACTTATTAATTTTTGCATCGATGAAAAGATCCCAGTTTACCTTAATATTCTGAGGATTCTTAAGGAAGTCAGAGAAGAGAATCAGGTTTGATGCAACTGCCAGGTTCTTTGACAACTGCTGTTTATAATCAATCTTAAGCTGAGCTCCCAGCTCCAGTTTTGCTGGCTGATCAATCCTGTTGCCATATTTTGTCCTGAGCTCCTCTCTTGCAACAATTACCAGATTGCTGGTAAGCGGAGAGAAGTTTATTGAGATAACCTTTGCCGGCTTATAGTCAAGTCCTATACCAAATGAGAAGTATGCAGGAGAGAATGGACCTGAAACAAGTACCTTTCCTGCTGCAGGATAGTTAAATGAATTTGTAAACTGAGACCGGAAGTTGAATGCTGCCGAAGCAAAGACCTTATTCCATGCCCTGTAACCGTATTTACTGTCAAAAATTATCTTGTCATCACTCTTCTTGAACTTGTCTCCAAACGAGTTGATAAAACCCCATGCAAGCTGAAGTCTGTTTTCCCAGAACATCTCTTCAATCTCGTATGTCTTGAACATATTTACATATGCATTGAGTGCCACAGATGAGTACCCGCCTGCAGCCCAGTTTGAAAGTGACATCTGAGAAAAACCAAGTTGCAACAAAGTCCCTCTGCTCCAATGGCTTGGTTCAGGCACGACCTTAATTTCCGGCTGTGGTATCTTTACATTCATTGCGATATCCACAATCAGTCTGTGATTTGCACTCAGAGTCTTAAATTCCTTTGCAGTGTTCTCGTTTTGTGAAAAGAGGCTTGAAGGTGTAGCAGTCAGGAGCAATATTGCTGCAAGAACAAAGAGTTTTCTCATAATAAGGAATGCTTGAATTTTATTGAATTAATCTTCCAGAACGTCATCTGAATTGAACTTAAAGCCCATCCTTTTACCGGTTTGAAGCTTGGCACTCTCAATCTTATCGTTAATCTGTTCAACACTTGCAACCTTAACAAGGTCAAAAGGCGGAACCAGTAAATCGAAAGAGAGTGTGTAGAGAACTGCTGTCTCAACAATAGACACAAGGGTCTCACGAGTCAGTTGTTTCTTTCCGAAACTTGCAACAGATTTGTAGTGCTGTCTCTTACCCTCAGCCAGGAAAAATCTCTCCTTGTTAATAAATAATCTGGCAACTAAATATCCCAGGTCCTCCTCTCTGTTGTATTTGAGAGAGTCCGCAAGGAAATTGTATACATTGATCACACCGCAGTATGCGTTAGATGAATCGGCAGTAACAAAGTCTGTTTTCCAGATACTGTGTTCTCTGTCAAACTGGAAAATATCTGAATGCATGCTGAATATCAGAACGTCGTCGGCAAATTTCAGTTCGGCCTCAAATTTTCCCCTGTCTCTGTATTCAAGTCTCACCCTTCTGTCATTATTATTGTCAAGAAGGTCATTAAGGTCGTTACTCATCTCGCTGAGAACATCCTTTAACTGGTTGAATACCTCCATTGTCTGGTTGAATACCTGGACTTTGGTGCGGGATTTATGGTTGAGACCATCTAAAATGTCCTGCTGTCTGGACGGTAAATCTGATGCCATTTTCTTAAAATTTTACTGATTAGATATATTCAAAAATATAAAATTAATATGCACGGGCAAAAATAACTCTTCTTGAGGATGGTTTTCCTGAGTAAACGCATTTACCCTCCTCTTCAATAACATTCTCATGAGGTATGCAGCGAATGGTTGCTTTTGTCTCCTCTTTGATCTTCTCCTCTGTCTCTGCAGTTCCGTCCCAGTGGCACAAAAGGAATCCGCCCTCTTCAATTTTGGTTTTGAATGTATCCCAGTCATTTACAATATATGTACTCTCCTCTCTGAACTTGTATGCCTTGTTGTAAATGTTCTCCTGAATTTCGTCAAGAAGTGTCTGAATATATTTTTCAATTCCATCTGCAGGCATTACGCTCTTGGTAAGTGTATCTCTTCTGGCAAGTTCAACAGTTCCGTTTGCCAGATCTCTCGGCCCTATAGCAATTCTCACAGGAACACCCTTAAGCTCCCACTCTGCAAACTTAAAGCCTGAACGGAGATTGTCCCTGTTGTCAATTTTTGATGTGATTCCCAGTTTATTGAGTTCAGACTGAATCTCCTTCATCTTAGAGACAATCATATCATTCTCCTCATCTGTTTTGAATATCGGAACCATGACAACATGAATTGGAGCGAGTTTTGGAGGAAGAACAAGTCCGTTATTGTCGCTGTGAGCCATAACCAGAGCACCCATTAGTCTGGTTGAAACACCCCATGAAGTTGCCCATACATACTCCAGTGTACCCTCCTTGCTTTGATACTGAACATCAAATGCCTTTGCAAAATTTTGTCCCAGAAAGTGAGATGTTCCTGCCTGAAGAGCTTTGCCATCCTGCATAAGAGCTTCTATACACAATGTCTCAAGTGCTCCTGCAAATCGCTCGCTCTCTGACTTGGCACCTACAATAACAGGCAGAGCCATAAACTCTCTTGCGAATTTTGCATAAACCTGCACCATTCTCTCTGTCTCCTCAATAGCCTCCTGTCTGGTTGAGTGTGCTGTGTGTCCCTCCTGCCAGAGAAACTCTGCTGTTCTCAGGAAGAGTCTTGTTCTCATCTCCCATCTTACAACATTTGCCCACTGATTAATTAATATCGGAAGATCTCTGTATGATTTGATCCAGTTCTTATATGTACTCCATATAATAGTCTCTGAGGTAGGTCTTACAATAAGCTCCTCTTCAAGTTTTGCAGACGGATCAACAACAACACCCGGACCGTCCGGATTGGTCATCAGTCTGTGGTGTGTTACAACTGCGCACTCCTTGGCAAACCCCTCTACATGCTCTGCCTCCTTACTTAGAAAAGATTTTGGTATAAAAAGAGGGAAATATGCGTTAACGTGTCCCGTCTCCTTGAACATCTTGTCCAGCTGAGCCTGCATCTTTTCCCAGATTGCATAACCGTAAGGTTTTATGACCATACAGCCTCTTACTGCCGAATTTTCAGCAAGATCCGCCTTAATTACAAGATTATTGTACCAAAGTGAATAATTGTCTTCTCTGTTGCTTATTTCTTTTGCCATTTGACTGTTATGTTTGTTGTATATGGTACGATTTTTGAGTATATTTGCAATGAAGGCACAAAAGTACAAAAAATTATAAAACACGGAGGTGTGAAATGAAAAACAAGATCTATACACTTTTAATTGCCGGCTTGGCGATTAGTTCTTGTGGTACTGCAAACCTATATACATCATCAAGTTACGATGATGCAATCTACACTCTTGATCCGGATAAAGCAACAGTTCTCAATACTGCTACAAACCGAGAACTCCAGGATCTTAAATCCAGAACAGCAGATGCCGAAAAGTTAATCATCAAGGGTGAAGAGGCCAAAATTATCTATTTTGATGAAAACGGAGTCGCAGATATTCCTATCGACTCTGAAAACACATTTATTGTTCTCGACTCTACAATGTCCTACGAAGAGATTCTGCGCAAGTTTGAATCACCTGACTATACCATAAACCTTTACATTAGAGATGAATGGAGAAATAGTTATGACTACTTCGACAGGTGGGGCTGGGGATATAATCCCTGGAGATACAGAAGCTATGGCTCATACTGGGACAGAGCTTTCTATCATAACTGGGCTTATGGCGGATACTACTCGCCGTATAGCTGGAATCCTTTCTACGACTACTACTTCGACTACTATTATTCTCCTTTTTACAATCCATGGTATACTCACATGTATTATGATCGCTGGTACGGAAACTGGGGAGGTCCAACATGGTATGCAGGAGGCAATTATGGTGGAAATTACTCCGGTCATCTTGGCGGAAGATCATATTATAACGGCAAGAGAAAACAGGCCTTTGGAAACGAGTCAACAAGATATGATGAGCGTCAGCTGTTAAGTGGTTCAGGCAGAAATACAAGTTCAGTTGAAAGAGTGAGTGCCGGAAGATATTCTCAGGGAGATACCCGTACAAGCAACAGCATGTACAGAAAAACTGAGAGGACAGGTACTTTGAACGACCAGATGAACTATTCTGGTACATCTCAGACAAGACAGAGCATGAGACCTGCCGGAACAACAGGAACATCTCAAAGCAGCTACAAGAGATCATCAACAGGTACTAACCACAGTTCTGCTGTAAGATCAAATTCAGGTTCATCAGGAACAACATACAGAAGAAGTTCTACTCCTGTTCAAAACTCCTCAGTTGGAGCAAGGAATAGTGGAAACTCTTTCAACAGTACTACATACCGAAGAAGTGGAGAATCGGGAACAACCAGGTCATCAACTAGTTATGGCAGGTCTTCTACAACATCAGGATCTTCCTCTTCTTACACAAGAAGCAGTTCGAATACCGGGTCGGCACCTATGAGATCCTCTTCAGGATCTAGTTCCGGAAGCAGCTCCAGCAGTTCAAACAGTTCAAGTAGTTCAAGCAGCTCTTCAAGCGGATCTGCATACAGAAGATAACTTAAATTATTGCAAATAAAATGAAAAAAGGTCTATTGATAATAGCCTCGGCTCTATGTACCATAGCAGCCTCGGCTCAGGTAGGGAACAACGACGCTCTGAATCTTTTCCAGAATCCCTATGTCTCTAATGCGACACTATTTTCTCAAACCTTCTATGAAGGTACTGCCAGAACAGCTGCAATGGGCAATGCATTTACTGCACTGGGCGGTGATATTGGAGCTCTCAGCCTTAATCCTGCCGGCTCCGGAATCTACAAATATTCCGAGTTCTCCTTTTCTCCATCCATGAATCTTGTAAATAGCAAGACAGATTACCTCTCTGATATCAACAACGAGTTCATGGCAAAACCCGGAGTATCATCTCTTGGTTATGTTGGTAATTTTAATACCTACAAAAGAAACAAGAGGAACGGCTCTTTCAATATTGCATTTGCAATAAACAAGCTGAACAATTTCAATTCAAGGATGTTTGCCACAGGCACCACAAATCAGTCTTCATGGCTGGGTGCAGTTGCTTCTGCAGCAGAAGGCTTTGTCTCTACTCAGCTTGATATTACATCTCCTTCTGATACATATCCATTTAACATTTCAGGATTGCCATGGCGCTCAGTGCTTGCATGGAATACAAACCTGCTTGACCTGCTGCCGGATTCAAACAAGGATTACATTGGTGCTACCGAAAATATTGTAGGAGGCAACATTGTCATGGGAGGAAACATAGACCAGCAGTTCATTAGGGAGACAACAGGAAGCCAGTCAGAGATAATAATCAACATGGGAGGTTCTGTTGGCACTAAACTATTTCTTGGAGCCAATATTGGAATTCAGTCAATAAGCTATTCAGACTATCAGAAATATACTGAAAGCACAACCGATCCTGCTCAGTTCCAGTCAGATTTTAGCAGTTTTACACACATTTATAATCAGAACACATCGGGTGTTGGTGTAAACGCCAAACTTGGACTGATATACCTGCCCACCAAGAGTCTTAGACTGGGAGCAACATTTACAACTCCTACAATCATGACTATTACAGATGAATGGGAAGAGAAAATTACCTCAAACTTTGGTGATGGCTATTCTCAGACCGTTCTCTCTCCTATTGGTGAATTCTCGTACAACCTCATCTCTCCTCTGAAAGTTGGAGCTGGCCTGGCCTTTGTTTTGGGGAAAGTGGGCATCCTGAGCGCAGATTTCGAAGGTGTTGCATACAACTGGACCAGACTGTCAAGTGAGGACAATGTCAGTGGTGAATTCAGTACAGAAAACAATATTATGTCCAATAATCTGAGATTTGCAAAGAACTTCAGAATGGGGATGGAGATTAAACCTGTACCACTGTTCGCACTTAGAGCGGGCTATGCTTTCTATCAGAATCCAAACGCTGCCAGCAACAAGCACAATCACATAATATCGGCCGGAGCCGGTTTCAGCAGTAAAAAGGGATTCTTTGGTGATTTAGCAATTCAGCATAAACTCAAAACTACTGAGGATGTTAAACTCTATGCAGATTACCAAGGCATTGAATCTCCTGAAGGAACATTCACTGCATCAGGTCTCAGAGTGCTTATGACATTCGGATTCAGGTTCTAGAGATATGATAGTGCATCCGGACCCTCATTAAAAAGCAGGTCCAGTGCAGAGAGGTTTGAAATAAACCCGGATTTATGGGCAAATACCTGATGGTATTGCCCATTTTTCATTTCAGACAGGTTCTCCCTTTTTGGGTGAATTATCTCCCTGAAATCTGAAACTGAATCATCATACTCCTTTTGATAAACAGAAGTAAGTTCAATATCCCGGTTTATACCCAGAAGATTTGCCAGTAACATTGTCAGCTTAAGATTGTAATCAAACAGAAGAGGCTCTTCGTTTAAATAGAATGGAGAAAAATCATCTTCGTAGTACTCGAAAAAAGGAGACATCCTGTATGCAGATACTATGGCTCTCCAGTGCTGCTGCTGCCATTTTCGCGAATAATCAATCCGGATTTCTCTTACAGGGAGCGAATGGGTTCCTGCCCTCTCTACGGGTATAATTAAAGGCAAAGGGCCGTTGGCACTGTATATGTGACAACGGCTCCTGTAACTTTGTTTCTGGTAATTTTCACACTGTTCAATCTTTGAGCTCTCCGCGCGGTAAATCACGCTCATGTATTCAACCGGTGGAAGGTATGCGCTTGAAAGCAGTGCCTGTGAGAGATTACTCTTCAATTTCGTCTACGCTTTTCTTAATAATTCCCCTTTTTGACCTTTTGATAAAGTCGAGTATCGTCCTTTTCTCGTTTGTCTCTTCAAATTCAGCCTCAATTTTCGCGCATGCATCGGATACATTCAATCCGCTTCTGTATATTACTCTGTAGATATCGCTGATTTGCTGAATCTGCTCGTTTGTAAAGCCTCTGCGGCGCAATCCTACAAGATTAAGATTGTAGTAAGATAGCGGACGGTGGCCGGCAAGTACATAAGGAGGTACATCTTTGAAAATACTTGACATTCCGGATATCATAGCATGAGCACCTACATTTGAAAACTGGTGTGCAGCTGAGTGCCCTCCAATAATTGCAAAGTCGTCAACGACAGTCTCTCCCGCCAGGCCAACATAGCTAACCAGAATAACATTATTACCGATTTCACAGTCATGTGCCACATGGACATATGACATAATCATGCAATTATTTCCAATTCTTGTGAGTGCTTTCCCGCTGAAAGCTGTCCCTCTGTTAATAGTTGCGCATTCACGAATGGTTGTGTTGTCTCCTATCTCGACGTAAGATAACTCTCCGGCATACTTCAGATCTTGAGGAATTGCTCCAATTACTGCACCGGGAAAAACTTTGCAATTCTTGCCTATTTTCACATAGTCCAGTATTGTTACATTAGGGCCAATCCAAGTCCCCTCCCCAATTTCTACATTTTCTGCAATGTAGCTGAATGGATCGACTGTAACATTGGCGCCAATTTTTGCGTTAGGATGAATATAATTCATATAAGTAGTTAATTCTTTCTCTATTTATTCTTAATAACCTGAGCAACCATGTCGCCTTCACAAACAAGCGTATTACCAACAAAGGCCTCTCCTCTCATACATACTATTGATCTTCTGAGTGGTGCAGTTAGTGTGAGTTTGATAACCAGTACATCTCCCGGTACAACTTTTCTCTTAAATTTTACTCCGTCAATCTTTGCAAAGTAGGTTGAATATTTTTCAGGTTCATCAAGTTCAGACAAAACCAGTATTCCTCCTACCTGAGCCATAGCTTCAATCATGAGAACGCCTGGCATTACAGGCTCTTCAGGAAAGTGTCCTGCAAAAAAGCCCTCGTTAACTCCTATTGTTTTAACTCCAACAACTGTGTCGGGAGTCATTTCAATAATTCGGTCAACCATGAGAAATGGCGGACGGTGAGGAAGCAGTTTTTTGATTCCGTTAATATCCACAACAGGCTCTGCATTTGGATCATATTGAGGAATTACCGGCTTGGAAAATCTATCCTTTGCCATTTTCCTTATCATCTTGGCCACATGAGTGTTAATCTGATGACCGGACTTATTTGCAATAATCTTTCCTTTAAGCGGGAAACCAATAAGAGCAAAATCCCCAATAACATCAAGCAGCTTGTGTCTTGCACATTCGTTAGTAAAACGGAGTTCCAGGTGGTTAAGATAACCTGCCGGCTCTCTTTCCAGTTTGTTTGTATGAAAGAGTTCTGCGAGATGGTCAAGCTCCTCCTGCGGAACAGGATTTTCGACAATTACAATTGCATTGTTGAGGTCTCCCCCCTTGATGAGGTTATTTCTGAACAGAGGTTCAATCTCATGGAAGAATACAAATGTACGGCAAGGAGCAATTTCTGTTGCATAATCTGAATCGCTGTTGAATCTTGCATACTGGTGCCCAAGAACTTTGGAATTGAAATCTATCATCAGATCGACTGAGTAGTTGTCGTCAGGGAGGATAGTTATTTCCGCTCCTGTTTTTGGATCTCTGTAATGAATTTTCTCAGTTACCTCGAAGTAAATTCTTTCTGCGTCCTGCTCTTCGAAACCATCTGCCAGAAAGGCATCTACATATGGTTTTGCGCTTCCGTCAAGTATTGGCGCTTCAGGTGCATCAAGTTTGATCAGTGCGTTATCTATTCCCAGTCCCTGCAGTGAAGACAAGATATGCTCAATTGTTGATATCTTCATCGCGCCATGTTCAATAGTTGTGCCTCTTGCAGTTGATGTGACATAATCTGACACAGCATCCATAACCGGCATGCCCTCAATGTCTGTGCGCATGAATTTTATTCCGTGATTTGCTTCTGCCGGTGTAACAATCATTGTTACCTGCAGACCTGTGTGCAATCCCTTGCCCTTGAATGTATAAGACTGTTTTAGAGTACGTTGGTTTATTTGCATATAGTTTCCAAATGTGTAAAACTTGGCAAAGATAGTAAATTATTGTTGTTTGTGTAATTTTTTGAAGATGGCATAGGCCTTCATAAACTCCCTGGCATCAATAGCTGGAGAGCCCAAAAGAACCTCACCTTCGCGCTTAACAGAGCTCATTATCCCGGCCTGAGCACCAATCTTTGTATTGTCTGCAATCGAGATGTGCCCTGCAATTCCTACCTGTCCGCCTATCTGACAATTTTTCCCAATTCTGGCAGATCCGGCAACCCCTGCAAGTGCAGCAATCACTGTGTTCTCACCAATTTCTACATTATGGGCTATCTGAATTAAGTTATCTAGTTTAACTCCCTTTCTAATAATTGTTGAGCCCATTGTGGCTCTGTCGATTGTTGTATTTGAACCAATTTCAACATCATCTTCAATTACTACATTACCTGTCTGCGGAATTTTTTTATAACTGCCGTCCGGAGTTGGTGCAAAACCAAATCCGTCTGAGCCAATCACAACATTAGAATGAATTATACAGTTATTGCCAATCTTGCATCCGTTATAGATTCTGACTCCCGGAAATATTACTGAGTTCTCACCTATTGACACATAATCTCCAATGAAAACCTGGGGATGAATCTGAGCACCGGTTCCTATCACACTCTTCTTTCCAACTGAAGCTCCGGCACCAATCCATGCACCTTTTCCTCGTTTTGCACTCCACGCTACACTTGCTCTCCAGGAGCGGCCTCTCTTTTTTGAATCCTTCATCGTGTTGAAGAGTTCCAGTAAAGAGGCAATAGCCTGATAAGCATCATCAACCTGAACCATTGTCGCTTCAACCGGCTTTGATGGAGTCAGGCTTTTATTTACCAGAACAATTGAGGCTTTTGTTGTGTACAGATAATTTTCATATTTAGGATTAGCGAGAAAACAGAGCGAACCTCTCTTTCCCTGTTCAATCCTAGCTACGGTACTCACCTTTGTATCTGGATCTCCAATTACAATGCCATTCAGATGGGTCGCTATAGTTTGTGCAGACAGTTCCATTTTTAATAGTTTGTTTTAGGCGTGCAAAGAAAATACTTCTTGGTAATTTGTGAAAATGCCCTGGCAGATAACATATCCGAAATAATATAGATATCACTGATTCCTCCCTCCTTGGAAAGAATCTTGATATCCTCTTCATCTCTGTTATAGCCGCGATTTTCTACCTCTCCAGTCTTAACGAAGTAGGGAAGTAACTCCCTCTCCATTCCCCTTGCCGCAGTTTCGTTCATCACGTTCTCAAAAGTTGTGCCATCAAATGGAACCGGAGAAAGTACAATTTTTGGCAGTCTCCTCTCTGTAAGCATCTTACACAATAATGAGAGGATTTTATCATCAGACGACTGCCACTGTTTAATTGCAGACATGACATCTGTATCGTCCAGACCGGTAAATTTATTCAGAACATCTCTGCTGGAAAGAGATGAAGCTGCAATTGAATTTTTCAGGAAAAAGAGAAGAGAGGGAGAACCCGGAAGTTCCACTTCATTCACAGACAGCTCTCTTGCCCTGCGCAATATCTCAATAAGCAACTGTTCGGCAGCTACTACAGTTTTATGAAGATAAACCTGCCAGTACATGAGTCTCCTGGATATCAGAAATTTTTCCACAGAATATATACCCTTTTCCTCAATAACAAGATGGTTGTCAAGAACAGTCATCATCTTGATTATTCTTTCGTGTCCTATCATACCCTCTGCAACTCCTGAAAAGAAGCTGTCTCGTCTGAGGTAATCTAGCCTGTCGACATCCAGCTGGCTTGAAACAAGCTGATGAAGAAACTTAAGTCTGTGGGTGCCAGTAAATATCTCTATTGCTCCGTCAAGTCTCCCGCCCATCTGGCGATTCATCTCCCTCATAAGTGCAAGAGTAATCTCTTCATGAGAGACTCCCTGCAGAATATTATTTTCAAGTGCATGACTGAAAGGGCCGTGTCCTACATCATGGAGGAGAATTGCAGCCATTGCCTGCAATTCATCATCTTCTGAGATAAAAACCCCTTTTGACCGAAGTGAGTTAATTGCCTCTTTCATGAGATGCATCGCGCCCAGGGCATGATTTAGCCTGGAGTGACAGGCACCGGGGTATACAAGATTTGTAAGTCCCAGTTGCTTTATATCTTTCAGCCTCTGGAAATATGGATGCTGAATGATCTCAAGTATAAGGCCCTGAGGTATATTGATAAATCCGTGAACCGGATCATTTATAATTTTATACTGCGTTATCATAAAGTAAAGGTATTAAATAAAAATATTTTTAAAATAAAAAAATAATCCCTATATTTGCAGCGGATTTTGGGAAAAGGATTTAAGGGGACGGCAGTCCCCTTATTTATTACATTTACATATGATTTCAAACGAAAAAATTGCAGCACACATCGCAAACTACCTGGAGAAGAACTCACTGTTCCTCGTTGGAGTTGAGATTAGCCGCGACAATGATATTGAGGTTACGATTGATTCAATGGGAATTGTCGAACTTAATCATTGTATAGATATTAACAGACTCATTGAGGAGGGTTTTGACAGAGAGGCTGAGGATTACTCGCTTACTGTGACCTCCGCCGGACTTGATCAGCCTCTTAAAGTATTCCGTCAGTACCAGAAATGGATGGGTAAAGAGGTCGAGCTGGTTCTGAGATCAGGCGGAAAGCTTAAAGGTGTTTTGTCTGCCGCAACCGAAGAAGAAATTTCACTATCTCATGAAAAGAGTGAGAAGGTAGAAGGGAAGAAGAAAAAGGAGAAAATTACAATAACTGAAAACTTTCTCCTGAAAGATATAAAAAGTACAAAGCCAATAATACATTTCAAGTAATATTTAAAGGAACTTACCTAATATGGAAGGGTTAAACTTAATAAGCACATTTGCTGAATTCAAAGAGTTAAAGAATATCGACCGTCCGACAATGATGAGCGTACTGGAGGATGTATTCCGCAATCAGCTGATAAAGATGTACGGAACTGCAGATAACTTCGATATAATCATTAACATCGACAAGGGTGACTTCGAAATATGGAGAAACCGCGAAGTTGTAGAAGTTGTTGAAGATCCAACTACACAAATTTCACTTGAAGAGGTGTCGAAAATTGACGACTCGCTTGAAGTTGGAGAGTCTTACCCGGAAGAGGTAAAACTTTCTGCATTCGGCCGCCGTGGAATACTGAACCTTCGTCAGAATCTGTCCGGAAGAATCATGGACATAGAGAAGGCAAATCTTTACAACAAGTACAAAGAGAGAGTCGGAGAGGTTGTTGTGGGTGAAGTATACCAGGTTTGGAAAAAAGAGGTCCTCATAATGGACGAAGATGGAAACGAATTACTGTTGCCTAAGACAGAGCAGATTCCTTCTGACTTCTTCCGCAAGGGCGACTCTGTGAGAGCAGTAGTTGCAAGAGTAGACCTTAAAAACAACAACCCTGTAATCATTCTGTCAAGAACTGCTAACGAGTTTCTTGAAAGATTGTTCGAACAGGAGGTACCTGAGATTTTTGACGGCCTTATAACAATTAAGAAGATTGTGAGAATACCGGGCGAAAGAGCCAAGGTTGCCGTTGAGTCTTACGATGAGAGAATTGATCCTGTAGGAGCCTGTGTGGGTGTTAAGGGATCGAGAATTCACGGTATAGTAAAAGAGCTTCGTAACGAGAACATTGATATTATCAACTGGACATCTAATATGCAGCTTCTTATTCAGAGAGCACTCAGCCCTGCTAAGATCTCTTCTGTTAAGATAAACGAGCCTGCCCAGAAAATCTATGTATCGCTTAATCCCAGTGATGTTTCACTTGCAATTGGAAAAGGCGGCAGCAACATTAAACTTGCAGGACAGCTGGTTGGTATGGATATCGAAGTATTCCGCGAAATTGACGAAGATGAAGATGACGTGCTTCTTACTGAGTTCACAGACGAAATTGATATTTGGGTAATTGAAGCCCTTCGCACAATTGGATGTGATACCGCCAAGAGCGTACTTGCAATTCCGGATACGGAAATCGCCCGCAGAGCAGACCTCGAGATTGAGACTGTTCAGGAGGTTAAGAAAATATTGAGCTCAGAATTTGAGGAGTCGAACTAAAAAATAGGAGGAGACATATGACAGAAAGCGAAAACATAAGAGTAAACATTGTACTGAAGGAGTTCAACATTGGGCTGGGGACCTTGTCGGATTTTCTTAAAGCAAAAAAAATTGATCTAACCCTTACACCAATAACAAAGCTGACGCCGGAAGTCTATGCTCTCATAAAGAAAGAGTTTGGCAAGGAACAGCTCATTAAAGAGCAGTCCAAGAAAGTTGCCATTAAGGTAAAGGATATAACTGATCAGGCCGAACAGAGTAAACACGATGAGAAGGAAGAGGAATTACATGTAAGAGAGGTCTTTATCAAAACCTCTGTTAGTGAACCACCTCAACCGAAAATAATTGGCAAGATTGATCTGGACAGACAAGGAAGACCGGTACATCAGGCTGCTCCCCAGCATGCCCCTGAAGCTCCGGCCCCTGTTAAAACAGAGGTCAAAACTGAACCAGTAGTTGCTCCGGCACCAGCTCCTTCTCCTGCGCCTGCACCTGCTCCGGTTCCTGCTCCTGAAATTGCAGCAGAGCCAGTTAAAAAAGAAGAGCCAACTCCTGCCCCGGTTGTTGAGCCAGAAGTAAAACCTGCAGCTGAAGCTGAAAAGCCAGTTGAAGTTCCGGCAATACAACCTGAAGAAAAGGTTGAAGAAGTTGCTGTTGAGGTCCCTCAGATAGAGGAACCGAAAATTCTCGGAAAAATTGAACTTGATAAAAACAATAACCCGAAACCAGCAGCCCGCAGCAATCAGAAACCTGCAAAGGAGAAAACTGAAGCTAAAGCGACCAAGGAAGAGCCGGTGCAGGAACAACAGACTCCAGTAGTGATAGAGCACATAGAAACTAAAGTTGAAAAACTTGCCGGTCCAAAAATCAGTGGCACAATGGACCTTTCTCAGTTTGACCGCAAAAAGAGCGAGCCATTAGTAGTTAATAAAGGTAAGCGTGAAAGAATTCACAAAGGCGGCAAAGAAAAGGTCGATGTTACAAAAGAGATAGGATCTGACCGTAAGGGTGTAAAACCAGCAGAACATACTGCAAAACCGGCAACAAAACCTGTCGTTCACAAAGGTGACAGCAAACAGCTGGTTAAATCGAAGGACAGATTCAAACCGGTAAGAGCAGAGGTTGACGAGGATGCTGTACAGAAACAGATCAAAGAGACTTATGCAAGAATGACCGAAGGTAAAGGCAAAACCAAAGGTGCCAAGTACCGTCGTGACAAAAGAGATATTGCCAGCCAGAAGATGATGGATGAGCAGGAGCTGATGGAACAAAATTCATCAACACTGCAGGTAACTGAATTTGTTACTGTAAACGATCTTTCAATTATGATGGACGTTCCTGTAACGAAAGTTATTGAGGCATGTATGAACCTGGGACTTATGGTTTCAATAAACCAGAGACTTGACGCAGAGGCAATGGTTCTCGTTGCAGAAGAGTTTGGCTATACTGTTGAATTTGTAACTGCAGATATTCAGGGAGCAATCCATGTTGAAGAAGATACACAGGAGAATCTAATGTCAAGACCTCCTATCGTTACTGTCATGGGGCACGTTGACCACGGTAAGACATCACTTCTTGACTATATCAGAAAGGCAAATGTAATCGCCGGTGAGGCTGGTGGTATCACTCAGCATATTGGAGCTTACAACGTAAAGTTACCTGACGGTCAAAGAATAACATTCCTTGACACTCCGGGTCACGAAGCATTTACTGCTATGCGTGCCAGGGGTGCTAAAGTAACTGACCTTGCAATCATTATTATTGCAGCAGACGACGCCATAATGCCGCAAACCCGCGAGGCTATCAACCACGCTCAGGCTGCAGGTGTACCGATGATATTCGCAATCAACAAGATTGACAAGCCGGGAGCAAATGCAGAGAGAATCAGGGAACAACTTGCAAACATGAACCTGCTTGTTGAGGACTGGGGTGGAAAATACCAGTGCCAGGAGATATCTGCAAAACAAGGTCTCAATGTTGACAAGCTGCTCGAAAAGATTCTTCTTGAATCTGAGCTTCTTGACCTGAAGGCAAATCCAAACAAGAATGCCAACGGAACAGTGATTGAATCTTCACTTGACAAAGGACGTGGTTATCTCGCAACTGTTCTTGTACATGCAGGAACAATGAAAGTGGGAGACTATATCCTGAGCGGAAGCCATTACGGTAAAATCAAGGCAATGTTCAACGAAAGGGGACAAAAGGTGACAGAGGCAGGACCTTCTACACCTGTATCCATTCTTGGTCTGAACGGAGCACCTGCTGCAGGTGAGATTTTTAATGCAATGGATGATGAGAAAGAGGCAAAGGATATTGCAAACAAGAGAGAACAGCTGATTCGCATACAGGGTCTTAAAACCCAGAAACACATTACTCTCGAAGAGATTGGACGTCGTATCGCTATTGGAAACTTCCAGGAACTTAACATCATTGTTAAGGGTGACGTGGATGGTTCAATCGAGGCACTCTCTGACTCACTTATAAAACTTTCAAACGAAGAGATTCATGTTAATGTAATTCATAAGGCTGTAGGTGCAATTTCTGAAAGCGACGTATTGCTTGCAGCTGCATCTAATGCAATTATCATAGGCTTCCAGGTACGTCCGAGCACAAACTCACGAAGACTTGCAGAGAAGGAGCAGATAGAGATTCGTCTATACTCCGTAATTTACGATGCAATCAACGAGGTTAAGAGTGGTATCGAAGGTATGCTTGCACCTGAGGAGAAGGAGGAGATTACTGCAACAGCAGAGATTCGCGAAATCTTCAAAATCTCAAAGGTTGGAACAATTGCCGGCTGTATGGTTAAGGAGGGCAAGCTCATTAGAAGTGCAAAAGTGCGCGTAATCAGAGATGGTATCGTTATTTATACCGGAACTCTTGGCTCGCTCAAACGCTTCAAGGATGATGTTAAGGAGGTTGCTTCAGGTTATGACTGCGGACTTAACGTTGACGGATTCAACGATATTAAGGTGGGTGACCTCGTAGAGGCATACACAATTGTTGAGATTAAGAGGAAGCTCTAATTACTGTAATTCATTTTTAAAAGAAGGCTGCCTGAACAGGCAGCCTTCTTTATTTATATAGTACTTCATGTGAACTATTTCAGAAAACAACGCAGTTAAACTAATCACATTTTCACTATAAAATATTTACCTCCGGCTCGATGTCGATGCCGAATTTTTCTTTGACAGCACTGCGGATTTCGTCCGAAAGGGTAATAAGTTCGCTGCCTTTTGCTCCGTCATAGGCCAGCAGAACCAGTGCCTGTTTGTCATGTACGCCAACATTTCCCTTTCGGGTGCCCTTGAAGCCACACTGCTCGATGAGCCATGCAGCCGGGACCTTGCAGGAAATGTCGTCAACAGGGTAAATTTTCATTGAAGGATTTTCCGCCTGTATTGACTTTGCCAGCTCCAGAGGAACCACCGGATTTTTAAAGAAGCTCCCGGCGTTACCTACAACTTCCGGATCCGGAAGCTTGGATTTCCTTATATCAATTACCGCTTTTCTAACATCTCCAACAGAGGGAGAAGGGAGCGCAGAGAGAGCTGCCGTAACATCTGCGTAATCAATATTTACAACAGGTATTTTGGTAAGGCGAAAAGTTACATATGTAATGACAACTTTCCCTTTAAGCTCTCTTTTAAATATCGAATCACGATATCCGAAATCACATTCAGATGCCTGAAGTATCCTTTTTTCACCACCTTCGAGCTCCAGAAATTCAACGCTCTCTATGGTATCTTTTGCTTCTGCTCCGTAAGCTCCTATGTTCTGAACCGGAGAGGCACCAACACAACCAGGTATAAGTGACAGGTTTTCAAGCCCGCCCCATCCTCTGTCAGTTGCATACTCTACAAGAGAATCCCAGTCAACGCCCGCTCCCACTCTCAGGTATACATACTTTTTATCCTCACCTGATATTCTGATATCCTTCATATCGGGATGAATAATTAGCCCCTGAAAATCTCCGTTAAAAAGCAGATTAGAGCCAGATCCTGTAATAAGTTTTCTCATTGGAGCGAAATCGCCGGACAGCAACAGCTCCTTAAGTTCCTCCTCGTTAGCCGGACTGGCATACCAGTCACAGAAAATTTTCAGCCCCAGAGTATTCAGTCTCTTCATATCCTTTTTCCACTCAACCTTACATCTCATATCTTTCAGATTCTCTTTAATAATATCCCTTCCTATAAGTGTCTGCTCCTCTTCCAGTGATTTTTCAGGTATTATCCTGTGAGTATATGCAAATTTGCACACATACCTCATAAGAGCAATAAGAACAAGAATTGCAAAAGCTGTTATTTCTGCCAGAAGATGTTCACGAATGCGTCTTTCTGCGGCAAGCAGCTCTGAATCCTCTTTCAGCATTTTTTCAACTCCGTCACCTCCCTGAGAGGCAATTATCTTTTCGAAATCGCTTCTTGACCATTTTGCAGTAACAACTCCCTTGTTCATTAACATTGTGCCTCCGTTTGAGCGGTTCATTGTTATTAATGTCTTGAAGTCAGTAAAATAGACCTCACAATCAAGTCCGTATCTGTTCATAAGACTATCCACAAGAGCAGGAGAAGAGCCGCATAAAACAATATGGCCTGCTCCAGTCGCCACAACTGAATCGTGGATTCCGGAAACCATTTTGTAATGTGTCTCGTTAAATCTGTACAGGTAAGGAATTGTTGTTATGAAGAGCTTATCTGCAGAAAGTATTGAGTCTGTGACATAGTTGCCATCCTTATCTGATACCGCGAAGTCTGTAAACGTATTAACCAGAAACTTACCTGCCGGAACACTTTTTGAGTCAACAAATGTCCATGTAGAGTCGGGTAAATTTTCCAGAGTGAAAACCTCTCTCTTCCCGCTCTTTTCATAGGTAAGCTCAGTTACGAAAGCGGGACCTGAAGGATTCCCGATTCTGGCCAGCTCCTCCGGAATATCTGTACCTGTATGAAAAGCTGTAAAGTCTACCAATGGAAGATGCCTTATGGAATAAATCCCTATAAATGCCACCAGGGCTGCATATACTCCAAGGAACCCAATCTCCCACATACGCGGAGCAATTGGTACGAATCGTCTTCTCTGGAAAAAAAGGAAGAGTGCAATTACAAGAAGGAGAATGTTTTTATAGAATGTCTCCCAGTTTGTAAGTTTTATTACCTCTCCAAAGCAGCCGCAATCCTGAATTGGATTAAAAAGGGCGAGCATTAGAGTCAGGATGGTGAAAAATGAGACAAAAGCAAGCAAAACCTTGATTGCAAACCGCATCCTAAGGCCAACGAGAATTGCAATACCAACCAGCATCTCTGCTCCGGCCATGAAAGATCCTGCAAAAAGGGCAAGCCTGTGCATATCTTCAATTCCGGCAATCTTGAAATACTCCCCTACAATGAGGCCAACCCCTACCGGATCGACAAGCTTCACAAATCCAGAAAAAAGAAATGTGAGTCCTGCTATAGTTCTTGCAATTGCCCTGAGAAAACTCATAACTTGATATTTGTTTGTATTCTGGCGAAAATTTCATCCGGAGGCAACATATCCCCCTCAGGTGAAGAGCAATCAATGCGGATAAATTCTTTATCCCTGCCGCATTCGGCAAGATAACGCTCTCTTACTCTCTCCTGAAAATGGATGCTCTCTTCGTGAATATCGTTTTTACCTTTTAAATAGTCTCTGTCGTCGCCATTGCGTCCCTCCCTGAGTTTCTTATCAACAAATGAAAGCGGAACATCAAGGAAGAGATTGAGATCCGGTCTGGGAATCGCAAAGTGCGTGTATTCGGTTTCAAAGATCCAGTTACGGAGACTTTCGGCCTCTGCAGGGTCTTTTACTTTCGCGCACTGAAATGCAATGTTGGAGTACAGATAGCGGTCAAGAATCACACAATATCCCGCTTCCAGCCACTGGCGTATCTGAGCTGCGGCATCACCTCTGTCACCTGCAAATAACAAAGCTATGAGAAGAGGATGAACCTGATCAATACCCCCCAGGTCGCCTCTGAGAAACCGGGCAATAAGATCGCCGTAAACAGGAGAATTATAACGGGGAAAATGAAGAAATCTAACCTCCACTCCCCTATCCTCGAAATACTTCTGCAAATGAGCAATCTGAGTTGACTTGCCGGCTCCATCCAAGCCTTCCAACACTATTAACATAATTATAAGCTATATTTGTGACAGAAAACAAAGTTAGACAAAATCCCGCCAAAAATGATAACCATAGACAAAATTGACAGGCCCCTGGTCATGGGGATTATAAATTTAAACCCCGATTCTTTCTACGAAAAGAGCAGGGTAACATCTGATGCACAGTTCTGCGAAAGGTATGAAAAAATGCTTGCAGACGGGGCTGATATAATAGATCTGGGAGCATGCTCAACCCGTCCGGGATCTGTTTCCGTATCTGAGGAAGAGGAGTGGGAGCGGCTCAAACCGGCTCTAAAAAGGGTACTCAGAGATTATCCTGCCAGCGAAATATCAATTGACACATTCAGGTCTTCAATTGTTGAAAGAGCATTTGATTTTGTTGGGGACTTTATAATTAATGACATATCTGCCGGTGAAGATGATCCCGGGATGCTTGCAATGGCTGCAAAGCTTGAACTGACATACATTGCTATGCACAAAAGAGGGACACCCGAAACAATGCAGTCTCTTTGCCAGTATGATGATGTAACAATGGAGGTTAAAGAGTACTTTCTTGATTTCATTCAAAGAGCAGAAGAGATTGGAATAAGCAACATAATCATTGACCCGGGGTTTGGTTTTGCCAAGAATATGGATCAGAACTACACTCTCCTGAACAATCTTGACTCCCTTAAGATTGAACGAAGGGATGGCAAAGGGTTCTATCCCCTGCTGGCAGGCGTTTCAAGAAAAAGTATGATTTACAGACTTCTTGGCAAAGATCCGGATGATGTTCTTCATGCCACCAGCGCAGTAAATTACATAGCACTCACCAAAGGGGCATCAATACTCAGGGTACACGATGTGAAGGAGGCTGCGGACATTATAAAGATCTACAACCAGATTCAAAAAAGCAGTTAGAAAAATTATTACTAAATTTGGTGCCTAAATCCAGTGAACATATGCAGAATTTTGCCCTTAAATCAATCTCTCCAATCGATGGAAGATACTCATCTCAGGTTGGTGAACTTTCGGACTATTTTTCCGAGTTTGCACTCATTAAATACAGAATCTATGTAGAGATTGAGTATTTCATAGCCCTTTGCGAAATCCCTCTTCCCCAGCTTGCCGGTGTAACAGGAAAAGATAAAGAGCAACTTAGAAATATCTGCACATCGTTTTCGATGGAGGAGGCACTTCGTATAAAAGCGATTGAGAAAACAACAAATCACGATGTAAAAGCAGTTGAATATTTCATCAAGGAGAAGATGGAGGCTGCAGGTCTGAGCGGCTACAGCGAGTTTGTACACTTTGGACTAACATCTCAGGACATCAATAATACTTCTGTTCCCCTTTCTCTTCTTGAGGCAGTGAGAGATCAGTATATTCCAAGACTTGGAAGAGTTCTCAACATACTTACATCAATGTCAAAAGAGTGGGCAGATATTCCAATGCTCGCAAAGACCCATGGTCAGCCTGCCTCTCCCACAAGAGTAGGTAAAGAGATTGAAGTTTTTGTTGCCAGAATAAGAGAGCAGCTTTCTATGCTTGAGCAGGTTCCGTTTGCAGCTAAGTTTGGCGGAGCAACCGGGAACTTCAATGCACATTATGTTGCCTATCCCAATATTAACTGGAATAAGTTTGCAGTTTCATTTGTGGAGGGTACACTTGGGCTGAAGCGCAGCTGGCCAACAACCCAGATTGAGCACTACGATTATCTTGCAGCCCTGTTCGACAACCTCAAAAGAATCAACACAATTCTGATTGATCTTTGCCGTGATGTCTGGACATATATATCAATGGAGTACTTCCGTCAGAAAATCAAAGAGGGAGAAATTGGGTCAAGCGCAATGCCTCACAAAGTCAATCCGATAGATTTCGAAAATGCCGAGGGGAATCTTGGTATTGCTAATGCACTGTACGAACATCTTGCTGCAAAACTGCCTGTTTCAAGACTTCAGAGAGACCTGACTGACTCAACGGTACTCAGGAATGCAGGAGTTCCCGTAGCCCATACAATCATATCCCTGAACTCCATTGAGAAGGGACTTGGCAAGCTCATCCTGAACAAAAGTGCAATTGAGAGAGATCTCGAGGCAAACTGGGCTGTTGTTGCTGAGGGTATCCAGACTGTACTTCGCAGGGAAGGGTTTCCAAAACCATACGAAGCACTCAAGGCTCTGACAAGAACAAACAGACCAATTGACAGCAGTTCTATTGCTGAATTTATTGACGGGCTGAATGTTTCAGATGCCATTAAGGAGGAGCTCCGCAAAATCACTCCATTTACCTACACAGGAATTTAAGAACCATTTCAACATTTACATACAATGAAAAAGTCTCTTTTTCTGCTTGCTTTGCTTTTTGCAGTAAATACTCTGAATGCTCAGGATATTAAGTATGAAGACCACTTTACACCCGAAAGGCTAAGGATTGACCTGATGTTTGCAGGGGATTCCAAAAGTCAGCATATTTTCCTCGACGGACTCAAAATGGAGCCCAGGTGGAGCGGAAGCAAAATCAGCCTTGTCGCACCCTTCGATTACGGGGAATACAAGCTGGATGTGGTAGAAAAAAGTGGCAAGCTCATATATTCATCTGGTTTCAACAACCTTTTTCAGGAGTGGAGAACAACCGCAGAGGCGGCAAAAACTCCAAGGGCCTTTTCCGGTTCATGCAGAATTCCCTTTCCAAAATCTGTTGTAATGGTGAAAATCTCCGAAAGGGTTAAGAAGGACGGAAAATTCATACAGATTGCATCCTTTGAAATAGATCCTCAGGACAAACTTATAAACCGAGAGAGAGAGAATCATTTTAAAACAGATACACTCCACTATTCCGGTGATCCTTCAAAAAAGGTAGACCTTTTGTTTATTGCAGAGGGCTACACAGCAGAAGAGATGGATAAATTCCGTAAGGATGCAACAAGATTTGTTTCATATCTGTTTGAAACAGAGCCATACAAATCAAGAAAAAGTGATTTTAACATCTGGGCACTGGAGTCGGTTTCACAAGAGTCGGGCCCGGACATACCGCATCAGGGAATCTGGAAGAACACTGTGGCCGCGTCCAATTTTTACACTTTCAGACTTGACAGATATCTTACTGCACCAGACCACAAAAAGGTCTCTTCACTGGCCTCGGAATCACCATGCGACGCAATGTATGTTATTGTTAACACAAACAAATACGGTGGCGGAGGTATATATAATTACTACGGGCTGAGCATGGCAGACCACTCAACTGCATCACAGGTTTTCGTGCATGAATTCGGCCACAGTTTTGCCGGACTTGGAGATGAATACTACGCCTCGGAGGTTGCATATGAAGATTTTTACAATCTAAAAACAGAGCCGTGGGAACCTAACCTTACAACCCTTGTGGACTTTGACAGAAAATGGAAAAAGCTGATAGATTCAAATACTCCTCAGCCTACTCCAAATGATGAGATGTACAAAGGTATCACCGGTGTTTTTGAGGGAGGCGGCTACATGACTAAAGGTATTTACAGGCCTGCTCTTGATTGCAGAATGAAGAGCAACACTGCTCCGGGTTTTTGTGAGGTATGCACCAAAGCAATAGGCGAAATGATCGATTATTACACGAAATAATGCTAAGAAAGCAATATAAATACATACTTTTTGATCTTGACAGGACACTCTGGGACTTTGATGCAAATGCAGAGAACAATGTCTTCACACTACTTGAGAGGCATAATGTCCCTATAGAGGATAAGCATGTTTTTTTCAAAAAATACGAAGAGATAAACCACAGCCTGTGGTCAAAATATGAGAAGGGAGAACTTCCCAAGGAGGATTTGAGGTGGCTCCGCTTTCACATGACCTTTCTTGAATATGGGATAGATAATCAGGAGTTTGCAACTGATTTTGGTGAGGAGTATCTTGTAGAGATGCCAAATCAGCGTATATTAATGCCTCATGCTAAAGAGGTTCTCGAGGAGCTTCACAGCAGGGGCTGTAAAATGGCAGTAATAACAAACGGATTCAGGGAGGTTCAGCACAGAAAGCTTAAGAATTCCGATATTGACAAGTACTTTGATGCAGTATTGATTTCAGAAGAGCAGGGAGTTCACAAGCCATGCCCTGTAATTTTCAAAAGAGCACTGAATGCCATTGGAGGAGTTAAAAGCGAAGCACTTATGGTTGGCGACGATTTTGCCAACGATATTGAGGGAGCAATGATTTTTGGAATTGACCAGTTTTTCTACAACTACAGAGAGATTCCGTGCGACGGAGGTCCAACCTATGACTCTTCAGACCTGAGAGACCTTATTCGGCTTTCTTCTTAACCACAATATAGACATCTTCACTGTCCTTGTGGAAAATATACTGTTCTCTGGCAAATTTCTCAAGGCTGTCCTTATTTGAACTCAGCTCGAGAAGTTTCTCTTCAGTAGCCTTTATCTCGTCTTTATAGTATCTCTTCTCCTTCTCCTGCTTATTAATGCTGGATACCACGCGTGAGCACTTTATGAGTGAATTACTGTCAAAAAAGGTAATCCAAACCACAAAGGCAAGAGTAACTATCAGAAATTTATTCTTGATAATTCTCCAGAAAGCAGAATCGGTGAATTTTTTCCACATAAAGATGAATACCAAATGAGTTAGAACTGCAAAAATAAAAATAATAATTTACTATTTTTGTGAAAATTAGATTCAAACCAATCATTTATGATAAAACCGACACTTTTAATACTTGCCGCCGGGATGGGCAGCAGATATGGTGGACTTAAACAACTGGACGGAGTTGGCCCCAATGGCGAAACAATTATGGATTATTCCGTATTCGACGCAATCAGGGCGGGATTTGGCGAGGTTGTATTTGTAATAAGAAAACACTTCCATGCCGAGTTTGAAGAGCGTATCCGCTCCCGCTACGGCAATGCAATAAAATTCAATTTTGTTGAGCAGGAACTCGAAAATATTCCTGTTGGTTTCAGGCTCAATCCTGAAAGAACCAAACCATGGGGAACAGGCCATGCCGTAATGATGGCAGCTCACGCAATACATACTCCCTTCGCAGTTATCAATGCCGATGATTACTATGGTCAGAAATCATTTGAAGTACTGGCAGATTTTCTCAGAGGTGTAAGCGGAAAAAGCGGAGAGTATTGCATGGTTGGATTTCAGACATACAATACCCTATCGGAGTCCGGCTCGGTTTCCCGGGGAATCTGTTCATCTGACGAACAGGGTTTGCTTACCTGGGTTGAAGAGCATCACAATGTTCTGGTGGAGAAGAAAGAGGGGAAAGAGCAGATAATGGGTGACAATTCAAAGGGAGAGAGAGTTGTAATTGATAAAACTGCTCCCGTGTCTATGAACATGTGGGGATTCACACCGGATCTCTTTACATCAAGCGACCAGCTATTCATCGAGTTTTTGAACAAGAACCTGGGTGATCTCAAAAGTGAGTTCTATATCCCATATGTAGTCAATAAGATGATTTCGTCCGGGGAGGCAACCTGCAAGGTGCTTGAGACACCTGACAAATGGTTTGGAGTTACATTTAAAGAGGACAGAGAGAGAGTTGTGGAGAATCTGGCTCAGCTTACACAAGAGGGTCTCTATCCCTCTCCACTTTTTTAAATAGCAAGTTTATGAATATCCATCAGATTTTCAAAAACCTGCACTATTTCCTTCCGGACCTCAGACAGAGCTGGATATTACTGGGTCTCACAGCAATTGTGGGTACTGTTGTATCAGTTCTTGCAACCACTGCTGTTACAATTGTTTTCCCAGCTGTTTCCGGATGGCCGGAACTTCTTATATACCCGTTTTTGTTTATTCCTCCGGCAGTTTACATATACAGCAAACTTGCCAACCAGAAAGACATTGCAGATGTAACAGGGAATATTGACAGGCAGAGGACTCCGCTTAACAAACCGTCATTCGGTAAACTGGGCGGAGTTATGAGCTTTACGCTGCTGTTTCCTCTTGTCTTTGCTTTCAATATTGCAACCGAGCCTCTCTCATCATGGATGGGGCTTCCGGATTTTATGAAACAACTCTTTGAACAGATGAAAGAGTACCCTGTAAGTGCCTTCATTTCCGTTGCAATTTTCGCCCCTCTTCTTGAAGAGATTCTTTGCAGGGGGATAATTCTCAGAGGATTGCTTGCCCACTATTCGCCAACAAAAGCAATTCTGTGGTCTGCTGCAATGTTTGCAATTATGCACATGAATCCATGGCAGGCAGTGCCTGCTTTTCTGATGGGAATCATGATGGGCTGGATCTACTACCGTACCAGATCTATCTGGGCTGTAATCTTCATCCACTTTATCAACAACAGCTTTTCATTCGTAATCACAGCCTTCTTTCCGGGGATTGCTGCAGATGCCACATTTTCATCAATATTACCCGGAAATCTCTATTACCTGATTTTTGTTGCCTCTGTAATTTATACTGCAGGGGTAATCTATTTAATGAACAGACATTATGACAAACCTTTATCCAATAAAATTCAAGCCTATTCTTAAAGAGAGAGTGTGGGGAGGAGAGGTATGGCAGATAAGCGGTGTTGAAGGCGACATCTCACTGGCTGCACACGGATTCCTTAAAGACAATAACATAAACGAAATAATTGAAGCCTATATAGGAGAATTTTCCGGGGATGCAATTTATGAGTCATACGGAAACCTCTTTCCGCTGCTCATTAAGATACTCCAGATAAACGAACCGCTCTCGCTTCAGCTTCATCCATCTGACGAAGTTGCCATGGAGAGACATGACTCTTATGGAAAAACTGAATGCTGGTACATCCTGGAAGCAAAGCCTGAGGCCAAAGTCTATCTTGGACTTAACAGAGACATTGCTCCGGCAGAATTTTACGAACATTGCCAGAATGAGACAGTGGAAGGAATCATGAACGTGATATCACCAAAGAAGGGTGATTTCATTTTTATAGAACCAGGTACACTTCATGCAGCAAAAGGAGGTATTACTGTTGCCGAGATTCAGCAGGTTTCAGATGTTACTTACAGAATTTACGACTGGGGAAGGGAGCACAACCCGGAAACAGCCAGAGAGATGCACCTTGATCTGGCAATTGACTGTATCAATTACAACAAACTTGAGATCAAGAGTCCGGTATATCTCTTCGACGGTGAATTTACTGCCTCAGACCCTGAGAGTGGAAGATATACTCTCACAGATTCAACATTTTTCCGTGTGGATATTGTTGACCTGAAAGGAAAACAGAGGCTTGAGAGCGAAGACTTTCTGAGCTTTATAATCTACTATGCAATAGAGGGGGAGGCAATTGTTAAAGGAGGAACTGGAGAAGCAAGAATTATGAGGGGAGAGTGTGTTGTTGTCCCTGCATATCTTGGTGAGTATACATTAGAAAAGGCGTCACCTGAGTGCCGCCTTCTTGAAATCACCGGAAAACCAAGGAAAGAAAAGGATTCCTATATTGAAGAGTAACTAATCGTTCTCTTCCCACCAAAGTGTATCCATAAGGTCGTCCATCTCCCTTCTGTCCTTTTTTGTAGGACGGCCGGTTCCTTTGTCTCTTGACATGTGCAGACTCTCCTTTGGAACGTTAAGTTTATCCAGTTCGCTCTGAGGAGTAATGTTCTGCACATACTCCTCCACCAGTCTTGCAGGCTGTCTTTTATCAACAGGAGTAATAACCCTGAACTGATAGGTTACAATATTTTTTCTGACAGATACTGTATCTGATGGTTTTACCTCTCTTGAGGACTTTGCCTCAATACCATTAACCTTAACCTTGCCGCTTTTACATGCATCGGCAGCCTCTGAACGGGTTTTGTAAACCCTTATTGACCATAGAAACTTGTCAAGACGGCTCATAACTGCAGTTATTAATGATTCTACTTTGTATTGAAAACATTCATTGTGCGATCTACGCCAATTGTACCGAACGAACGGATTGCATCGGCTGCTTTGTCGCAGATGAAGGGGAGCTCTTTCCTCTCCCTCTCGCTCCATTTGCCAAGAACATAGTCAATCTGACCTCCGTTCCCGAAATTGTCGCCTATGCCAATTCTCAGCCTTGCATAATTTGAATGTCCCAGAGTGGCGGCAATATCCTTAAGTCCGTTATGACCTCCGTCACTTCCCTGCTTTCGCATCCTGAGAGTACCTAAGGGGAGAGCCAGGTCGTCCACTATAACAAGCATATTCTCTACAGAAATTTTTTCTGCCTGGAGCCAGTAGTTAACTGCCTTCCCGCTCAGATTCATAAAAGTAGAGGGTTTGAGAAGAATAAAACTCTTCCCCTTGTATCGATATTCTGCCACAGATCCCAGTCGCCGGCTCTCAAAAGAAATGTTGGACGCCCCGGCAAGGACATCCAACACATTAAAGCCAATATTGTGACGGGTATCTGCGTATTCAATGCCGATATTTCCTAAACCGACTATTAAAAAACTCATGCCCGTAATTATTTACTATTTGTTAGCGGCAGCAGCAGCGGCAGCAGCACCGATAGCAGCACGGGTCATCTTAACAGCGCAAATGATTGTGTTCTTAGAAGTGAGCATCTGAATCTTGTCGTACTGAAGGTCACCTGCTACGATGGTCTTGCCAAGCTTTAGTTCTGTGATATCAACAGGAAGTGTATCAGGAAGATCTTCCAGTTGGGCAGAGATTTTAAGCTTGCGTGTTGATTGCATAAGCTTACCTCCCTGGCGAACGCCTTCTGAATTTCCTACGATTGCTACAGGGACTGCAATAGTTACAGGTTTGCCTTTTGCAATTGCAAGGAAGTCTACGTGAAGAGGCTCATCGGTCACAGGGTGATATTGTGCCATGTGGAAAGTGGCAAGGTAATTTTTACCGTCAATATCCAGTTCAATGATATAGGCATTTGGAGTATAGATGATTTGTCCAAGCTCTTTTTTATCTACTGAGAAAATTACGTTGTTCTCAACGCCTTCTCCGTAAAGAATGCATGGTACTCTCTCTTCCCTTCTGAGGGTTTTAACTGCCTGTTTGTTTGAAATTTCTCTGGCTGAACCAGATAACTTGATTGTTTTCATAAAAAAATGTTTAAAATGTGTTACTCAATCCGGGGTTTCCGGATCCCATCGCACCAAAAAAGCGAACTTTTTTAAAGCGGCCCCGTGGCCTTTTGGGGAGCGCAAAGATAAGAAATTTTATTAATTAACCAACTTTGTATCTGTATTCCAGCTGAAGCCTTTATAAAAAATCTCAAGCTCTCCGTTTACAGATTCCGGGATGTATACTGACAATCCGGAGTAGTTGACTATTGGAATTCCCAGAAACTCCGGGGTGCTCCATTTAGAAATTACAACATCAGAAAGCTTCTCCCTGAAGTTTGTAAGCTGAAGCGGAGTTGCAATTTTTGAAACGAAATGTTCAAGGTCAAAGAAGTAATCCTTATTAAACCTGAAGTATGGCTGAACAGAATATCTGTCCAGAGCGGCAATTTTATCTCTGTTCCCTTCAAAAATCTGTCTGCAAACTGAAGCTAATTCTTCGAGATGATCTGTGTCATAAAGTGCAATTGTTGCAGAGTTGTAAATTGTTGGCTCTGCCGGCCCCTGCGCTTTATAGTGATTATAAAAAATATTGCAAACCTCAGAAAGGTCTGCTTCGTACTCAAACATAGGTCTGATTACCTTGTCGTAAGGAAATCCCGTAGCCAGAATTTCTGTTGGCGAGGCAACGATATACTCTGCCTTGTTTCTTAACTCGTATGCAGTTTCAATCCCACCCATGAAGCAGCAATCAAAAATGATAAACTCAAATTCATACGGGATTGCATCTCTCAGCTCTGTAACTTCCATCTCTGTGCCTCGGTCCTCACCAAAAGTCTTTACAATGTCTGCATATGGATCTTCAAAGAAAACTCCGGGAGTCTTTGTCCTGCTGTAATAACCTTCCGGAAGCCATCCTGTGGCGTGCGACCACAGAATAAGCCCGTAATCATCGGCCGGGAAAATTGATTTCATTTTATTGAGAACACCTTTAAGAACATCAGGAGTAGCTGAATTCTGATCGGGATAGACGGCGACAACATCCTCTACCGCATTTCCTGCATTATCTCTGTACAGACGAATCAGTTCCGGATTTGAACCGGAAATATGTTTGTATACAAGCATTATATCAAGATCCTTCTCACCCGGAAGATAACCATCCTTAAGGGCATCGATATTGTCTTCTGCATATCCGCTCAGATTGTTATTGGCTGCAAGATAAAGCAGCACTACCCTGTTATACTCTTCACCAATCCCAAATTTCTCACAGGAAGAGAATATGGATACCAATATTATGAAAGTAAAAGGCAGCAAGCCTTTAAGAATCTTCTTCATCACATTTTCAGTTATTTGCCGTTCTAAAGATAACAAAAATCAAGCCTCGCAGATAATAGAATAACCAATACCCCGGATATTCTCAATAATTAGAGGTGTACCCTCAAGTTTCTTGCGGGTTTTATGAACAAGCACATCGAGGTTGTTCATATTGTCAATATTATGGTCGCCCCAGATTTTGATGATAATTTCATCAACAGGGCATATCTTGTTTTCATTTTCAAAGAGAACCTTAAGAAGCTTGTTCTCATTTTTTGTGAGGGGAATAAGCTTGTCGTCCTTCTTGATACAGCACTTTTCCATAAGATAGTAATCATTCTCCGGCACAACAGTACCTCTGGCGGCATCAATCAGCTGGAACGCCCTGGCAATTCTTAACTGAAGTTCCTTGAGACCGAAAGGTTTGCGCAGGTAGTCGCAGTTACCGAGTCCAAGTCCGGTTATAACGCTGTCTTCATCTGATAATGAGGTAATGAAAATTATCTGAACTGTACTAGATTTTCGGATAATCTTAGCCAGATTAAAACCATCAATCTCAGGCATGTTAACATCGAAAAGCATGAGCTCCGGCTTAAACATAAGAAACTGCTCGTATGCAGACTGACCATTGTCTGTATACCTTACATCATATCCGTTGAAAGTCAGGAACTGGTACATTATCTGTCCAAATTCCCTTTCGTCCTCGGCTATTAGAATTCTTCTTTTCATTAGCTTTTAACTGATAAAATAAATTTGCTTCCCACACCCATTTTACTCTCTACACGTACATCGCCCTTGTGTGACAAGGCTACCCATTTTACATAGTTGAGTCCCAAACCGAACCCTTTTCCCTTATGTGAATGTTCCACTGAGCGAACCCTGTAGAACCTTTCAAAGATCTTTTTCTGATCTGCTTCCGGGATACCGATTCCGTTATCTTCTACAATTATAGACAAATATTGTGAATTTAACTCTGCATCAATTTTGATATGAACATTTTCTCCCGAATATTTAACCGCATTTTCGATAAGATTGCCCAGTGCATTGGTTATATGTATTCTGTCACCTGTTATCTCAAGTGAAGAATCGAATACAGTTTCAATCTCAATATCCTTATCTTTTCTGCTGAAGTATTGGTTAAGGTAAGGAGTTACAGCCTCAATAAGGGGGAATGTCTCTTTCTGAAGATTGACCTTATTCTTCTCAAGTTTATTGATATCAAGAAGTTTCTCTATAAGCCTGTTGATATACATCACTTTATTTCTTGACATCTCAAGAAAACTGTTAACCTCTGCCTTGTCGCTGTACATCTCTGCCATCTCAAGTGACGAAAGCGCCGACTGCAGTGGAGATCGCAGCTCATGTGTAAAGAAGCTGGTAAGGTTCTCCTTAAGAGTTGCCAGTGAAATCTGACTTGACAACATCCTGAATTGCAGCACAATTGCAAATACAATAAAGATTAGCAATATAAATGAGGCAAACCCGATAATCATGAAATCGCCCTTGTAAACAAAGAGCGGGTAGTATATCTTTGCAGAAAGGCTCATTGACTTGGAGGCGTTGAGAGGGATATCCAGCACAAAAGAGGAGTAATTCTGAAAAAGTAATGATTTTACATTGTTAACTTCTAGAGATGATTCTTTGTCTTCATCTGATAAGGTCAGGATATAATTAGCTTTGTTTTTGTTGGCAATTAATTCTTTTGTAAAATAGAATGACAGCGAATCAAGATTTAGAGGAATTTGATTTTTAAGCAAATCTTGAAAAACTTGCTCCATTGTAACCTTGATGGATGAATTATTTTCATTTATTACAATTTTTTTATCCGAAGCACCAGCTTTAGAATTTTGTACATTACTATACTGAAAATTTACATTTTTTTTGATAAAGCTTCTGCTGATTCTTGAGTCTAGCTCATGAGTTAAAGAAGAACTTAATGCAACTTCACTTTTTGATCGAAAATCTGCTCTTTCATTTACGATAACTTTATATAGCCAGACACTCTGGACTACCAAAAGAGAAAAAATGACTACAATGGAGAGAATCAGCGCTTTGCGTATCATAGCTTAAAAATTAAGGTAAAAATAAGTAAATAGTAAGTAACACGAAAGGATTTCGGCGATTTCACACCCCATATTTGTAAAAAATAACAGATGCTATGGAAACAAATGAAAAAGTAATGACTCCTGAGGAGATGGCTCAACTTAACGGTGGATATCGCTATGAAGTTTATGTTGACAAAGATGGTAATGTAACTGTCGTAATCGTTGGAGATGGTAATTAATTCAGAATCTAATTAATGCATGAAATCATTCCCGTTCTACTACCAGCATGACGCCATGGACTGCGGTCCAACATGCTTGCGAATGGTTGCGATGCATTATGGCAAGCACTATTCACTGGAAACGCTGAGAAAAAGAAGCGAGTTTTCGCGTCTGGGAGTTTCCATGCTCGGAATAAGCCAGGCGGCGGAGAGCATAGGTCTCAGAAGTTCAGGCGTTAAGATTACCTTTGAAGATTTGATGCAATCTACACTGCCATGCATCATACACTGGAACCAGAACCATTTTATTGTGGTTTACGGTTTTAAAGGTAAAGGTAAAAACAGGAGAGTGCTCATAGCCGACCCGGTTGCAGGATTAAACCATTTTTCGGAGAACGAATTTAAGAACGGATGGATTAGTACCATCTCAAGAGGTAAGGAACTCGGAGCCGCCCTGCTCCTGGAACCCACGCCCGAATTCAGGCTGGCACCCGGTGAAGTTGTTAACAGAAACCGGTTCAGCTTTCTTCTTTCGTACGTTAAACCGTACAAACAACTAATTTCTCAGCTGATAATAGGGCTGATCGCAGGATCCCTGCTTCAGCTCATTCTTCCTTTCCTGACACAAAGCATTGTGGATATTGGAATTGGAACTCAGAACATAAGGTTCATCTGGCTGGTCTTACTGGCTCAGCTGGCACTAACAATTGGGATGGTTCTTGTGGAATTCATCCGGGGGTGGATTTTGCTCCACTTGGGAACGAGGGTTAATATCTCCCTCATATCCGATTTTCTGATCAAGCTCATGAAGCTCCCTATTGGATTTTTTGATACAAAGACCACGGGAGACCTGCTTCAAAGGATAAGCGATCACAAACGCATCCAGACTTTTCTTACCGGCTCCTCACTGAATATTCTTTTTTCACTGGTGAATATTCTTGTGTTTGGAGCGGTTCTTTTGTTTTATAACCTGACTATATTCCTGGTGTTCTTTGGGGCTTCTGCTCTCTACATTGTTTGGGTAAAGCTTTTCATGAAAAAGAGAAGAGAGCTGGACCACAGAACCTTTGCCCAGAATGCAGCCAATCAAAGCTCACTTATTCAGCTAATTACCGGAATGCAGGAGATTAAGCTGAACTCTTGTGAAAGGCAGAAGAGATGGGAGTGGGAACGAATTCAAGCCAGATTGTTTAATTTGAGTCTCAAGGGCCTTGCACTTGGACAGTACCAGGAGGCGGGCGGAACTCTCATCAATCAGCTCAAAAATATTGTTGTCACTTTCCTTGCGGCCAATGCCGTTATTGCAGGTGACCTTACTCTGGGTATGATGCTCTCTGTGCAGTACATCATTGGGCAGCTAAACTCCCCTATCAATTTGATAATTGGATTTATACAGCAGACTCAGGATGCAAAGATAAGTCTGGAAAGACTTTCAGAAATTCATACCAAAAAGGATGAAGATGATTCCGAATTGCCTCTGATAAGGGAGATCCCTCATGAGACAGGAATCCGCATAACTGATTTATCATTCAAGTACGAAGGGGCGGGATCGCCAACAGTTCTGAATCAGATAAATCTTGAAATACCCTTCGGCAAAACAACGGCAATCGTTGGAGCAAGCGGAAGCGGAAAAACAACTCTGATAAAGCTTTTGCTTGGTTTCTATCAGCCTCTGATGGGGAGGATAGAGATTGGAAACACTCCCCTCAGCTCGTATAGCATGAGCGAGTGGAGGAAGGAGTGCGGAGTTGTTATGCAGGAAGGGTTTATTTTTTCAGATACAATAGCAAATAACATAGCCCCCGGGGCCGAAATTATAGATAAGGAGGCGCTTCATAAAGCTGTTTCCATAGCAAATATTAATATCTTTATTGAAAATTTGCCTCTTACCTATAATACTAAAATCGGACAAGAGGGTTATGGCATCAGTCAAGGCCAGAAACAGAGAATACTTATCGCAAGGGCAGTGTATAAGGACCCTCAGTTTCTGTTCTTTGACGAAGCGACCAATTCACTTGATGCCAACAATGAAAAGGCCATTATGGAAAACCTGACTGATTTCTCGAAAGGGAGAACGGTTGTGGTTGTGGCTCACAGGCTGAGCACCGTAAGGAATGCAGACAACATTGTTGTACTTGACAGAGGTCGAATTATTGAGCAGGGAACTCATATCGAGCTCACTGAGAAAAGAGGAGAGTATTACAAACTGGTTAAAAACCAGCTGGAACTTGGAAACTGACGGATAAACAGATTCAATGACAACTAGAGACATTAATAAGGAACAGCCAAAAATTGAACTGCGCTCAGACGAAGTTAACGATATACTTCGTCGTCCGCCTCGCTGGATTATCCGCTGGGGAATATCTGTCATTACCCTAATCCTGCTCCTTTTGATAGCAGGTAGCGTTATTTTCAAATATCCAGACAAGATCACTGCACCTATTATAATAAATTCTGAGAACATGCCTGTGAGAATCGTCTCCCGCAGCAACGGCAGGATGACCTCTTTTCTTGTAAGGGACAATCAGAATGTAAAGAAAAACCAGCTTCTTGCGGTTATTGAGAATCCTGCAAGATATGAAGACTACAAGGTACTCAAAGAGTTATGCGACTCACTCTCTTATGTCGCAACGTCTGTAAATTCAGACGCTTTTTTTTTGAAAAAAATCACGATTCCGGGCAGACTGGAGGTTGGAGAGATGCAGAACGACTTTGTTTCTCTCACGGCTACACTATCTGAACTCTATACATTTCTTCAGAATGATTATCATATGAGGAAGATAGAGAAAATCCGCAGTCAGATTGGGTATCAGAAAAACCAGGTTGCCTCTGCAGCGAGAAAGCTGAAAATGGCAGAAGAGCAGAAGATGCTTACAAGGCGCAACTTCGAGAGAGACTCTCTCCTGTTTAGTCAGAAGGTTATCTCTCCTGCTGATCTTGAGAGGAGCCGCGGCACATTGCTGGGCGTTTTTCAGGAGTATGAAAATCTCTCAAATTCAATGAACACCCTGCAGATTTCAATTCAGCAGGCAGAGCAGATGATATTTGACCTGGAGCAGGAGCGCTCACGGAACTTACAGGAGTATCAGCGAAACCTTAAGGGCAATCTTGAAACTTTGAAAGCTACAATTTCATCCTGGGAGCAGCAGTTTCTGCTTGTGAGTCCGGTTGAGGGAAGGATCTCCCTTTCTCAGTACTGGAAAGAGAATCAGAATATCCATACCGGTGATGTGGTGGCAACAGTTATTCCTGCCGGGGAGACAAAAATATTTGGAAAAATATTCCTTCCGCTTAACGGAGCCGGGAAAGTGAAAATTGGTCAGAGAGTCAACATTAAGGTAGACAATTATCCATACCTGGAATATGGAATGCTTCGCGAAACAGTTGAGCAGATTTCTGAAGTTCCTGCTATTATCGATAATAAAAATGTCTATGTTGTAACGATCTCTTTTCCGAAAAAACTGCTCACAGGATTTAATATCGAAATCCCATGCAATCAGGAGATGACAGGTCAGGCGGAGATTATCACAAACGACATAAGTATTCTTAAGAGGATAATTTTCCCACTCAGACACATAATAGCAAAGGTCACTCAATCATAAAGAGATCCTCTTTAATTCTTTCGATATACATTTTTGCCCTCTCCCTGAGAACAACCTCCTCTGCTGAGAGAAGTGTGCCTTTGGGCAAAAGAGCCTTTAGATACTGCTCAAGAAGACTTTTCGCCTCATTCAGGCTGCCTTTATCCTTGAAACCGCCTCTTACCATAGCCATCTGAAAGAGCAGCTTGTTGTCGGATGGATTTAGCCTGTATGCTACAGAAAAATTGTCGTAAGACTCCTGTAGTTTGTTCATCTCTGAATAGGCAATGCCAAGCTGGTTGTGCAGCTTGTACAGCAGAACCGAATCCGGTTGAAGCATCTTCAGAATCTGGTTAAATATCTCAACAGCCTCCTCAGACTCTCCGTTATGGCTAAGCGAGGATCCCAGATAGAATAGTGTCTCTGTGTCTGCCGAGTCTCTTTTGAGAGCAGCCCTGAGGAGTGGAATCGATTTGTTAAACTCACCGAGGAAAAAATTGCTTGAGCCTGCAAACTTAAGCGCAGTTGAATCGCCTTTTGAAAGAAGGTAGTCAAAGTGTTTTGCGGCATTTTTATATTCATCCAGCCTGAACTGGACCATTCCCAGCTGTTTTCTAAGCGGCAGATATGTAGTGTCGAGATCTGAACCTCTTAATGCATAAATTTTTGCCGAGCTCATATCCTTATTGATATATGCAATCTGACTAAGGTTCAATTTAGTAACAAGGCTTTTACCATTTATAAAATCTGCAACCTTGTAGAAAACCTCGGCACTGTCCCTTATTCCCATTACCCAGTAACAATCTGCAAGTGATTTGACAGTATTGTATCCGGACTCACCCTTTTTCATTAAGCGTCTGTAGAGATTAATTGCAGCCCTGTTCTCCTGCATTGACTGGCAGGTCTGGGCCAGTTTCATCATAATTCTGATGTTTGCTGAATCAATTGCACTCAGGTTTTCAAGAAGCCGTCTTGCACTTCCTGACTCACCCAGAACAGAATACATATCCGATGCCGATTCCATTGCTCTTTTGTTCTCAGGAGCTGTTTTAAGAACCCGCCTGTAGATCTCCAGTGCCTTTTTATGTTCAAACTGACTCTTGTATGCATCTCCCAGAAGCATCAGTATCTCACTGTCATTGAAGAGAGAGTCCTTTATCACAGGGGCAAGCTGCTCAGCCACCTCTCTCCCCTCCCCTTTTTGCAGCCTTGTATAAAGCTGATTAACATCGTACTGCGCAAAGAGCTGACCTGCAGAAATGGTCAAAATCAAAACAAGGAGATGCTTTTTCATAATCTTCGAGATTTATATTCCTGAATGCCACAATTTTAATGCCGAGCGAGTGTTTACCTCAGAGGTTTTGTAAAAAAAAAGGAGCTGCCAGTTTTGGCAGCTCCTTGTGCAATAGAAAATTGGGGTTAGTTAAACAATTCGCAGTTGCAGTATTTCATCCTGACTATTTCTTAGGGCTTTTATCTGGCCATGCAGGGATAGCAGGTGATTTGTATTTGTAATCTTTAATCTGGAGCTTGATGGTTTCGATGGCTTTATTGAGTTGTTCATCTTCGCCATTGAACTCTTTGTATGGGTCGTTTGCAAGGTCAATATCCGGAGTTACGCCGGTACCCTCGATGATGAATCCGCTTCCGTCTGCTGCAAATGGAGCATATGAAGGGGTAACAATTGAGCCTCCGTCAACAACAGGAACTGTTCCGCTGTAGCCTACGACTCCGCCCCATGTTCTGCGTCCGATAACGGTTCCAAGCTTGTTAAACTTGAATCTGTAAGGGAAGAGGTCACCGTCTGATGCCGAATACTCATTAATAAGGAGCACTTTTGGTCCCTGGAATGTACCTACAGGATTGAGATCTCCCTCTTTCTGATTTGTGTGCATCGAGAAGTATGTTATTGTTCTCTGAAGTCTCTCAATAATCATAGGTGAAACGTTTCCGCCTCCGTTGCCCCTGTCGTCAATGATAAGGGCCTTTTTGGTAAGCTGAGGATAGTAGTGCTTCACAAACTCGTTAAGTCCGGGTACTCCCATATCCGGGATGTGGATATAACCCACCTCTCCGTTGGTTGCCTCTGCAACCTTGCGGGTATTCTCTTCAACCCAGCTGAAGTAGCGAAGTCCCGACTCGTCTGCAATGGGTTCAACGAGCACTGTTCTTGCTCCGTCAAATGCAGGTTTTGCATTAACTTCCATCTCAACTATGCTTCCTGCTGTACCAATTAGGTGTTCGAAAATATCCTGGCTATCCTTAACAGATTGCCCGTTTATTGAGATGATGTACTCTCCCTCTTTAACTTCAACTCCAGGCATTGTAAGTGGCGAGCGGGTCTCCTTGCTCCAGTTTGCTCCGGCAATAACCTTTTCAACCTTAAAAAATCCCGATTTATCCTTTGAAAATTCTGCACCAAGAAGTCCCATTGAAACTCTTGCAGCCTCAGGATGCTCTCCGTTTTGTGAGTAGGCGTGGCCTACATTAAGTTCACCAATCATCTCACCAATGATATAGGTAAGGTCTGAGCGGTGGTTCACGTAAGGTATGAGTTGTTCGTAGCGGGTAAGAACCTTGTTCCAGTCTACACCATGCATATTCTTTGCATAGAAATAGTCGCGCATCTGTCTCCAGCTCTCTTTGTAGATCTGCATCCACTCCTCGCGGTAGTTAACAAGCTTTTTAACTCCGGTAAGGTCAATTGCCTTTGATATTGTTACAGGTCCTTTTGGAACATCTATAACCTGCATCTGAGGACCAACAATTGCCAGGGCCTTTTTGTATCCTGCAGAGAAGATAAGATTTGCCTTAAGGTCTGTCTCCTTTTTGCTCTCTGTGTCATACATAAACATTCCGCGGCGTGAACCATAATATACATTGTTGCCAATCATATGAAGACTGCCGTAGAACCCCGCCTCAACAGGAAGTTCAATGATTCTTGCTGAGATATTATCAAAATTGTATACAATCTCTTTTTTGGCTGGGGCCGAAGAGGTTGCTGCTGCAGGTTTCTTTGCATCAGCAGTAGCCGCCTTTGGTGCAGAAGGTGAATCGGCCTTAACAACAGCCACGGTGTCATTCTTTGGAGCAAAAGGAATCTCTGCATCTTTGGTGAGCGGAAGGATGTAAATCTTATTCATGTTTGTATAAACATGGTTCCACTCTGTCTGTCCGTATGTAGGATTGAATGTGCGTGCAGATGTGAACACCAGGTGTTTTCCGTCTTTGCTGAAATTTGCTCCGCCTGAGTTGTACCACTCGTCTGTAATCTGAGTCTTTACTTTATCTTTGGTATCGTACATCACAATTACATTCATCCCCTTCATAGGACGGGTGAATACTATGTAACGGCTGTCTGGTGACCAGCTGTAGTCATTCATAGGGCTTATTTCTGACTGCTCAACCACAGTGTTCTTGCCAGTTGCAACATCCAAAATATTAAGAGTGTTCATCTTCTCGCTCCATGCAATACTTTTTGCATCTGGTGACCATTCAAATCCCAGAATATGGGTCTTAACATTTGTGAGCCTTCTCTCCTTACCTTTTGCATCTGCATACCAGATATTGAACTCACCATCCTTATCTGAAACATATGCATATCCGTTTCCGTCCGGTGCCCAGTCTGCGCTCTTTTCATTGGCAGACGACGAATTGGATATGTTGTAAGTGATTCCGTTTTTTGCAGGGATTGAGAAGATGTCTCCCCTTGCAATACCCAGAAGCCTCTCTCCGTTTGGAGATACAGAAATTGAGCGAATACTTCTTGAAAGATTTTTCCATTCAGGACGAGAATATGGGAAATCATTGCTTATGCTGACAGATACCTTCGCTGCCTTTTTGGTAGCCATATCGTATTTGTAGATGTATCCGCCATTTTCGTAAACGATAGCACTCTGACCGGCTGCCGGAAACTTGATGTCATACTCTTTGTAGTTAGTAAGCTGACTGGTACTCTTTGCTGTTACATCGTATTCATAGAGGTTCATATAGCTGTCCCTGTCTGAGATGTAATAAACCTTTTTGCCGTCAGGTGACCACATTGGGAATACATCCTGATTAACATTATCTGTAATTTTCTCAGATCTCTTCGTGTCGAAATCAAAAATGCGGATATCGTCTGCCATTCCGCCCTGATATCTTTTCCATGTGCGGAACTCTCTGAATATGTAGTTGTATGCAAGTTTCTTTCCATCAGGAGAGTAGTTTGCAAAGCCTCCGTTTTTAAGCGGAACCTTCTCAGAAAGGCCACCCTCAACTGAAACAGTCATAAGCTGACCGGTAAAATCATTGAATGTATATGTTCTGGTTCTGTAAAGAATCTTCTTTCCGTCAGGTGTCCAGTCCATAACAATATTGTTTGGCCCCATACGGTCGCCAACATCGTCTCTTCCAAGCGTGGCTGTATGAGTTAGGCGTTTAGGTTCTCCGCCTTCCGCAGGAATTACATAGACCTCTGTGTTTCCGTCAAACTGTCCGGTGAAGGCAATCATTTTGCCGTCCGGAGAGAATTTAGGGAACATCTCGTAGCCGATGTTTGATGTCAGGCGGCGGGCAGTCCCGCCATTTGTACTTACGGTGTAGATATCTCCTGCATAGGAGAATACTATCTGGTCACCATGAATGTCCGGAAATCTCAGGAGTCTTGCATCCTGGCCCGCCGCCGCAAACGAAGGCTGAGCAACGAAAATCCCTGCTGCAAACAGAATGAATGCAGAGAGAATCAGATTTAGTTTTTTCATATAAATAAATTATGGTTAGAATATCTCGTTAATAGTTATAAAACGAACTGCAACATAAAATGTTGCACATCTTGGACTCATTTATTGATGAATGGTTTAACGAGGAGCTAAAAGACACATGTCAGCCTAAATTACATTGTTCATAAAATCTGGCGATTGCGATTTCTAATTCTGTAAAATTTCAAATATTTAAGTTGCTATATTGCACATAATCTGTCAATTGTAAATTAGGCTGACATGTTAGTTTTTATGGACAAAACTCCGTCAGTAATTATTTCACCAAACCCAGATCAGTAAACAGCTTCATAAGATTCCAGTTAACGACCCGTACGGCTGCAACACGCTGTAAATCAGAGAAAGCTACTTTGTCCCCGCGGATCATCCGCGGGGACAAAGTGCTACACACAGACATACAAATAGTTACAGCCATACGGGTCTGAAAGAATGACCTTAGGTATGCAAACTTGAAAAACCTTTGCCGAAGGCTAACTCCCGCCGGGTGCAGCCCGGAACCTTTTAACTCTGGCAGAGTTCTCCAAGTGCTGGAATATTTAGCAAATAATATTTTCTCTTTTGGGAATTTTATTTATTTTTGCACTCCGCTTCTGCAAAAAGCGCACATCTGCCCAGATGGCGAAATTGGTAGACGCGCTGGTTTCAGGGACCAGTGACCGTAAGGTTGTGCAGGTTCGAGTCCTGTTCTGGGCACCAAGATAAAAACCAAAATATTGAAATTCAGTATTTTGGTTTTTTGTTTTTTATTATACGTCCGCGCTGCGTCCGCAATTGTAGATTATCTAAAATAATTAACAGCGGAAAGTGGAAAAATTAAATTTCCATTTATTTTATTAACGTTATCCTATAATTATTATTTTTGTTTTGATTATTTGCTTCGTCATAATCACAAGCTTAATATCGTGCGCGCTTGGATTTCCAATGCCAACATACTTCCAGTTATATCTGGGAGCGTTATCAATAAAAAATATGTTGAAAAAGGAGACTACAAGTATGAAAAAAACTATAATAGAGGCGGTAGGGGCTTTAGCGGCAGGCCGAAAAAAAGTTCGCATAATTTAAGCAAGTGTAACCAAATATTATGATAAAGGCCCCAGGGTTCGAATCCCCCCCTGCCACTTTTTTTAAAAGCTACCCTCGGGTAGCTTTTTTTGTTCTTCGGATATTCAGTCTTTCAAAATCCTCAAGTAAATACCAAACTAAAAAAGCGCTGAATATTTCTATTCAACGCTTTAATTGCTTAAGGTTTGTCGTCTGACTTTCGTCATAGATATCTCAAATATAGAAAATTATTTTCATTTTCTAAAATGTTAGTATGTTATAACTTACACCTATTCCAATATAACTTGAAGGCTTGATAATATTTGAATGAAGTGTAAAGCCATAGCCGGCTTGAATACCTATCCCCCACCCTCGATATTTCCGTTTGGCTTGGATAGTTGTTGAGGTGATTATTTGCTGTGTGTTCCGGAATATATGAATGCTGTCAAGCTCCGGGCGATATCCGGATATCCATGCCTGGTAATTTTTGTCTTTGTAGGTTTTCTGCTCCCTGGGAAGGGCCAGATAAAGGGTGTCTTTAATCCGGATTGTATCTCTTGTCTGAACCAGGAATGTGTCAATCTTCTTGATTATTTTGGGAACCGGTTTTTCTATCCGGATGGTGTCATAAATGTAAAGTGTGTCCAGCTGAACAATGATCTTTGAATCGTTGCTGATAGTTCTTTTGCATTTACTAATGCTTGTGATGCCGATTATTGCCAGTATCGAGATTGTTAAAATTCCGGCAATCCGGGCATATCTCTTTATTTGGTCTACAGTAATCATAGTTTTGCCTCCTTGTATGACTTGTCATATATAATCTGATGCCTCTGCCGGCCTTTGGCCTTAAATGAGAGGTGTATGAAATTCTCATGGAGAATCATCTGATCAAATGGTATCGAAAATCTCATTATTATCTGACCAAGCAACAACACCTGCATGGCATCTTTACATGAGATATCGGCAGCCTCTCCTTTCATATGTTGAGACTCCTTAACACCTCCCACAGCCTTGTTTAATGCCGGTGATCTATAACCGCTGGTCAGAATAAGCGGACGCTGAACTTTATCCCTCAGTGGTTGCAGCAGGTTTAATACCAGGAGCCTGATTGCAAATCTTATTCTTTTGGAAGGTATGGAATTATCAATCTTCAGCTCCTCAGCTTTTATACTCGCTTCAAACTCCTCGTAACAGAAATCTTTTGATATTGGCGTTCTCATTGCTCGTTCCTCCTTTCATGTGGATCCTTTACAGTTTCATTACTGCTCAGCGGGGGCAACCGGTTAGTGCACTGAATTACATTGCAGCGCATCAGCTGGCATACGGCAAAATTTGTATTAGCCACATCAAGCTGATTCCTTAAGTCCGTGTTGATATCGTAGAGTTTATCAATCTTCTCCGTAGCTGCTTCATACTTTTGATTCAGGGCCAAAAAATCGCGCTCCTTTTGAGCAACGATAAGTTGCCATTGCTCATTGGCTTTTTCGGTGTTTGCCAGCTGGGCAGCTGTTTTCTTCTCAATGATTAAAAACAGAGCAACAACCCCACCGGTGCCAAGCAATACTTCAATTAGTTGGATGATTAATTCTAGTGTCATTTTGCATTAGATTAAAAAAAACTCCCTGAGTCGTAAAATTACAAGCCAGGGAGTTCAGGGTTATTTGGAACTAAGTTTGTTGCCGGCCCCCTACTGCTATTCGGTCAGTGTGGCCAGTGCAATCATCTCTCCCGATCTCTCTCCGGTAACGGTATTTACATAAAACCATTTTACAAATACCTTTGAAGAGGCTTCGTTGGGAGCTCCGTATTTCAAGTCGTAATCCGCTTTGAGAGCGATTGCGGTTGTAACAGGAGTTTGAGGAGTTGAAAATACTGAAGCTTTAGAGTATGCATCGCTGATTCCTCTTGACTGAGGAGCCGAAGCCTTGACAATCAGTTTCAGATTGGTAATATCTGCAGGAATGCTGGCGAGAGTGAGGGTAAAGGCAGTGGAGCTAAGAGCAAGGGTAGCCGCTGATGGTGATTCCACTCCTGCCAATGCCGGTGGATTAACGAGAGCGGCACCGCCACATGATACAACCCAGTAATTTAACCTCAGGTACAGGTTGAATCCGGAGATTTTTGATTTGGAACCGAGGACTGATCTGCCTTCCTGTGTTTGAGCAAGAGTATTCCAGGCAGCAATCTGTTCTGATGTAAGGGTTTTATAGCCCTTAGTTAGCTGCAGAAAGATTGTTTTGACATCTCCCTGGTAAGTTGATGATGCTGAGGAGCTGCTATAGCCCCTGTTACGGATGTATTTGCGACCACGGCTTTTTGCAGCGGTCACGCCCTTTGCTGAACCCGCAAATTCTTCAAAGGCAATTGAAGGAGTGTACTTCATAATAGTTTTGGATTAAGGGTTAATTATATACAAATATATAAATTATTTTATAATACAAAATATTAAGTAATTAAATAACTCTATTTAAAGTAATACTTTATATAAAATCAAGCTAACCACGAACAGCAAAAAAGTTAAAAAATGAAGATTTACCACCCATATTGAGTGCACTTGTTGGATAGCTGAATGTTAATTTTCTATTTGCTAAAGAGCCGAAAGTAAGCATTGAGCCTATCTGTCCTGAAGTAGTAGATGTTGGATTGACAATTAATGGAATTTCCACATTAACATCAGATGCAAAACCACCTAGTTCCAGGGTAAATGGCCCTGTGCCAATGAAGTTATATTCAGGAAAATCATTGAAAGTGGCCATTAAGAATACAAAATATTCTGTTTCAACATAGCAGTATCGATTAAAACTAAATATCCCATAGCTGTTGATAATTGTCAAAGGTTTTGTTGGAGTCTGTGTGAATGTCCCACGGTAACCCCTGGTAACAAAAGCTGAATTTATATAAATGACATAGTTGCCCAGAGCGTCCCATGCTGTGAGCTTCTCTATGCAAAGTTTGCTATTCTCAATCCAGCATTTCAAAACGGTACCATAATGATATTTGCTATGATTTGAGAAAAGAATTGCTGAGGAGATTGCACTTCTTGGCATGGCAAATCCTGCAGGCAGGTCAAATTCTAATCTGTTTGCTGCGATGTATGCCGCATTAGTGGGGTCAACAGTGATTTTACCATTTAAGACACAGAGGCCGGGACTCTGATAATTCTTAAATATCACACTGCCACTTCCGAAATTATTAAGCTCAAGCGTTATCATAATAGTCAGTCATTAATTTGTTATAAAGTAGGTTCCAAATGTTTCAAAATGCTTTGTATATACTCCGGCAAAACAATAAAGACTAATTTTTTTAGTACTGTTATTGTATACCTTAACTTCCATGCATTGAATAAAAAAATTTCTTTCGGCAGGTGATCTAGAATATTGATATGAGCGCTCAAAATCAAATGCATCAGTAAGCCCGTTGTGGAGGAAATCGCATGTTACCAGGAAATCTTGCAAGGATCTTACAGTAATGTTATTTGAAGTAATTTTCGGACCTGGAGATATTTCATAATCAATTGCATCACACTCGTAATTCTGAGTGATTGGATTAATCATCTCCATTTTAATTTTTGCACGAGGTATATAGAGTCTTTGGTGTAGAGTAGATCTCTCACTGGCAAAATAACCATGCATAGAAAACCACTTTACATAACCACACTCCGAGTTTAATTTGCATACTTTGATATAAATACGTTGCCCAATTTTTATAGGAATACCGAATTTCTCCAAATATGCTTTAGTAAGGTCAACTTCGCCCCAGTCTGTTGAAGCAACCACCGCAACAATTGACGTTTTATCCCATCCATTTGTTTCCGCAGGACTTTTAGCCGCATACATCTCAAAAAGGACCACGTCATCAGTCCCCTCTATGAGTGCAACGTTTGCAAAAATGACGTGTTCAGGGGTAAGCCAAATATCACCAACATTAATATATCGAGATGGTAATAGTTGAGCAGGAGCAGAACGAGTTATAGGTTTACCACAAATCGAACGGAAAGTGTTAATGGACACAAAAAGATTATGACCAGTTATCGTCGTATTACCTGTAGAGGTTGCATATTCACCAAGACTACTGGCCAAATAACTCCAGCCTAAGCGCTGCCCCTCTGTAAGCTTCGAGTAACCAATGTTTGTATTTCCGAATCGGCAACGTATTGAAGCCTGAGATGGTGTTGTTTTTCTGGAATGTTTAGTCCGTGTAGAAAGGTAGGTTTTATCCCCAACTTTTCGAGCAGTGACCTGACCGGCTGAGCCGGAAAAGTCGTTAAAAGCAACTGATGGAAGTATCTTCATATGGCAATAGTTTAATCATAACTAATTATTCTATTGCAAATATAAGATGTTTATATAAAGTATTAGTATAGGTAAAATTATTTCTACAAAGAAAATGAGCAAGATAAGCTTTTATGCAAATTCCTATAACCGTTCAAAGTATCTAACAGAAGATATCGAAAATGCAATGTATAAGCCGGTAGGTCCAGGCTCCAAACATCCCAGTAATTAGGTATGGTAAAACTTATGACTCTAGGCTTTTGAGGCACAGACTGCACCTCAGCGGACAGAAAATTAAGCATCTTCCCCGGATGACAACCTCTGCCCGGAGCCACCAACTGAATCTTTCCGAGAGTCCTGTACCTTAAAGGATTATCGGTGCCGGAAACAGACAACGAGAACTGAATTAATAAATCAGATCCTCCAACAATCTCTGCAGAAATAAAAGTAGCATCAAATTGAGGAAACTCTTGAAATCTTGCCGGTGTCGGAATATGTTCATTCCCTAGGGTAGCAAAACCATGGTAAGCCGACACAAACAGATTGTATCCGCTGATATGATTCTCATTTAAGAATGGTGGCCGGTGAGCTGTCACCACTTTTGCATAATCCGCCCATTCCAATTGTACATGGTGAGACAAGCTCCTCCATGATGCAAGCGCCCGGAGGTGCACAGCCTGATGATCCATCTGTTTCATTGTCCCAGGGAACTGAGGAGCCGGCTTGGTCCGCCAGTAACACTTTTTGTGGCGGTGATAATAAGTGATATTGCCCACTGAAGACCAGCAGTCCGAAAACTTGATATTTGGTTGATACAATGGCATGGTTAGAGGTACAAGTTACAAGTCTTAAACACAAATAGTGTTTATATCTTTTTACAAAGGTAAGAAATCAAACACTTAAAGGATAATAGATTGATGCACCTGAACCGCTATGTTAATATTTCGGAAAAAGAAAAAAAGAGAAAAAACCGAAAAAAAAGAAAGAAAAAAGAAAAAGGACTGCTTTCTCAGGTCCCAGGCTGGGAATTGTCAAGGCTGAACCGATAAAAATACTACTCAGAGTGAGCGTCAGCGAACTTTGAGTGGAGATTTTTATCGAGCGAACCCGAAGGGCTGAAAGGCCTTTATAAGGCCCAGCCTGGGGCCTATTTTTGCAGACTTTTTATTTTTATTATTCAGAAAGCGAGTGAGTGACAGAAGCGGAGCGAAAGGAACTCTCTCGCTTTTACTTCATGGCGTATGCGGGGTTAGGAAAGAAACGCAGTGGAATGGAAAACCCGGCATAGCCATACAATCCTCTCCTCTGTGACGGCGTAGCCGGCATAGTGGAGGTTTAAACGTGTTTGAATTGATTTTGAGTATTTGGATATGTGAAGTGTTGGATACCGAAGGTCGCGGAAGCCATGAAGTGGCTGGAGCGGTCACCGGAGGGATACAATGCGGAACATTTCCAGACTTATCGATATTAATACTCACAGCTGCGAAGCAGCATAAGAAATCTACCTCTCTCTCCTCTGTGCCGGCGCAGCCGGTACTGTGGAGGTTTATACATGTCAAATGTATGTTGAAGTATTTGGAGATGTAGAGCAAAGTATCCTGGAGGTCGCGGAAGTAGCGAAGTGAATGGAGCGCACACGGAGGGATACGGAGCGAAACATTTCCAGACATATTGATATTAATGCACACAGCTGCGAAGCAGCGAAAGAATTATACCGCTCTCTCCTCTGTGACGGTACAGCCGGTGCAGTGGAGGTTTAAACGTGTCAAATGTTTGTTGACGTATTTGGATATGTGGAGCTGAGTAGCCCGAAGGTCGCGGAAGCAACGAAGTGGCTGGAGCGTAAATCGGAGGGATACGAAGTGGAACATTTCCACGTTCATGAATATTCTTGAGAATCGCTGCGAAGCAGCTTTAAAACATACCTCTCTCTCTTCTGTGGTGGCATAGCCGGCACAGAGGTGGTTTAAAATGACTTAATGAAGGATTATCATGAAGAAGACAGATAGAAATATGAAAGGGGTGTTCGCTGGCGAACTCCCCTTCGTTATACTGAAATCAGGGTTTCTCTGATATTTTGAAAAGGATACTGCCCCGAAGCGTAGCGGGGGCAGTTTATTAAGGTAGCGGACATGAGGGAGCAACATTTTAAATCAGCCGGAGGCTGTGAAACCGGTGCGGCGAAGCCGCTCTTCTCTCCTCTGGAAAATATGAGAAAATGGGGAGCAGGCCTAAAGCCTGCGGATTTTATCATATTTTCACAGAGGGTGGACGCCCATATTTACACATAATCTGAATTGTGTTTAGAAGTGGAGCCGGCGGAACTGAGAAAATACAATTAAGGCTCAGATTATGTTAAATAGGGGCGGCCTAATTGAGGGATGTGCGAAGCGAAGCCCGAATATCAAAAAGAGATGGATAGAAATGGACACGCCAGGAGGAAGAACTGTGAAGTAAGTTGTGGAATTCGATTCATTTTATTGATGAATTCCCCTAACCCGGCGTGTATTCATTTCTATCCATATCATGAGCGAAGCGAATACCGATTTAATCCTGGAGCGTAAAGAGTTTGTTATCTGAAATGGAGCGAGAGCGAATGCGTAAGCGGAATGGAAGATGACAATCTCTTAGCGGAAGTAAAAGTTAGGTCAGTGATTCGAATGGAGCGGAGCTTGTGGAGCGGAATGAGAATGACTGACACAACTCTGAGTTTTTGTCTTTTAGGAAGAAGTTTAATCATTTTTTATTAAATTTACCAATGGTTTAAATATAATAAGTCTACTCTGTAAGTTTCGAATACTGATAGAGTGAGAAGAATAAATATTAATGTAAACTATTCCTCGACAATTAAGTGTGTTTAAACAATCGAATATATATCCAAGTTAGCAAAATAATATATGGGTAACAGTAAATGAATAATAACCGTGCAGAACAAAACGAATTTGATGATAGAGGAATTCAACCAAAGTTGAAAATTTCAAAGGTTGGAATTGTAAGCAGGGATTACCGATGTGAATTTAACAGTCATTACGACTTTTCTGATAATTTAGAAAAGCTTTTAGGCATATTTGATCGAGCGGGGTGTGACGTAATACTCTTCTCTCTTTATTCGTTTCGGTCTAGACAAGGCTTTTCGATTAAAAGATATTTAACAAACCTTAAAAATATCAATCTAGTGATGTTTGAGAAGTTTCAATTTGATGAAACAAACAATTATAAGTCAATAGCAAACTATGCTTACCATCTAGACCATAAAACCAATAAATGGATTGAGTATAAATATCAACAAAAATTTTGGTCTCTAATAACATTAAGCAATGAAGACATACGAAACTTTGTCGAAAATGAAGTGCCAATGCGAATTTTTGGAAACTCAATATCATTGATATGCGGTGAAACAAATGGTGTCAAGTACTCTAAAGAGGCAAAAAAGGTTGAAGATACTTATTGTTTAAGGAAAGCGATACCAAATGATGTCCAAATAATACTTAACCCAATACATGATAGAATGACACGTTTTGAAATGAAGCTCAAAAGGATATTTCTATCTCAAAACAACAGATGGATTATTTCCGTTTGGAATAAAGGGAAAGAAGATAAAAATGGTACTGTCAAGGATGGAGTGAATCCAGCATGGACTATTTATCACAATGGCATAGAAGTTAAAATTGTACCTATCGAAAACGATTTAAATTATGAAATTGGTGTAATTGATACATGTTGCTAACTGCTATTATGCAGAATGGATCTGACACTGAGCATACTCACGAACTTTGGCGGTAATTTTTTTAAAAAACTCACGAATTCAAAATATCACCTAAAATTATAGCTTCAATAAATGAATTTTTTACCAATCGGCGATCTTGAAATCAAAATAGATTTATCAATACTAAGACGAATTTCCCAACGTCACTCCGTTCTCTTGTACCAGCATGAAGGATTGATTTACGCTGACAATACTCGAATCGGTAACCGCAATAATGTTAATACTGAATTTGAACTGTTTTTTGAAAAGTCACGGTTGACCAGGTGTGACCTGACACTTACTCCTGAATACTCATGTCCATTAATAGTAATTGAAGATATAATCAGCCATCCTCATAAATGGCCAGCGGCTGAAAAACTGTGGGCAATCGGTTGTGAGTCAATGACCAAACAACAGTTGAAAGCCCTGCAGACTAACCACAATACAGAAAATATTTATGTTCACTTTGATACCTCCGTTCTTGAAAATCAACACAATTATGTTGATCCTTTGATTTATTTATTCCGAGGAATACATTGCGGCCATGAGAAGCTAATAGTTTTATTACAGTTTAAGACTATTCACATGGGAATATGGGGCGGAGGGATTGTAGAGAGAGACAATCTAATCCAGGGAAATCAGATTTATATTTTGAGGAACTGCCCGGATTCGATTTCATTTTTTTCCCTCATTTGCTCGGAGGCCATGAACTTTCCCGAAGCCATGCAACAAAATCAACAAGCTATTCAAGGATGGATAGATTGTCCTTTCCTTATTTATAATCCTCAACTTAATCCTGATCCTACTCACCAAAATTTTACTGACTTTAGAAAATTTGTATTTCGGTTTTCAAAAAAAGAGATTATCTCGCTAAACTGGAACAACAAGTCAAAAATAGGTGACGCTGATTTTATGAAGTATAAAACCTCTAGAAGCGGGTTTTACATTCAATCTGAAGAAATAGATTTATCTCCGGCCAGGATAAAGAAAAATCACATGCGTGGCATGTATTACTTCTTTTATGGAATAAAAAAACATGCGTTCTTATTAAATAGCACTCCTACTGTTTTTCATGTGGCGATACCTCCTGTTGATATTATATATGCATTGAATCAGCAAATTCGGCGCGAAGGGCCGGAGCTTCTTGAAACTTGTGATTTTAATGCTGCTCGAAATGCCATTGAAACGCTACCTAATGAAATTTCTGATCAACATGTTAACTATTTGACAGGGGTCGGATGTACATGTAATTTTTTGATTACCCATCAAAATTGCATTCTAGAAAAGGAAAAGCTTGTCTGTCTGACATCCGGAAAAATAGATAAGGAGTTAGGGAGTACCTGGAGTAACATTCCTAATATATTTTCCATAAAGATTAATGAAGATTCAGAGGTGAACCGCCGTATCACGTTTACGGAAGATACATACCCCGATAGCCTTGCGCAACGATCCAATTATATTGACACAATAGCTGTATTAAACGATTATGTACTTCCAGATAAAGATGTATATCCTGATAGTATCGCAGATTTGAAAACAGATGAGCTTGTTATTGGATATAATGCAGATTCAAATGCAGATAACTACAAATTCAATGTCCTGACCATTACTGGGGAAAGGCGAATTGCGACTATTTGTTTTATAGGTACTATGCCGGATGGAGTAATTGAGAAAACATTTGATTTTTTACAAGCGATGTTTGACAAGGATAATAACCATAAGAGGCGGGTTGTTGTTTTTTATAAACGCGGCAATACCATTTTATCTAAATATGACCTTAATGCCGGAAATATAGCTGTAACTAGCGATTTTGAAGGTCCCACATTTTTGAAATAATAAACTCATGGATAAAGAAAAAATAATTGATCTAGCCAGGAATATCTTCCCTGATATAAATCCAATATCAGAAAAGACGGATTTGTACAGGGGAGAATTGAAAATATCTGGAAAACAGGCGGGTATTTATTACCTAGATTTAAGTGGCGAGGTTTGCGTTGAAACATTTAATGAATACCAGGAAAAACTGCTGGCAGATGAATATTATAATCATACTGGAAATCTTCAATGGAACCTTTACCTTTTACTCCTTCAGGACACAGTTAATCCGGAAGCCAAGGAGAAAATTGAACGTAATGATAAGTATGCTCGAAAATATGTTTTTACAGAGTCTCAATTCGAGGATTTTTTCAGACTGGATAAATCCGATACGGTAGTGTCATCCAACATTGTTTTGCAGCTGAAAGAAACACTCAAAAAAGTGGATCTCCAGGAAGTGTATTCAAAAGCTAAATACACAGAAGCAGTTGAACGGTTTATCAACAACCAGACAAATATAAATACTAGTATAGAGTCCACCAGCGATGCGAAGGACAACATGAAGATAAATTTTATCAATCAGATAACGTTGAAAAATACTTACCGAGAACACCCTAAAGAACCCCGAGTTTTCCACTTTGGTAAGGTTAACCTATTTAAAGGAATAAACGGCGTTGGCAAGACATGTTTGCTTGAAGCACTCGAATTAGTGGCCTGTGGAAGAACGTATAGAAATTCAGATAATAAAGAACCAGACAATTGTATTGAAGCAATAATAAATAATTCACGGTTGACAGAGTATTGTACGCCCAATGATAATTCAAAATACAGGCTACGTGATGCTTACTGGTACAGTAACAATTATGCAAAAGACAATTACATCTATACTTCTTTTAATCGATTCAATTTCTTTAATACGGATGCAGCAAATGAACTTGCCAAGAGTAATAGTGAAGATGAGGTAAAACAAGCACTTTCCAATATTATCCTTGGAACTGAATTCAATTATATTTCAGAAAGGATTAACGGTTTTTACGACAGGATAAAGCCATACTATAACTCGTTAAACAAGGACATACTTGAAGCAAGGGAAACAATTAAAAATGCTGATCAGCTAATATTAAGGTTAGACAAATCAGAAACACTCAATGCTCTAAGTAGAATTATTGCAGACAATATTAAAGCATTGCACTTTAAAAATAAAGACCTCAATCCTGAAAAAATCTCTGGAGAAACAGAGTCGTTGATTAACCAGGTAAAAGCACTGACTGAAAAAATCTTGACATCAAAAATACCTTCCTTTGCCAATCTGAAAGAATTGGAGAAAGCTAAAACGGAACTTTCTCAAAAGGAAATTTCTTTTAATGAGTATAAAGAAAACCTTGAGATAATAGCTAAAGACATTTCCAAGCTTGAACAGTCGATAAATTCGATTGCTACTAAAGCTAGCCTTCTGGAATCAGTTAATAAATACTTTACGGACCCGAGGCTATTTGAGGTAAAAGGTTTTAATAAACGAAAATTGGACATTGAAGGAACCTTACGAAGGATAAAGACAATGAACAGGGGGCTTGGAAGTGTAGCTATTCAGACTTACTCCACGGAAGAAGATATTAACAAAGTCATAGCTAGGAACCGGGCTAATCTGGCCGCAGCCAAATCTGAACTGGATAATTCGGAAACAGAATTGAAAAACCTACTTTCACATTTAAGTAATACAGAAAAGGTAATTAATGAAATAAAACTATTAGGAAAAGAATACTTAACACTGTCTCCTGATGCCGATTCATGCCCCTTGTGTCAATCACCATTTGAACATTTGGATTTGCAAAAAAGAATTAAAGAAGTAATTCTAAGCAATTCCAAGAAAAACCAGGATAAAATAGATGAGCTTCATCAAAAACAGCAGGCAGCAAAAGAGAAAGTAGCGAAGTTTACGATGATTCTGAATGATCTGTCAACGATTATGGCTGTTTATGAAAATACTTTTATCAGCGATTTCAATGACATAACGCTTGCTAAAATCGTTCAGGATATTTCGAAGTTCAAAGAAGAAGAAAGTAATTTCAATAAGAGAAAGCAGGAGTATGAGGCTTTCCAACAAACTATCGAGTCCTTTAACATTACAGAAGATGAATTCTCTTATATTAGTAATAAACTTATTACGGACATAGGGCCGGAATTTATATTGGCGTTTGATAATAAGAAATTATTTGAGGACAAGTTTGCAGAGTTAAATTCCAAGAATGTTCAACTTAAAGAACAGCTTGATATAATACAAGAAATAAAATTTAAACTTAATGCTAATTTTAAAAAATCAATAGGGCTCGAGGAGGACAAATCCTATACTTTGGATGAACTAATTTCCATTCTTGTCAGAGAAAAACGAAGTATTACCGATATTGAATACTATTTTAATCAACTTATCCAAGTGATTGAAGTACAAATTGACGAACAAGTTTCAGAAATTGACCTCCGTTTATCGGTTTTGCAAAAAAACCTAGCATCTCTTAAAGCGGAGCAAAAAAATCAATACGAATTAAATCAAGCAAAAAGACTAAAACTTCAATCACAGACTTTTTTGGATAATAACATCGAAAAATTTAAAAGGATTAAAGAGGGTTTTGAAGCCCTCCAATCACTCAGGCAGTCCGATGGAACTGAGCAATTAGATAGTTTCTTTGAGAATAATTTGAAAGAAATAGTTGATGTTTTTAAAACTATCCACTCACCTAGAGAGTTCAAATCGCTAGTATTTCAAGATAAGCAACTTTTTTTGATTAAGGATAATGATAAATGGCATAAGGTTAATGAAATAAGCACAGGGCAGCGAGCAGCCCTTGCATTATCTATCTTTATCAGCTTGAACAGGCAATTGAAGAATGGCCCTAACCTTATGATTTTTGACGACCCAATGTCACATATTGATGATCTAAATGCACTTTCCTTCCTTGATTATTTACGTTTTTTTATTTTAAAGGAAGAAAGACAGATTTTCTTTGCTACAGCAAATGCTCGCCTTGCAAGTTTATTTGAGAAGAAATTTGAATTTCTGGAAAATGATTTTCAAAAATGGGAATTAAAACGGTAATGTTTAGAACTAATGATAATCAAATAAATACATACGCCGATATAATGCATTCAAATGGCATTTACCTCCCGACTTGAAGTCCATGTTTAATTGCAGAACAAACAGTTGCGCTATGAACTTATCAACATTTTCAGTTTTGTAGTTTTATATTTAATATTTTATAGGCCAATGCTGGCAGTCAATCCCTAGTAGCGTTATTTAGGTACTTTATTTGCGGCTTTCATTTCACTTAAAATTATATTTCTCTGAAGTTTTACCTTTTCATGTTTTCTTGTCTATCCCGGACAAGAAAGAAGATATAAACAAAAGATGCAGATAGCTATATAGTCTTCTAATGTTATTGTTTTCCGGTTTCTTCCTGTGAATATATAATTGAATGAAGAATTATGCTCAGAATAGGTAACAACTGGGAAAATATAAATGCTGATTCCTTCTGCTAATAATCAAAGAGACAATATAAAGCGGAGCATGAACTATTAACTGAGATTAGGGGAAATGGTCACATGCAAGGAAAAGGACTTAGAAAAAGAATATGTGGAATATGATTATTTTTTGCCAGATAAAGCCTCATAACTAGCGTGTGTTTTATTTTACCAGTTCCTAAGCGATGCCAATACCGCTAGTTAATTCTGGAGAGTAAAGAGTATGCTGTCAAAAATATAGTGTGGGCGTAATAGAAGATAACAATCTATTAGTGGAAGTTGAGTCAGTGATTCGAATGGAGCGGAGCTTGTGGAGCGGAGTGAGTATGACTGACTCAAATCTGTGTTTTTAGTTATTTGAAAGAGAAGTTTAACTATTTATTAAATATGCCTGTGATTTAGTTATACAGTTTGCCTTGCCAGTTCAGGATAAAAATGGACTGTGAAGAAATAAAAATAATTAAATCTATACCACAATAATAAACCCTCACAAAGGTTTGGTTAGCCAGCAATATTTTAGGAGCTAAACTTAACTTTTATACACATATGAACAAGTTGCCTACATGCATAGCGAGATTCCAAATATATCATTAATCCAAAAACTCCTAGATAATTTTTGTAAATTTGTAGATTGAAAAATAGATAAAATATGAGTAAGGAAAAGCGAGTTGCAGAAGCCATAAAAACAGTAGTTTCTACTATGATGGACAGGGTAATGAATAATGTACTCATAAACGACCCATTTATAAAAGAAGCACACCATTCTTCAAAACCACTTTATGCAGCATTAGTACCTGACGAAATTTTCAAAGGTTCACATTTTGAGAGAAGATTTGTAACACCATTTGGTGGTGTTTGGGAAAAATTAGCACAAGTTGTTGCAATTGAAGCACACGGAAATTGCTCATTAGGACATAGCATATATGGAACAGTTGGAAGTGAAAGTTTAAGACGAATTCAAGAAGTTTTAAACAGACTTGAGCATAATCCAAAAGGCCAACTGAGAGTAAAACCAAATTGGAAAGAAGAACTAGACTACATACTTAAAGGTGGAGGAAAACCTATCCCTGTCAGTGTAACATGTGATATTTTCATTTATAACAAGGAAACTAACACGAAATATGCGTTTGAAATCAAAGCACCGTTACCAAATAGTGACCAAACAAAAGTAAGCAAAGAAAAAATGTTGAAACTTTTGGCAATGAATCCAAAGCAAGTAGACTATGCTTATTATGCACTTGCTTACAATCCTTATGGAAAGAAAAAGGACTATAAGTGGACTTTTCCAATGCGCTGGTTCAATATGCACGAAGACGAATCTGTATTAATTGGAAACGAGTTTTGGGATTTGATTGGTGGAGAAGGAACTTATAAAACTTTTATTTCCGAAGTAAACAAACTCGGAAAAGGATATAGAGAACGCATTTACAAAGAGTTTTTAGAAATTGACCCACCACAAAACTTTGATGAATCACCACTTAAATAGGAAACATGGAAAAAGCAAAATTTACATTTATTGATCTGTTTTCAGGTATTGGTGGTTTCAGAATCGCACTCGAAAAAAACGGTGGAGAGTGTTTACATTTTAGCGAAATCAGTAAAGATGCTGTAACTGCTTATTGTGCAAACTCAAACGAATCTATCGAAAAAAATTTAGGAGATATTACTAAAATTAAGGAATTGCCGAAACATAATATCTTGACGGCAGGTGTTCCTTGTCAAAGTTGGTCAATAGCTGGAAGAAATTTAGGTTTTGATGATGACAGAGGGCAACTTTGGAATGACACTATATTTCTTTTAAATCAATCTAAACCAGATGCATTTATTTTTGAAAACGTAAAAGGGTTGGTTGACCCAAGAAATAAAAAAGCATTAATTTACATTTTAGATAGAATAAAAGAAGCAGGTTATTTTGCTAATTACTATGTTTTAAATTCATTCGACTATGGTGTCCCTCAAAATAGAATTAGAATTTATATTATTGGCTTTCGAGATAAAAAATTTGCAGACAAATTTAAAATCCCAAAACCAATTGAACAAAAGATAAAGTTGGCAGACATTTTATCTGACTTCATTGGAAAATTTATTGAAACAGATAATGAAATGCCAAGAGATTTATTTGGTGAATCCATTACCCCAAAAAGTATGAGTTTATCAACCAGCAATGGGTTGAACGATTATTTCCTTTTCAATGACTTACGAAATGGACATACAACCATTCATTCTTGGGATATTTTAGATACAACTGAAAGACAAAAGAAAATCTGTTATTTATTACTCAAAAACAGACGAAAAAGTGCTTATGGTGATTTAGACGGAAATCCTTTGTCTTTAGAACATTTCCAAGGGTTAGACAAAACCATAACAGAAAATGAACTAGAAGAATTGGTTGCGCTAAAAATTTTAAAGAAAGAATATTATTCATTTAATATCAACAAATCTAAAATTAAAGAAATTTCGGAAGAAGAAAACCTTTTATTAAGTCTATCTGAAAACGATGTTTTAGTAATAGATAAATTAAAAATGAATAGAGATTTAAAAGTCAGAAAAATTTCTATTACCAAATCAATTCTTCCACTTATTGAGCAAGGCATTTTGACAATCAAAGAAGAAAGGTACGATTTTAAAAACACGAAAATTAGTACAGGTCTTTATGGAATAAACAGAGTGTTTTTACCAACTTCAAACATTTTTCCAACTCTTGTTGCAAGTGACACAAACGATTTTGTAACTACAAAAATTATCAATGCGAAAAACGAAGCTGATCATAAAAAGCAATTCATTGAAAAGATTTATAAAAAAGAAAATTACAGAAGAATTACAAAAGAAGAAGCCTGTATGATTCAAGGTTTTCCAAAAGATTATATTTTACCCTTAAACAGAGCTAGGTGGATGAAATTAGTGGGCAACAGCGTTTCTATACCAGTAATTGAAATGTTATGCAAAGCAATTTTAGATACAGGCGTTTTCGACAATGAAATAAAATTTATAAATTCTAAAATGCCTGCTTTAGACACCAATCACCAATTGACAAGCAGGGTCACTCAGAAAAACGCCAGCAGCCAACAAGGTATTACCAAAATTGGGTCAGACGTACTAAATATTAATATTAGTAATTCTAATGAACAGTAGTGGAAAAGTTGGATAATCTGATTAACTCTAGCCGAAGCAACTTGATGATAAAAAAAATATATTAAATGACTAAATATTAAAAAACAATAAATGTCTTTCTTGTACGGCACATATTAGTCAATATTACCAGCAGCCCCACCAGATTACTGAAGATGCCTGTAAATCTAGAATTAATTGAAATTTTCGAAAAGGCATACACCCCTCAAAAAATCTATAACTATTCTCAATTCTTCAAATAAAACCATTTTTGAAAAATTTGTAAAAAGTTTATTTTTAAAATTTGATTTCTTCTTAATTCTAAATTCGTAAAATCTTTCTTATTCAATGAGTTATTTCACCCCATTTTATTTTTCTGAGTGATGAACTAATTTATATTTGTTCGAACTTTAAAATATAAAGCTATGGGAGAGAATACTTATTTTTTTGATTGGGCTGAGGAGCTCATTGACTCAATTGTTACCTCTATCTGTGATGCTATCTCAAAAGAGGGGGGGAATAATCCGGTTTTGATTGTAGAGGGAGAGTATGAGAAACTTTCTCCCGAAAAGAAGTTCCTTTTACAATATTTTGTTGCCTTATGTTGGGGAGAAAAGCATAAAGGTAATTATGAGGCATTGGCAAAGCAAAATATTGTAGATGTATGGAGTGCAATCAATTTTATTCAGTAATCCTTACTATGAATTTTGATGTGCAAAATGGCTTTATAAAAGTCGTAATTCAAACATTTAAGTCGTAGTGGAGGAGGGTCTGTCTAAAGTTGATGCCTGGCACCTTTTTAATGTGGTTTTCAGGTTGTATAAGGTCGTAGCAACTTGCTACGACCTTTGCAACTTATATATAACCCAAAAAGTGATATTAATAGAGAAGTGGGAAGATCAGGATAAAGAGATCTCTAACTTTTATCTGAAACCTCAACATTATGGATATGGTGAAAATGTGAATGTTCAGCTCTCTTCCCGGACCTTTGAGGAGCTTTATAGATTCATAATTGAGCAGAACGATTTTGCCCTGGCATTGGACCTCATTCAGCCTAAACTTCACCTTAACCATTTGGTCCAGACAATGCAGACGATTGAAGAATTTAAGGGCATCAAGTTCTCAAGTACAGACTTTATTGCATCATTAAGTGATTTCCGCACGGAAATATATAAATGGGCTGCAGTTTACTCCTCCAGGATGAATTCAACAATTGACAAGGAGATGGCGAAAAGGGAAGTAATGACATTCTCATTGTTATGTGATGATAAAAGAAGAGACTGTATCTTGAGGGAAGATTCCGGAATCTACAAAGCTCCCGGAAATGATTCTTTTGAGTTCTCAAATTACTTTATTAGTGAATATAATGGTCAAAGTATTTCTAGAATTTACCAATATCTTAACTATCTCAACACACAGAAGGGTTCCTTGTATATTTCAAAAGTAGCCTCTGTCATTGCAATTGCCTGGGAGAATCATTTGCTGTGTGACACGTACAACAACACTCTACAGGCAGTGTTTAATCACTTCGGCATTACTGACAAAATTGATAATTACAAGCCGGCCAGACTCCGGAGGTCTAATTACAAGGGTACGATTCCAATGGCCAGAGCCCAGGCAATGAAATTCTTTCAGTCAATAGATAATCGGATATTTACTCATTAAGGGTTATCATGACTGTCCACTAAAAATTTAAGGACAGTTGTTGGTTATACAAAAGTTCTTTGAAATCGTTATTTTCAGCATTGTTA
>PHDT01000033.1 GCA_002842695.1 Bacteroidetes bacterium HGW-Bacteroidetes-10 | reverse complement strand
AATCAGCGAGAGCCACTTTGTCCCCGCGGATGATCCGCGGGATTAAGTTCCTGTTCGCTGATAGTGTGTCAGTTACAGCTGTACGGGCTCTAGGTTGCATTCGTACGGGCTCTCGGATGAAAACATATGAAACCCCGCCCTGTGCCTATGTTAGATGGTGCGGGCCAGCGCAGTTTGGTGCCGGCCCGCCCCTTCATTCTCCCGCATTGTCATGCTGCTCTCCCGCATTGTCATGCTGCTCTCCCGCATTGTCATGCAGCTCTTCCGTAAAGGGCAAACTCAGCCGGAAGAACCAAATGGCAGTAAAATTTCTGATAATGGACATTGCCCGTACGGGATTGCATCAGGGAAATGGACATTGCCCGTACGGGATTGCAGCAGGGAAATGGACGTTGCCCGGACGGGAGGCAGTTAATCTGAATCAGCAATAATTTTATCAAAATCGCTATCTTTGAAAGATTGTATGAAAAAATGATGCTGCGTCACTACATTAAAATTGATGGTAAAGAGTTTGCATTCAAGGAGATCTTTAAGGATTTTTTTGTTTCGCAGGTTTATTTTGCCACCAAAATTACGGGCAGTGAGGAGGATGCAAAGGATATCGTTCAGGAAGTTTTTCTCAAGGTCTGGAATACAAGCCCGGAGTTTCCCAACGAAATTGCCTTTAAATCATTTCTGTATATTTCTACCAGAAATGCATGTATAGATCATCTCCGCAAGAAGAGAAGCATTTTGACGGATATGGATCAGGCCGCACATCTTGAGGAGGAAGCAAACGAGGCGATGAGGGAGGAGGCATTCAGACTGCTGGACAAAGCAATCGAAACTTTACCGGCACAGACACGGAACATACTGAAGTTAACTCTGTCAGGCAATTCAATCGTTGAAATTGCAAATAACCTAAAGATAACCGTTAACACGGTAAAGACCCTGAAGCAGCGTGCATATAAAACTTTGCGCGACAAGTTTGGGGAGATGTTCATACTTCTGGTCTTTCCGTTTATCCACTGATCAAAGCTTTCCAGCTATCGCTTTATGTTTTTTTATCCGCTGATCAAAGCTTTCCGGCAGTCGTTTGATGAATATATATACTCTGATTTTCCCGGCCGGCTACAGGTAAATACTATCAGTCAGACTTAGGTTTGTAAATGCTCCATCTCTTTTAATCTCCAGCCGGAAGCTGAGTATTCAATCTGCAATTTGAGGATTCTTAGAAAAAAAATCATTTTTCTGTCACCCTTTTTTTACTTTTCTGCGTTTATATGTCAGTAAGTAATGCTGATATATTTTATGGAAGAGAGGTACAAAAAGGCGATGGAGGATGCGAAGGATCTGGCAAACAGAATGCTGGATGATGTTTCTGATGAAGAGGCAAGCAAATACATTGAGAGAAAGGAGTTCGCCGAGAGGTTCAATCCTGAGCGAAGCTGGATTAAATTCTGGTTCAGGGCAAACAAAAAACAGATTTACGGAATATCTGCCGCCGCAGCATCAATAGTACTGGCGGTATCAATACTTTTCAATCTTAACAGTGAGACCACAGATAAGCAACTTATGGCGGTTACAGACCAGGAACTGATGCCTGCAAACGGGAATGTTGTTCTCACGCTTGCGTCAGGAGAAAAACTGATGCTTGATTCAATCGGAGGAAACCAGGTTAAAGAATCAGGAGTTGAGGTAGACAGAGAGGCGGGAGAGATATCATACGAAAAGGCGGCGAAGAGTGCGGTTGAGAGTGCTAAGGCTAAGAATCAGATTGAATATAATGAACTATATGTTCCAAAGGGAAGATCATACTCTGTGGTGTTGAGTGATGGAACAAAAGTATGGCTCAATGCAATGAGTTCAATTAAATATCCGGTAAGATTTGAAAAAGGAGACAGAAATGTCAGAATTACCGGAGAGGCATATTTTGAAGTTGTTAAAAATGAAAAGGCACCATTCATTGTAGAGACAAACGATTACAAAGTAAGAGTGCTGGGCACATCTTTCAATATCAGTTCATATCCTGACGAGAGTAAAACTATAACCACTCTGGTATCAGGTGCTGTTTCAATCCCATCTGAGGATGGCGGAGAGAGTGTTATGACACCGGGAGATCAGTACCGTTACGACAGGATGAACAACATGAGCGAGACAGTTAAAGTTAATACAGACCTTTACACTTCATGGATAAACAATTTCATGAGTATTGAGGAAGAGCCGCTCTCAGAAATTTTCAAAGTACTTAAGAGACGATACGATATTGAAGTGGTATTCGATAATACAAAACTTGAGCAGGAGAGGTTTACTGGGAAAATTCCTCTTAACGACAATCTTTCGATTGTTCTGAAGCAACTCTCCAGAGTGTCTCAGGTAGACTTCTCCTCAGTAAACAATACAATACATGTAAGCTACAGAAAGTAATTAATCATATTCTGCAGCAATCCTCATAACCAAAACAAAACCAACGATGAAAAGAACCGTTCGCTTAAATTTTCTTCTACTCGCACTGTTCATGCTGATGTTTTCGGCTGTCACTGCGTATGCGCAGCAGGTAACATCCTTTAGGGTACAAAATGCAACCCTTGATGAGTGCCTTAAGCAGATAGAAAAACAAACCGGGCTGGGGTACCTGTACAAAGGGGGCGACCTTAAGAGCATTAAGGGCATAACCTATTCAGCTTCCAATACCTCTGTCGAGACAGTCCTCAGGGCAATCCTTGCAAAAACAGGGCTAGTATTTGAGATTGATAACGGAGTGATACTCCTGATTCAGGCTCCAAAAAAGGCTGTTCAAAAACCTGCCGCCGGCGACCAGAAGCCGGTATCCGTTAAACTGAAAATTGTAGACATTGTATCCAAAGAACCTGTTATTGGCGCAACTGCCGTTATCAGGCAATATGGCATTTACGGTGTCGCAGATATTGACGGATCACTGGTGCTGAAAAATGTACCGGCAGGAAAGGCCGCAATTGAAGTTCAGATGCTGGGATACGAAATCAATACTTTAGAGTTTGATTTTGTATCTCCGCTCAACCTGCTCATCTCCCTGAAGCCAACATCACTTGAGCTCGAAGAGGTGACAGTAGTTGCAAAGAGCAGCGTTGCCGGAACATCTACAAGTTCGAAAATTGGAAGACAGGCTATGGACCACCTTCAGGCTACTAGTCTCAAGGACCTTATGCAGCTTATCCCGGGTCAGCTTGTCACAGGTGTAAGCGATATGACATCGGCAGAAAAGATTACTATCAGAACACTTAATACATCCAATGCAAACAATGCATTCGGAACGTCAGTAATGATTGACGGAGTTCCTGTATCAGACAATGCCTCACTTATGGATAAAACCTCAGTTAATGCTGTAGGTGCAACCGGAGTTGACCTCAGGCAGATTGGTGCAGACAACATTGAGTCGGTAGAGGTAATCAGGGGTATCCCATCTGCAGAGTACGGTGACCTTGCATCAGGAGCAGTTATTGTTAATACTAAAGCAGGTTATACACCATACGAAATAAGGGCAAAGATTAATCCAATCTCTATGAATACTTCTGTAGGCAAGGGATGGAAGCTCGGCAAAAACGGCGGAAGCCTTAACTCAAACTTTGACTACGCTCAGGCATGGGGAGACCCGAGACAAAAGAGCAGCTCCTTTGACAGAGTTTCAGGTGGTATTGCGTATACAAAGACTATAGGCAGAATCTGGTATACTAATACCAAATTTAATGTGAGTAGTCTCCTTGACTTCAGGGGCAACGACCCGGACCTGATTATCGAAGGAAGCGAGACAACCCAAAAGGCACTCTCACTGAGATTCAGCCACTCCGGAAGGTTAAGTTTTAATAAAAAGCTAATGAGAACACTCTCATACTCATTTGGATACAACCACTCATTCAATGAATCCCGCAATTCAACCACAGTATCTGCGGGTGGCGGAATGCCAATAATTTCTGCAATGTCTACAGGTTACTATGAGGTCCCTTATGTTGCCAATTCTTACAAGGCTTCGGGAGGAACTATCGGCGAGCCGGTAAACGTATTTGCCAAAGTATCCAATACTTTTACTGCAAACATCAACAAATTCCGTCAGCGTTTTAATATGGGTGTTGAGTACAGGTATGAAGAGAACAGGGCAAAGGGATTTTATAACGATAACGATAATTTCCCTCTGAGACCTAACAGTAACGGAAGGCCAAGACCATACTATGACATACCTCCAATCAACCAGGTATCGGCATATTTTGAAGATAATATCAGCTGGAAGTTCGGAAAAGTTGCGGGCTTCAAGATTCAGGCAGGTTTGAGAATGGACATGCTTCAGCCGGGTCAGCCCGAATATGTATATTCAATCTCTCCAAGACTAAACGCCTCTCTTAAAGTTACAGACTGGCTGGAATTCCGCGGAGGATGGGGAAGAAACTCAAAAACTCCCGGATTGTCACATCTTTATCCTGAGGCAAAATATACTGATAGGGAAGTTGCAAAATACCTCCCTGTAGATCAAGCTTCTCAACTTGTAATGTATCAAACTTATGTTACATATGTAGAGAGGAACAATAAACTGAAAAATGCTACCAATACAAAAGCGGAGCTGGGTTTTGATGTAAAGCTACCTAATGATATGACATTTTCAATGGTTGCATACAGAGATTATATGCCAAATGGATTTGGGAGTTTTTCTGAATATCAGACATTCCTCTCAAATTACTATACTTCGCAAAGTGGCCTTATCATAGAGCCGGGTAAAAAGCCAACGGTTGACTGGAGTAATCCGGCAAGGGTAGATACAGTTTTTACCACAACCGGAAGAATTGGCAATACACAGGCCAGCCTTGACAGAGGTGTAGAATTTGATTTCTACTTTGGTCAGATAAAAGCCATCAGAACATCATTTTACCTGAGCGGAGCATACATGGAGACATCTAACTGGCAAACAGGTCCTAACTATTCAAACCCTGAAGGAATTCTCCCTTCGTCTGTATATGGTCAGGGAGGAGTAAATACCCCTCCGTTTAAACTGGAATACCCAACGGGACTTCAGAAGGATATTCAGCGCAGGTTCAGCACAGTTGTAAGAGCTGTCTGCAACATTCCTCAGCTTAAAATGGTCGCTTCATTTACCGGACAGGTAATCTGGTACAACTACTCAAACACAACCAATCAGAAAAGTTCTCCAATTGGATGGTTTGACACGGACCTCAGTTATCATGAGATTACTCCTGGCATGCTAAATGATCCGGAATACAGGATAAAAGGTATTCTTCTGCAGGATCAGATCCGGGATCCAAAAGATATTGACCCTACAATTCAGAAACCAATCTGGATAGTAAACGGAAGGCTTCAGAAGGATATCTCCAAGTCACTCGGATTCTCATTCTTCGTGAATAATGCATTCTTCTACACACCATATCAGTCTACTACAAAATCAGGCACTCTCACAGAGAGAAATGTAGGAACATTCTCATTTGGTATGGAGCTAATAGTTAAAATATAACAACCTGGAATATGAAAAAAATAATAATTATAACCGGAATCATGGCAATTTTGCTGACATCTCTCTCATGTACAAGAGAGCAACCTCTTCCGGTCAGAAATCTGAATATTGAATTTAAGTTGCCTGAAAACTTCAGGAGTGATATTAAATATGCAAATCAGGAGGTAGTATTTACCAGTACCTCTGCCACTTACAAGTATACCACTAATTCTGACGGAATGTTGGTAATTCCTGAGCTTATACCTGATGAGTACAGCATCTCTACAAGCTGGAAAATGACAGGTACTGAGTACAAAGAGCTAATAACAGATGGAGAGCTGGTTGAAGACAAAGCAACAGTCGTTCTGAAAGCCGGAATCGGCAGAAAAAAACTCTTTACCAAAGAGGATATTGAGCTGGTTCTTGATAAACTGGTTCTTAAGAGCCTTCTTATCTCTAAAGTATATTATACAGGCACAAAGGATAATGCAAACAAGAATTATATAGTAGATGCATATGTAGAGATATATAATAATTCTGATGATACTGTTTATATTGACGGGAAATACCTGGCTCTGGCAGAGTCAATGTCTCCTCCGGCATACCCTGCTAAGGACCATCCGGATTATATATATGCCAGACAAATTTGCAAATTCCCGGGAGAGGGCAACGACAATCCTGTTGCGCCGGGTAAATCAATTGTAATTGCGGCGAAAAATGCAAGGGACCACAGAACAAGTGCCTCAACATCAATTGATCTTTCTGATGCTGACTTTGAAGTTAAAGAGGCAGATGGTATGGGTAATCCAGATGTTAAGGCTCTTCCAATATTGTCAAATTCTCTTACTATTAAGTTCTTTAATCTTATGACAGGTGGCGGAAATGCAGTGTTCATTTTTGAAACTAATGAGGATATTCTTTCCTGGCCTCAGTATTATGCACCAGGTAAGACATCGGGTGAGAGGTTCAGAAGAGTTCCGGTATCAGTTGTACTTGATGGTGTAGAGTGTCTTAAGAACAATGCCTCAACAGGGCCAGATATTAATCTAAAGAGGTTCCAGACAATTGTAGATGCAGGTTTTGCATACACAAATGCAACTTCGGGATACACTCATGAGTCCATTGAGCGTAAAGTAAGTTCAGTTGAAGGAAACAGATTTATCCTTAAGGATGTAAACAACAGCACCGAGGATTTTGTGATTACACTCGATCCAACTCCAAGAAAATACGATAAGCCGGAACTTTTGAACTAAAAAACTATGAGGACAATAAACTATATAGCTACAACAATTGCCATAATGGCATGCACAGTTCTTCACGGAGCCGGTGCCGATACACTAAAAGCATTTCCATCTCTTGAAAAGAGGGAGTTGCAAAAAACAGGAATGCAGTGGGAGAATACAACCAACGCTGCTGGAATGAAATTCGGAACAGTTGACAGGGGCAGTTTTACTACTCTTGGAGTATACAATAGTGCAGGTGACTATCATCGTATTCAGGAGGGTTCTGAAACCAGAGGACTTCTTTTTGAAACCGAAAGATATGACAAACTGAGTGATAAGATATTTGTCAAAGGAACTTTTCTGTTCAATATGAACAAGGAGTACGATAAGGGATGGTCAGACGTCTCTAATTCCTATAACAACAATCCATTTATCTACGGAAGCAGTGTAAGAGGAAACTATGAGACACAAAAATTTGATCTTGGTTTAAGAGTATATACTAAATACAAGAGCAAAGTTAACTATGGTCTTGCAATCGACTACAAGGTTGCAGATATCGCCAGACAAAGAGACCCCCGTTCAAGAAGCTATCATCTTGACTATTCTCTCATCCCTTCCATCGTATTTGAAATAAACAGCAAAAACACAGCAGGGATAAGCCTAAGCTACAGATTCGGGAAAGAGAAAATGCCCGGTCTCACAACAATCCAGACAGATCCCAATCTTCAATATTATACCTTTTCAGGCCTCGAGCATGTTGAGGGAAGAATTGGAGGGTACAAGGGCTTTGCACGCCAGTTTCTGAGCGATTTCTATGGAGGAGCACTTCAGTACAATTTCAGGGGAGAGGAGAGTAAATTACTGGTATCTGCCGGATTTGAGACGAGATGGGAAGAGACTCTTGGCAATCTTCGCCAGAGCCCGGGATCATACAATGAGTTCACATACTCATTTCTTGCAGACTATCTTCTGGAAAAGAACAATATGCTTCATAACATTAGGGCAGAGGCTGTCATAAAAGACGGAGGCGCAGACGAGTTCAGACAAGAGCTTATCTCAGAAAGAGACACTATCACAGGAGTAACAACAGAAACATGGGAGACCATCTATGTTTACAAAAACAGATTTGTTGTAAAAACCTCAGATTTCCGTCTTTCATGGAGTACAACCGCAATGGATTCGGGCAAGAAGAGCTATCGCTGGGCTGCAGGAGCAGAGGCTGGATATGAGGGATTTTCAAATAACTATTATCTGCCCCATTCAGAATATGCCTCAGGCAAGCTGCTTGCCGGCATCAATGGCAAGGTTAGACTTCTTAACAGCAGTAAAGGAGTGCTGATTCTCTCTGCCTCGGCGGGAGCGTCGCTCAACACCTCTGCAAAGCTTAACATGGCTACTGAAAGCATAGTTGGGACAGAGATCCTTTCACCAGATCTTGAGTATCACAAGAAGAACACTTTCAGGATTAACGGAGAGATGAGATATACCTTCCCGCTACGTATGATAAAAAGCACCCCTATTCTGGGATATGCATCCCTTTACGGAGGCAACATATTCGCAGAGGGCAAGGCTGGCTGGTATACGGCCGGAATTTCAATAGGAATACTAACCTTATAACTATACGATGAAAAATTCTTTAACATTAAAATGGACCCTGGCAATTGTTGCATTATTTGCAATTGTTGCAGGCACCACTTCATGCGAAAAAATTGAGCTTGAGGGAAACTACTCTCCTTCAATATACTTCGAAACAGGAGAGTCAACTATAAATACACAAACAGGAACATTTGATATAAATGTAAAGTTATCAAAACCGGCACCCAAAAACCTGACCGTTAAGTTTGCTTTCTCAGGAACAGCAATTGAGAATGAACACTACACTCTTGTTTCAAAAGAGATTATTGTTGAGGCGGGAAAGAGCGAGGCTGTTATTCCGGTTACACTATTAAACGATAATATCTGGGACTCTGAACTAACCCTAAAGGCAGCTATAGCCCCCGGAACAGATTACGCAGTTGACCCGAAAATCAATCCGGAACATACTGTTCTTCTTACAAAAGAGATTGTGCTTCCAATGCTCTCTTTCACAGCTCAGCCGGAAAATGAGCATACTAACCCTTTTCTGGCAGAGAAGCTGATATTCACAATAGCTTTTGATACCCCGTTAGCATATGACAGTGAGGCAGCCCTTAATATTGAAGGAGACCTTACAATTGGAGCAGACTTTCTGATAAACGGAGGAAACGCAAACAAGATTACGCTGACAAAGGGAGAGCTTAGCCAAACTTTTGAGGTTCAAATCAAACAAAGAGACGCTGCTGGAATTAGCAAGAATCTAAAGTTTACTCTTGACAGAGGGACTTCAAAATATTTTGCTGTTTCTACCGAGAAGGGATCATTTAATGTAAGGGTAAACGATCCAGAAGTTGACTTTACTCCGGTTATGAAGAGTGCAGCCTTGCTAAGTGGAAATGGATTTCAGATTTTGCAGGCAATAAAAGCAACCGATGGTACGTGGTCGGGCAAAGTAGTAATAAATGCCGGTCCCAATTCTTCTTCTAAGAACTATATGAGAAGCTATAAAAACATGAGTTTTAACACCTATTTCGGTTGCCAGTCAAACTCGCCGGGTGGTGATATTCTAAGGCTTTCTGATATGCTTCTGTTTGCAACAACAGATACTGTAATGGCAGACTACGGAGTTGGTAAGACTACAAGATTCTTCTCGCCATCGGACTCATTACTTCGTTTTGTTGCTCAAGATGAGAATCCTCTAAAAGGTACTGTCACCGCAAACCCACAAGAGTTCACCGCAAATATAGTTTTGAAAGCAGACTGGGAAACTGGCACAAATGGTAATAAACAGTGGCACCTTGACTCAAAAGCGACAAACGGAATTATTGCAAGCAGCACCTATCCTTTTTTAGCAACAATGATTGTGGAACTTGTTAAGCTTGAGGGAACATATGATTTTTCTACAACCGAACCTGAAATAATTTTTGATGCATGGTTTAAAAGCACATCTCCGTACTTTATGAGAATTCAGCCGGCATTGCTTGATATTAAGAAAGAGGGAGATTTGTACAAAGTTTCATACAGGTACACTCCAAAATAAAACAAAGCTTATGAAAAGAAAGTTTGCAATTCTCTTTATTTTGCTAATCTCTTCAGTGATCCTCCCTGCACAGGGAGGTTTCATTGAGATGACTCGTGACGGAAAGAGGCTTGCTCTGCACATACCCGACACACTTCTTGGAAAGGACATTTTGTTCGGCTCAAGGATTGTGGATATTAGTGATCCATCTGCAAAGGTCTATTCGGCTGGTCAGATGAGAACTCCTCCTGTTTTGGTGCGTTTTGTAAAGCGCAACGGATTGCTTGTTATGGAGAAGAGAGATAATTTTGTTGATGTTGATAATAACGATGCTATTGCAGATCCGCTGGCAAGAAACTCAATTACAGGAGGAGTTTATTTCTTTGAGATAGAATCATCAGGTAAACAAGGCGGTTCAACTATTGATGTTTCAAAATTTTTCTCAGAAGAGGTTTCGCTTGCATGGCCTTTGCCGGACAACGTCAAGAAGGGCAGGCTTGAGCCAAAACTCAGCGGAATTGTTTCTGTAAAGGAGCACCAGGATCATATTAATATCAGAAGTCATTACGAGTTTCTTGGACCTAAAGAGACATTTGCAATAACTGTCCAGTATTTTCTGATGCAGCTGCCCGATAAGATTCTGAAGCCCCGTTTTAACGATTCAAGAATGGGATTTCAGCCTCATAACCGAAAGCAATATGCTGCAGGAAAAGAGATTTCCACAAATAAGTATATTACAAGATGGAGAATTGAGCCTCACAAGGACTCTCTGGTTCAGTTCAGGGCAGGAATTCCTGTTACTCCTCAGAAGCAGATTGTTGTTTATGTAGAGCCTTATTTCCCTGCTGAATGGATACCATTTATCAAGCTTGGAATTGAGGACTGGAACATGGCATTTGAGAAAATTGGCTTCAGAAATGTGATGGTAGCCAGGGAGTTTTCCGAAACTCCTGACCTTGACCCTTATGATATAAAGAATAATCTGGTAAGGTATCTCCCACTTGAGGAGGCCAATGCTGCCGGTCAGATCTGGTCAGATCCAAGAAGCGGAGAGATTCTTACCGGTGAGGTTCTCTGGTGGAACGATGTAATCTCTCTTGTCAAGATGTGGCGCTTTACCCAGACAGCTGCAGCAGATCCTGCAGCAAGGGCTGTTGAGTATGATACTGAAATGACCGGTGAGATGATAAGATATGCTGTCGCTCATGAAATTGGGCACATGCTTGGAATTCAGCACAACATGAGAAGCTCATATGCATATCCGGTTGACTCCCTTAAGTCTCCTTCATTTACAGCTAAATACGGAACCACAGCTTCAATAATGGATTATGCAAGGAATAACCATGTGGCTAATTCAGATGATTTCAAAAGGGGAGTAAGGATGACTCCTCCTGTTTTGGGGCCTTTTGATTATTTGTCAATTGAATATGGTTATAAATATTTTAATGAAGAGCTTACTCCCGCTCAGGAATATAAGTGGCTTGACAGTCTCATGACTGAAAAGAGTAAATCTCCTGAGTATAAATTTGCCTCATTCATAGCATCACCAATATCACCAGACCCCTCTGCGCAGTCTGAATCTCTTGGAGATGATGTCGTAAGGTCATCGGGTTACGGAATAGAGAACACAAGAATCATTCTTTCTAACCTTGTTCAGTGGACAACTGAGGCAGGCGGGGGCGCTTCGCTTGTAAAGGAGAGATATGATGCTCTTGTAAAGCAGTATTTCAGATATATCAGCCTTTCACTCTCTTATGCAGGCGGGGCTTATCAGAATGAGCTTTCAGAGGGAGATATGTCACAGAGGTATTCAGCCGCAGGTGCACCTAAGCAGAGAGAGGCTGTGCAGTTTGCACTTGGTCAGCTGACATCTGCTCCGGATTATCTTAATCTGGAAAATATTTCTGCCGTTTATGGTCCGCTCACAGAGATTATCATGAAGAGGCAGAGTGATGTGATGGATGCAATGATGGGGAACTTTATCCTGCCAAGAATTGCACTTTGGCAGCTTGAGTCTGCAGATGCCTTCACTGTTGTAGAGTATCTGGAGTTGATTCACAATAAAATTATGGTGGAATCAACTGCCCTAGATCCATTTATCAGGAACCTTCAGACAGCATATATTCAGCTGCTGAAAAAGATGTCTCTCCTTCCCGTGAAGCAGGAGGAGACTCTATCTGGTGTTCAGGCAGTAATAGCATCAGCTGCACATAATCAGCTTTTAAAAACAAGAAAATTTATTAATACCAGAGCCGGCAAAGGTAAGGAGGGAGACCACTTCCGCTTTTTGCTGTCAATAACAGAATAAAGAGACATGAAGAAACTACTTTCGGCAGTCATTGCATTAATACTATTAATTCCCTCGGGCGTGAGAGGAGAGGAGGGAATGTGGCTGCCTTTTCTAATTAAGAATCAGAAATATAAGGAGATGAAGAGCATGGGGCTGAAGCTTCCTGCTGAATCTCTTTACTCTGAGGTGAATCCATCGCTTAATCAGGCCGTTGTTGGCTTTATGGGCGAAGGTGCAAATCTGAAGAGCTTCGGGACAGGAAGCTTTATTTCTGAAAACGGCCTCTTGCTTACAAATTATCATGTTGTACTCTCATATCTTGAAAGATTCTCAAATGAGAAGAACGACTTCCTGAAATATGGCTACTGGGCAAAAAATCAGTCTGAAGAGTCGCTCTGCAGAGGGCTTGAAATTAAGGTCCTTGAGAGTATGCAGGATGTTACTGATATTATGCTTGCCGGTACTAAGGGGCTTGAGGGAAGGGAGAAGCAGAACAGAATCAATGAAAATGGTAAAGCGCATGCAAAGCTTGTTACAAAAGGCACCAAAAGAGAGGTCAGAATGCAGGCTATCTTTGGAAGCAACCGATACATTATGAGTGTCTACTCAGTTTACAGCGATGTCCGGATGGTTGCCGCACCTCCCTTTGCAATTGGTAAATTCGGCGGAAATACAGACAACTACAGCTGGCCGCGTCATACAGGTGACTTTGCTATTCTAAGGGTATACGCAGGCAAAGAGAATCAGCCTGCAAAACATTCAATGGACAATGTGCCTTTCAAACCATCAAAATATCTTAACATATCACTCAAGGGTGCTGTGGAAAATGAATTTGCGATGATAGCCGGCTTTCCCGGAACAACCAGGGAGTATATTCCATCTTTTGCCCTTGACAAGATAATATACGGAGAGAATGTTGAGAGAATCGCAATCCGTGCAGAGAAGATGAAAATTATGGAGGATGCAATTGCCTCCAGTGAAAACCTGAAGTTCAGATACAGCACAAGGCTCTCTTCTGCCGGTAATACTTATCTCCGCTGGAAGGGTGAGCTTCTTGGAGTTACCAAGATGAAACTGGTTGAAAAGAAAAGGGCTGAGGAGCAACAGTTTGCCGCATGGGTTGGTGCAGATGAGGCAAGAAAGTCTAAATACGGAACAGTACTGAAGGATATGGAGGAGCTCTACAAAGAGGTTTCTCTTTATAATATGGCAGACCTCTATTTCATGGAGGCCGGAATCAACGGCTCTGAAATTGTTCCATTCATTGGAAAGTTTGAGAAACTGGCTGCAACTTACTCTAGAAAAACCCCTGATTTGAAGGCTGCAGAATCTGAAGCAAAAAGGCTCATTGCCCTGGTTGATCAGTTCTTCAATAACTGGGATTATGAGACCGACAGGCAGATGTTCAGAAATATGCTCAAACGCTATTACGAAAAGATGCCGGCAAAGTTTCATCCTGAGGCAATGGACAAATACATTAAAATGTATGAGGGAGATGTTGAGAAACTGACTAAAACTATCTTTGAGAACTCGATGTTTACAAGTAAGGAAAAACTGCATCAATTCCTGAATGATCGGAACAGAGATATTGTTGCTTCAGTAAAAAGTGACCCGCTCTATCAGATATCTATCGGATACTATATGGTGAATGTAGACAGAATAATGAGGCAGAGGGGCGATCTTCAGCAAAAACAAATGGCTCTTTTTGATGTATATATGAAGGGTATTCTTGAAATGAAGAGCGGAGAGACACTTTACCCGGATGCAAACAGCTCGTTCAGGTACAGTTTTGGTAAAGTAACAGGAAGTAATGCCTCTGACGGATTAACCTATAACTACCGTACAACAATGGAGGGAGTAAATGACAAGTTTGTAAATAACCCGGGAAACGAGGAGTTTTACATGCCCAAAAAGCTTCAGACACTGTTGCAAAACAGGGATTTTGGAAGATATGCAGATAAATATGGAGTACTTACTGTAAACTTCCTCACAAATAATCATACAACCGGAGGGAATTCAGGTTCGCCGGTTATCAACGGCAGAGGTGAACTGATTGGAGTGAACTTCGACAGGATATGGCAGGGGGTCGCTTCGGATTACCGATATGATGCCAAAGCCTCGAGATCAGTAGCAGTTGATGTGAGATATATTCTGTTCATTCTGGACAAATACTCACCTTCAAATTATGTAATAAACGAACTCGAAAAGTCCAACCGCTGGTAGGCAGATATTCAACTAACCCACTTTTTTCCTGAGTCCGGCAAGTAATTGTCGGGCTCTTTTTGTTTTTATGATAATCATGAGAAAGAATTTTTAATACATTTACATAAACTTACACCTGCCAGCAATTTTCTTGTAGTTAACTAACACACTCTTTTTCTATGATTAAAGCCTTTCCGGCTCTGACAATTTTTTTGCTAACTCCGCTCATTTCATTGTCTCAGCCTCGTGAGAATTTCGACTCTTTCATGAAAGAGGCCGGAATGAATTCTGTATTGTTCAGGGGCAGCGCCCCAATGGCGTACGAATTCAGGTACACTGGTACCTATTTTGCCTACTCCCCGGAATTTCTCCCGGGAGAACTTACCTACAACAACAAAAAGTACTACAATGTGGTGATGAATCTTAACAGCCACACAGACGATCTTCTTCTGAAGTATCACGGATCTGTTATTATGGTTGCAGTCAACAGAGAATTTGTAGATGATTTTGTTATTGGGAAACGCCGTTATGTAAATTTCCGGGAGGATTCAAGGCCCGGTGCACCAGCCCCCGGTTATTACGAGGTTATGCACAGCAGCACAGACACTCTGCTTAAGAAAATCAGGAAACAGTACAAAGAAGAGATTCCTCAGACTCTCTCGGGAAACGAGAGGACAATGAATCGTTATTTCAAGCAGGTGGAGGAGTATTTTCTTCTGAAAGATGGCAGGTGGATACAGGTTAAAAATAGGAAATCACTCTTAAATGCATACGCAGAATTCAAAAGGGATATCTCTCATTTCACAAGGGAGGCCGGTCTGAATTTCTATGAAAACAGGGATGAGTCGTTCGCTGCGGTAATGAAATATGTAGAAACACTTAAAACCGGCAAGCGATAATGAAAAAGTTTACAACAATTGTAATAGCACTGCTCTTTGCAGTATCGGCTTTTTCTCAGCAACCGGAGAGATTCATATTAAAAAATGCCGGTCTGGACACTATATCGGTAATTGTTAACAGTCACTTTGGGCTGAAAATGTTTTATCCCCGTACTCGTGAATGTGATTCTCTGAAGTTTAGCTTAAATACAGATTATCCCGGTTTCCTCAGCGAGGTTGGGATTCTGCTCAAAAGAGAGGGTTATTCAGCCTCAAAAACAAAGGGAATGTTTCTGGTTGTCAAAGGTAATCCTCTTATAGCATCTCTTCCGGAAGGATATTTTGGTAAGCCGGAGAATTCGGACAATAAGGATAATGTGAATCCTCTCCTGATAAATGGTGAGAGTATTGCCAGATCTGAGAATAAAATTTACAAAATAGGAGATCCTAATCTGCCTAAACTTACTGGCCGTTCAATTGTAAGCGGCTATGTAAAGGACCTCGATACAGGAGAACCTCTTATTGGCATAGCAGTTTTTACAGACAAAGGGAGTACATCTGCCGTGACCGATGCATACGGCTTTTACAGGATTCCGCTTCCAAAAGGGGAGCAGTCTCTCAACCTTAAGGGGTACGGAATGGAAGATACAAAGCTCATGCTTGATGTTTATAATGACGGGACTCTTGATATCGTTATGAAGGAGAAGGTATACTCTCTTAAGGGAGTTGTCCTTTCTGCCGAAAATACCCAGAACCTTAGAAGCACTCAGATGGGACTTGAAAAGGTGAGGATTGACAGAATTAAGCATATACCTGCTGCTTTTGGTGAGGCCGATGTCTTAAAAATTGTTCTGACTCTGCCGGGTGTAAAAACAGTTGGAGAGGCCTCCGGAGGTTTTAACGTCAGGGGAGGAGCTACTGATCAGAACCTGATTCTTTTCAACGAGGGTACAATTTATAATCCTACACACCTTTTCGGGCTCTTCTCAGCTTTTAATGCAGATATTGTTAACGACATTGAACTTTATAAAAGCACAATTCCCGCAAGATATGGTGGACGTATATCTTCAGTTCTTGAAATAAACAACAGGGATGGTAACAGTAAAAAGATAACAGGCTCTGCAGGGATTGGTCTCCTTACAGGAAAAATTCACCTGGAGGGACCTGTTATAAAGGATAGGACAACATTTATTCTTGGTGCAAGAACAACATATTCTGACTGGATTCTGGGAATACTACCCGAAAGCAGCGGATACAAAAGCGGAGCTGCATCCTTCCACGATGTCACTGCAGGAATCAGCCATAAATTAAATGAAAAGAATACAATCTATCTGCATGGCTATTACTCCAGAGATGGTTTCAAGTTTAGCATGGATACCAATTTCAACTACCAGAACCTGAATGCCTCAATCAAATGGAGGAGTATCATAAACGAACACCACAACCTGGTGATCTCTTCCGGATATGACCATTACAATTACAGAACCAACGATGTGGGAAACCCTGTAAATGCCTACAGCATGAACTTCTCGATTAAACAGGGCTTTGTAAAGGCAAATTTCAACTGGTTAATAAATGAAAAGCACTCTGTAAATTACGGACTCAACACTGTTTTCTATCATCTTAGCCCAGGAACACTTTCGCCTGTGGGGGAGGAGTCTCTTGTAAATAAAAAGATTCTTCCAACCGAAAGGGGAGTAGAATCAGCCATATATCTAAGCGACAACTGGAGTTTAACCGATAAGTTATCACTTGATCTTGGAATAAGATATTCTCTTTACTCTGCGCTTGGGGAGAAAAAGTATTATACTTACTATCCTGGTGAACCAAGGAGTGAGTCCACAATTCTGGATACAATTACAGTTGCCGGCGGCAAACTGGTAAAGCCGGAACTTGGGCCGGAATTCAGATTCTCTGCTAGGTATGCGTTTAGTAACGACTTCTCTGTTAAGGCTGGTTTTAACAGTATGCGCCAGAACATTCACATGTTATCCAACACTACTGCAATTTCGCCTACTGACACCTGGAAGCTGAGCGATGCCAATATTGACCCGCAGAGAGGCTGGCAGGCTGCATTCGGGATGTATGGAAATATCCTGAACAGACGCATTGAGGTCTCACTGGAGGGCTACTACAAGGAGATGTCAAACTATCTTGATTACAAAAGCGGTGCGATAATTAATATGAACGAATTCATTGAGCGCGATGTCGTTGTGACAAGTGGCCGGGCGTATGGTGCCGAGCTTATGTTTAAGAAGCCTCTGGGCAAGCTTAACGGCTGGCTGGCATACACATATTCAAGAACGATGCTCAGGCAGGAGGGTGAAGATAGAAATACTCTGATAAATAAAGGTGACTGGTATTCAGCTTCATATGACAAGCCTCATGACTTTAAAGTTGTTGCCAACTACAAGTTTACCCAGAGGTTCAGTATCTCACTGAATGTTGATTACTCATCGGGAAGGCCTGTCACTATTCCTCTCAGCAAGTACTATTATGGTAATGGATACAGACTCTTCTACTCTGAGAGAAATGCATACAGAATTCCGGATTACTTCAGGATGGACTTCTCAATCAATATTGAGCCAAGTCATAATCTTAAATTGTTAACTCATAGTACAATCACACTTGGGGTATACAACCTTACAGGTAGAAAGAACGCATATTCCATTTACTATGACACCCAAAGCGGCTCAAAAATTCAGGGATACAAACTTTCGATTTTTGGTGCACCAATTCCATACATTACATATAACATCAAATTCTGATCTGAACCATGAAGAAAATAATTAACGCAATATATGTAATAGCAGCTCTCTTCTTTGTGAGCTCATGTGTGACACCGTTCGAGCCTGAGGGCTATGAGCAGCTTGAGAATATTCTCGTAATTGAGGGGGATATCAATTTGGCTGGCAATACAGATATTATTGTAAGCCGTTCATTAAAACTGGGAGATATCGCTAAAAGGAATTATGTTAAAGGGGCAAATGTCTGGATTGAGAGCGAATCAGGAACAAAATACTATGGTTATCCGATATATAGCGGGCAGGAGGTGAAGTATTCAACAGGATCTCTTTATCTGGACTATAATAAAAGATACAAACTGTGTGTTGTTACACCTGAGGGAAAAAGATATGATTCTGAGCTTGTTAAACCTCTTATCCCTCCTCCGGTTTCAAGTGTGGAGTTTCTGACAGACACGGTCAAGAAAGAGGTGACATTTTATGTAAATACAGCAGACCCGGCTAATAACACACACTACTATAAATGGAGTTATGTTGAGGAGTGGGAGTTTACGGCTCATAGATATGCATCTTTTGAGTACAATCCGCTTACTTTTAAAATGGATGAAATTCCATATGAAAAAAATAAATACTACTGCTGGAACAGTGACAAGTCTAAGTCAATTCTGATACACAGCACAACCCACCTCTCTGAAGACAAGGTCTACAGAATGCCGCTTGTCTCTATGGGGCCGCTGGACATTAGAATATCCCTTCTCTACTCAATTGAGGTAACTCAGCAGGCTCTTTCAAAAGAGGCTTATCTGTACTGGGAAAATCTGAGAAAAAATTCAGACCAGCTTGGAGGTATTTTCTCTCCCCAGCCGAGCGAGATGAGAGGTAATATTAAATGTATAAGTGATTCCACTGAGGTCGTGCTAGGTTATATAAGCGCAGGTTTTTTCAGGAAAAAGAAATTTTTTGCATCCAAAAGTGAAATTGGCCTCTACTGGGATGACCACTCATGTGATATTATTATTCCCGAGAAAGCTTTTCCAATACCTATACCCTGGTCAACAATGCATGAAGACGGGTACGTTGTTGTAAGTTATAATCCTACCGAGAGAGAGAGCGTTTGGGTACTAAAGGAGTGTGCAGACTGCCGAACAAAAGGAACCAAGACAAAACCGTTATTCTGGCCAACTGACCATATTTAACATAAAAGAAAATGAAAAGAGTTTATATAATTTTATATCTGATATTGTTAGCCACATCAGGATTGAAGGCGGCTCCCGGAATTGAAAGAGTATATATAGGTACAGACAAAAGTGTATACGTAGCAGGCGAGAATCTGTGGATGTCTGTATTCTGCTTTGATATTTCTTCAGAGAGCCCTGCGCTCTCTCAAATAAGTTCTGTAATGTATGCAGAACTACACTCCTCTGCAGGCGTTGTACTTACTGCCAAAATTGCACTTAAATCAGGCCGTGGTTCGGGAGTTGCTCAGCTTCCGGTTACACTGCCTACAGGTAATTACAAACTCATTGGCTATACAACCTATATGAGAAATGAGTCACCCCTTCCTGTCTACGAAAAGACAATTTCTGTATATAATACCGTTACCTCTTCAAGAGACGCCTCAGTTGTTGCAGAGGAGACTCCTTCCGATTTGGGGTCACTTACCGGTAAGCAAAGTACAGTCTCATCCCCGTCCTTTATTGAGGCGTTTCTGCCGGATGGAGGAAAGCTTAAGATTGAAAAGCCTTTCGAATTCAGGGTTGCAAACAGATTAAATTCAGCCTTAAGCGCTAGTATATCTGTTGCCAGGGCCGAGGTTCTGCCGGAATACCCCGGAGGGGATATTATCAACTTTTTTGACAGTGGCAAGTCTCCTGATAAGGAGATATCATCCGGTTTTATTCCGGAATATGAAGGGGAGATTATCAGGGGCAAGCTTTCAGGGCCAAAAGGAACTTTTACAGACCTGTCGGGTATTACTGTTTTCCTCTCAGTTCCTAAAGGGAATGCCGAGATTTATACATCCTCCGTCAGCCCTGATGGTACGCTGGCATTCTTTACAGACAATATTTATGGTAACAGAGAGTTTGTACTTGAGGTAAGATCTCCCGACACAACCTCCCGTTACTTTGTAGAACTGGGTGATCCGTTCGCAAGGCCTCTTTTGACGCCTCCTGCCGGATTGTATTTACAACCATGGATGCAGAAGCATCTTGAGGAGAGAAGCTTTGCAATGCAGGTTGCAAGGAGATTTGGGGCAGATACACTTTATGAAAGAGTGGTGCCAAGGCACAACCCTTTGCTTAATGAAAAGAAATGGACTTATCTTCTTGACGACTATACAAGGTTTCCTGTTATGGAGGAGGTAATAATTGAATATGTGACCGAACTCAGATACAGAAAGAGCGGTAACACAGCCCAGTTACAGGTAAGAAGAGAGAATTCATTTAACTCTCTCTCCTTTACGAGGGATAATTCGCTTGCGTTGCTTGACGGCATACCTGTTTTTGACCAAATGAAAATTCTTCAGTACGATCCTCTCAAGGTAAAAAGTCTGGAAATTTATGGCGGAATATACTATATTGGTAATACAAGTTTTACCGGAATAGTCTCGTTTAAGACATATAATGGAGACTATCCCGGACTAAAATTTGACAGTAATGTCAGAATTATTGACTTTGCCGGTGTTCAATATCCGGTAAAATTCTCCGGTAAAGAGGCAGCCTCGGGCAAATATCCCGACTTCAGACACACTATTTTTTGGGATCCTGTTGCAGAAATAGCCCCGGGAGGTGAGAAAAAGTTCACTGTTTTCACACCATCTGTTCCCGGTAAGTATATTCTGACAATTGAAGGGGCAGATCAAAACGGAAAACCATTTAAATTTCAAAAAGATTTTGAGGTAGAATAGATATTGTCATAAATTGACAAAATGCGACTCTATTTTTGTCCTTGAATAAAACAGAGTCATATGAACGACAATATCTTTTCAGACATTACAACAGCCTGTTCTTCAGGCAATATTGATGCCGTTAGGAGGCTGGCCCAAGGCCAGCCTATACTTAACGCCGTAGAGAGAAGCGGAATTTCACCTCTTCACCTGGCATGTGAGGGAGGACACCTTGAAGTTGTCAAATATATACTGCAACATGAGTTCTATTTAATTGACACAGAAATTCTTGCCAAGGCAGCAGCAATTGCCAGAGTGCACGGATATGAGCAAATACGCAGCTATGTCACACTCTATTACATCAAATATTGCAGAAAATCAGCGGTATAACCAAAAGTGTGAAAATATTTATCACTTTTTTTTCGTCAAAATTTGTTTCTTCAGAAAACTTGTCTACCTTTGCACTCCCCAAACGGAACAAGGCCTTCGGGCTGTTTCGAGGAAGGAAAAAAGTTCATTGACATTATGGAAGACAAGTACAATTTAAAGTAGTACAATAAAAGAGTAGAGCGTTAGTTCTTTTTTGAG
>PHDT01000032.1 GCA_002842695.1 Bacteroidetes bacterium HGW-Bacteroidetes-10 | reverse complement strand
TTGATGTTCCCGGCGAAGAGAACTGAGGCCGCTGCCATGAACAGCCCAAGGAAAAATGCTTTTTTCATATCTTAAAATTTGGGGTTACGAGTGTAAATATACTACTTTATCTCAATATAAAAATCGCCGCTTTTCTTTTCCAGACGCCCTATTTCGTAAAGAGGGAATCCTTCTTTCTGAGCCACAGCCCTTAGATCTGCAACACTCTCCGGAAGTACTGCAATAAGGAGCCCTCCGCTTGTTTGAGGGTCACACAGAAGCAGCTTTTGATTCTCAGTCATTGGACCAATTTTGTGACCGTAACTGGCAAAATTGCGATATGTACCGCCCGGAATACACTCCTGCTCTATATAAAATGAGCTGCCCTCAATTCTTGGAACCTTATCATATTCTATAACTGCAGTAAGATTGCTCCCCTCTGCCATCTCAACAGCATGCCCCATAAGGCCGAATCCGGTTACATCCGTCATTGCGGTAACCCCCTCAATGTGCGAAACGGCAACCCCGGGGTAGTTGAGGGTGGTCATCAGTTCCAGCGCATGCGCCTTGTCTGCATCCCTTGCTATCCCAAATTTTTCTGCGGTTGTGGCAAGGCCGATTCCTATTGGCTTTGTAAGGAAGAGTATGCTTCCCTCTTTTGCGCCGCTGTTTTTCTTTACATGGTCAACACTTACAATTCCGGTAACGGCAAGGCCAAAGATGGGGTCAGATATACTGATGCTGTGTCCGCCTGCCAGAGGGATTCCCGCCTTGTCGCAAACCTCGCGGGCACCAGAAACTACTTCGGCCGCGAGAGAGCCGTCAAGCTTCTCGAGCGGCCAGCCGAGAATGGCTATGGCCATAAGAGGATTTCCGCCCATGGCGTAAATGTCTGAGATGGCATTTGTGGCCGATATGCGTCCGAAATCGCGCGGGTTGTCTACGATAGGGGTGAAGAAATCGGTAGTACTTACAATAGCTCTTCCGCCTCCGATATCATATACCGCGGCATCGTCCTTACTGTCGTTTCCAACCAGCAAAGCCGGGAATGATTGCCCCGACACGCTTCCCTTTAATATTACCTCAAGATCCTTTGGCGCTATTTTGCATCCGCAGCCTGCACCGGGGCTAAACTGCGTAAGTCTGATTGTCTCTTTTGTCATAGATTGATAATTTTTGTGCTGTTGTGCTGAATGTCTATGATATCCAGCATTGTTCCCACTGTTCCTGTCACCACTTTGTCAAGAAGATTGTTAAAAACAAGGCAGGTCTTGCATATTACTATCTTGGAACCGGCACTCTCCAAAGCCTTCAGCTCCTCAGTAAATACCGACCCTTCGCAGGCAACCTTTACTCCGTCGCCGTAAAGGCAGATGTATGAAGGAATTCTTCCCTCCGAAGCTATTAGCGTAAGGTAGTTTTTCAGAAGGGTGTGCGAGAGCTCCTGCTGTGCATCTCCCATGCCGTTACGGTTGATAATTACCGCAATCTTGCTGTTTATATCCTTGATTGACATGTGTATGTGTGTTTTCTTGTTTACTTTTATCTTATTTCGAGTTTTTCTGCAACAGCCACCAGCTCCTTTATTGTCTCCGTGCTGTCCAGCGAGTTCATCGGAACCGAAGGCAGCTTTTCCCTGCTTTCAAAGCGGGTGTCAAGCTGATTTCCGTATGCAGCATCGTAGTAGTCGAGGCAGATTCTCGCGGCCAGCTCCCTGTTGTCGTTCATGCACGCCTCAAGTGCAAATTTGCACTTATCAAAGCCGAGTCTCTTCTCAATTTTCTTAATTGAGGCGGCGAGACCCTCTGTGTCAAAACAGGCATAATCCCTCATGAGCCTCTCAAGGCGGATTTCATACGGGGTGTCTATTCTTATAAGCGGTGAGGAGCGCATCTGCTCCCAGAAAGGCTGAGGCAGAAATACCTTGCCCACATTGCGGCTCTCGTCCTCTACCCAAACAACTCTTGAGGTGTCAAGTTTGCAGATCTCATCAAAAAGAAGATTTTCGAATTGCTCGGTTGACGGCTGATCCTTTTGCCCCAGTGCTCCAAATGCAGATCCCTTATGGTTTGCAAGACCTTCAAGATCGAGTATCTGCTCGCCGGCATCTCTGAGCGCCTGAAGCAGCTCAGTCTTACCGGAGCCGGTATATCCGCCCAGCAGAACAATTTTAAGAGGTTTTGAAAAACTGTCAAGCACATGGTGGCGGTATGATTTGTATCCGCCTTCGAGCATAAAGACTTTCAGCCCCACAGTCTCCAGAAGCCACGACATGGACGAAGAGCGCATTCCGCCCCGCCAGCAGTGAACAAGTATTTCCGGTGTGTTAAGCTTGAGTGCAAATTTGGTAAAGCCTCTCATCTTGGGACCCACATAATCAAGCCCCTTTTGCACAGAAAGTATTTTCCCCTGCTTCTTGTAGATTGTCCCCACATCTGCCCGCTCTGCATCTGAAAAGAGGGGTAAAGAGAGAGCCCCGGGAATATGAGCGTGCTCATATTCTCCCGGGGATCTAACATCTATAATAGGAAGAGACTTTGCTCTTTCCAGAAATTCTTCTGATGATATTACTTTTGCCATAGTTTTTCCCTACGCAAAAGTACGGATTTTTTCTAGAAGTTGAATCTTACGCCAAGTGACGGAAGATATGCAATTGACTTGAAGTCTCCGCCAAACAGTGTGGTACCGTTCTGGATGAACTTGCCGTTTGTCTTTGCTCCGTTAATGTACTGCAGACCAAAGTCAACAGCCATAACATTGATTGGCTTCCATGTAAAACCGGCAGATACGCTAAACTTGTTTGCACCCGGGGTTTCAGGTCCGTACAGGTTAACGTCAACAGGGGTAGTATCGTAAACAACACCAAATCTTGTTGTGAATTTCTCGCTGCACTTGTACTCGCCGCCAATACGGTAAATCATAGTGTTTGAGAAGTTCTTGGGAGATCTCATTGTAGTAATCGGGAAAACAATTGATAGGGTGTCGTATGTTTTCCAGCCTACATACTGAAGCTCTGCAGAGATCAGGAACTTGCTTGTTGCCTGATATGCCACGCCGAGGTTAGTGTTTGATGGGATAGGAAGTTCTGCGTTGAAGGTTTTGCCGTCAAGCGCGAGTGCACCTTTGACAGATGCAGGGACATTTGGGTTAGTTGCAAAAAGAGCGAACAGAGGCTCCATCTCAGGAGCTCCGTAAGTGATATTGGTTGCTCCGCCTTCCATCTTCATCATTACTTTTGAACGGTATGAGAGACCGATGCTCAGCTTTTCAGTCGGGTTGTAAAGAATACCCACATTAAAGCCGTAAGTAATTTTTGAGTTTCCGGAAAGGTTGATTCCAAGCGGAGTTACATCCATGTTGTTGGTAATGATAGACTGGTACTGAGCCGGAACAAGCGGAAGGAAAGCTGCAAGCGCTCCAACAGGCATCAGCCCTTTGTTCATCTCAAAGCTGCCGAAGTCAACCATAAGACCTGCACCCAAACTCAGTTTTTCGCTGAATTTATAAGAGAGGGTAGGCTGAACCGAGAAGACCTTTAGTGAGATGTTCTGTACAAAAGTTGCACCGTTCCAGTTATCGGGCCAAACCAGTGAGTTACCGGCCGGGTTAGTGATGCTCACACCTGCATAGAGGTTTTTGAACACCTTGAAACCTGCATATCCAAACAGTGGTGTGCCAATAGGATTGTCAGTCTCTGCCTTGTATGTTCCTGAAGTATATGTAACCTTTGATGAAATTGCAGTTGCTCCAAATGAAAGGTCTACGTTTCCGTTCATGAATGCCATGCCCGCAGGGTTAAAGAGCATGCTCTCTGCGCCAAGCTTAAGAGCCGAGCCCACATGTCCCATACCCAGCTGCCTTGCACTCTGGGCATTAATCTGATAACCTTCTGCCATCAGTGAAAGACCAACCAGGTTGGCCATAAGGAATAAAGAAATTTTCTTTAGTTTCATTTTCAATTTGATTTAAGTCAAGTCGCAAAACTAAAAGAAAAATTCAGGTTGTATACCCCAAATGGTGCGTTTGAGTTAAAAGCTCAGAAAAACAGGTAGTTAAGGCTGATAATAAATTACACTTATTGATGGCCGTGAGGGTAATAATCTGAGTTTGAAGAAAAAAGGGAGAACTCTGCCAGAGTTTTTACGAACTCGTTGAATCATAGGGCTTTTCACTTTATGAGCAGGCCGTTTTGAGCCATACAAAATTTGCTAAATAATTGTTATACTGCATTTTCGTAAAAACTCTGGCAGAGTTTTTTTGCCCGCGGCCACCGCGGGCCAATGTTGCCGAAGGCTAAACACCTGCCGGGCTTGCCCGGCACCTTTCAATTGCAGCCGGGGGGTGTGGCTGCGCCGCAATTTCTGTTAAATGCTTGGTTAGTAGTTAAATGCAAAACACAAACTCTTCAAAACGAAAAGTTTGTGTTTTGTAATATACACATTGTGAATGTGTTAACAGAAATTGCGGCGCAGATGCATGCTTGCTCGTCGACTTTGTCCGCCGGCCTGGGCCGGGAACCGGCCCTGCGGCTTGAGCTTGCAGGCCGGCCCGCCGGGCCTAGTTGTTATTCATCTGCGGAATCTCAACTTCGTTGCGGGAATCGCCAATCAGGTGCTGGGTGAAGTAGTCGCCCATTCTCCAGAAGAAGTATTCGGTCATGTCGCCAAAGCCGTGACGCTGGCCGGGCAGCATGAGCATGTCAAAGCGTTTGTTGGCGCGGATAAGTGCATTTACCATGCGGAGGGTGTTGCCGGGGTGTACGTTGTTGTCGATGTCACCGGTTACGAGCATAAGACGGCCCCTGAGGTTTTTGGCAACCTCTGAGTTTTTGTCGATGCTGTATTTGAATGTAGTGTCGCCCTTTTCTGTAATGGTTTCAAGAACTCCGTGGTGCTGCTCGCTCCACCATCTGTTGTAGATGTTGTTCTCGTGGTTACCGGCAGATGAGACTGCAACCTTAAAGAAATCGGGGTAAACCAGCATTGCTGCGGTTGACATGAATCCTCCGCCTGAGTGGCCGTGGATACCTACTTTGTTGATGTTGATGAACGGGTGTTTTGCAGCGAGCTGCTCAATAACAACCTTTTTATCTTCCAGACCATAGTTGCGAAGATTGCCATAACCATAGTTGTGATACCATTTCGAACGGGCAGGGTGTCCGCCTCTGTTACCAACGGTAATAACTATGAATCCAAACTGGGCAAGTCTGTCGACCCTGTCCATACCCTTTGTCCATGAAGCGTTCACAGCCTCGGTCTGAGGGCCGGGATATACGTACTCAATGATTGGGTATTTTTTGGTTGAGTCAAAGTCAAATGGTTTGTACATTACGCCGTAGAGGTCGGTAACGCCGTCGCCTGCCTTAACCTTGAAGAGTTCCGGGAATTTGTAACCTGCAGCAAAGAGCCGGCTCAGGTCTGTCTCCTCCAGATCCATAATCTTGCGTCCGGTATTGTCATAAAGGGCACTCTTAGGAACTGTGTTTACACGGGAGTAATTGTTTACGAAGTACTTCCCGTTATCAGAAACCTCGGCATCGTGGTTAAAATCACCTGCGTTGAGGAGCTTAAGTCCGCTTCCGTCAAAGTTAACTCTGTACTGATGTGTGTAATATGGGTTCTCACCCTTCTCTTTTGCGTTTGCAGTAAAGTAAACAACTCTCTGAACCGGATCAACCGCTACAACCTCCTCAACGTGATATTCGCCTGAAGTGATTGGGTTTTTAAGCGTACCGTTCTCGTCGTAAAGGTAGAGGTGAGCCCATCCGCTGCGCTCGCTCCACTGGATAAACTCCTTGCCGCCGTTAATCAGCTGAACAGGACGGGTCTCAACATATGTATTGAGGCGCTCCTCAACCAGGGTCTTGAGAGTATCTGCTGTAACAGGTGCTGCACAAATGTCAACTCTCTTAAGGTCACGGCTGGTGCGGGTCACATAGAATTTATCGGCAGTGCCAAGCCATACATTGTGCATAATTGAGTCGCCCATATTTTTCTTAAGGTAAGGTGCATTGAGGATTCTCAGCTCCTGATCCTTAAAGGCGGCACTCTTAATCTCCTTGTATTTTTTGCCCTCCATGTCAAAGAGGTAGAGGTGGCGTACAGGAGCCTCAGTTTCGCCGGGCATGTGATATTTGTATGTTTCGAGTTTTGGACGGGGGTTAGCAAGAATGTCAATTACCCAGAGGTCCTTCACTTTTGAGGTGTTGCTGCGGATAAAGGCAAAGCTTTTTGAATCGGGTGACCAGAGGATGTATGCTCCGGTTCTCTTTTTCTTCTCTTTGTCGGTTGCGTAAGGGTCGCTGTTGCCGCTGCCAAATCCAAAGTCTTTTGTCCCTTCTGTTGTAAGCTGATGCTCAACTATTGTAGAGTCCTCCTCGTTTTTGCGGGCCTTTTCGAAGTTCTCCATATCCATGTAGTAGAGGTTGAATTCCTTTGAGAAGACAACATACTTTTTATCCGGAGAGACGCTGCCCCATCTTGGGTAAGGCTTGGGAGTCTTGTAATCTTTAACCTCTGTCAGTTTGCCCGAAGCAATGTCGTATTCAAAGCCGAATACCTTTTTCTCCTTTTTTGGCTTGCCGGTCTTTTCGTCCTTGATCTCGACATCAACTGTACTCTTGATTTCGAAAGTGAACTTAGAGTCGTTTACAAGTCTGATATTTTGAATAGGAATGTTTTGTGCATCAAACGGATCCTTTACAATTTCTGTAAGCTGAGCGGCCAGTTTTGCGTTGTCGAACACCAGCTTTTTAGATGCTGTCGCAGGATCTGCGATGTAGTAAAATGTGCCTTCGTTTGTCTGCCAGGTGTACCAGAATTTGTCTGTGTTCTTGAACCACCTTGGGGATACCGAAGTGGAGAAGACCATTTTGCCCACCTTTTTAGGGGAGAACCTGGCCGCAAGCTCATAATTGGCTTTGGTTACAGGCTTGTTCTGAGCCATACCCGCTGCACCCGCAAGCAAGATGACCATCAACAGAAGCGTTTTTCTCATGTTTAGTTTAAGATTAGTTATTTAAGATATTATTTTCTAAGGGTTTAATGTCATTAGACGACAAAAATCATTTTAAGTTTAATAACTCTGGCAGAGTTACTTTAGCAGCCTAAAGCCTTTTTTCCCATTCGCCCACCTCCATGTCAGAAATTGTTCCGTTCTCTATGCGGAATCTTAATGCCGTGCGCACATTATGGAACCCCTGCACGCCTGCTGCGCCCGGGTTGATTGTGAGCATATTATACTTTTTGTCGTTCATTACCTTGAGGATATGCGAATGTCCGCAGATAAAGATATCCGGAGTGTGAGCCGTGATAAGCTGAAGAGCCCTGTAGTCGTACCGGCCGGGGTATCCGCCTATATGCATCATAAGCACCTTCATCCCCTCCACCTCCATAAGCTGAATATATGGATGGACAAGGCGGATATCTGTTCCGTCGCAGTTTCCGTGCACCCCCTTTAAGGGCTTGAAGGCCGATATCTGGTCGCTCACCTCAATGTTCCCAAAGTCTCCTGCATGCCATACCTCGTCTACATCGCGGAAAAATTCACGAAGCTTGTCGTCAAAGTAGGTATGGGTGTCTGACAGTAGTCCAATGTATGCCATCCGGTCAGAGCTTGATTATGATGTTCTTTTTGTAGAGCCACATTGCCATGAGAAGGAACACTGTAACATACATGAGGGCATACATTAGCGAGCCCCATTCGTTGTGTCCCAGCAGATTCACGCATACATTGCGGTATATCCATGTTGATGCAGAGACTGTCACCTCTTTAATCTGCCAGTCGTCGGTAACCATAATCTCCTTCCATTTGATAATTCTGCCAAGCGTTTTGGCAAAGACGCCCGCCATTACAAAGGCAAAAAGGGGATTCAGCCCCATAGCCCTGAATGGAAGAAATACCTTCTCCTTTCCCTTGACATCAATAAAGTAAATGAAGAGGGCCAGCATGGTAACAGACCATCCGCCTGCATAGAGAACATAAGATGGAGTCCAGAGAGGTTTGTTTATTGGAATAAAGGTGCTGAGAACAACTCCGACTCCTATTGAGAGCATTCCAATTGTATAGAGTTTGCCTACGGCATCAATTTTCTGTTCGCTTTTGCGGATGAGGCCTCCAATGAGATAGCCAAAGAGAACTGTTGCCGAGCCTGAAAGTGCTCCGAGGAGTCCTTCTGGATCGAACGGTGCTCCGAATCCGTGATAAATGTGTTTCTCTCCAAAGATGGCGATGTCAATTGGTCCTGCGATAGTTCCCTCAACAGAGTAAGGGTCGCCGGTGCCGAATGTTATAAGAATGAGCCAGTGGATAAACATCAGAACGGCCATTCCGCCTATGATCTTTTTGGTATCGCGCAGCCAGAGGGCGAGAATGCCGCCAAGCAGGTAGCACATTGCGATTCTCTGAAGTACGCCCACAATTCTTATTGACCCAAGATAGTTCTGATAGTTCTCCCAGAATGAGAGGGGGGCGTCTGGTGAAGTGGGGTAGAAAGGGAATGCATTCAGCAGTAATCCTGTAAGGAAAATAAGAGCGGCTCTCTTCACGATTTTCCCCATGGAAGAGGAGTTGAGTCCGTCGTTGTATTTTGCAAATGAGAATGAGAGAGCGGCACCAACAATGAACAGGAAGAATGGGAATACAAGGTCTGTTGGTGTGCAGCCGCTCCAGGCTGCATGGCGAAGCGGAGAGAAAATTTTGCCCCAGCTTCCGGGGTTGTTAACCAGTATCATACCGGCCACAGTCATGCCTCTTAGCACATCGAGTGCGACATATCTCTGAGATGCTGTTTTCATAGTTTCGGGTTAAGGAGTTCAGGCAAAAATAACCTTTTTTATTGTATATTTGTCTTTGTTATGGAGCTCTTTTATACAAACAACATATCAGGTGCCGAGGCTCAGCTTGACGAGCAGGAGAGCACACATTGCCTTAAGGTTTTAAGGCACAGGCCCGGGGATAACATCGTTTTCACCGATGGCTGCGGATATCTCTACAATGCGCAGATTTCCTACGTTACCGGCAAAATATGCCACCTCACCGTTACCGATAAGAAAAAGTGGGGAGACGAGCGCCCCTATTACCTTCACATTGCCGTTGCCCCAACCAAGAACCTCGACAGATATGAGTGGTTTCTGGAAAAGGCGGTAGAGTTTGGCGTTGATGAAATCACTCCAGTTATTGGTGAACACTCAGAGAGGCGCATCTTTAAAACCGAAAGAGGAGAGAGGGTGATAATGTCTGCCCTCAAACAGTCCCTAAAGTCTGTTCTGCCAAGGCTGAATCAGCCTGCGGAACTCTCGAAATTCCTCAAAAGCGAAGAGGTATCTGCCTTCGAAGGTGCAAGGCTGATAGGCCACTGCAACGACGGCGAGAAGAGGGAGCTTACAACAATTATCGACAATCTTGCCCCCGTTGACGGCAAAAAACGGGCGATGATTCTTATAGGACCCGAGGGCGATTTCTCACCTGCCGAGGTTGAGCTGGCCCTTAAAAACGGGTTCCGCGACTTCACCATGGGCGAGTCGCGGTTCCGTGTTGAGACAGCAGCACTAGCTGCGATCTCTGCGGTCTATTTTCTTTCAAGACGATAGCAAACTTTACTAGGCAGTCAACAGCCAGGCCACATACCCAATGTAAAGGGTGAGCAGGACGGCTCCCTCTCTTTTGTCGATGCGGGTGCCCCAGCCGCGGTAGGCCAGAACAAGTACAAGTATGGTGGCAAGAGCAGCTACAACTGCGTCAATCATACTCTGCGACTGGAACGGCAGAGGTGTGATTGTGGCAGAGATACCAAGAATAAAGAAGACATTGAAGATGTTTGATCCCACGACGTTACCTATTGCTATATCGCTGTTGCCCCTGTAGGCTGCCATCATACTGGTTGCAAGTTCAGGGAGGGATGTTCCGGCGGCAACAATGGTAAGTCCAATAACGGTATCACTCATTCCCCAGCCTCTTGCCAGTTCTGTGGCGTTGCTAACAATAAGGTCGCCTCCAAAAACCAAAGCTGCGAGACCGCCAAGGACATATATTGCTGAAAGCCAGACAGGGTAGTATTTTTCCTCTTTTGGAGCATCATCTGCATTAATCTGCCCCTTCTTTGCGGAGAGAAAAATGTAATAAATAAATATGCTGAAAAACAGCAAAAGCAGCATTCCGTCGCTGCGGGAGATAACTCCGTCGCCCTCTCCAAAGAGGTAATCACCTGAAACAACTATCAGCACAAAGGCGGCAAGAATGGCATAGGGAATCTCAATTTTTACAAGAGAGGATTTGAGGTTGATGGGCCTTAAAATAGCTGCAAGCCCAACAATCACCAGTAAGTTGAAAATGTTGCTTCCCACTACGTTACCAACAGCCATCCCGGGTGCGCCAGATGTTGATGCAATTATGTTCACAGCCAGCTCAGGAGCAGAAGTTCCAAAAGAGACTACTGTGAGTCCAATAATTAAATCGGAGACTTTAAGCTTTTTGGCAATTGAAGAGGCTCCCTTGACCAGGTAGTCTGCGCCAACTATCAGCACCGCAAAGCCTGCAATGAGCAGAAGATATGGTATCATCTCTGTAAAGTTATTTTCTGATTATTTTAACCTCTCCGCCAACTCCCAGGCGGATTATTGAAGATGGTTTGCCTGTTGAGTCTCTTCCGAATTTTGGATGAGCAACCCAGTCTGCAGCCTCTTTTATCTCATCTGAGATAGAGTCGTAATTTGCAGGAGCCACTTCACCGGTGAAATTTGCAGATGTAGAGACAATTGGCTTGCGAAACTTGTATATGAGAGCTTTGCAGAAGTCGTTGTCAACCACGCGAATTCCTACAGAGCCATCTTCGCCCGGGACATAAGGAGCGAGTCCAATTGCACCTGGATAGATGATTGTCAGAGGTTTGTCGTTTACCTCAAGGATATCAATTGCAACTTCAGGGATAACCTTAACGTAGCGGCAAATCATATCGGCATTGTCTGCCAGAATAATGAAACCATTATGATCTTTGCACTTTTTGATTTCGCGAAGCTTTTCAACAGCCTTTGGGTTGGTGGCATCGCAGCCCAGACCCCAGAGAGAATCGGAAGGGTAGAGAATCACTCCCCCCTCTTTAAGTATTTTTACAGCCTCTTCTACAGCTTGCTTTATGTCCATGGTTCTTCTATTTTTTATGGGATAATTATTTCAGAGATAACAGGGTAGTGGTCGCTCCAGGGAACCTTTGGGGTTTTGTGCTTGAGGCTCCAGAAGGTGTTGGGGTAGAGGATGTAGTCTATGCGGAGCAGCGGCCAGAGCCGGCTGTAGCTTGCGCTGAATCCTTTTCCCGACTGGCGGAAGCTGTCTTTTCTCTCCTTTGAAAGAATGTGATATGTGTACGACATTGGAGTGTCGTTAAAGTCGCCGCAGATTATTGCGGGGTATACACACGAGGCTGCGCTGGCCGCAATGGAGTCAACCTGGCGGGAGCGTTTTTTGAAGGTGTTGGCCATCTTATCGTGTACCTCAATTAGTTCGTCTGACATCTTCTCTCTGTTGCTCAGCTTTTTAATGAGCGAAGTGAAGGAGATGCTGTGGGACTCAAGGTGTGTGTTGTATACCCGAACTGTCTTGCCAAAGTGATCGAGATCGCTGTAGATACAGAGGTTTGTGCTCCCTTTAAAGGTTATCTTGCCCTTGTTTACTATTGGCCGTTTGCTCAGGGTCAGGTTGCCAAAGACGCTCCCGCTGCGCAGTCTGTAAAAGTGGCTGTTATGGTACTCAAAATCGGGGAAGAGGGTTTTGATGAGATTGGTATCCTTGATGTAGAACTCCTGGAAGCAGACAACATCGGGGTTTTCGCTTTTGACAAAGCGGGCGATGCTGCCGAGCGAGGATTCGCGGCCTACATCCTTCTGGTGTGCAAACATGCCTACATTGTAGGTGAGGACTTTGAGTGATATCCCGGCCTCCCCCTTAACTGCATCGCCCCACCGGACAAACATGTCGCCAAAAAGCAGGGATGGGAGGAGTACAAAGAAGGTTATCCATGTTGCTGCAGATCTGCGTATCATTCCAAGAATGAGAAGAGCTGCGTTCACAAGAAGTATTGGAACAAAGTAGAGGCCAAAAAAGAGTGGGAAGGCAATGAGAGATGGGTTTATAAGTACCGATACATATGAGAGCAGCAGTGCCGCTGCAGATATTATCAGCATAAACCTGAAGAGTAATGCAAACGGCCATGGTGACCGTCCGCTCTTCTTCTCTTTTTTCACTGCAGGTTTTCTTTTTGCCATTCTTTAAAAATACATTCTGTTATTTTTCTTCCACATCTTAATGAGGACGAATCCGAAGAGCATACCTCCCAGGTGGGCAAAGTGGGCAATGTTTCCGCCTGTGTTTGAAATTCCCAGGAAGAGTTCAATTGCTCCGAATATGAGGACGAACCATTTGGCTTTAAGGGCTACAGGAGGGAAGATAAGCTGAAGCACATTGTTGGGGAACATCATTCCGTATGCCAGAAGCACGCCGTAAACCGCTCCGGAGGCTCCAACAGTTGGGGTCATGAGTATCTCCTGCATCTTGATTGCTGCCATCTGGTTGCCTGCTTCAAATGCTGCAACCTGAGCCGAATAATCTATGTATAGCACCAGTGAGTGCAGTGCTGCTGCACCCAGTCCCGTTACCATGTAGTAGAGGAAGAACTTCTGGCTTCCCCAGACATGTTCCAGCACCACACCAAAAATTATGAGCGAGTACATGTTGAAAAAGAGGTGAAGCAGGTCACCGTGCATGAACATGTGGCTCACAAACTGATAAGGGCTAAAGAGATCTGACTCTACATAGAAAAGTGAAAATTTCTCATACATGAAATTACCTGTGAAAAAGGTAATGAGCAGCATGAGCGAATTGATAATAACCAGGTTTTTAATAACCGGCGGAAGTGAAGTAAAGAATCCGCCTCCTCTGTATGGCATCATATTATTGTCGTTTTATCTTTATAAATCTGTTTTGCGGGAGCCGGCTAAAATGCCAGTCTGCCCTCTATTTCGTCAATTGTCATTGTGTTGACACATGGTCTTCCCGCCGGCGAAATCATTGGTTCACGGCAGGCAAAGAGCGCATCAACAAGTGCCTGAGCCTCCATGTTGTTCATCTCTCCTCGTTTGCACCCTGCGCCGGCTCCCGCCAGGGTAAGAGCAATCTGCTCCCTGAGTTCTGCACCAAAGTTGCTTCCCGCCTCGGCAAGTTTGCTAAGCAGGGAATCTGTAATCTTCTCGATATTCTCCATCTCCTCGCTGAACCCGTGAGGTATTCCGCATAAAATGTACTTCCCCTCCTCACTCTTCTGAATGTCAAAGCCCAGCTGCAGAATGCGAGATGCATTCTCTTCAACTACCGAAACCTGAGACTCGCTCAGCGTAAGCTCAAATGGGAAAAGGGTCTTCTGAATGTCTGCAGAGTCAACAGAAAGTGAGTTGAGATAACGTTCGTAAAGAATCCTCTCCCGTGCCCTTCTGATATCTATTAGCATAATGCCTGACTTAAGGGTGGTGGCAATATAACGTCCTCCAAACTGAAGGATGGGCTTCTGCGTAATTCCGTTCTCCTTGAAAAGCTGATTCCCTCCCGAATGTGCCGCATCGTGTGCGTAACCTCTCTCCTGAGAAGGAGTAGCGCTGAATGCTCCTCTGCTCTCAAAGGAGTCGACAACGTCGCTGCGGAAAGGGTTAAAAAGCGGGTCGTAATTTACTTTAGGCTGAGGAGCCCAGTATCCGCTCTTAACCTTAGGGATCTCCGGAGCCCCCTCCATGTCAAAATCTATGCTTGGCATGAATGAGTTTCTGCCCAGAGATTCTCTGCAGGCGCTGTGCAGGATGTCAAAGATTGCAGAGTCGTCCTCAAACTTAACTTCGGTCTTCGCCGGATGAATGTTTACGTCAATTCTTTCCTGATCTACCTCAAAGAAGATGAAGAAAGAGGGGATTGTTCCCTCCTGAATGAGGTTGTCGTATGCCTTAAGAACCGCCTTCTGAAAATAGGGGCTTCTGAAAAACCTCCCGTTTACAAAGAAATACTGGTTACCCGGAGTCTTTCTCGCATCCTCAGGTTTTCCAATGTATCCTTTGATTTTTACTATAGTTGTATCTACCGACAGCTCCACAAGTTCGCGCCCCAGCTCCTTTCCTGCAAGCCCCTGAATTCGCTGGCGCAGGTTGGATGGGGGAAGGCTGAATATCTCCGCTCCGTTGTTTGAAAAGCTGAAGTGCCTGTCGGGACGGGTAAGAGCCACGCGGGTAAACTCAGATATAACCTGACGGTATTCTGCAGCATCGGACTTAAGGAACTTGCGCCTGGCCGGTATGTTGTAAAATATGTTTCTGACTGTAAAATTTGACCCCACAGGAGCGGCAACCGTTGTGTTGCCCGAGATTCTGGACTCAGAAATCCTTATCTCTGTAGCCATCTCATCCTCTGCCCTTCTGGTGCGCAGCGTCACTTCTGCCACCGAAGCTATAGAGGCGAGCGCCTCTCCGCGGAACCCGAATGTCATGAGTTTGTCAAGGTCCTCTATCTCTGTAATTTTTGAAGTAGCATGTCTCTCAAATGCAAGAACAGCATCCTCTGCCGACATTCCGCACCCGTCATCGATAACCTGAATGAGAGTCCTTCCGGAGTCGCGTATGAGCACCTTCACAGAGGTCGCCCCCGCATCTACGGAGTTTTCCATAAGTTCCTTAACAACAGAAGCCGGTCTCTGGACCACCTCTCCTGCAGCTATGAGATTTGAAACATGTCCCGGAAGAATTTTGAGCATTGGTAACTTGTTAAAAGGGGTGGACTATCTGAAAAATAGAGTTAGCTTGTCTGCAAGGAAATATACCGCAAGCATCATAATAATGATTGAAACAAAGATTATGATTCTTGTGAGATACGGCGACATGGCACTTTTACGCCCTTCGTAGACAGATTTCTGAATCTTGCCCCTTATGTTTCTTCCCGGAATGTATTTTCTCACATTATCTCCCTCAACAGATTCGTGCCCGTGAATGTAGTCTGAGTGGTCGTACTTCTCTCCCGTACGCTTCTGCTTTTCGGCAGCTCTCAGCCTTTCCTCAAGCTCCTCCTTCTGCTCGTTGTAGTAGAGAGGCTTGTAGTTGAAAGATCTGTGTCTTGGTGTGTTAAACAGTGAAAAAAATGCCATTTCCCTATGGGTTTTTAATAATCATACAAAGATAACAATATTTAAATTTTTATATTTGTCTATTATAGATTTAGTGACCATAACACCCACACAATAATGAAAGATCAGAGAGAGAGTGCTGCAGATTTTACTTCAAAATCCACCAGGGATTCTGAACACAATAATTCTTCCCGCAATTACGATACCAACTCTATCACGATGCCTTTCAGAATTGGCTCCGGATACGATGTCCACGCCCTTGCCCCCGGCCTCCCCATGTGGGTATGCGGAATCCGCATCGACCATGAAAAGGGCTGCGTAGCCCACTCAGACGGCGATGCACCCCTCCACGCCCTCTGCGACGCCATGCTTGGTGCACTCGCCCTTGGCGACATAGGCAAACACTTCCCCGACACCTCCGCCAAATATAAAGGCATCGACAGCAAGATTCTCCTCAAAGAGGTTTACAACCTGATCGTTGCCCACGGCTACCGCATAGGCAACCTCGACATAACAGTCGCCCTCCAGCGCCCCAAACTCGCCCCACACATCGAGACCATGCGTTCCACCATCGCCACCATCCTCAACTGCCCCCTCACCAGCGTCTCCGTAAAAGCCACCACAACCGAAAAACTAGGCTTCGTTGGCAGAGAAGAGGGAATAGAGGCATATGCAATGGTGATGCTGGTGAAGAGCCTCTAACTCTGCCAGAGTTTTTACGAACTTGCTGATTGTTAGTTGCTAGCGGTTTCTCAGAGACTGGAATTTCCAAACGATTATATCGTTAATCTCAAGATATACAATAAGTTGCTAAAAACTCTGGCAGAGTTTTACGCCGCCGGTGAAGGTGCAGCGCTGCGCGCGCAAAGGCACCATCAGCTGACCCCTTTTTTGCAGATTTTGGCAATTTCCCTGAAATCAATGACAGCAAACAGTTTTCGCGATTTTTGCTGCCGACCCCGTACGGCTGCAATCAATTGATATTCAGATTTTAATCAGTTGGTCTGACATCTCAGATGTCAGACCAACTGATTGTTAGTTGACAAACAGCAACTTACAGCCGCACGGGTCCCTCAAAAACAACACACGGCAACCCACCCCAAACCCAAGCCCGCAAACCAAAACGCCCCTTCCCCATGCAAGCATGAAAACCCTATGCCGAAGGCCAACCCCCGCCGGCCTGCCGGCACCATCTAACAAAAAATAACTACCATAAAATCAACAAATTCAGCCCAACAACCCCACGAAAATTTGTCACATTACAAAAAAGTATTACTTTTGCCCTCCCAAACGCGGCGCGATAGCTCAGCTGGTTAGAGCGCATGATTCATAATCATGAGGTCCCCAGTTCAATCCTGGGTCGCGCTACGAACACCAAGCGCCCTGCCTAAAAGCAGGGCGCTTTTTTATTTGCAGCTGTCAAAAGCTTGCTTTTGAAAAGCAGCAAATGAAAAAGAACAGACTGCAAAGCAGGCTGGAACTTGGTGGTGTTTGGGCTGTATTGCCTACCTTTCCAGGATCACCGACCGAAGGGAGGTAATCCTGAAAAGGCCAGATCACGGAGTGCAGCGATGTAATCCTGAAATTTCCAAAACCCATCATCAATCAGCATAAAACTAACCTGATACAAACAAGAAATTTAATTAGGTTTCCTTAAAATATCTTGATAAATTTGATTGTGTCCAATGTTCGATCTTACAAATTTTTAATAGTGTTAAGATTATGAAAAATAAAATCTATGTATCACTTTTTGTGATGTTTACAGTAGTATTTTCAGGACTCAATCCCACCTGGGCTCAATCTTTTAAGGAATATCAAAGTATTCTATCTGTTTCCAAGCCGATAATCAACAGCGCTGTTTGGGGTAATCTCTCTAAAGACTTGGTTTATAATAATTGTATTACTGCACTGCATCTTCAGGGTTATGAACTTGAGCCGCATATGATAAGTAAAGAGAGCGGGCTTATTGTAACTAAACCGGTTAAATTTTATCCAACCTTCTGGCGTACAAATTTATTAGCCGGGGAGTATTTCTTGAATATACTTGTATACGTTTCCGACAACAATAATACTGCATTTAATATTCAAATAAACGGAACAAAAATATTTGACTATAAATCCAGTGCAGACGGAGATTACATAAGAATTGAGGTTGATAAGGGAAGCAAAAGACACTATGGAGGTTTTGAACAATCGGAAGTTTTTAATGGACTTACCGGTAAGATTAGTGAGGATGTCGAAAAACTTTTAACCAGACTCGAGGCTATTCAGGGAAAGGCAGCTTCCAAAACAACAGTAACACTAAGCTGGTAATTTGTCATTCAGCATAAAGCCAATCTAAAAAAATCAGCCATGAAAAATATTTTATTGATTTTGACATCATTATTGTCAATTATAATCAACACCAGTTTATTAAGCGGACAACAAATTCAGCCTGTTTCTACCAAAAATGGAACTGTATATTATGAAGATGTGGTTTCAACATCCGGGAATATATCCAAACAAGATCTCTTCAGTAAGACAAAACAATGGGTTGCCTCGAACTATCCTTCAACGCTGACATATAGTCCGGTTCAGTTAGAAGATGAGAGAAACGGGATTATTATAGTTAACATCAATTTGGGCAAAATTCAATGCAGTAAATGCAACTACTCATATGATAATATTACTTGTTCGGCAAAGCTCCAATTCAAAGATAACAAGTATAAATATACCTTAACTCACTTTAAAGCAATGTTTAACATAACATCAGAAGGCAGCAGGTATACCTCTGAGTCTGATTTTGATGATTTCTTTAAGAAAGAAAAACTGTATAAAGGAGACCTGGAAATTCTTACTGAATTAGACAATAAGGTTAAAAAAGTCATTGATAGTTTAATCCAGGCCTTGAAAGAACCCGTTGTAGAGAATTTTTAATTGCATCAAATCCGGATAAAAAATTAATTTTTACTCTTGTTACTAGATTGTTTTTCTCATCTCAAACTGAACGACATGTTTATAAAGATTCAATTTTCATTAATTCAACAATGAAATAGTGAGCTATTTAATAGAGTTGGTGACTGCAGAATTGAATAAAAATGGTATAATTGCCGCCAATTAAACCACAAAAATCATGGAACCCAAAACAGAGATCAAAAAGCTTGGATTGTTTCACTCTTTCCTGATTTATATTCCGGCAGCAATATTAATGTTTTGTCTGACCAAATATTTAATTCCCTATTTAAGTAAAACGACAGGCCAGGAGACAATCCTCTTTTGGTTTATTGTTTCAGGATTAGGAATTTTTCTGCCATTAATTATTACCGGCATATTAATATTGAAGGCCGAAGGTTTTGGAATTTCCGGGAAAACATGGGTTGAGCGTTTAAGATTTCGGAAAATTACAAAAAGAGACATTTTATGGAGTATAGCCGGATTAATCCTGGTTGGGATATTCAGCGGATTAATAATGAAGGGCATGGAGTTATTGATTGGAAAATTCGATCACTCTCCGGCATTCATGTCGTTTGAGCCATTAACACAAGGAAGATACTGGCTCCTTTTAGTGTGGCTTCCATACTGGATTTTGAATATCCTCGGAGAGGAGTTTTTGTGGAGAGGAGTGATGCTGCCAAGACAAGAGGTTGCATTTGGAAAATATACATGGGTAATTCATGGTATTGGCTGGGGATTATTTCATGTTGCATTTGGATGGCAGTTGCTCATTACGCTCATTCCACTTATTTTTATTCAATCCTACATAGTCCAGAGAACTAAAAACTCATGGATTGGAGTAATAATGCACGGCGGATTAAACGGCCCTAGTTTTATTGCTATATGTTTTGGATTAATCTGATATTTGTGCAAAAGAAAAGTTTTCAGCAGATAAATACAACAAAATATGACCTTCGAAGAAATCGTTAATTACCGTCGTTCTGTCAGACTATACAAAAATACCCCCATCGATGCGGAGAGAGTAAAACATTGCCTTAAACTGGCATCGCTCTCGCCCAACAGTTCCAATATGCAGATGTGGGAATTCTACCACATTACCGACCCCGAAACCCTCAAAAAACTAGCGGTGGCGTGCCTGGGCCAGCAAGCAGCAACATCGGCACAGCAGATGGTTGTATTTGTGACCAGACAGGATCTCTACTTGAAAAGGGCGAAGCAGCTCGTTGAGCTCGAAACCCAAAACGTGCTCAAAAACAGCCCCAAAGAGAAGCGAGAAAAGCGCATCAAAACCTGGAAGATGTACTACGGATATGTAATGCCCGTACTCTATTCACGCTTTCTGGGAATCCTCGGAATTATCCGCAAAATCCTCGTCAGCCCCGTAGGCCTATTCAGACCAATCACATATCAGGTTTCTGAGGCCGACGCCCGTGTTGTCGTCCACAAAACCTGCGCTCTGGCCGCCCAGACATTTATGCTCGCCATGGCCGCCGAAGGTTACGACACCTGCCCAATGGAGGGCTTTGACGGCATCAGGGTAAGGCGGATTCTGAAATTGCCTGCCGGCGCCGGAATCAATATGGTTATATCCTGCGGAATCCGTGCCGAAGGAGGAGTCTGGGGTGACCGCATGCGCGTCCCATTTGACGAAGTGTATAAGCAAATCTAGAATGAGTTTTTCGCAGACAATAAATCCGGAGATTTCGGAGACAATCATCGCTCTGGAAAAGGGGGCGCTTGAGAAATGGAATCAGGGCGATCCCAGCGGATATCTGAAGATATCGGCAGAAGATGTAACCTACTTCGACCCCGTAACCGAAAAGCTGCTGGAGGGTCTTGACAATCTTACAAAATACTACGAGCCTATCAAAGGGATAGTTGAAGTATCCAGATACGAAATGGTTGGCCCAAAAGTTACCGCCGTGAATAATATGGCAATCCTCACCTTCACCCTGCACACTTACAAAGGAGAGGTGCTATCTATGTGGAACTGCACAGAGGTCTACAGACTGGAGCCGGACGGACAATGGAAAATAATTCACACACACTGGTCGACAGTCATGAAATAGATATTTTATAGATATAGTATGGATATATTTTAAAAAATCCATTATATTTGTATAGATAAAATATGGATACATTATGGATGGTTTTATAAATAAAATCCATTTCGACTTTCAGACTAACCAGCAAATATTAAAGTCAATAAGTTTTATTGACTCCTTCAGGGGAAGGTGGGCGTTAATTGAAGGTAAAGAGAATGTCTATCTGAAGGAGTTTAAGAGAATTGCCACAATTGAGAGTATAGGTTCATCAACCAGAATTGAGGGAGCTCAGCTGAGTAATGATGAAATCAGAAAACTCCTCAGCAATATCCGCATAACAGATTTAAAATCAAGAGACGAACAGGAGGTTGTCGGCTATTTTGATGTGCTGGAAATTATTAATAATAACTATCAAACAATTGACATCTCGAAAAATTTCATTCAGCAGTTACATCAGATGTTATTGAAATACAGCACAAAGGATGACAGGCACAGGGGCCTCTATAAAAATTTGCCAAATCAGGTTGTGGCCGGTTACCCGGACGGATCCAAAAAAATCATTTTTAACACAACCGAGCCTCACCTTGTCGAGAGCGAGATGCACAGCCTTATAGAGTGGACAAATAGTCAGCTTTCAGCAAAATCAATTCACCCCCTGATTGTTACCGGATTATTTATTTACGAATTCTTATCAATTCACCCTTTCCAGGACGGTAACGGGAGGCTTGCCAGATTGCTTACCAATTTGCTCCTGCTTAAGAACGGTTATCTTTTCATTCAGTATGTATCATTTGAAAATCTCATTGAACAGAAAAAGAAACAGTACTATGAGGCTCTTATGGATGGGCAAAAGGAGAGGTATTCAGAGCGGGAAAAAATCGACAAGTGGATGCTCTTCTTTTTACAATCCATGGAGGAGTTGATTATCAGACTTGAGCAAAAATATGATCTCTTTAAATCCAAAGGCGGATATCTGAACGAGAGGCAGAAGAGGATTAAAGAGTACATTTCAGGCAATCAGCCTGTAAAGTTGTCTGATATAGTAACCGGTATGCCGGACACCTCTGTCAACACCCTCAAAAAGGATTTGCAGTATATGAAGGCCGAACAAATTATTGAGTCTGTCGGGAAAAATAAAGGGACTATTTACATTTTAAAGGACGAATAAAATATTATTGCCCGGTTTGAGTTGAAATAGTCATACTAAAAAACCGAAGAGAATTGATAGATTCCGGCATCTGAATTATAGCTGCCGGAATCTCTTTTCCATGAGCTCTTTATATTTGATGATCATCCCGGCAGATAAAAACGATTTATCAAGTAACCCGTTTGCCAGATGAGACTCCCGTTTAAATCTCGCTAATATTCCGGTTATCTGTTTGTCAGTTAATCCCATCCCCTTGCCCAGCTGTGCTAAGTGCTCCCATTTAAGCCCCTTTTTCTTACCCGATAAAGTAAGAGCAAGCTCTTCATCATCTTTAGGGATCAGTATTGAAACGTTCAGCAAATCATAGGCAGGCGATAATACCCATCCGGATTTGCTCTCTATCATTGAGAAATTCTTAAGATGCATGTCGTTATTGCCTGTGAGGAATGAGAAGAGAGCCAGTTCCAGATATAAAATTTTATCAAGCATTGTGTTTGAGGAGTAGCTGTCAATAGCTTTTCCCACCTTTTCCATTGAGCTTTTATATTTGTCAAATGCTTCGGTAATCTGAAACATATCAATCATGTG
>PHDT01000031.1 GCA_002842695.1 Bacteroidetes bacterium HGW-Bacteroidetes-10 | reverse complement strand
GAGGAGGCGACAATCCTGTCGGCAGTGCAATCTGCAAAAATGCTGTTGTTAAGCCCAAGATCGGTTGCCTTTGAAAGGAACTTTGCTATATCTGCCTCTTCGCCCGCCTCAAGAGCCTCTGCAATTTTATCCGGGCCGATTCCTCCCTTGGAGATGACCATTTTGCGGCTGTTGGATATACCCGCAATTGCAATATCGTCTCTTTTTGAGATAATCCTGATTAGCTCTTTTGCCACATTTCCGTAGCCGGCGATAAATAGGTTGATTCTCTCCCTGCGCTCTCCAAAGAACTCTTTGTGTACAACCCTCATTGCCTCCTGCAGATCTTCACTTGCAACCACAACAGAGATATTTTTTTCACTCGAGCCCTGAGCAATTGCACGGATATTTATTCCCTCGCTTCCCAAAGCGTTGAACATCTTACCGCCAGTACCTGACTGGTTTTTCATATCGTCGCCAACAAGCGAGATAATTGAAAAACCTCTCTCCTCAGTAAGCGGGTTTACCTTTGCAAGACTAATCTCGTAGGCAAATGCACTGTCTGCTGCCTCTTTTGCCTTATCTGCATCGGACTCGGATATAGCCACACACATTGTATGAACAGATGAGGCCTGGGTAATGAGAATGATATTGATTCCGGCCGATGCAAGGGCTCCAAATAGTCTTGATGAGTAGCCCGGGATTCCCACCATTCCGCTCCCCTCCATTGAGAGAAGGGCAATGTTGCTGCTTCCGGAAATTCCCCGGATTTTCCCCCTTGTCTCAGGTGGTGATGATTCAATATATGTACCCTCTACTTCCGGAGCAAATGTATTCTTTACCTCAATAGGAATTCCGCTCTCAATTGCCGGCTGAATTGTTGGCGGGTAAATTACCTTTGCGCCAAAGTGAGACAGCTCCTGAGCCTCTTTGTAAGAGATATGTCTGATGCATTTTGCATCGGGAACAATACGCGGGTCTGCAGTCATCATTCCGTCTACATCACTCCAGATTTGCAGAACCCTTGCACCTGCAGCGGCGGCAACAAGTGATGCGGTATAATCCGAGCCACCCCTGCCCAGGGTGGTAGTCCTCTTCTGAGCATCGGACGAGATAAAACCCGGAATAATATGAAGCCTTGACTTCTCGCTGCTGAGTAGTTTGCGAATATTTGAATATGTTTTGCTGATATCTGCTGTATTTATTTCACCATGCCTCACAGTTCTGATGATTTCGCGGGCATCTGTCCAGTGGTTGCTAATCCCCATTGAGGTGAATTTTACGCTCGCAATTCGGGTGGAGAGAAGTTCCCCAAAGCTCATGATGAGGTCAAGTGAGTAGGGGCTCAGCTCCCTGAGAGAGTAAACGCCCTTGCATACGTCCCTGAGCTGGTTGAAGAGGTTCTTTACCTTGAGCTCTATTGCAGGGCGATAATCGATTGGTATGAGTTCATCAATGATTTCGATGTGACGGGATTCAAGATTGTCAATGATAGTCAGGTAGCGCGGGTCCTGCATGGCGGCTGCGCGGCCGGCCTCAATGAGGCCGTCCGTGCAGCCGCCAATCGCCGACAACACCAGAACACTCCGGTCCCTCTTTACTGCATCTGCCGTGATAGCAGCCACTTTTGATATGTTTGCGGCGTTAGCTACTGAGCTGCCGCCAAATTTCAATACTTGCATAGTTAGTTAATGAAGTTTATGTGTCGCTTCACAATCTCTGCGGTCTGTTCCCACTCAAGCAAAAAGCCATCGTGACCCCACTTAGATTCAAGAAGTTCGAATTTAGAATTTTTAATGTTCTTGTGGAGAAATTTCTGCTCCTCAAGAGGAAAAAGAGTGTCGTTGTCTATTCCAGCTACAATCGTGTTTGCCCTTATCTTACCAAGAGCCTCTTCAACTCCTCCTCTTCCCCTGCCGCAGTTGTGACTGTCAACTGAGCGGGTGAGTGTATAGTATGAATATGCATCAAATCTGTCTGAGAGTTTCTTACCCTGATACTGCTGATAACTTCCCGCCTTCGCTGCAAAAAGCGTATCATCACTATCCTCCTGTTGAGTAATTCCGTACCCCTCAAAGGAGCGGTAGGATATCAGTGCAACCGATCTTGCTGCTCTTAATCCCGCTTCGCCTCCGCGGATACTTTTTTGCTGTGCAAAGGTGCTGTCTGCAAAGAGTGCCATTCTTTGAGATTCATTAAAAGCCGTTCCCCACGGAGATACCCGTGCATTGCAGGCTATCACAAGCAGATTCTTAATAATATCCGGATACATAATGCTCCACTCCAGAGCCTGAAATCCCCCTATGGAGCCTCCGGTTATAAGGTCAATCGTCTCAATCCCCAGCTCCTGCCTCAGCAGATTGTGTGCGTTTACTATATCTCTCACAGTTACCTGAGGGAATGAGAGCATATAAGGTGCACCGGCGGGTCCTGCAGTTGCCGGACCGCTGCTCCCGTAGCACGAACCAATCATATTTGCACAGATAATATAGTATCTCTGAGTGTCGAAGAGTTTTCCCGGACCAACCAGACCATCCCACCACTCCTCCGGATTTGAATTTGCCGTAAGAGCATGGCAAATCCAGATTACTCTCTTTTCCGGAGAGTAATTTCCGGTGTGGTGGTATACTATCTCCAGCTCATCAAGCTTTTCACCGCTCTCAAAGAGAAATTCTCTGTTATATTTGAAAGAGCCTCTTATCATAAACCGGCCCTCCTGAATGCCTGCTCAATGTCTATCTGTATGTCTGATATATGCTCAATTCCAACTGATACCCTCAAAGTGTTGGGCCCAATCCCTGCAGCCCTGAGCGCATCTGCCCCAAGCTGTGCATGTGTTGTTGAGGCAAAGTGGTTGATGAGGGTTTTGTTGTCGCCCACATTCACCAGATGGCTCAGCAGCTCCAGAGAGTTCACAAACAGAGATGCCTGCTCTCTGTTGCCTTTGACATCAAATGAGAGCACTCCGCCAAACCCGTTTCTGAGGTATCTCTTTCCGTTTTCATGGTTTGGATTGCTTTTTAGCCCCGGATAGTTAACCCTCTCAACCTTTGGGTGTGCCTCCAGCCATTCGGCAAGCTGCTGAGTATTTGAGAGTATTCTCTCAAGCCTGAGTGACAGAGTTTCGCTTCCCTGAAGTATCAGAAAAGCATTGAATGGAGAGAGCGAGCAGCCCCAGTCCCGAAGCCCTTCTGCTCTTGCCTTTAGGGCGAATGCAATATTACCCGCATCACAACCAGGCCCGAATGTCTCCCAGAAACTCAATCCGTGATATGAGTCAGATGGTTCAGTGAATCCCGGGAACTTCCCGTTGCTCCAGTCGAAGTTTCCGCAGTCCACCACAATTCCGCCTATAGAGGTACCATGTCCTCCTATCCATTTTGTGGCCGCATGTGTAATTACATTTGCCCCCCATTCGCGCGGCCTGAAGAGGTATCCGGCTCCGCCAAATGTATTGTCCACGATAAGCGGAATGCGATGCTTTGCTGCAAGCTCCCCAAACTTTTCAAAGTCCGGAATATAAAAATCTGAATTCCCTATTGTCTCTATGAAGATGGCTTTTGTGCGGGAGTCTATCAGCTTTTCGAAGTTCTCAATATTCCCTTTTTGCGCAAAGCGAAAATCTATTCCAAGTTTTGCAAAGCTGATTTTAAACTGATTGTATGAGCCTCCGTATAGGGAAGAGGAACTTACTATATTATCTCCGCTTCCGGCTATGTTCTGGATTGCCAGAAACTGGGATGCCTGCCCGGATGATACTGCTACAGCAGCAGTTCCTCCTTCAAGTGCGGCTATTCTCTGTTCAAGAACATCGGTAGTTGGGTTGGAGAGCCTTGTATAGATGTGACCGGGTGCCTTAAGTTCAAATAGCTTTGCGGCGTGGTCTGAGTCGTCAAAAAGAAATGATGAAGTTTGAAATATTGGTGTGGCGCATGGTCCGTTTGAACCAGATTTTATACGGCCTGCATGCACCTGCAGGGTGTCAAAGTGTTGTGCACTCATGATAAATGAATTTGATGATGATTTATTAAGAAATATCTGAAGGGGATTTTTTGGGTCCTGCCCAATGGATCTGCGTAAGACCCGGAATTATGCCAGCATCTTGCGATGCATTCGCATCATCATCATTGACATTGATGAAAACATGAGAGAGAAGGCAGCAAATGAATTGCTGTCCGGCTGAAATTGTATGAGGTTCTCTCTGTTCATCACTATTGCGAGTTGCAAATCTATTGATTCTAACAATTCGCTCCAAATTTATTTTTTCTGAAACCCTCTATTTTGCGGATTTATTGGCGATTACAAATTGTTATAAAAATATTACAATTTGTAACTTCTAATATCTACATTTGCCCCCGAAAACTTAATGATATGTACCACCAGGCGACGGAGATAAGAAGGGAGCTCCTACAGAGAGTATGCGAGCTGAGTTTTAAAGGATTATTAAGAGAGGAGATAGACAGGATTCCCCTGGAAATGCGACCGAGATCTGCGGCACTAAGCAGGTGCTGCATTCACAAAGACAGAGCTGTGATCAAATACAGGCTCATGACTATTCTCGGATTCAATGTCAGCGACGAAACAGATGAACTTACAAGACTAAGCGATTATGTAGATATGTCCTCAAAGAGGAGAGAGTTTACGGATGTCATGCTTACTGTTGTAGATGAGGCATGCAGTTCATGTGTAAAACAAAGCTATACAGTAACTAATATATGCCGCGGATGTGTAGGCCACCCATGTACATATGCCTGCAACAAAGGGGCCATCACAATAAGAAAAGGAGCAGAGATTCATCCGGAGATGTGTGTTAACTGCGGAAGATGTATGGCAGCCTGCCCGTTTCATGCTATTGTATATACACCTGTTCCTTGTGAAGAGTCATGTCCTGTTGGGGCAATTTCAAAGAATGAGCTGGGTATAGAGGTGATTGACTGGTCAAAATGTGTTTTCTGCGGAAAATGCAAGGAGGCCTGCCCGTACAGTGCAATAATGGAGAAAACCTACCTTGTTCAGATTATTGAAAATCTGCTGGATCCGAACAAAAAGGTTGTGGCAATGGTTGCTCCTGCTCTTGCGGGGCAGTATCAGGAGCCATTCTCAAAGATACTTGGTGCTGTTAAAGCGGTTGGATTTGATGAGGTGGTAGAGGTAGCTGCCGGAGCTAATATTACTTCTCAAAATGAGGCAAAGGAGTGGGAGGAGAGAATACTTGAGAAGGGAGAGCCATTTATGACAACCTCTTGCTGCCCATCATACAAGGCCTGGGCCGAGAAGAAAATGCCTGAGCTTGTTCCTTACATATCTCACACAAGAACACCGGCTTCATATACTGCAGAGATGGTTAAGAATTCAGATCCTGATTCGGTTACTGTATTTGTAAGTCCTTGTATGGCAAAGAGAGTAGAGGGTTATTATGACAAGAATACAGATTTTGTAATAACATTTGAGGAGTTTGATGCCATGATTAAAGCCCGCGGAATAGAAATTGCACTATGCGAGCCAATATCACCAGACACATCAATTGAAAAGAGCGGAAGATTGTATGCAAGAACCGGCGGAGTTGCAGCCTCAGTGGCACAATACACCAGGCATAGCGATAAACTCTCGGCTGAGGTTATAAACGGACTCGATAAGGATGCCGTAAAGCTCCTTAAGTCAATGGTTGCATCAAAAGAGTCAGAATCATCACTTATAGAGGTTATGATGTGCGAAGGAGGCTGCGTAAACGGATGCAGCGTTATAACGGGCTCAAAAGCTGCAACCAGGCAGCTGGGAGCACTTGATAAGAAGGGATTTTTATAAAACATATGATTATGGAACGGGGACTCGTCATTTACACCGAAAAGATTAATTGCCAGGATTGCTATAAATGCATAAAGGTATGTCCGGTAAAGTCAATCAAGGTTGAGGCATTCAGCGCCTCGGTAATTAGCGGGACCTGTATTCACTGCGGACAGTGCATCAATGCGTGTCCGGCAGGAGCAAAGAAATACAGAGAGGAGTCGGACACTGTCCGCGACTGGCTCGACCAGGGATATGATGTTATTGCGTGTCTGGCTCCCTCTTTTGTATCAGATTTTGATGATGTCCCTTTCGAGTCTTTTATCAAAACCTTCCATGCGCTGGGTTTCAGAGGAGTTTCTGAGACTGCGCTTGGTGCAGATGTTGTGGCAAAAGCAACATCAGATTATCTGTCACAGAGCAACACAGATGTGGTACTTGCGACCTGCTGTCCATCTGTTGTAGACTATATCAAGATATACTATCCGGAATTGGAGAAAAACCTTGCTCCATTTGTCTCACCAATGATAGCCCATGCCAGAATGCTCAGGGCAGCCGGATATTCAAAGTCAAGGCTTGTATTTATTGGCCCCTGCATAGCAAAGAAACAGGAGAGCGACATTTACGGCGACGAGATTGACGCAACTCTCACCTATGAGGAGTACAGAAAGCTCATGGATATTGAGGGAATCTGCTTTGAGGACATGGAGAGAATTACATTACCGGAGGGCTTTCTTATAGGAGCTTCTGAAAGGGCGGGTCTCTTTCCTGTTGATAACGGAATGATAAGCACAATGTGCAAAGAGATAAAGCCTGTTGATGCTGGATTCATGAGTTTTTCAGGAATGAAGTCAGTTATGGAGATTTGTGGTGAAATGGGATCCTGGGAGCCGGAAAACAAACTCTTTATCGAACTTATGGCCTGCGAAGGCGGATGTATAAAGGGTCCCGCAACAAGAAAAAACGGAGGTATTGCAGCCAAAAGGAACAGACTTCTTAACGACTTCGACATCTTTAAACGTTCAGGTCTGGCAATATCACTTCCTAAAGTGAAAATTGACCTCTCCAGTGAGAAATATAAACTGCAATACAAAATAAACTGTGCATACAGCGAGAGCGATATAAAGGCGGTGCTTGAATCTATGGGAAAGCACTCCAAAGCAGATGAACTTAACTGTTCCGGTTGCGGATACGACAACTGCAGGGAGTATGCAAGAGCTCTTCTTGAAGGGAAGGCAGAGAGAGAGATGTGCATTTCGCAGATGAGGCGCGAAGCTCAGAACAAGGCATCCATTCTGCTTCAGAAGATGCCTTACGGAGTTGTGCTTGCAGATGAAAACCTCAGGGTTGTTGATGCAAACGACAAATTCATCGAGATGGGCGGAGAGGAGCTCTCAATGATTGCTGAGGCACTTGGCGGGCTGCGTGGAGCAGACCTAAGGAAAATTGTCCCTTACCATAAATACTTCTCGGCAGTACTTGCCTCAGGTGATGAGACAAGTGAATTTGATATCAGAGGAGAGCGTGGCTCTCTTTCCCTCTCAATTGTATCAATTCAGCCCCACAAGATGCTCTTAGGAATTGTCCAGAACATAGACGACTCACAGGTGATAAAGGAGATTATTTCTGATAAAATTCGTGAGGTTATAAGACATAATGCAGAGTCAGTTCAGAGAATTGCCTATATTTTGGGAGAGAGTGCCTCATTTACGGAGAGCGTACTCAATTCTGTGATAGATAAGGATAAAAGGAGGTAGTTATGTTCTTTGGAGATGATACAAAATTTTTCATAGAGATAGCACATAGTCAGCAGTTCAAAAACGGCCAGATTGTGGGCGGTGACACATTTATCTCCAGAAGTATTTCCGGCGGGGAACGATTTGCCGCGGTACTTTCAGATGGTCTTGGCAGCGGAATAAGGGCAAATGTATTAAGTACCCTTACAGCCTCCATGGCCATGAATTACCTGCTTCAGAACAGACCAATTGTAGACTCTCTTAGTACAATTCTGGACACACTTCCCGAGGATGCAGGCGAAAAAATAAGCTATGCAACCTGTTCTATTGTGGATATTGACAAAAGCGGAGAGGCAAGGATAGTAGAGTTTGACAATCCCGATTTTATTCTGCTGAGGGGCAGCAAACATTATGAACCGAGGAAGAATCAGCTTCGCCTTTCCACACGGCAGGGTGAGAGAACTCTTTTAGAGAGCCAGCTTATGCTCTTTAAGGGCGATCGTCTCATTTTTCTGAGCGATGGAGTTACCCAGAGCGGGCTTGGCAGCACGGCTCTTCCCATGGGATGGGAGAGGAGCGGAGTTGCTGCATTTGTGGAGGATTATGTCACAAAACACCCGGATGTATCTGCCCGGGATCTTTCAAAGCTTATAATGCAGAAGGCTCTCCACAACGACCTTTTTATTGCCAGGGACGACATAACCTGCGGAGTTGTATATCTGCGTGCACCGCGCCGGCTGTTGATTTGTACAGGGCCTCCTTTTGACAAAGAGAGGGATTCAGAGATGGCTGCCATTTTTGATTCATTCCCGGGGAACAAGATTGTCTGCGGAGGTACAACTGCCCAGATTCTCTCAAGAGAACTTGGCCGGAAGATTTCGGGCGACGGTCGCCAGCAGGTAAAGGCAAACCTGCCTGCGACAGCCCGCATGGAGGGAGCCCAGCTTGTAACTGAAGGAATTCTTACCCTGGGACACCTTGCAGATCTTATTCAGGAGTTCAGGGAGGGCGACCGTCCGGAGGAGTCCTCTGCCGGTGAGATACTTCGCTATATTCTCGATAGTGATATTATTGATATTCTAATGGGTACGCGCATTAACGAAGCCCATTACGACCCTTCGCTTCCGGTAGAAATGGAGATCAGAAGAAATCTTGTGCGCCGTCTGAAAGTATTGCTCGAAGGCTCCAATATGATGAAAAGAGTAAGAATCAAATACATTTAAAGAAATCATTCTTAAATTCGTGAAAATTTAAGATATGAAAGCGACGCTAATTCCCCTTTTAATCATAATGCTTTTCTCCTGTGCAGCAACGGCACAGGAATCTCAGTCAAAAGATCTGCTTCCTGAATGGACATTTACAAAAGGTATTGAGGGACCTGCCATTGATAAGGCCGGAAACCTTTATGCAGTAAATGTTTTCAAACAGGGAACTATTGGCATAATCTCTCCTGCCGGCGAGGCATCGCTTTTTGTTACTCTTCCTGAGGGTTCGGTAGGTAATGGTATCCGCTTTGACCAAGCGGGATTCATGTACATTGCAGACTACACAAAACACAACATACTAAAGGTAAATCCCACAACAAAGGAGATATCTGTTTTTGCGCACAACCCGGCTATGAATCAGCCTAACGATATTGCCCTCTGTCTAAAAACAGGCCGCCTTTATGCGAGCGACCCAAACTGGAAGGAGTCTACAGGAAAGCTATGGCTCATTACCGCTAAGGGAGAGACCGTTCTGCTTGAAAAGAACATCGGGACTACAAACGGGGTGGAGGTGAGCCCGGACGGGAGGCTTCTTTATGTTAACGAATCAATTCAGAGGAGTGTCTGGGTTTATGATATCAAAAAGGATGGAACAGTTGAGAACAAGAGACTCTTCACAACCTTTCCTGACTTTGGAATGGACGGAATGAGGTGCGACTCTGCCGGAAACCTTTACATAACCCGCCACGGAAAAGGGACCATAGCCATTTTCTCTCCGCGCGGAGTCCTGCTCAGAGAGATTCAGCTCAAAGGAAAGCTGTGCTCCAATATTGTTTTGTCGAATGATGAAAAAACTGCCTTCATAACAATGGCAGACCGAGGAATGTTTGAAATTATTAATCTGTAGACCTTATATATATGTCTGAACAAAACGTTGAGAATCTTGAACCGGGAGAGTTCTTTGAGGCTGCACCCCTGGCAGTTAAATGTAAAAATTGCGAAACGGAATTTACAGGACACTATTGCAACAATTGCGGTCAGTCGGTTAAAGACTTTGACAGGCCATTCAAAGTGCTGATATTTGACATTGCCGGGACAATGTGGGCCTTAGATACGAGGCTTTTCAAAACGCTTAAAGCAATCTTTCTTAAACCGGGCGAGGTTCCTCTCGATTATGTTCACGGCAAAAGGGCCAGATATATGCCCCCTTTCAGACTCTATATTTTTATCAGTTTTATCTTCTTTATGTTGATGAACATTACGTTCAAGTCTAGTTTTAATGAAGCAGACAAACAAGAGGGACCCCGTATTGAAAATGTAATAACCATTAACGGTTCTGCCAACGGAGAGGAGATAGATCCCGCCGATGCAAAAAAGGCAGAAGATGTCATAACCAGTATAAATGAAGATAAACAATACTATTCAAGCAGATTCTTCTCTCTTATGTCCTGGTCTCTGTTTATTCTTATGCCGCTTTTTGCATCGTTTCTCTGGATTATGTTCAGAAAGTATCAGCGATATTTCCTGGGCCATTTTATTTTTGCCATCAATCTTCACTCCTTTCTTTTTATATTATTCATATTAATACTGGTAGTCAACCTGATTTTCCCGGATAAGAGCTCTGCCTATGAGGCGTGGCTGCTTATGCTATATCCTGTCTATATTGTATCGGGAAGCCGGAAGCTTTATGGTGCCCGTTGGAAAACAATAGTCCTGAGAACACTCCTTGTGCAAATCCTCTATTTTATTATTGTGCTAATTGCAATAACAATATTGTTCTATCTGACCTTCAAGGAACTTTTCTAGATTTTCACATTTTGCTCTCTATTGCAAAAAAAAAGAGTGTCAAATCCTTGACACTCTTTTTTAATATTAAGTAAAACTTCTTACTCGAATTTCTGCAAAAGAAGTTCCATAAGCTTTACAGAGGCTCCCATAACTGAAGTTCCCGGGCCAAAGATTGCAACGGCGCCTGCCTTATAGAGAGCATCATAGTCCTGAGCAGGAATTACTCCTCCCACAATAACCATAATGTCTTCGCGGCCGTGCTTTTTAAGCTCGTTCACTATTTGCGGCACAAGAGTCTTGTGACCGGCAGCAAGTGAAGAGACTCCAACAATGTGTACATCGTTTTCAACAGCTTGCTTAGCTGCCTCTTCCGGAGTCTGGAACAGAGGACCCATGTCAACATCAAATCCACAGTCGGCATAACCTGTTGCAACTACTTTTGCTCCGCGGTCGTGTCCGTCCTGACCAAGTTTTGCTATCATGATTCGTGGCTGACGACCCTCTTTCTTTGCAAATTCTGCTACAAGCTCTTTAGCTTTTTCGAACTCGCTGTCGTTTTTAACCTCGCTTGAGTAAACACCTGTATTCATACGAATAATTGCTTTGTACCTTCCGGCTACTTCTTCGCAAGCGTCAGAGATTTCGCCAAGGGTTGCGCGAACCTTTGCAGCTTCGATTGCAAGCTCCAGCAGGTTACCGGTTTTGTTAGCTGCTGCCTGTGTAATGGCTGCGAGAGCTGCCTTCACTTTAGCCTCGTCGCGGTTTGCGCGGAGCTCTTTAAGTCTGGCAATCTGGGACTCGCGAACCTTTGTATTGTCTACGTCGAGAATCTCGAGCGGATCTTCCTTGTCAAGTTTGTATTTGTTAATACCTACAATTGTATCAAGTTTAGAGTCAATTCTTGCCTGTTTGCGGGCTGCAGCCTCTTCGATTCTGAGTTTAGGAATACCAGTCTCGATAGCTTTTGACATACCGCCCAGTTTCTCAACCTCCTGAATGTGGTCCCATGCTCTCTCTGCAATTTCTGCAGTGAGTTTTTCCACATAGTATGAACCAGCCCAAGGGTCAAGTGATTTGGTAATGTTTGTCTCCTCCTGAATATAGATCTGGGTATTTCTTGCAATACGGGCAGAGAAGTCTGTTGGAAGCGCAATAGCCTCGTCAAGAGCATTTGTGTGAAGTGACTGAGTGTGGCCAAGTGCTGCACCCATCGCTTCGATACATGTTCTTGCAACGTTGTTGAACGGATCCTGCTCAGTAAGTGACCATCCCGATGTCTGAGAGTGTGTTCTGAGTGAAAGCGATTTTGGATTTTTAGGGTTAAACTGTTTAACCAGTTTAGCCCAGATCATCCTCGCTGCACGCATCTTGGCAATCTCCATGAAGTGGTTCATACCAATAGCCCAGAAGAAAGAGAGACGCGGAGCAAACTGGTCTACATCCATCCCTGCTGCAATACCTGTTCTGAGGTACTCAAGTCCGTCTGCAAGAGTATATGCCATTTCAATGTCACAGGTAGCTCCTGCCTCCTGCATATGGTAGCCGGAGATTGAGATTGAATTGAACTTAGGCATGTTTCTCGAAGTGAAAGAGAAGATATCACCAATGATTCTCATTGAGAATTCAGGTGGATAGATGTAGGTATTTCTTACCATGAACTCCTTAAGAATGTCGTTCTGGATAGTACCTGCCATTTCGTCGAGTTTTGCTCCCTGCTCCATACCGGCTACAATGTAGAAGGCAAGAATTGGAAGAACTGCTCCGTTCATGGTCATTGATACAGACATCTTGTTGAGTGGAATCTGGTCGAAGAGAACCTTCATGTCCTCTACGCTGCAGATGCTCACACCGGCCTTACCAACGTCACCAACAACACGTGGGTGGTCTGCATCATATCCGCGGTGAGTTGCAAGGTCAAAGGCAACCGAAAGGCCCTTCTGACCTGCAGCAAGGTTTCTGCGGTAAAATGCATTTGACTCTTCTGCTGTTGAGAATCCGGCATACTGACGAACAGTCCACGGGTTCATTACATACATTGTGCTGTATGGTCCGCGAAGGAACGGCGGAATACCGGCAGCATAATTGAGGTGCTCCAGACCTTCAAGGTCAGAAGCTGTATAGACGCTTTTAACCCCTATCTGTTCCGGAGTCATCCAAACGCTCTCTCCCGCTTTGGGAGCAGCGCCTCCGGCATATTTTATATCTGAAAATTTTGGACGCATATTCAAATCTTTTTTTTGTTACTACTTAATTCCCAACAGTTGCTGATAGTGTTTCAGTGTTTCAAGAACGTTGCTCTTAACGCTGATGAAGTTAGTTACTCCCTTGGCAACAAGCTCCTCTTTGCATGCAGGCTCGCCGGCAACAACAAGGATAGCTTTATCTCCCAGAAGGGATTTGATTGCAGGGACAAACTCAGCATACTCCTCATCTGAAGAGCAGGCAACAACTATATCTGCATTTGCTTCAAAGGCGGCTTTTACACCCTCCTCAATTGTAGCAAAGCGTGTGTTGTCAATTACCTCAATGCCTGCAACAGCAAAGAAGTTGCTTGAGAACTGTGCACGTGCACGGCAGAATGCAAGGTTGCCGAATGTGAGCATAAATGCCTTAGGGGCTTTTCCGCTGGTTTCGGTAGCAAATCTGAGAGCTTCAAACGCCTGAGCTCCGCGATATTTTTCAATAGGCTCGGCAACAGGATTCTCGCTTCTTTCCCAGTTTGAACCGCGGGTAACAATATCAAGAGTAACATCTTTATCTGCCTTCTCAGAGAAGTTTGGATATTGATTTGTTCCGAGAATAATCTCTCTTCTTGTTGCAATGTTAAGATCCCTTTTAGCCGATGAAGCTTTAATCTCTGCCTGAATAAATCCGGCTTTGAATGCCTCAGTGTATCCGCCCTTCTCCTCAGTCTGCCTGAAGAGCTTCCAGCTCTCCTCAGCTATTGAGTTAGTTAGGTTTTCAATGTAGTAAGATCCTGCAGCAGGGTCGGCAATCTTATCAAAATAAGACTCCTCCTTAAGAATGATTTGTGTGTTTCTGGCAATACGGTTGCTGAATTCGCCCGGCTCACGGTACTGATAGTCGAAAGGCAGCACTTCGAGAGAATCAACTCCTGCAAGAGCAGCGCTCATTGCTTCAGTTGTTCCTCTTAGCATATTAACATACGAGTCATAAACTGTCTGATTCCACTGGCTGGTAACAGCGTGGATGCAGATTTTCTTTGAACTCTCCTCTTTTACTCCGTATTCATCTGCAATATTTGCCCAAAGCATTCTTGCTGCACGGAATTTAGCTATCTCCATAAAGTAATTTGAACCAACAGAGAGAGTAAATTTGATTCTTGACGCTGCTTCGTCTGCTGTGAAGCCTAATCCTGTAAGAAGGTTCATGTATTCGCTTCCCATTGCGAGAGCAAATCCAAGTTCCTGAACTAAAGTTGAACCGGCTTCGTTGAATGCATAGCCCTCAACACCCACAATTTTAATATTTGGGAAATCTGCAGCAATCTCAAGACATCTGCGAAAGTTTGCCATGTAGTTGCCACAGCAGAAATTTCCGGTTTTTGTAAGTGATCTGAGCGGATCGAGGTCAAATGAAGCTTTTACCTCTTTAGACTTGCAGCCTCTTGCCACGGCTACGGCAATGAAAGATTCAATGATGGATGGTGTTGCACAAGAGCAACCTTCGAAGTTTACCTCAACCTTTTCAAGGTCGATATTCTTCAGAAGAATTTCCATTTTCTCTTTTGAAACAGGTTTGCCTCCGTCGAGACAAAAACCAACTGAATCCACTCCTCGTCCAATCCCTTCAACAGCTTGTTCATTTGCTTTCTGAAAGCTTTCATGAGCGCAGTATCCCTGGCGGATAAGCCAGTTGTTGTCACTCTTTGTACCTCTGACATAAGGGAAAGCACCAGGCAGAGTACCCATGTGCTTAAGATTTGTCAAATCTTCGGCGCGATAGTATGGACGAACCGAGATTCCCTCCATAGTCTTCCACACGAGCTTCTTCTCGTAGTCGGCGCCTTTAAGATCTTTTGTAATCACCTCTTCCCATTGCTGGGTGGAAACCGGTGAAAACTCATCAAATAATTTTTCTGCCATATTGATATATTTAATTATTGAAAGTTGCCAAAAATTAATTCGGCAAAGGTATAAATTCTTTCCTCTAATTAAACCTTTTTCTTGCTTTTTAGTCCTATAAGCAGAGAAACATTTTAAACAACAAAAAAAATGAAAAAAATTACTACTCTATTGGTTATGATGGCATTAGCCATAACTGTTACCGCCCAGCAACAAAATATTATTGTTAAACGTCAAGGCGAGGGCTTCATGAAAGCAAACTCAGAATGTCTTATTCCCGGAATTACTGCAGATCAGCAAAAACAGATTCAGGATCTTCGATTGAAACAGCAAAAGGAAAATCTTCAGATTTCAAACGAATTGTATGAAAAGAGAGCTCAGTTAAGAACTCTTCAGCAGGTTGACAAACCAAACATGAAATCAGTCAATTCAAAAATTGATGAGATCTCTGCTCTTCAGAACAAAAAGCTAAAACTTATGGCAGAGCACAGAAACAATGTGAGAAACCTCCTGACTGATGAGCAAAGGGTTCAGTTTGACCTCCGCGGAAACAGAGGTGGAATGATGGGCATGTCAGGTAAGATGGGACGCGCGGGTAAACAAGGACGCTCTGTTCATTTCAGAACAGGCGAGCATATGAATGGCGCAGGAAACAGGTAATCTCCGACGCAATTTCTGTTAACAGATTGTGATACAACTAAATGCAGAACACAAACTTTTCATGGTGAAGAGTTTGTGTTCTGTAAGTTTAAATAAACGAGGTAGTTAACAGAAATTGTGGCGCAGTTATTCGCCTCTTTCCAGCTTATTAGATTTTTCGCTGTAATCCAACATATCGGTACTGACGCTGCTCTCATTTTTTAGTTTAGGAGATGTTTTAGGTTTAACCCCCCGCTCCGCAGCTTCGGTACCGGTATCTTTTTTTCTCCCTTTCAGAACAGCCTTGCGCAACTCGAAGTTTTCGCCAAGGTATTTTTTTCTTACCTCAGGATTGTTTGCCAGAACTTCTGCCGTACCGCTCTCCAGAATGTTTCCTTCATAGAGCAGGTAAGCTCTGTCTGTAATTGCAAGCGTTTCGTGAACATTGTGGTCTGTAATAATGATCCCGATGTTTTTTGTTTTGAGGTTGGCAATGATATGCTGAATATCCTCAACGGCAATAGGGTCTACTCCTGCAAATGGTTCGTCCAGCAGAATGAACTTTGGATCAATCGCAAGCGCACGGGCAATCTCACACCTTCTGCGCTCTCCTCCGGATAACTGGATTCCGTAGCTTTTTCTCACTTTATGAAGGCTGAATTCGTCCAGAAGTACCTCCAGTCTCTCCTCCCGCTCCTTTTTTGAATAATTATGGAGCTCCATAACAGACATTATATTGTCCTCCACACTCAGCTTTCTGAAAACAGAAGCCTCCTGAGCAAGATAGCCAAGCCCTTTCTGAGCTCTCATATACATTGGAAGAGTTGTAATCTCTTCGTTGTCAAGGAAAATTCTTCCGGCATTTGGTTTAATAAGCCCGGTCATCATGTAGAAGGTAGTTGTCTTTCCGGCTCCGTTAGGGCCAAGAAGTCCAACAATCTCACCTTGCTCCACCTCAATTGAAACACCCTTAACAACGGTGCGGACTCCATATTTCTTTACCAGGTCTGTACAGTATAATCTCATTTGTTTCTCTTTTCTTCCCTACTTCAACTCCAGTTTAATATCCTTTTGAAGTTCCCTTAGTTCCGGGTGCTTCTCAAGCAAAAAGCCTGCCTTCTGTTCAGGCATGTATAATTTATTGTCTCCCGACTCCTCTGCAGTAACTACCTCAACAAGCAGAGAGACATTCCTGTTGTCAAGCTTCTCCTGCAAGAAACTCTCCAGCCTGAGTTTGCAGTTTTTTACAATCCAGTCCCGCTGAAGATCATTGCTCACCCTGAAGTGAATCTTTGTATCATCAGAAATCACCGGTTTGGTATCAGAAATTGCAGTGGCAAGTCTCTTAAGACCCATTTCAGATTCGGCCATTGCAATCCATACTTTTTCAAGCTTCTCCATATCGAACGGCTCTGTGCCAATCTCCTTGGGAGTCTCTCGGATAACTTGTGCATTCTGCTCTACAGCCTTTTTCATCATCCCTTTTATGGACATTGTTCGCTTGTAATCAGGTGTTTCCGGCTGGGCCGATTCCTTCACGGGTTGCTCCGCTTCCTTTACAGGGCGGGCCGGTTCAATCACAGGTTGCTCCGCTTCTGGTGCTGGAGCAGAAGTTTGAACAGGAGTCTCAACAGGAGTTAGAACAGGCGCAGACACAGGTGCCGGCGAAGATGCAGGGACTGCTGCAACAGCAACCGGCTGATTAATTCTTGACAGGCGGACAAGGGCAAACTCAATGTGAAGACGCTGGTTGCCGCTTGCCTTATAGGTTGCTTCGCAGGCTGTTGTAATATTAAGTGCGTTGTACAGGAACTCAAGCGAAGTGCGGGAGGCCTGTTGTTTATATCGTTCTATGAGTGAAGGGGCCAGTTCAAGCAACCTTGCGCTCTTAGGGTCCTTGCAGATAAGAAGGTCTCTCAGGTGTGTGCTTAGCCCTCCGATGAAGTGCAGTGCATTGAAGCCCCTGGAAAGAATTTCGTCGAAAATAATCAGAGGCTCAAGGTGGTTACCCTCAGTCAGAAGATCTGTGAGCCTTATATAATACTCGTAGTCGAGTACATTCAGGTTGGTAATCACCTGCTCGTATGTTATGGTTTCTCCGCAGAATGCAACTGACTGGTCAAACAGAGTGAGGGCATCCCTCATGGCACCGTCTGCCTTTCTGGCAATGATGTGCATAGCCTCAGAGTCTATTGTAATTTTCTCGCGTTCGGCTATAATGGTAAGATTTTTAACAATGTCCTCTACCGAAATCCTGTTGAAATCATAAGTCTGACAGCGCGAGAGTATGGTTGGAATAATTTTGTGCTTTTCTGTTGTGGCAAGAATGAAAATAGCATGTGCAGGCGGCTCTTCCAGTGTTTTGAGAAATGCATTGAAAGCAGCCTGAGAGAGCATGTGCACCTCATCAATGATATAAACACTGTACTTTCCAATCTGAGGAGGTATTCTCACCTTCTCGTTCAGCTGCCGGATATCGTCAACAGAGTTGTTGGATGCAGCATCCAGTTCATGTATCGAGAAAGAGCGTGACTCGTCAAACGCTTTGCAAGACTCGCAAACTCCGCACGGGTCCATCTCTTCAGACAGATTGAGGCAGTTGATTGTCTTGGCGAAGATCCTGGCACTGGTAGTTTTACCCACTCCGCGGGGTCCGCAGAAAAGGTAAGCGTGTGCAAGCTGATTTTTGAGAATCGAATTCTTGAGTGTCCTGGCGATATTTTCCTGACCAATAAGCGTCTCGAAACTTGTTGGTCTGTACTTTCTGGCCGATACTATAAATCTTTCCATACACGGCAAAAGTAAGAATTTTTATCTAATTTTGCATTTATGACAACAATACAAATGAGACAATTATTAGCTCTTTTTTGCTCTCTTTTCATTTTTTCAACCCAGCTGGAAGCTCAGGAGATTTTTGGCAAGGCAAAGAACAACTACAGGAATTTTTCCAACAAGAAGACCATGGTTGTTTCAAACGCCTCTGACTTCACAGATTTAGCTCTTATGGACGCTGTTAAGAGTGGCTGGAAAATTTCTGAATTTGAGTTTTGCTCTACTCAGCAATTTGAAAAAATGAGGCGGGACACCATGTTTTACTTTCTGTTGAGGGTAGAGGGTAAGTTTCGTAAAGAGGGAGAGGCCTCTATTGAGTATCTTACACTGGTCAAGGGCGGTCCCGCCTCAGACAAAGGAATCTCAAAAATGCAGGAGATTGTATCGCTCCCTTTGCAGGCAGTTGGAGATGAAACCGGCAAGGTATTTGTCTTTTTCCCGGCTTTCATTGATATTATTCAGGAACATATCTTAAATGTAAGCGAGGACATTCTCAAGGCCTATGTGGGGAACTCCTTCTATAGTAACAGGATTGAGGAGCAAGGCTCTAAAGTCATAATATTTGACAAGGCAGAGATAGGATATCCTGTGACAGAAGAGGATATTGAGGAGCTCTTTCACGGAAAGGCCATACTTTCAGATGCTGCAGCAGCAGAAGAGGCTATGCAGAAGGCGGCTCCGCAAACAATAGTCAGCCTTGCCATTTCCCCTTCAGAGCCAAAAAATGGTTCTTATTCATATAAAATGCTCATCGATGCCCAATCCAACAGGATGGTCTTTTTCCGCAGGCATAAAATCTCGTCCAGGCTTCCCGCAGGTTTTACAAGGGAGGATATAAAAAGAATATCAATCCCATTTCAGAGATAACTAATGACTACATATACAAGTAATTTTAAAAATGGACTAAAGTTCGGATTCAGAAAGGTCTCCTCTCCAGTGGCTTATTGTGCGCTCACAATTAATGCAGGAACCAGGGATGAGAACATATCACAGAATGGGATAGCCCATCTTACCGAACATATGTTGTTCAAGGGTACTAAAAACAGAAGTGCGAAAAGCATAAACAACTATCTGGAGAAATACGGCGGAGAGCTAAATGCATATACAACAAAAGAGGAGACGGTAATTCATGCAACCGTCCTTCGGGAAGATTTGCCTAAGGCAGTTGAGCTGTTGTATGATCTGGCCTTTAACTCAATTTTTCCTGAAAAGGAGCTTGACAAGGAGCGCGAGGTGATTCTTGAGGAGATAAAGTCATACAAGGACACACCCTCTGAGCAGATTTATGACGATTTTGAAGAGCAGCTTTTTGGCCAACATCCTCTGGCGGGAAACATTCTGGGTACTCCTAAAAGCGTAAGGCGGATTACCAGGGCAGATCTGGTTGCCTTCACAAAGCTTCATTACAGGTACAACAATATGTCTCTCTCTATTGTGGCCGATTCCCTGCCTCAGAAGTGCGAGGCGCTGGCGCTTAAATATTTTGGTTCAGAGGAGCCTCAGGAGGAGCCGGGAGTCGTTCCGCTCAGAACTGCAGAAATTGCTCCCGGAAACGCCGGAGGTATTAGTATAATTTCCAAGAAAAGTTACCAGGCACACTGTGTGGTAGGCGGGAGGGCATACTCGCTCTATGATAAGCGCCGTCTCCCTCTTGCTCTTCTTGCAAACATTCTTGGAGGTCCCGCACTGAATTCAAGACTTAACCTGCTTCTAAGAGAGAAACACGCTCTTGCATACACAGTTGATGCATCCTACACCCCTTTTTCTGACACCGGGGTATTTTCTGTCTATTTTGGAACAGACAAGTCTAACCTTGAGAAATGTCTCTCTCTGATAAATAAAGAGTTTTCTCATGTAAAGGATAAAGGACTCTCTCCAATGCAGCTTAAGGCAGCAAAAAAGCAGCTTACAGGTCAGCTTGCCATCTCTACTGATAATGCGGAGTCTCAATGTCTGAACATAGGGAAATCTCTTCTTGTGTTTGGAAAGGTTGAACCCATTGAGGAGGTTCAGAAGAAACTTGAGGCAATCACCTCTGAGCAGATAAAAGAGGTTGCACAGGAGATATTCACAGATGATAATCTTATAACTCTTATTTATAAATAGAAATGGCAGAACTGGAGAGATATCTCGCAGAGAATGCCTCTGGCATTCACCCCGCTCTTGAGTGGCTGGAAAGAGAGACGCACCTAAGAACCAATCATGCCCGCATGCTGTGCGGACCTCAGGTTGGGATGCTGCTCACCACATTATGCAGGATGATGAGTCCGCAAAATGTGCTTGAAATTGGCACATTCACAGGCTACTCTGCTATATCAATTGCTCTGGGTCTGACTGAGGGAGGCCATCTTGATGCAGTCGAAATCAACGACGAGCTGGAGGATTTCATTTATGAGGGTTTTGACAGGGCAGGAGTGAGGGAGAGAATCAGCCTTCATATAGGCGATGCAGCCCAAATTGTTCCTGCATTAAATAAAATCTACGACATAGTTTATCTGGATGCCAACAAGCGGGAGTACTGCTCCTATTATGAAATGGTTTTTCCTCTGCTCCGTCCCGGAGGTTATATCCTTGCAGACAATGTCCTGTGGGATGGTAAGGTTTATGCCCATGAGCCCTCTGCCGACGCCCAGACGCAGGAGATTATCCGCTTTAACCGCATGGTAAAAGAGGACCGCCGCACAGAGAATTTTATTCTACCCCTGCGCGACGGTATCAATCTTATCAGAAAGCTCTGATCTGGTCAGCCTGTTTGATTACGGAAGATACTCAATCTCCATTTTGTATCTCCATCTTCCAAAGTAGAGATTTTCTCCTCTCCACTCAACTTCTCCCCTCTGGAAATCGACAGTTTCGCTCCTTGGGTGAATTTTTGCAGGGTAAAATTCTCCGGAAATCCCTTCGTTTACAATCATTCTGTATGCGTCAAGACCCTTGGTGAAGAACCAGTGGGATTCCTCATCCGGTGCTCCGTATACTCTTCCGAAAGACTGATCAACAGGAACCCATCCCTCTCCTTCATAGTAAACCTCAGCCCAGTCGTGCAGGTTCTTGTTGCCCGGATGCATCATCCATCCGCTCTGCCACTTTGCCGGCACCCCGGCGCATCTTGCCATGGTAATGAAGAGGAGCGATACCTGACCGCAGTCTCCGTGTCTGTTTGCAAGAACATATTCGGGAATATTATCAATTGTAGAGTACTCTCTGGCACTTGCCCACGGGATGTTGGTATTTATCCAGGTAAATATTTTTTTAACCTTCAGATATGGATTTGTCTCATCTCCCACAACCTCCTTAACCAGATTTTTGATATTATCTGAGAATACAATATGGTTGCCTGTCTCTGCAGTGTAATGTTTGTAGAAATCTGAATTTACATCGTAAGGTTTAAGATCTTCCGGCTTAAAGCTGTTGTAATGGTTGTATGAAGTGTAGCTTAACTCATAACTGAAAACTGTTGGCTCTCCTGCTTTTGTGACTCCCTCCATGTAAATGCTCTTGTGAACCTCGCTGTCCGGTGCAATCAGATACTGAGCCTGACTGGCAGAGATAAGCGTTATATCTTTGTGGGCCGGCACATCTGTTCTGGGGTAGGGCATCCATACTCTCACCACCTCACCTGCAGGCACCTCATCTGCCTTAACTGTGAGCGTATACCTGATCTTCATTTTTACAGGAGCAAGAAGGGCGCCAGTTTTATTTTCCGGGCCAATTTTGCCATCCTGTTTTCCAAGAGCCTCAGGAATATACTTTGCCAGTAACCTGTCCAGGGAGTCGCTCTGTCTTCCGTTTGCACCTTCAAAGAATTTTCTTGCAGTACTGTCAATTCTGAAGAGGTTTCTCCCTGCCGAATGAAAATATCTTTTCTCCCCGTTGATAACCATGTTCTCAAGAGCGTTACTCTTCTCCCAGGCTTCAATCTCCTCCGGAGTCACCTCCGGATGGAACTTTTTAATATATGACATAACAGCTGTATCTC
>PHDT01000030.1 GCA_002842695.1 Bacteroidetes bacterium HGW-Bacteroidetes-10 | reverse complement strand
GATGTAACAACAGGTGAATTTGTGCACGGAGGAATAAAGGAGCAGTGCATTCAGGTTTTCAAAAACATTGGTTATATCCTTGAAGAGGCCGGCTATGGTTTTGAAGATGTAGTTAAAACAACTGTTTATCTGACAGACATGAAAGATTTCGCAATAATGAACGAAGTTTATTCGACCTTTTATAAGGAGCCGTTTCCTGCAAGGGTTGCATTTGCAGTTGCGGGTCTTCCAAAAGCCAGTCTGGTTGAGGCAGATGTTGTTGCCGCCAAATAGTTCCGTTGTAAATAAGTGGGGGGATTCCCCACTTTTTTTGTTCAGTTCCGGAAATTAACTATATTTGCGGTGAATTCACGAGATTTACGTTTCAGATAAATCAATACATTCCCAATCATTTTTTGATGTACGACATATTAGAGTTAAGCAAAAAGAGTCAGGAAGACTTATTTGCTATTGCGAACGAGCTTAATATAAGCAAGTTTAAAAACCTTTCAAGAGAAGACCTCATATACGAAATTCTTGACGAACAAGCCAAAGTTGGAAGCATTTCCGGCGAGCCCGTTATGGTAAAGAGGCCTCAGCCAAAGGTTCAGCCTCAATCTCAGCCTAAAGATGGCAAGAGAGGACCTAAAAAGAGGACAGATGTGCCTCAGCAGTCAGGAAGGCCGCAACCAGCAGTTAAGGCTGCCGAAACGGCTCAGACGACAAATGTTCCTCAGACAACGCCACAAACACCTTCACAGACACCTTCTCAGGCACCTTCTCAGGTCCCTGCTCAGACTCCGGTTCAGGTGCCGGCTCAGCATAAAATTCTGGTTCAGCAGGTTCAGCAGCCCGCAGCAGAATCAGCCGGCAATGCAGAGACTGCTACTGCCAAAAAGCGCGGAAGGCCTGCTCGCAAAAGGGTGAAAGAAGAGAAACCTGAAGTGCCGTCAGCTGCAAAGGAGATAACTCCTGCTGCTGCAGGTACTGAGGAGGAGGTAGCTGCAATTGTAGCTGTAACAAGAGAGATGAGACAGGAGACTGCTCAGCCTCAGACAGTAAAAGAGTTTGTTAAGCTTAACCGTAACGACAGACAGCAAAATAACCAGCGACCAGAGAACAGAAGAGAAATCAGACCGGAGACCCATGAAAGGGTTATTGATACGGATGCCATTCAGATGGAGCAGGCTCCGGAAAGTGCAGAGAATGCAATTGAGACACAAAATCAGTCTCAGCAGCCCCAGCAAAATCAGCCTGTACAGCAAAATCAGCAGGATATCAGAGAGAAGAGGGTGAAAGAGAATCAGCCTCGCCCAAAAATTGAATTTGAAGGCGAAGTTGAAGCCACCGGCGTGCTCGAGATTATGCCGGATGGTTACGGATTCCTCCGTTCATCTGACTACAACTACCTGAACTCTCCAGATGATATTTACATATCTCAGTCACAGATAAAACTGTATGGTCTTAAGACAGGTGATACACTAAACGGTGAGATTAAACCTCCAAGAGAGGGGGATAAATATTTCCCGCTTGTAAAGGTTAAGCAGATAAACGGCAGAAGCCCTGAATTCATCAGAGACAGAGTACCGTTTGATTTTCTTACTCCGCTTTTCCCTGAGGAGAAATTCGACCTCACATCCAATGGACACAACAATCTCTCGACAAGAGTTGTAGATATGTTTGCCCCTATAGGAAAGGGACAGCGCGGGCTCATTGTTGCTCAGCCAAAGACAGGAAAGACTGTATTGCTGAAGGATATTGCTAATGCAATTGCAGACAACCATCCCGAGGTTTACATGATAGTTCTTCTTATTGATGAGCGTCCTGAAGAGGTAACAGATATGCAGAGAAGCGTAAAGGCCGAGGTTATTGCCTCTACCTTTGACGAACCTGCAGAGAGACACGTAAAGGTTGCCAATATTGTACTGGAGAAGGCGAAGAGACTTGTTGAGTGCGGACACGATGTTGTAATCCTGCTGGACTCTATTACCCGTCTTGCAAGAGCATTCAATACAGTACAGCCTGCATCGGGCAAGGTACTGAGCGGTGGAGTGGATGCAAATGCCCTTCACAAGCCAAAGAGATTCTTTGGAGCTGCCAGAAATATTGAAAATGGCGGGTCGCTTACAATTATTGCAACGGCTCTTACAGATACCGGTTCAAAAATGGACGAGGTTATCTTTGAAGAGTTCAAGGGAACCGGCAATATGGAGCTTCAGCTTGACAGAAAACTCTCCAACAAGAGAATCTTCCCTGCAGTTGACGTAACGCTCAGCAGCACAAGAAGGGACGATCTCCTCTTTGACAAGGAGAACCTCAGCAGGATATGGATACTCAGAAATTATCTTGCAGACATGAATTCAGTTGAGGCAATGGAATTCCTCAAAACAAGAATGATAAGGACAGACAATAATATGGAGTTTCTTAACTCCATGAACGGAGAATAACCGGAGGGGTGACCGGCGGGGTTTTTAAAATCCCGCCAGGTGTACTCCAAATCCTATTACAAATCCAATTACAATATTAATAGCTTTGGCAAGTACAAAGCTTTTTTTGCTTTCTGCAAGCAGTGGAAGCGCTGTGTGTCCGTCCTGGGCAATCGAGCTGGCCAGAAGAACAGAAAAAGGAATCATTCCGCCTGCAAACAGGGTGATAAATACCATGTGAGGTCCCGACTCCGGAATAATGCCAATTGCCACAGCAATCAGAATCATAATAATAACATTCTCCTTTATCCAGTGCTGGATGTCGAGGTACTGCATCCCAAAGTGAATAACAAGAAGAGCCCCGAAAGTCCAGAGAAAAATTGACCTGAAGTGTTTCTTAACAACATGGTCCCAAAGGTGTCTCTTGATGAAGTGTTCGTTTGCCCTCGCTGTAAGAATCAGAACAAAAAGGCTCACTCCTGCAAAAATCAGGTTAATCCACCTCTCTGAAAAGATATCGAATTCTGCTGTATGAACATCGTTATGTTCGTGAATCTCTGCCTGTGCTGCACTCTCTGCTTCATGATGCCCTCCTGTGTGAACGGTCCCGTCTGCATGTGTATGACTCTCAGCAGGAGCTGCAGCAACCATTTCATGAGCGTGACCTTCGTGTCCTCCCTCTCCTTCAATATGCTTGTGCTCCAGAAGGCCCATCACAACTGCAATGATAAAAACAGCTATTCCGGCCATAATTGAGATTCGTTCCTTAGTCATTTTTCTTGGAACTCCCTTTCCGCTGAATATCTGCGGGTGAGAGTGATCATGTTTAGGCTGATTCTCATTCTTGTCGCAGCACTCCTCATGTAAAGAGAACTCTTCAGCTGCAAAGGGTCTCTGTTTTACCTTGATAAATCTGTCCACCAGAAGACCGGCACCAATGCCGGTAAAAAGCAGCAGAACAAAGAGAAAAATTGCAGTTTTTGGAATCATTGCAAGCATAATGAAAGCCTCGTCACCTGATGAAGAGATCATCATTGCAACAAGAGACCCAAAGCTTAACAGGTTGTGTGTATACAAAGAGACAACTGCAAATCCGCCCACGCATCCCGGAACAAGTCCCAGTAAAGCTGCAACTACCACCTGTCTGAAAGGTGATTTGCGAAGTTTTTTGAAGCTCTCCCCATGTGAGTGAATATTTACATATTCAATGAGCAGCATCATAATCATCACCAGTCCGGTGATAAGAATGCTGTTCTTTAAAGCATCTAATAATATATTCATTTATCTGTTTTCGTTATATAATCTCAGTAATTCAGAAGCAGCAGCAAAAGAGCCAAGCTTGCCCTCCATTACGCTCTCTTCGAAATCTTTAAGTTTTCCGGTTATGCGCGGATCTTCAAAGAACCTGTTCTTAAGACCTTCGTTAATGGTTTCATACATCCAGTACCTCGATTGCTCCTTTCTTTTGTGATGATAATATCCATTGCCTTTTGTCATTAAGAAATACTCCTCAATTTTCTGAAGAATATCCTCAAGTCCCGCTTTAGTCACCGCAGATGAAGTCATGGCAGTGGGTACCCAGCCAGATTCCGAAGGCGGAAACAGGTGAAGTGCATTTGAATAGAGAGCTCTTGCCATTGTAGCTTTGTCTATGTTGGTTCCGTCTGCCTTTGTGATTGCAATAAGATCAGACATCTCCATAATGCCACGTTTGATACCCTGAAGTTCGTCTCCGGCTCCGGCCAGCATCAGCAGAAGGAAGAAGTCACTCATTGAGTGAACAACTGTTTCAGACTGACCCACTCCCACAGTTTCAATGAAAATTACATTAAAACCTGCTGCCTCGCAGAGAACAATACTCTCCCTTGTTTTTCTTGCAACACCTCCAAGTGACCCTCCGCTTGGACTGGGCCTGATAAAAGCATTAGGGTCTGAGCAAAGCGTCTCCATTCTGGTCTTGTCGCCAAGGATGCTCCCTTTGCTTCTTTCGCTGCTTGGGTCAATTGCAAGCACAGCCAGTTTATGGCCGCGGGAAGTTACCATTCCGCCAAAGGCCTCAATAAATGTACTTTTTCCGGCTCCCGGTACACCGGTTATGCCGATTCTCATCGACTCCACGGTATGCTTCTGACACTCTTCAAGAATATTGCGGGCAATTTCCCGGTGCTCCGGAAGATTGCTCTCGACAAGGGTAATTGCCTGGCTGAGCGTTGTCATATTGCCTGCAAGTATCCCGTCAACATAATCTTTTACAGATAACTGTTTTACTCTGTTTTTTTTATAGAAATTGCTGATATAAGGGTTGACCACAGGAGGCTGGTCTATGCCTTCATTCACGATTAATGCGCTGTCGTGCTTGTGATGATTGGTGTCGTGCATTTTTAATGGAGCTTTATCTGGTTACATTGCCCGAAAGCAGAAGATTGATTACCGGCCTTGATGGGGAATTGGTAATAAATGTAATCTGAAAAATTATATCACCAGTATGTCCCTCAGTTTTTGCCTTGATCTCAATTTTTGCCGTTGCACCCGGATTAATTGCAGCTGGATGCTTAACGGTGACCCCATCTAAATTGGAGTCATATTTATAAAGTTGCAGGACTTTTCTCCCCAGGTTCTTAAGTTCAAAAGTCCGGGAAACTTCAGTTCCGGCTTTAACAGAACCAAAATTCACCGCACTGTTGTTTGCCATGGGAAGGGGAGCCTGGTCAATCTCCTCTTTTGTGAGGTTTGAAAAATTCTCAAGGATTCTTGCCTGTATATTAATCGCCTCCGAACTTACTTTTTTTCCGTTCAAAACGAGGTATGCATTGTATTTAACCGTTCCCCACTGTTTATGTGCCCTGGTGTTGAGAGTAATCTTCAACTCCCCCTTTTTACCGGGAGATATTATCTGAGGAGATGCAGAGATTGTAAGTCCGGCAGGTAATCCTTCAAATTCAATCTTAAGAGAATTTGAACTTGTATTTGCTACTGCAATAATATCACTTTTTGAATCTCCCTGTGCAATCTGCCCCAGGTCCAGAAGATTGTTCCTGAAGGAGAGGTTTCCAATTTTTTTTGGAAACAACTGGCTGAGACTTTTTGGCTTTTCGTGAACTACACCCTTAATTCTCAGAATCAATGGGCGATTAAGTCCGCTAACATAAACTGTAAGGGATTTATCAAATGGGTAGGGGCCCTGATCGTTCAGAAAAGTTACATCAATTTTTCCGCTCTCACCTGGTTTTACCGGATTTCTTGTCCATACGGGAGTTGTGCATCCGCATGAAGAGATAACAGTCTGGATAACCAGCGGCTGCTTTCCTGTATTTTTAAAAGTAAATGTATAACTATGCTTTCCTGAGCTAAGGCTTATGTCGCCAAAGTCATGTACAAGCTTGTTAAATTCTATAATACCGTTACCTGCGCCCTGAGCTCCGGCAGTAAAAGCCAGAAGCATGAATAATAGAGATAAAACCGCAGGCCGGATGAGCTTTATTGTTCTCATATAACCATTTTCAGTTTAATGTTGACACAACAAAGATACATTTGTATTTGTTCTATTCCAACCTTTTTATATCTTTGCAGGCATTAAACCAAATCAAAACTTTTTCAATAATGGCTTACAAAATTTCTGAAGATTGCACCGCTTGCGGTACTTGCATCGATGAGTGTCCGGTTGAAGCTATCTCTCCCGGCGATATTTATAAAATCGACCCTAATATTTGCACAGACTGTGGTTCTTGCGCGGATGTATGTCCTGTAAGTGCTATTGCACCTGCAAACTAAATTTCGAAAGATAAAGATCGGAGAGGGTGACAGGAAGCAATTCCGGCCCCTCTTTTTTTGTGTCCCGCCGTTTTCAGATCTCTGCGTTTCCTAGGTCGTGCTCCTGAAACTTGATGGAGTAAATATTAATTGTACTGCTGTCAGATACAGGAGACCGGGATGGGGAGTCCGAGCCCATACCCTTTAAGGTTATATCCAAATAATAAATCTTATTTGTCATTATTCCCATTAACTCGTCTGTCCAGCTTGAAGATGAGGTGGGGAAATTGACCGGTATCATATAATATGTCTTGATTCCGCCCAGATACCCCTCAATAACAACGCATGTCGGATTGATAACGGGTTCGTTTTCATACTGGTCAAAATAGTTTGCATACATGATAAAGTGGTGCCTTGTTGTATAGGGTGTACTTCCAATACTAACCGGAATTGTGTCGCAGAGAAGATTTTTTATCCGGGTTCCGTTTCCGTCAGTGAGGCTAAGCGAATCTTTATTAAGATATACTTTAGGTATCTTCTCTTCAATGAAGAAGGTTTTTTGATTGCGAACAACATTGGTCATGTATATTCGCGGGCTTGTAAGCTGTGCTCCCGCCCATGGCGTGCCTGCAAAATCGGCCCTGATACTTCTTATTATCAGTTTTGAGACAAGCCGGAACGGGATGATGTTCATGACGGCATTATCATAAACCTCCCTGTTTTCATTGACTCCTCCGTACGAGAACAATGGAGTATCCTCTTCTTTGAGGTCAGAAATCATGTTTCTTATTGCGGATACATTCGTAAGATTGCTCAGATCCATTGAAGGCTGAGGATTTCCCAGCACATATATGTCTCTTACTCCGGCATTGAATGCCAGCTGAATGTTCTTTACAGAGTCCGGGTTATCAAGTTTTTTGTATTTGATAAGTGCTCCGCTTTTACTGTCATAAATCATGATATGCAGAATTTTGGTTGCAAGCATATTTGGTGTCGTATCCAGTCCTAATCCTGTTGCTCTGGTAGAGAGTGCTGTATTCACATTGATTGTGAGAGTACATATCTTGTTCTGAAATCTCTCCTTGTTGCAGGAAAATGCAGATAGCGCCCATATTGCTAAAATGATAATTTTTGCCGGCAAGCCAGCCTGGAATTGGTTTGAATTCATAACTAATTCATTTTAAGTTTAGAGCACTAAAATAATACTCAAAATCATTAATAACTGGGCAGAAAATCAGATATGTGCGAATCTGAAAAAATAATGTGGGAATCTATATTTTTCATAACTTTGAAGTTCCAATTATAGAATCATATGCTTAACATTAGACTTTTAAGAGAGCAGCCTGAGTTTGTCAGAGAGAGACTGCTGGTAAAGAATTTTGACGCGACAGAGATAATTAATAAAATAAACGCTCTGGACCAGTCCAGAAGGCTTGCGCAAACTGAGCTGGATTCGCTTCTTGCAGAACAGAACTCTATAGCAAGAGAGGTTGGAATGCTAATGAAAAACGGCAAAAAGGAAGAGGCAGAGGCCGCAAAGGCAAAAGTTGCATCTCTTAAGGAGGAGTCAAAAGTTGTTGAAAGCAAGATGAACGACTCGGCAAACGAGATGAATGACCTGCTTGTTCAGCTGCCAAATCTTCCACATACATCTGTGCCTGCAGGAAAACTTCCTTCAGACAATGTTGAGGTAAGAGAGGGCGGAAAAATTCCTGAACTAAAAAATGCCATTCCTCACTGGGAGCTGGCAAAAAAATATGATATCATTGACTTTGACCTTGGAGTAAAACTTACCGGGGCCGGTTTTCCGGTTTACAAGGGAAAGGGTGCAAAAATTCAGCGCGCACTTATTTCATATTTTCTGGATATGAATACTGCAGCCGGGTACACAGAGGTTCAGCCTCCGCTTATGGTTAATGAGGCATCGGGCTTTGGAACCGGCCAGCTTCCGGACAAAGGGGAGCAGATGTATCATGTGGGTCTGGATAACTTCTACCTTATTCCAACAGCCGAGGTTCCCGTTACAAATATTTTCAGGGATGTAATTCTTTCAGGCAGTGAACTCCCTGTTAAGATGACAGCTTATACACCCTGCTTCAGAAGAGAAGCCGGATCATACGGAAAGGATGTTCGCGGACTGAACAGACTCCATCAGTTTGACAAAGTTGAAATAGTACAGGTTTCACACCCGGATAACTCATACGATGCTCTTGAAGAGATGGTAAAACATGTTGAGTCGATTGTTAAGGCTCTTGGACTTCCATACAGGATTCTTCGTCTTTGCGGCGGTGACATGAGTTTTACATCTGCTCTTACATACGACTTCGAGGTATATTCGGCAGCTCAGGAGCGCTGGCTGGAGGTTAGTTCAGTATCAAATTTTGAATCATTCCAGTCAAACAGACTTAAATTAAGGTATAAGGACGAGAACGGCAAACCTCAGCTTGCACACACATTAAACGGAAGCTCTCTGGCTTTGCCACGAATTCTGGCTGCATTACTTGAGAATAACCAGGATGAAAAAGGAATAAGGATTCCTGAGGTGCTCAGAAGCTACTGCGGATTTACATACATAGACTAACCGGCCTGAATGGCACAAAACAGAGTTATATTAGGTATTGACCCCGGATCTCAGATAATGGGATACGGGGTCATTGAGGTTGTGCCCAAAAGCCCCAAATTTATTACAATGGGAGTTGTTGATCTCAGAAAGGAGAAGGATCACTTCCTGAGAATAAGGCAAATCTTTATTGAGGTGACCGGGCTAATCGAACATTACAGACCAGATGAACTCGCAATCGAGGCTCCTTTCTATGGCAAGAACATTCAGTCCATGCTCAAACTCGGCAGAGCACAGGGCTCAGCAATTGCTGCTGCTCTAAACAGAAACATGCCCATCTTTGAATATGCACCCAGAAAGGTGAAACTGGCAATAACAGGTAAGGGTGCTGCATCAAAAGAGCAGGTTGCAGCTCTACTTATGAATATCCTTAATACAGGGATAAAACCTGAGTTTTATGATGCATCGGACGGGCTGGCAGTTGCACTTTGCCACTACTATCAGACAAGTGGCCCGGTTGTCGCCAAATCTTCTTCCAAAAGCTGGGAATCGTTCGTTAAATCGAATCCTGAAAGAATCAAATAAAAATTTTCTGAATCCCTTTAACTTTTTGCCCTTTCGGTTGTCAAAGGGTTGTTGATTTATTGAATTAAAAAGAACCAAACATATTTTATGAAACTAATTAGATTAATTTTCGTTTTTGCGGCACTAATGACATTTTCCGTTGCTGCACTTGCGGAAGAGGAGCAGAGAGGATTTACCGTTAAGGTAACCGTAATTGATAGTCTCAGAAATGAGCCTGTGGAATTTGCAACAGCTTCGGTTACCCGGACCGACAATGGGAATTCCAACAAATATGCACTGACAGACAGCTATGGTACTGCTACCATAAGCGGACTTCCAGCAGGAACATATTTACTTAAACTTGAATTTCTTGGTTTTGAAACATATACTAGAAGCATAACTCTGGGTGAGAGCAGACAGCTTGATTTGGGCAAAATTGCTCTCAAGGAGCAGGTTAATACCCTTAACTCTGTTATTGTGTCTGCTGTGGGTAATCCCATAATTGTAAAGAAAGATACAGTTGAATATAACGCATCCTCATTTAAGACAACAGAAAATGATATGCTGGAAGAGCTTCTGAAGAAACTTCCGGGAATTGAGATTGACTCTGAAGGCAAGATTACAGCCAATGGAAAAGAGATAAATAAGATAATGATTGATGGTAAGACTTTCTTCCTTAACGACCCTCAGCTTGCCACCAAAAACCTTCCGGCCAAGATTATTGACAAGGTAAAGGTAGTGGACAGAAAATCTGAGCAAGCTCAGTTTACAGGTATTGATGATGGTGAGGAGGAGACTGTAATTGACCTGAGTATCAGGCCTGGTATGATGAACGGATGGTTTGGAAACGTTTCAGGAGGTTATGGTACAGACAATCGTTACCAGGGTGCCGGAATGGTTGGTAATTTTACCAAGACAACTCAGCTCACTGCGGTTGCCAACATTAACAATACCAATAACAGAGGGTTTTCAGATATTGCAGGAAGTATGATGTCTGCAATGAGAAACAACTCAGGAATGGGAGATCAGGCATTCCGTGTAGGAGGAGCAACTATGCGCTTTGGCGGAAGCGGAATCACTACATCATGGATGGGAGGTGTTAACGGCAATGCTGAATTCAAAGGGGGGAAACTAAAAATTGGCGGCAGTTACCTTTACAGCGGCAGCGATAATCTCTCGATAAGCAAAAGTCTCAAACAGAATTTCCTTGAAGACAGCACATTTAATTATGCTCAGGATGTAAGTTCGCAAAAGTTTTCAGACGGACACAGGATTGCGCTCACTTTCGAATATCAGCTGACTGACAAGGCATCTATTCTCTTCAGACCTAATATTGGTATTAATAAAGGTCGTTTTGATGATTCAAAGACATTCTGGACCAGGGGTGGTGCAGGTACCCCCATAAATGAAGGTTACAGCCTTTCAAGCGGTGAGAATGATGCACAAAGCATAGAGGGAGACCTCCTGTTCAGACAGAAATTCACTAAGCCGGGCAGAACTTTCTCCGTTAACATGAGATATGGTTACAGCAATAACGAACTTTTTAATGGACTGAACCAGTCGAAAACAGTTATTGGTGATCATGCAGATTCTACAATTGTTGACCAGCGTTACAACACAAATTCCCTGTCATACAACATGTCTGCCAGAGCTTCATACACTGAGCCGCTGGGCAAGAACTACTTTATGGAACTTGCATACAGGTTCAACTACCGCTATTCAGATTCAGACAAAAAGGTATACGACCGCAATGATATCACAGGTAATTATGATGTTCTGAACGATGAGTACACAAATTATTTCGAGAACAGGTTTATTAACCAGGCTGCAGAGATCAATGTAAGAAAGAATGAGGAGAAATACAGCTACGTTCTGGGATTCAATGCTCAGCCATCTTCAACAAGAAGTGTAAGAAGCGACGGAACAACCATAAACCGTTCGGTTGTCAATTTTGCACCATCAGCGCAGTTTGACTTAAAGTTCTCAGATACTGAAAACCTGAGAATCCGTTACAGAGGAAGGACAGATCAGCCTTCAATCAATCAGCTTCAGCCGGTAAGAGATAACTCAAATCCTCTTCTAATTCCAATTGGTAACGAGAATCTTCTTCCTGAATTTCAGCATTCAATCTGGACTGAGTACAGAAACACAAAAAGAGAGACATTCAGGACAGTTAATGCAAGCTTAAGTGCAAGTTATACACAGGACAAAATTGTGACTCAGAGATGGTATGACAATTCAGGTGTTCAGTATACCAAACCGGTTAATGAGCAGGGAGCCTATAATGTAAATGGTAACTTTATGTTTAGCACTCCTATTAATAAGTCTAAGATTTCGATCATGAGCTTTTCAAGGGTTGGTCTTAACAGAGGTGTGAGCTTCTCCGGGAGAACTCTTGAAACTCTTCAGAAGGGATTTACCACAACTTTATCTTTCAATGAGATGCTTCGCTTTGTTTACAGGGGCGATAAGCTGGAGCTGAGCGTAGGGGGAAGAGCCAGATACAACTATGCATGGTATACTATTCAGAAAGAGGGTCAGCCTGCAACATGGAACAATGCGATCAACGGTTATTTCAACTGGACTCTGCCTGCCGGAATAAACCTTACCTCAGATGTTGACTACAACTTCTACATTGGTTACGGAGAGGGCTATAATACTCCTGCAGTGGTTTGGAATGCAGAGATTTCCAAGATGCTGTTCAAGAATATGGGTACACTCAGATTAAAGGTATTTGATATCATGAATCAGTCTAAGAGCGTTTGGAGAACAACTACAGACAACTATATTGAAGATGTTGAGAACAACACGCTTCAGCAGTATTTCATGTTAAGCTTTACCTGGAGATTCGGCACATTTGGCGGAAACAGACAGGGTGGAGGTGACAGACCAACAATGCATGGTCCCGGAATGGGAGGCAGAAGGTTCCACTAGCGGACAGCCATGTAGTTACGCCACTTTTCAATTACAGACTTTAAATCAGAAGGAATCTCGTTTGCAAAAAGGAGATTCTTTTTTGTTGTGGGGTGTACAAATCCAAGAGTCTTTGCATGAAGTGCATGACGGGGCATCATCTCAAAACAATTCTCTATGAATTTTTTAAATTTGTTATACAGAGTTCCCTTGACAATTTTATCACCACCGTAGCGGTCGTCGTTGAACAGCGGATGTCCTATGTAATCCATATGCACCCTTATCTGATGCGTTCTGCCGGTTTCAAGAACGCACTCCACAAGAGTTGTAAAGCCAAAGCGTTCAAGTACCTTATAGTGTGTTATGGCATGTTTTCCGGTGCTTCCATCCGGATAGACCTTAAATTTCATTCTGTTATTGGGATCCCGGGCTATATGTCCTGTAATGGTTCCGGAATCCTCTTTAAGATTTCCCCATACCAGTGCAACATATTTCCTTTCTATGGTATGATCGAAGAATTGTTTGGCCAGAAAAAGCTGAGACTCTTCGTTTTTGGCAATTAGCAGAAGGCCTGAGGTATTTTTGTCGATTCTGTGCACAAGAACTCCCATTCTGTCGTCCGGTGCATCCTCATCCTGAGAAATGCCCAGATGAAAAGCAAGCGCATTAATCAGTGTGCCGGAATAGTGACCGTGCCCCGGGTGCACAACCAGGCCTGCCGGCTTGTTAATTACCATGAGATCATCATCTTCGTACACAATGTCAAGCGGAATGTTTTCCGGTTTAACCTCGCAGCCCTTTCTTTTATACGGGAGAACTATTGTAATAATATCTCCGGGCTTGACCATATAATTGGCCTTTACAACCTTTTCATTAACAAGAACATATCCTGCCCCAATTGCAAGCTGAATCCTGTGTCTGGAGGTCTTCTCCATGTGGGCAGTAATATATTTGTCTACCCTGATAAAAGTTTGTCCCTTATCTGCCACGAAACGATAATGTTCGAAGGAGCCGCCTGCCTCTTCGTCGTCACCAATTTCATCAAACTCAATGTCAGTTTCCTCGTCGAATTCTTTTATCATCAATCTTTTTTGTTGCTTCTGAGACTCTCCAGTTTGGCTTTGTCTACAGTTATTGTAATCTCCACATAAGAGCCCAGCTGGCGCTGTATGTTCTCCGATGCCTCCGGGCTTTGTGAAATCACGAAGCCGGAAATCGAATCGGAATAGTTTTTTACCGATTCGTCATAACGAATTCTGGCAATGTTAAGTGAGTTGTCAATGAGGAGATCTCTTGCTGTGGTAACAGGAAGACCTGTTACATCCGGAATGTAAGTGCGCTCTCCGTCTCCGCTGATCCCTACTTCGAGATCGATTTCACTCTCAGTTTCAACCATCGTACCCGGTGCAATATATTTTCCGTTAAGTCTCTGCGACAAAACATTATTTGTGGCCATATCGGACACATAAATTAATCTTCCTACCCTGAGCTGTCTGGCAACAAGTTCTGCCTTTGCCTGTCTGAGTGAGAACCCTGTAACAGATGGCATTGCCACTTTTTTTGGAGTCATGGAGTTAATGGTAAGAAGTATGCGTCTGTTCTTTTTAACCATGCTTCCCACAGCGGGGTTCTGCCTGAAGACCGTTCCCCTGGCCATTTTAGGAAGAAAAACAGAATCTGTTATTTCAACCTTAAAACTTGAGGCATCTGCAAGCTCCTGAGCCTGTTCAAAATTCAGCCCGGAAAAATCCGGTACTTCGTGCTCTGAGTTGTGTCTGGTAATAATATTGAGAAGTATTATCACAACAATAAGAATTGCGGCAAAAATTGCTGCAATCTTGTAAACCTCTTTCATGAACCAGCTTTTGTACCACTTGTTCTCTGCTCCAACCTTTTTCATAATTGACAGTTATTGTGCAAAATTATTATTTTTTTGGCAATTCATTGTAGAAGCTGTCTCTTTCAACTGCAGTGAATCCTGCCTCTGAGGCTATTCTTGCGATATCATCAGTAGTCATTTGGGGATTCTGCTCCTTAGACCCTGCCATACTGTATATTTTGGTAGAGTCATTAATTGTACCATCCATATCATCTGCGCCGTAGAGAAGCGCCAGCTGGCACATCTCCTTACCCAGCATTGGCCAGTAAGACTTAATATGTGGAATGTTGTCAAGAACAATTCTCGAAATTGCAAATGTCTTGAGAACCTCAATTATATTAAGCTCTCCCAGATATGAAAGCGGGTTGTTTGCAGGTTTGAAGAGAAGCGGAATGAAGGCGTCAAACCCTCCTGTCTCGTCCTGCAGCTCTCTCAGCGACATCAGGTGTTCGATTCTGTGTTTTCTCTCCTCTATATGTCCAAAAAGCATGGTAGCGTTGGTTCTCATGCCCAGTTTGTGTGCCTCCCTGTGAATTTCGAGCCACCTTGCACCGTCTGTCTTGTCTGCACAGATTTTATTTCTCACCTCAGGATTGAAAATCTCTGCACCTCCGCCGGGCAGCAGTTCAACTCCCTTCTCTTTAAGAGCAATCAGTACCTCTCTGGCAGACAGTCCCGAGGAGCGGGTCATGTCATCAATCTCAACAGCAGTATATGCCTTGATCGCAACACCGGCCGGCATTTCGCTTCTCACAGCCTCTACAACATCAAGATAGTACTGCAATCCTCTTCCCGGATGGACACTGCCCACAATGTGAACCTCTGTCTCTGAATTTTTGTACTTCTCCCTGCAATATTCCCTTACCTGTTCAATGTCCATTGACCAGGCTCCCGGCTGATTATCATTATCTCTTCTGTAGGAGCAGAATGTACATCTGTGAATGCACACATTGCTTGGCTCAACATGGAAGTTTCTGTTGTAGAATACCTTATCTCCGTTGAATGATCTTCTTATATCTAGTGCCAGTTTCGACAATAAATTGAGGTCGTTGCTCTCGTACAGAGCCATTGCCTCGTCGAAACCTATTCTGTTACGCATATTAAATTCAGATTGGTTTTGAATGGCAAATATAACAAAAAAGAGGCCATTGAAGCCTCTTTTTGCGAATGTCGTGTATACCTGTTAGAAACGATCTTCAGATGACACGGTCAGTTTTTTGCGTCCGCGGCGACGGCGTGCAGCAAGTACGCGACGACCGTTCGGTGTAGACATGCGCTCACGGAAGCCATGCTTGTTGCGGCGCTTGCGTTGTGATGGTTGAAAAGTGCGTTTCATGATATATATTTACTTTATTTTAATTCGCAAAGGGGAGTGCAAAGATATACAAAATGTTTTTAAACGCAAATATTTATTCTAACGTTTTATATACAACACCATTTTTCCTTCAAAAAAAGGCTCCTTAAACCATTTTGAGATCTCATTTATGCCGATTCTCTCCGCCGGAATCCTCATTACCCCGGCAGCAGCAGAAATCTCTTCCTTCAGTTCGCCTCCCTTTAGGTAAAGCACACCTCTGGAGAGATCCCCGGTCTTACCGGTAAGGAGCGAACTCCATATCCACGGAAGAAAGCTTTTGAGCTCGGTAACAGCTCGTGAAACCACAAAGTCGAACTTACCCTCAATGCTCTCTGCCCTTGCATTCTCAACAATGACATTTGTCAGTCCCAGCGATTCTGCAACAGAGCGGGCAACAAGTGTCTTTTTTCCAACAGAGTCGCAAAGAACAAACGAAACCTCAGGAAACATGATTGCCAGCGGAATTCCCGGGAATCCTCCACCGGTTCCCACATCAAGAACCCTTGAGCCGGCAGGAAATGCAACAACCTTTGCAATAGCAAGTGAATGAAGGACATGATGCAGGCAGAGGTTATCAATATCCTTACGGGAAATAACATTTATTTTTGAGTTCCACTCTTTGTAAAGGGGGAGGAGGGCAGCAAACTGCTCCCTCTGCCTTACAGTGAGTTCAGGAAAGTATGTCAATATCAAATCTTCCATTTTTATGTAAATGCTCTTTTGCTCTTCTAATTCTTGTTTTTACTGTTCCAAGAGGCAAATTTAACTCTTTTGCTATCTCTTCGTATGCATATTCATGAATGAATCTCATCTCTGCCACAGCTCTGTACAACTCAGGCAGGTGTTCAATCTCCCGTTTGAGCTTATCTATCTCCTGCTCGAATATAAGGTGATCCTCAGGACTTGGCACATAAGAATCTTTTCCAACAATCTCTTCGCCGGCTGTAAAGCTGTCAAGCGAACGGACATTCAGCCTTTTGCGGCGCATGAAATCAATGCAGCTGTTGCGGGCAATTGTATAAAGCCAGGTCGAAAAGGCGTACTGGGGGTCATAGCTCCCAATCATCTGAAAAGCCTTTTCAAAGGCCTCCTGAGAGATGTCGCTGGCATCGTCAGGGTCGGGAACAAGCTGCATAATAAATTTCCGAATCTTATCCTGGTATCTTGAAACAAGTACCCATGAAGCCTCCTCCCTCTTTTGAAGAACAAGGGTAACAAGCTTCTTGTCTGAGTATTTTTTAATGTGCTTCAAGCCAGTTTCCTCCATATTCACACTCAACGGTAAGAGGAACAGAAAGTTCAATAACGCTCTCCATAACACTTCTCACAATGCCCGGCAGAATCTCAATCTCCTCGGGAATAACATCAAAAACAAGTTCGTCATGAACCTGCAGGACCATCTTACTTTTGATCTTCTCCTCCTTTAATCTCTCTGCAATTCGTATCATTGCCACCTTAATAATATCGGCAGCACTTCCCTGAATAGGAGCGTTAACTGCATTTCTCTCTGCAAGACCTCTCACCACCTGATTTTTAGAATTGATATCCGGCAGGTATCTTTTTCTGCCATACAGGGTTGAAACATAACCATCGGTTTTGGCCTTTTCAATCATGGAATCTATATAGAGCCTTACACCGGGATAACTTCTGAAGTAGTCCTCAATAAGTTTCTTAGCATCTGCACGGGGTATGTTTAGTCTCTGAGAGAGCCCAAAGGCCGATATTCCGTATATGATTCCAAAGTTTGCAGTCTTTGCGCGGCTGCGCTGCTCCTTTGTAAGCTCCTCCTCGGGTACCCCGAAAATCTTTGAGGCTGTGGCCGAGTGAATATCTTTTCCCTGGCGGAATGCCTCAATAAAATCGTTATCACCGCTCATATGTGCCATAAGTCTAAGCTCAATCTGAGAGTAGTCGGCAGAGAGAATTACTCCTCCCGGATGAGAAGGGATAAATGCCTTTCTTATCTCCCGTCCCCTTCCTGTTCTCACGGGGATATTCTGCAGGTTTGGTTTGATTGAACTCAGCCTGCCGGTTGCAGTGAGCGCCTGGTTGTAGGTTGTGTGAATTTTTCCGCTCTCCTTTGATACCAGCAGCGGGAGAGGTTCAATATAAGTTGAAAGGAGTTTTTTAAGGTTTCTGAACTCCAGAATTGCTGCGACAATAGGGTGGGAGTCGTAAATCTCCATAAGAGTCTCCTCATCTGTAGACTTATTTGCTCCGGAGCCCTTTTTTACCTCCGGACCAAGACCCAGCTTATCGTACAGAACAACTGAGAGCTGCTTGGGTGATGAGACATTAAGGTTTGGCTCCTCTGCCATCTCTCTTACAGATTTTTCTATCTCCTCAAGCTCCAGGGCAAGCTTTTTCCCGTAGCTGCCAAGCATTGCGGTATCCAGTTTTATTCCTGTTCTCTCCATATCTGCCAGCACCCTTAAAAGTGGCATCTCCAGATTTTCATAGAGCGGGAAGTTGTTCTCACTCTTAAGTTCCTCCTCCAGCTTAACGGCAAGAGGAATAAGGACAGAGCACTCAGCAGAGAGCTTTTCATCTTCAGCCTCATTTGTGTTGTCCGGCTGAGCAGAGAAAAGGTCGGCCTGAACCATCTCCTTTTGTGACTCTATGTTCATTCCCAGATAGGTCTGAGCGAGAATCTCAATTTTATGGGAACGCTCCGGCATGAGCAGATAGTGCATCAGCTCAATGTCGGCAAGAAATCCCTTTATTTCAATCCCTGCAGCAGCAAATTCACTTACAGCGGGTTTAAGATCGTATCCGCATTTGGCTACAGATTCATTCTCCATTACTGAAGCAAACGACTGCATTCTCTCCCTGGATTCAGAGGCAACAAGCTCACGGCTTGATATGTAAATGCTTCTGCTGCTCATCCTTATTCCAATCTTTCCCTCTGTCTGAGCTGCTTCAATAACCTCTGAGGCGGATGCTACCCTAAAGAGAGGGGAATTAGCCTTTGAGCTCTTCTCCACGGATGTCACAATATTCGACATCTTTTCATCTGTTTCGAAAATCTCTTCGAGTTGCGGAATCTGCCTTATAAGAGAGCCAAATTCGTAATGAGAGAAGAGTTTTTTCAGCTCAACAAAGTGAGGAGTACCAAGGGTCAGCTCTCTGTCATTGCAGGCTACATCTACATTTGTGTCAATTGTAACAAGGGTTTTGCTGAGTGCAATATGAGCCTCTGCCTCCCTGAAGGCAAGCTGCTGTTTTTCCGGCAGTTCGCTCAGATTTTTATAAATATTCTCAACAGAGCCATATTTCTGAATCAGTTTTTTAGAACCAACCTCACCAACTCCGCGGACACCCGGCACATTATCGGAGGCATCTCCCCAGATAGTAAGTATATCTATTACCTGAGCAGGGTCTTTGATGCCATATTCTGAGCAGATATCATCTTTACCCAGAAGTATGTTGTCACCACCATTTTTACCTGGTTTGCACTGGAATATATTTTCAGAGACCAACTGCCCGTAATCTTTATCGGGAGTGAGCATATAGACGGTATAGCCATCTTTTTCTGCCTGTTTGGCGAGGGTACCTATTACGTCGTCTGCCTCAAACCCGGGTTTCATCACAACAGGAATAGACATTGACTGTACCAGCTCTGTGAGCGGCTCCAGAGCACTCTTTATCAGTTCCGGTGTCTCAGATCTGTTTGCCTTGTATTCCGGATAGAGTTCGTGCCTGAATGTTTTTGCAGGAGGGTCAAATGCAACAGCAAGATGTGTTGGTTTCTCCCTTATGATGAGATCTGTGAGAGTCTTAATAAAACCAAAAAGAATGGATGTATCCACCCCTTTGGAGTTTATCATGGGTCTTCGCAGAAATGCATAGTAGGACCTGAAGATGAGGGCGTGCCCGTCAATCAGATATAGTTTTTTCATTATTGGTCTGTATTCTCTGAAGCCAGCCACTCTACATAGGATGTTGGCGTCTCGTATAGTTTAATGCTGTGAAGCTCTGTTCCTTCAGGGAGATTGGGCTTAAGCAGACCTGCAAAGTATACCGCAAGGTTTTCGCAGGTAGGCTGAAAATCCAGAATAATTACATTCTGATATGCCGCAGCTATCTCTTCTTTGAGAGGTGCGTCGCTTCTGAGCAGAAGCGCATGATCAAAGGGGTCTACAATCATTCTGTTTACAACGCTTTTCAGATCCCCGAAATCCACTACCATTCCGCTTTTGGGATGAGTGCTGTCGTTTAGGGGTGAGCCCTTTAGGGTTACGAAAAGTCTGTATGAGTGACCGTGTATATGTCTGCATTTTCCGTCGTAGTTCTGGAGCGCATGTGCCCCCTCAAAACGGAACTCTTTGGTTATTCTTATAGTTGACATGCTTTTTTTACAAAAGTATGAAAAAAATCCATATTAGTTTTCTGACCATTTATATAACGGCCTGTTATGAAATATGAACATTCTTATTAAAAAAGTGAATAAAAGTTTGAATTTTTATAACAATTCTTTATTTTTGTGAAAACAATTTTAAATAATGGCAATGAACATTCAAAACATTCTATCTGCTAACGCAAAAAGCATGAGAAGGTCTGCAATCCGCGATCTGCTCAGCGTTGCAAACAGACCTGAAGTAATATCGTTCGCCGGCGGTTTTCCAAATCCGTCGACTTTTCCCGTTGAAGACCTGAAGACAATCATGCAGGAGGTACTTGAAGTGGAGAGCACTTCTGCACTCCAGTATGGTCCTACAGAGGGTAACTCAAAACTGCGTGAATTGCTTGCCGAAAGATACAAGTCGCAAGGATTGCAAATTACAAAGGATAATATTCTTATCACAACCTCTTCTCAACAGGCTATTGACCTTGTTACAAAGGTATTCATTGACCCGGGTGATACTCTTATCTGCGGTCTTCCATCATACCTTGGAGCCCTCCAGGCATTCTGGTCATATCAGGCGAAGCCAATTGGAATAACTAAAGACGAAGAGCTTGAAGTTGTTGTTAAGGCACTCATTGGAAGCGGTAAAAAACCAAAATTCGTTTATGCAATTCCGGATTTCCAGAACCCTTCTGGAATCACAATGACTCTTCAGCAGAGAAAAGATGTTCTTGCAGTTGCCAAAAAACATGATTTGCTCATTATTGAGGACAGTCCATACAGAGAGCTCCGTTTCGACGGCGAAGAGCAGCCGCTCATTTACTCTATGGATAACGAAAGGGTAATTCTTCTGGGAACATTCTCGAAGACATTCCTTCCGGGATTCCGTCTCGGATGGGTAATTGCACCAACCAACATTATCGAGAAACTGATTGTTGCAAAACAGTCAACAGACCTGTGCGCACCTGTGTTTGACCAGGCTGTTACAGCAAGATATCTTGAAAAGGGTCTTTTCGACAAGAACCTGAAGAAAACAATTGATCTGTACAGAACAAAGAGAGATCAGATGCTCTCATGTTTTGAAAAATATATGCCGGAAGGTGTAACCTGGACAAAACCGGAAGGCGGCTTGTTCCTTTTTGTAACACTTCCGGAAGGTTACGACTCAACAGAACTCTTTAATGTAGCAATCAAAGAGAATGTAGCGTTTGTAATTGGAGAGGCATTCCACTGTGACGGTTCCGGAAAGAACACAATGAGAATTAACTTCTCGTTCATGAATGAAGAGAAGACAGAGGAGGGTGTTAAGCGTCTTGCAACAGCTATCAAAAAGATGCTTGAAACAGCACCTGTTCCAGCAGCAACAACATTCTAGCAAATTGAAATACTCTATACGAAGGTGTAGAGGTTTCTGTCGAATTTTAAAGGGGAGTCTTTGAACATAGTATCAAAGGCTCCTTTTTCTATAAGATCCTGCGGATTACCATGGCTGAAACTGTCGCGCCCCATAATCCAGATTCGGTCACAGTGTTTAATTGCAAGCTGAAGGTCATGTGTGGAGAATATGACACATCTCGCCTCCTCGTGGGCAATTTCTTTCAGAAGCCTTGTTATTGTGAGCTTGTTTTCAATATCCAGAAAGGCTGTTGGTTCGTCAAGAAAAATAATCTTGCTCTCCTGAACCAGTGCACGGGCAATGGTGGCTCGCTGGAACTCCCCGTCACTCAGCCTGCTGGAGTCACGACCGGCAAAATCTGTGAGTCCCACTCTTTCAAGGGTGTGATAAATGAACTCCATCTCGTTTGAGCCAACCTGTCCAAGCCAGTTTGTGCGATTGTAACAACCTGAAGAGACCATGTCAAAGAGCGAGAGGTTTCTTGCCCTTGGACTTTGCGATGGTACAAATGAGACCTTTTCTGCAAGTCTGTTATGAGAATAAGATGATATTTCCTTACCGTCAATGAGAATCTCTCCGCTGCGGAAACTCTGAATTCCAGATATGCTCTTAAGAAGGGTGCTCTTCCCAATTCCGTTTGGTCCAACAACTGCCACAATCTCACCCCTGTCTGCAAAGGTTGTAATTTCCTTGTAGATAACCTTGTTATATCCAAGGCACAGGTTTTTTGTCTCCAGTACTCTCTCCATCAGATAAATTTACTTTTAAGAATAATGATGAGAATAATAGGAACACCAATAAGGGCACTTACAGTGTTAATTGGTATCACTCCAGATTGTCCGGGAAGCTGTGCAACAGTATCGGTGAATATCATAATTGCGGCTCCAAGAAGTGCAGTTGCAGGAATAAGTACCTTGTGGTCTGCATTTCTGAAAAACATTCGGGCAATATGGGGAACAGCAATCCCGATAAAACCTATTGGCCCGCAGAATGCTGTAACGCTGCCGGCCAGAAGTGTTGTTGCCACAAGAATTCTTCTTCTGGTATGTTCAAGATTAACACCAAGACTTTTGGCGTATGCCTCACCCTGAAGAAGAATGTTTAACTCCTTTATATTGTATACAGATAGTATTAAGCCGGGAACTATGAGCATACTCATAATCCAGATCTGGGCAGAGGTGAGCCCCGAAAAGCTTCCCATTGTCCAGACAACAAAAGCCTTAAGCGAGGATGATGATGAAAAGTACTGCAGCAGCGTAATAAGAGCACTGGCAACACTACCCAGCATAATACCAAATATTAGCAGCGATGTGTTATCCCTGAGCCTTGATGATACCAGCAGAATGAGCAGGGTAACTCCGAATGCACCCACCCATGCAGAGGCGGCCACTCCCAGGTTTAATGCAAAAGAGCCCGACAGGCTGATTCCGAATGCAGAAAAACCCATCACAAAGAGAGCCACACCCAATCCTGCACCTGAGCTTATTCCAAGTATAAAAGGATCTGCCAGCGGATTTTTAAAAAGTGTCTGCATTTGAAGCCCGCAAACAGAGAGGGCAACACCGGCCAACAGAGCGGTAATCGCCTTTGGTATCCGGAAGTCCCATAGAATTTCATTCACAAAAGAGAGGTCGGAAAGTCCTGCCAGAGAGGCGAAAATATCCCGGGGAGGGATAATGACAGAGCCAAGAATGAGGTTAAGCAGGATAAGCAGACCGAGCGCTGCCGATATCACTGAATACTCCCTGATGTAACCGGTTTTAACCTTCATTTCTGCCTTGTGGAATTTGAGCGCTAAGATAGTGCAAAAAAAATTGTTATTTTTGCGGCGTTATACAAATCCAAAAATTATACTCAAGATGAGAAGAAAAATTGTTGCCGGCAACTGGAAAATGAATACTGTGCTGCCGGAAGGGGAGATGCTCGTAAAGCAGCTCGAGTTCCTTACAAAAGATCTCGATAACGGAGTTGAGCTCATAATCGCCCCTCCATTCACACATCTGGTAACTGTGGGAAAGTACCTTTCCGAAAATGGAGTTAAGGTATCGCTATCTGCTCAGAACTGTGCAGATCAGGATAAAGGTGCATATACCGGAGAGGTTTCAGCCGCAATGCTTCGCAATGCAGGTTGTAAGTATGTTATCCTCGGACACTCAGAGAGAAGAGAGTATTACGGAGAGAACAGCGAATCTCTGCTCAGAAAAATCAACCTTGTTCTTAATGAGGGTATGCAGCCAATTTTCTGTGTTGGAGAGAGACTGGAGGAGAGAGAGTCAAACAGCCATTTTGAGGTTGTATCTGCTCAGATTAAAGAGGTATTGTACAAACTTCGCGGGGTAGAACTTGCAAATGTTATCATTGCATACGAACCTGTCTGGGCAATTGGTACAGGAAAAACTGCATCATCTGACCAGGCTGAGGAGATGCACGCATATATCCGCAGGGTAGTTGCCGATAAGTTCCCTGACTATGCAGAGAACATGCCAATACTTTACGGCGGCAGCTGCAAGCCATCGAATGCTCAGGAAATTTTCTCAAAGGAGAATGTAGACGGAGGTCTTATTGGCGGAGCATCGCTTGTTGCCCAGGATTTTGTAGCAATAGCAAAATCATTTTAATGGACTATATAGAGGTATCCATAAAAATTGAACCATTTTCTGATGACAATGCCGATATTGTTATTGCCCAGATTGGAGAGCTCCCCTTTGAGAGTTTTACAGCTGAGGAGCCGTATGTAAAGGCATATATTCAGGAGAAGAACTTTTCTGCCCGCGACCTTAAAATGCTGCTTTCTGCATTTGACGGTGCGGGCATTGTTAATGTTTCCTTTGAATACTCGCTTGAGAAGGGACAAAACTGGAATGCCCTCTGGGAATCCAATTTTTCTCCAATAACTGTGGAGAATCTCTGCACCATAAAGGCAAGCTTTCACAAGAACCTTCCCAAGACCAGATACAACATTATCATTGATCCAAAGATGGCATTTGGCACCGGTCATCACCAGACAACCCACCTTATGGTTAAGAACCTTTTAGAGGAGAGTGTGAAAGGGAAAAAGGTGCTTGATATGGGTTGCGGAACAGCTATTCTTGCTATTCTTGCTGCAAAGATGGGTGCTCAGGCGCCTGTGGCAGCAATAGATATTGATCCGGACGCAGTAGCATCGGCATTTGAAAATGCAAAAAGAAACAGAGTGGCCGCAAAAATTTCGGCTCACGAAGGTGAAGCGTCATTAATCGCCTCATTTGGTAAATTTGATCTGATTCTGGCAAATATCAACAGAAATATTGTAATTGCAGATATGCAATCCTATTCAAATGCTCTTGT
>PHDT01000029.1 GCA_002842695.1 Bacteroidetes bacterium HGW-Bacteroidetes-10 | reverse complement strand
GTAAATTTGATCTGATTCTGGCAAATATCAACAGAAATATTGTAATTGCAGATATGCAATCCTATTCAAATGCTCTTGTCCCTGAAGGGGTTATACTTTTGAGCGGATTCTATGAAAAGGATGTTGAAATGGTGGTGAAGGCCGGTGAGAGTGCCGGACTCAGGTTTGTATCTTCAGACGGAAGGGACGACTGGGCCTTTGTCAGGCTGCAAAAGGGAAAAAATGGGTGATTCGGTATTGCAAATTTAAAATTTTGTTCTACCTTTGCACTCCCCAAAGCGGGCATGGCGTAATTGGTAGCCGCGCCAGACTTAGGATCTGGTGCCGAAAGGCGTGGGGGTTCGAGTCCCTTTGCCCGCACAAGAAAGCAGATACCCTACGGGTTGTCTGCTTTACTTTTATTTGAGATAATATAAACAACTATACTAACATGAAAGTTACACAAAGAAATGCTGATGACTTGACTCTCGTTGTTACTCTTAGCATCGGGAAGGAGGACTATGCCCCTAAATCCAAAAAGATCCTGAGTGATTACCGCAAGAATGCAGATATCAAGGGATTCCGTAAAGGAATGGCGCCAATGTCCATGATCGAGAAAATGCATGGCCAATCTGCTATGGTAGATGCAGTCAACGGACTTATTTCCGATGGACTGAACAACTTTATCAACGACAATAAACTCAACATCATAGGCGAGCCTCTTGCTAACGAAACAGAGCAAAAGCCTGTTGACTGGCAGAGTGGCGAGGATATGGAGTTTGTATTCGATATCGCACTTGCTCCAAAAGTAGAACTTTCGCTGGGAGCAGATGATAAGGTTGTATACTATGAAGCTGACATCACAAAAGAGGAGCAGACAAAGTATCAGAGCAATGTTCTGAGACAGTACGGTCAGCTTGGAGTTGCAGATGTAATCGCAGATGATGAAGACTTTATCATTGCAGACCTTATTCAGGGTGAGACACGCATCGAGGGAACATATGTTGCTCTAAGAAGTGTTGAGGATAAAAAAATCAAGAAACAATTCATGGGCAAGAAAGCCGGTGATGAGTTTGAGGTAGATGTTAACAAGGCATTTGCAAACGAAACAGACAGAGCTGCCCTTCTTAAAGTTACTAAAGAGGAGCTTGCCGGAATCGAACCAATTTACACAATTGTTGTTAAAGAGGTTAAGAGATTTGTAGAGGCAGAGATTAACCAGGAGCTTTTTGATAAAATGTTTGGAGCCGGAGTTGTAACTTCAGCCGAAGATTTCGAAGCTAAAATTCTTGAGAGAATGAAGAGCGAGTACGGACACGAAAGCGATTACCGCTTTATGATTGACGCACGCGACTTCCTTATTGAAAAGGCTGCAATTTCAGTTCCTGAAGAGTTTCTGAAGAGATGGCTTTATACTGCAAACGAAGGCAAGTTTAAAATGGAGGAGATTGAGAAGGATTTCCACCTGTTCCTTAAAGACTTCCGCTGGCAGATGATTCGTCAGTACTTTGTAAAGGAGCAGAACCTGCAGATTACAAGAGAGGAACTTCTTGCTCAGGCTATGAACATTGCTGCCTACCAGTTCTCAATGTACGGACTTCCTAATGTTCCTCAGGAGCAACTTAAGCAATATGCTGAATCTCTCCTTTCAAACGAGAAAGAGGGCAAGCGTATCTTTGACAAGGTTGAGGAGGACAAGGTTATTGGTTATGTAAGGACAGTGGTTAAACTCGACAAGAAAAAGGTATCTGTTGAAAAACTACGCGAATTGACTAATTAATTTTTATTAATACCATGGCTACAGATTTTGAAAAATATGCCATTCACCACAGAGGCATAAGCAGTATTTCACTGCACAGATTCAATTCATTGCAGAGCGCATACATCAATCCTACAATCATTGAGGAGAGACAACTTAATGTTGCTGCAATGGACGTTTTCTCCCGTCTCATGATGGACAGAATCATTTTTCTTGGTGTTCCAATTACCGACGATGTAGCCAACATTATTCAGGCACAGCTTCTCTACCTGGACTCAACTGAGTCCAAGTCAGATATTCAGTTATATATAAATTCACCGGGCGGCGGAGTATACGCCGGCCTGGGAATTTATGACACCATGCAGCTGGTCTCTTCCGATGTAGCTACAATCTGTACAGGTATGGCTGCCTCAATGGCTGCAATCCTGCTTACAGCCGGAGCAACCGGAAAGCGTTCGGCCTTACCGCATTCAAGGGTGATGATACATCAGCCTATGGGAGGCGCAGAGGGTCAGGCAAGCGATATTGAGATTACTGCAAGACAAATTGTGGGTCTCAAGAAAGAGCTGTATGAAATCATAGCGCTTCACACCGGCAAAGCTCTTGAGCAGATTGAAAAGGATGCAGACAGGGATTACTGGATGAAAGCTCTTGAGGCTAAGGAGTACGGAATGATTGACGAGATACTTATCAAAACAGTCAAAAAATAGATGGCAGCACCACATAACGATTTTTGCTCATTCTGCGGAAGGGGAAAAGATGAGGTTGACATTCTCATTGCAGGGGACATAAGTGCCATCTGCAACGAGTGTGCTCAGCAGGCTGTTGACTATTCAAAGGAGGCGATGTCTGTCAGAAAGGGTAAAAAGAGTGTTGCAGACAGCAAACTTCTTAAACCTAAGGAGATTACTTCGTTTCTTGACGAATATGTGATAGGTCAGGATGAGGCAAAAAAATATCTTGCCGTTGCAGTTTACAACCACTACAAGAGAATAAACAGCAATAACGGCGACGACCTTGACCTCGAGAAATCGAATATTCTTCTGGTTGGCCGTACAGGAACAGGAAAGACTCTTCTTGCAAGAACAATTGCAAAGATGCTTGATGTTCCGTTTACCATTGTTGACGCAACAGTTCTTACCGAAGCGGGATATGTGGGAGAGGATGTGGAGAGTATTCTTACAAGACTTCTTCAGGAGGCAGATTACAATGTTGAAAGGGCTCAGAGGGGTATTGTATTTATTGACGAGATCGATAAAATTGCCAGAAAGAGTGACAACCCTTCAATCACAAGGGATGTATCAGGAGAGGGAGTTCAGCAGGCAATGCTTAAGCTGCTTGAGGGAAGTGTGGTAAATGTTCCGCCTCAGGGGGGAAGAAAACACCCGGAGCAGAGGATGATTGCTGTTGACACCAAGAACATTCTGTTCATTTGCGGAGGTGCATTTGAGGGTATTGAGAGGAAAATTTCACAAAGGCTGAATACTCAGGTTGTGGGCTATGGTGCATCTCAAAAGACAGAGCACATAGACAGGGACAATCTAATGAAGTATATCGCTCCGCAGGATTTACGCTCATACGGGCTGATTCCTGAGATTATCGGAAGGTTACCTGTTCTTACATACCTTGAACCACTGGACCGTCAGGCACTCAGGAATATCCTAACCAAACCAAGGAATGCTCTTGTAAAGCAATATGAGAGACTCTTCGAAATGGACGGGATAAAGCTCAAAATTGACGACGAAGTGCTCGATTTCATTGTTGACACATCAATTGCATTTAAGCTTGGAGCCAGGGGGCTCCGCTCAATATGCGAGGCAATAATGGTAGACGCCATGTACGAGACACCTTCTCAGAATAAAAAGAATCTGGCAATAAAGCTCGATTTTGCAAAAGAAAAGGTGGCGAAGTTTACGGGGGCGCTGCAGATGTTAAAAGAGGCTTAGGCCTCTTTTTTTTTGCCCGCCTCAAGCAGTACTTATTATAAATCTACTTTCGCTGAGGAACAGGTGGTCTTGAGCCCCCTTCCATCGGCAAGCCGATGGGTCCTTCCCCCTGCGGGTGCAGAAGCTCTTGACCACCTGTTCCTCAGCTTACAATCTGGAGCTGGTGGTGGTGACGGTTCTGGTGACGGTTTTTTGGGTGGAGATGGCGAATAGATCTATGACTGCCATAAACTCTTCGTTGAGGCGGAGGTATTCGGCATTGTCCTGTGCAGATCCGGCTTCATCTCCAAGGGCCTTTTTTGTTTTTGAGCGGGCTTGAAAGAGGTTTTTGTCGTATGGATTCTCCTCGATTACATTGTTGTACTGTTTGAGGGCCTTGGAATAATTACCCTTGCTCACCTGTTTCTCTGCTGCTGCACTGAGCGGAGTGGGGGCTGAGTTGTAGTAAATCCTGTATCTGAATACTGCAAAATATTTTTTGGTAATGGGACTATCTCCGTTTTTAGCCGGAGCCCACTTATCTGTTAAGGCTTTTATTGCCTCCATTGAGGCTTTTGACATTTCAAGGTCGGGTGACTTCTCAATACCCGGATTTTCGAGTTGTCCATCTTTTGTAATGGTAAATGAGATGATCACATCTCCTTCAGACGAACTTTTCAGTGATTCCAATGGATAGCTGATTTTTCTGGCCAGCAGTGAATCCAGATTTGAAACGCTGTATCTCGCCTTTTGAATCTGAGCATTTAGAGTTGTGGTCATTAATGCAATCACAGACACTAAGATTAATCTTGAAATGTAATTTCTCATATTAGTTTAAGTTGTTGAAATCAAATATATTGAAAATAATCAGCAAAACAATGTTAAACCCAAATGCTTTAACGGTTACCTCGGGGCTACCGGGCCCCGGCCTTTCTATGTTTGAGAAATATTCGCAGATTAGATTGATGTCGAATTCGTGCATTGATGTATTTTCGTTACTCATGATGTTTGAATTAATTATAAATACAAATGGAAATAACACTGATAAAAATATGTCTGAGCTTAATTATGGAATAACCTTGGGCAGAACACCAAATGTTATTTACATCACCAAATCCGATTTTAAATTAAACATCCAAGGTTTTTAGACGAAACAATAGTAAAAGTTTTTTCGAAAATAGAAATATTCACAACTAATTGACGGAGAAAAGTTTGTTAAATTAATTATTAACAGTAATTTTACTAGGCTTTGTCATTGAGGTTGTTACTAAATCTCTGATATTTTTTGACAAGGAGAAACCACGTTACTAAATTTTGGTCAATTAATGTGAGCATATCTCCTATATATGGAACGATATGGTCAATAAGTATGAATATATAAACAAGCATTCATTTTTAATACTGTACAACAATGAATTGGAATTTATTTTGGTGGTTAATTGCTGGTTCTGGACTTGGTTCTGGCTTGGTAACGTTTTTTTTACAGAAATTTTTTGAGCATAAATTAAATAAAAAACTTTATCGATTCAGCAAGCTTTATTCTGACAATCTTGAGATTATAAAGAATCTTTATCGTCTATTAATACAAGCAGAGAAAGGTCTTGACATTTTATTGAGTCAGCGTGAACCTGATGAAATAAATAAAAAGGATGGATTTAGGCACAAAACGATAGAGACAGTGGAAAAATTTATTGATTATTTTGAAGAAAATGAAATTATTTTCGATAAGTCAATTGCTGATTTAGTTAGACAAATTTTGGTGCGATTTAACAAGGGTAAAAAAGCGCATGTTTTTGCTAATATCATGGAATCTGATAGAAACTCAGAATTATGGTTTAAAGCAGTTTCAACAAAGCAGGATTTATATGAACAATTAGTTGAAATTGAGATTCCTATTTTAAAAAGGAAATTAAAAGAGGAATTTCAAAATAGGTATCACCTATTAGATAAATAACAATTAACGAAACGCTAACACTCAGAAAATCCAACTTAAATGGGGTTTTACATCTAGAGCGTTTGTAACAACCATTAAAACAATCATACAATGATAGAGACAGATAAAACTATAACAGTATTCATTTCTTACTCTTGGGATAGCGATGAACACAAAGAATGGGTTTTAAATTTAGCAAATAAACTTTCAGGAGATGGAAGTGGAATATATGTAATTCTTGATAGATACGATTTAGGCGTTGGAAAAACAATGACCCAATTTATGGAGAAATCAGTCAATCAGGCAGATAGAGTTCTTTTAATAATGACACCAGACTACAAAGACAAAGCAGATAATAGGGTTGGTGGTGTCGGTTATGAATATTCAATGATAACTCAAGAGTTTTATGAGAACCAATCGAACGATAAGTTCATTCCAATTAGACGGAAAGGAAAATTTGATGAAAGTGCGCCTAAATTTTTGAAGTCAATTATTTCCCATGATATGACAAATGACCTAACATTTGAAAAAGATTTTAATGACCTTATAAGAGTTATTTACAATGAACCGGAGATCAAAAGGCCACCTTTAGGTAAAAAGCCAGTCTTTATTACAAAAGATTTAATAAAGAATACAATATCTTTAATTGACGATAATGCCAATTTAGTGATGTGCAAGATGAAGACATACGCCAAATGGACAATTGATTTTCGCTTAAACTCATTATTTGACCAAAATAAAACAAGTCTTTTTAAACTAGTAAACTCAAACATCTTAATTGACTTAGCAAACAAAAGAGCCTTACCAGAAATTTTAGAGAATAATTACAAAACCAGTCATCAACCGAATATCATTTATGAGATTCCTCTTAAACATCAAAAAGCTTACAATCATTTAGTTAATGAGAAGTTGATTATTGAAGATGGTTTAATTCATTATGAGTTTTCCGAATATGGAGATCAAGATATTTGGCTTTTATCCATTACGCAGGCATTCTCTACTATTTTTTATCTAATTGTCATTTTAAATTCAATTCATAAACAATTAAATAGAGATGCTAACTTTTCAATAGATATTAATTTTATTTCCGACAGAAGATCCTTACTATATCATTCTCCATTTAAATATTCTCAATTATTTGATTTACAGACTATGATTATTCCTGATAATAAGGCAGATATATCCTTAGAATTTTCCGAGATAACGAAAGATACTGTTTTCAATTCTATCGAAAACCTATATTCAATTTTTTGTTCTGAGAATCCAAAATCTCAACATCCATATGTATTATTGGATAGACAACATTTTGATATGTTGACAGATAGGTTTTTTAAATAACTGGCAGTTGCTAACAAAACTATATGTCAATTGGGGTTTCTGTGCGGACAATAAAGTTAACTCTCGCAACATCAGCATCGCGGTTCGACAGGAAAGCAATTCGTAATCCTCAACTGCATATAGTTCTGCACGTTAACAGTAATATTAACAAACTAATAATCATATATTAACTATGAATGAAAGGATTGAAAAAATAAAAGAGTATTGGAAAGACCCAGTTTGGAGCAAGGTAATTGCTACAGGAATAATCTTCGTTATAGGAACATTTTTGACGGCTCTTTATGCAATTATTCAAAACGTCGTTTCAAAAATATCTTTTATCGACACACTTGAATCAATTTTTAATTTATTAAAGACAGAAATTGCATCGCCTATTTGGATGTTATTGCTGATTACAACTGTATATCTGATTTTTACATTAAGATCAATTGTGTCCTTTTCTAAAGAGCTTTTAAACAAAATTAGAAAACCCAAAACCATTAAGTCTAAGGAAGAAATTCCGACTGCGACAGAGAATTCAACGGTACTATTCTCATACAGAATGGCAAAGGCATTTCCTGGATTAAGAGACCTTGAGTGGTTCAATGAGCCTTCAGAAGCAAAAAAAAGATTATTACTACTTTTAAAAAAACCATTAAGATTTAAAAATGGCTCAATGGAATATGAATCTGATCCTATTTGGTGGTTTAGGGGCGGTTCTGCATTAAACATTGAGAAATTCGAAAAGTTAGGATTCAATAAAGTTCTAATGAATATTGAGCAACTAAAAATAAAGCGAATCGCAGCCTATCACGGTAATTTCTACTATAGGGACTTTGTTTATGTGGAAACATTTGGCGAACAACAAACCGGACTCTACAATATAACATCAGAAGACACAACAAGAAACATCGGAAATATTGGATATAGTTGTGAAGAATATGGTCTGATTAGCTATTTGCGTTTTTGGAAAAAACCCATAAGAAGAGAACACTATGATGATGGAGCAACAGTAATTAGAGGTAAAGTGGTAAACGCTGAGAATGCAGAACTTCGTGTGAGATATATTTCAGACTATAATTTTATAATTGCAGCAAAGGGGTCTCCATACAATTCGACAAAATTTGATAGCGAATCTAAACGATATTTAAATGGAATATTGACGGGTAATATTGAATTCAATGACTTCTTTGACTTCATTAAGACATTAAATAAAAATGAAAGATAAAATTACTACCGCTAACGCGCTATCATAAAACATTGTGGTTTAAGTGGTATGCCAATTGTACAGCTCGCTAGAAAGGTTCTTATCAGTTGATAGGTTCACGGCTCCGAAATACTCAACGTTTCAAACCGAAATCCTCTATACAAAATAGTAATTGAATTCGAGTATATTAAAACAACAGATCAATAATGACAGTTAAACATCACAAAATATTTAGTGTTTATTTGCCCAAAAGTGTAAATGGAGATGAAGAAAGTCTGACACCAACTATGCTTATTGAAGAGGCATATTTGATGTCTAATGGGACAATGACACCAGATTTTAAACCAAATGATCAAGATCGAAATCTACTAGATGTTGTTCTATATCCTTCATTTATTTTTGCTTCTAAAAAAATACATCAAACAGAATCAGAACAATATGCTTTCATAAATGAGAGAATAGATGTTGAATTTTGTAAGATGTTATTGTGTATAAAACCAATTTACAGACTTACGGAGTTTATTGACTATCACTTTAATCAATACCAAGAGCATAAAAGCTTTTTCTTAAAACATATCTCATTTGTCATATTACCTTTAATTAAAGAGATCATTGAACAAAATACTGAATTAAGAGAGTTGATTAGACAAGTTTATCCAGGCTATTCAATTGTTTCTGAGATTATTATGACGTGGATAAGAGAGAAAGAAGATCTAATTAATCCCAAAAACAAGATGACTTCCAATTCAAAATTTGAAACAAATATAAAAAATGCTATAAGTATTATTATAAATAGCAAGAGCAGCATTGACTCTCAAAGCAATGAAAAAAAGCCTGAGACAAATAATAGTAAAACACTGACAATAATTGGATTAATAATTTCCGCCATTATGCTCGTTATTGCTCTTTTGACAGATTGGGATAAATTATTTTAAAAAAATGGATGGACAAAAATCTTAATTGCAGAGCAAAAACTATTGCTTTCGGTGAGGATAACAAAGTCCTCAGCCAACAACAAAGGAATCGCAGTCGACTAGTACGAAGTTCGCAATCTCCAACTGTATATAGTTTAGACCGTTATTAGCGTAAAAAAGTAAATCCAACATACTAAATACTATAATTATGTACCTATTTTTTGACACCGAAACAACAGGCCTTCCAAGAAACTGGAAAGCACCTGTAACAGATTTGAACAACTGGCCACGACTTGTTCAATTAGCTTTTTTATTATATGATAGAAATGGAAACAAAATTTCTAGTGGCGATTATATTATTAAACCTGAAGGCTTCTCTATTCCAATAGATGCTTCTCGTATACACGGAATATCAACAGAACGAGCTATTAGAGAAGGAAATATTTTGAAAGATGTGCTGCAAAAGTTTCAATCTATGATTGAACAAGCAGAATATTTAGTTGCGCACAATATGAGTTTTGATGAAAAAATTGTTGGTGCTGAATTTTTGAGAAATAATATGTCAGATTGCGTAGCAACTAAAAGGAAGATTTGCACAATGCAAAGTACTACAAATTTTTGCGCACTTGATGGACCTTATGGTTATAAGTGGCCTAAACTTTCTGAATTGCATTATAAACTTTTTAGAACTAGTTTTGATGAAGCTCATAATGCTGCAGTTGATATTAATGCAACTGCAAAATGTTTTTGGGAATTGAAAAGGCTTGGAAAAATTTAAGCTATGGACATTACTCTTTCTGATTTATTTCCAAATTCAAACATAGGATTAAGTCAAATAGGTTTCTTTTTTGGAGCTGGGTCTTCATATGCTGCTGGTTATCCATTAACCTATCAATTAACTATTGATGTATTAAATAAACTTACTAAAACTGAAATTGAATTAATTGAGAAAATTCTTATAACTGAAGGGATTATTCTTAATATTTCAAAAGGGGAACCCGATATTGAAATAATTTCAGACAAATTAAATAAAGCTAAAGCTAGTGGTGGTTATGCTGGAGTTGATTTATTAATTGAATCCATTAGAAAACAAATTGTAAGTGTAATAAGTGAGATTGTAAACCCTAATCTTGAATGGCATGTCAGTTTTCTAAAAGGATTAAAAAAACGTATGCAGCATAGGAATGAATCGATTTGGATTTTTACAACTAATTATGATTTGCTATTTGAATTGGCTGCATCAATAGTAAAAATTCCAATTTTCAATGGATTTGAAGGAATAGCCCAACGTTTTTTTGATATTGAAAGGTTAGAACTCACTTATGGCAAAATAAAATCAAATAGGACATTTGAACAACTTAATGAACCACACATTAACCTAATTAAGTTGCATGGTTCAACATCTTGGTTCAAAGAGGGAAATAACATTTATGAATCATTTTCTCCTGATAAAACAGATAACAGGTGTATGATTTTACCAAAAAGGACAAAAGTTATTGAAACTCTTGAATCTCCTTACGATAAGCTTTTCAGATATGCGTCATCTGTTATAGGAAAGCAATGTAAGTTTATTGTTTCATGTGGATATAGTTATCGAGATGAACATATAAACGACATTCTTTTTAGCTCGAAACTTCGAGATAACTCAATACGAGTTTTTGCTTTATCTAAAGATGAAACTCCCGAAATCTTACAATTAAAAGACAATCCAAGTTTTCATTATATGGTTAGCAATAAATTGCATTATAATGGAAAAGATACAGACGGCACCTTTGACCTTTGGAACTTCAAAAAATTTATCGAATTATTTAATTAATAACTAATATAATATGGCAGAATATAAAATTGGGAAAGTTATTAACGTCTCATCTGACATGATTAATATATCCCTTTATAATTTTTCAGAATCTGATGAAACGGTTTACGGTGTACCTGATAACATGAATGTGACAATTGATACACCAAATGGACCAATACCTGTTTCGATTGGGCAACCAGGCACTTTCGTATTGGTTGCAATTCCAAATGGAACTTTACTTTCAATGATTTCTGATATTTCAATGAAAGAAGCATCCACATTAAATGGCGAGATCAAAAAAGCAGAAAATTCCAATGAATATTTAATTCAAAGTCCACTTAGAATTATTTCCGTAATTCCTGTGGGAACAATTGATACTTCTGGAAAGTTTGAAAGGGGGACAGACCGTCTTCCGACAGTAAACAACGATGTATACGCAGTTTTGCCTGACGTTATTGATAAAGTTTATGAATCATTTGCAGAAGGAAATTTCTCCATTGGTGAACTCTCTTTAATTAAAGATCAAGAAGCAAAAATTAATCTAGATTCTTTTCTCTCAAGGCATGCAGCTATATTAGGACAAACAGGTGGCGGGAAATCGTGGACTGTAGCTTCATTACTTCAAAGTATTTCTACATTTCCTAAATCTACAGTTATACTTTTTGATCTTCATGGAGAATATAAAACAGCTTTTGGAGACTATGCAGAATATATAAATGCTGGTGATTTAGAATTTCCTTACTGGCTTATGAAAAGTGATGAACTATTGGGATTGATGGTAGATAGAGCAGAATCCGCCGCACCAAACCAGATTGCGAAATTTAAAGAGTTACTTCAAGCTGCAAAGGAAAATCACAGTGAAAACCAAACATTAAATATTCCTAAAATTACAATTGATACGCCTGTCCATTTTGACTTTACTAATATTATTGATGAATTTAGACGGTTAGATGTTCAAATGGTTCCTGGAGCAACTGCTGGCAAAATGATAAAAGGCCCGCTAAATGGTGACTTTACTCGCTTATTGATGAGAATTGATTCAAGACTGAATGATAAAAGATATGACTTGATATTTAATCCTGTCAAGTATAATAATTCGGCTTCGATGGAAGGACTTTTTCGTAAAATTTTAGGTGAGGAATCAAATCCCAAGAAAATAGTTGTTATAGACCTAAGTTCAATCCCATTTGATGTTCGAAATTCGGTAATATCCTTAATTCTTAGATGTATGTTTGATTTTGCATATTGGTACAAGAAAGTAAATTCAAAAGCATATCCAATTTCTGTATTTTGTGACGAAGCACATATTTACTTTAATGATAAAGACCCAAATTCAGAAGCAGCAAGATTATCAGCTGAGAGAATTGCAAAAGAAGGAAGAAAGTATGGAATAAGTTTAACTGTAATAAGTCAAAGACCTAGAGAAGTTTCAGCTACTATTTTATCACAATGCAATTCATTTTTTTGCATGAGAATTTCTAATCCCGAAGATCAATCGTATGTAAAAAGTTTATTGCCTGATTCAATTAGAGGGATTGTAAGTATGTTTTCAAATCTAAGACGAGGTGAATGTATTTTATTAGGCGATTCAGTAATCATGCCGACTAGAATTAAAATACGAAAACCAGCGCCAACACCAAACAGCGATGATACTTCTTTTTACAAGGAATGGAATTTGCCATATGAAAAAATAGAATTCAGTCCTATTTTAGATGCCTGGAGAAAACAACAAGTTTAGTGAATTAAAAATTTTTAAAAAGGAGATGATAACAAAAATGGCAAAATATGCCAGCTGGTAACATAGTGTATAGTGCATGCGGGTTTAAGAGGTTTGCAAGGCGTAGTAGCCCGCTTCAACTTTTTTTGTAACTTGGTAAGAAATCGCCCCAATCAGTATATTTTCATGTCGCCAACCACTGCAGAGCATTGTGACCCGTCCTGAAAAAATACCAATAATGATATACCATGGAACAAAAAGATCACTTTTTGAGGGAAATTGAGAAAACTAGCTGATAATAAATGCTATCCGGCAAAAACTCGTTGGCGACACCGGAAATCTGTCTGTGACCGTTGAAAACCAATTTGAAACTCTTAAGGTGATGTTGCTGGCCGAATCAAATTTCGATTTAATAATTATTTGTCCTTAAACAATAAAGAATCAAACGAATATATCTGTAGTTTTAAAGAATTCTGCACAAAAAATATTGAACATTTAGCTGAATTTATTTCAGAAATATGTCTCAGCAATAAATACACCGGTTCAAAAAATTATCTTGAAAAGGCAATACAAGTTTATGAGCTCTGTAATTCAAAAGTAAAGCTAATTCATTGGAACGAAAGACGATAATAAATTCAATATAATGCAAAAAATTGCTATCCGCAAAGTAACTCTCAACGAAATCGGCAAATTACAGGAAATCAGCCGACAGACGTTTTATGATGCTTTTTCGGCGGAAAATACTGAGGATGATATGAATAAGTATCTGGAGGAGGGTCTTTCTGCCGAAAAACTGACCTCTGAGCTTAATGATATCGGTTCGGAATTTTATTTCGCGACACTTGGCGAGTGTGTTATTGGTTATCTAAAAATAAACTTCGGGCAATCGCAAACGGAATTGAAAGGCAGTCAGTCTTTGGAAATTGAGCGGATATATGTGTTGAAGGAATATCAGGGTAAAAAGGTGGGACAGTTACTTTTCGACAAGGCAATTGGAATCGCACTACAGAAAAATTTTGACTATGTTTGGTTAGGCGTTTGGGAGAAAAATCTTAGGGCTATCAAATTTTATCAAATGAACGGTTTCGTAGAGTTTGACAAGCATGTTTTTAAACTTGGCAACGACGAACAGATCGACACTATGATGAAACTTATGTTGAACGATGTGGACAAAACTAAAAAGGAGGTATGACAACATATATTTCAATGTTGAGGGGAATTAATGTAAGCGGGCAGAGGCTGATAAAGATGGACGCCTTGCGGAAGATGTATGAAAATTTAGGACTTCAAAACGTAACGACTTATTTGCAGAGTGGAAATGTGGTTTTTACCGGGGACGATAATGATGTTGACGTATTAGAACAGAGAATATCTCAGCAGATAGAAATAGACTTTAGATTTGAAGTGCCTGTAATCGTATTAACTATGAGTATACTGAAGCAGGTAATTGACAATAATCCTCTGCTAAATAATCAGAACATAGACTCTTCCTTCCTACATGTTACTTTTCTCTATTCGCTGCCACACCATTCTGAGTACAAATTAATTGAAGCCAAAAAGCAAAATGGAGAAGAAATCTCTTTTTCTGACAATGCCGTTTACCTCTATTGCCCCAATGGCTACGGAAGAACAAAGTTGACCAACAACTTCTTAGAATCACGGCTCAAAGTTGGCGCAACAACAAGAAACTGGAAAACAACAACAGAGCTTTTTAAAATTGCACAAACAATAGTGCCTCAGAGGTAAAGTGTCAAATCATTGAATGATAATCTTTTACATTATTTGGTAAAAATGTATATATCATTAATTATCAAATATTTGACACTTTACCTCTGAGGTGAGACTCTGCTGTGTCTGAGGTGAGACTCTGCGGTGTCTGAGGCAAGGTTCTACAACCCGGTACATAAAACAACCCCCTGCGCTTTGGAGAGTGCAGGGGGTGAATTAATTATATTCAGTCAGGTGTGTTACTTAATATCCTGAGTGTAGTATTTGTAAAAGAGTCCGATTGATTCGATTCCTTTGTAGAACTGGCTTAGAAGGTAGCTCTCGTTTGGTGAGTGGATAACATCTCTTTCGAGTCCGAAGCCCATAAGGAGCGGGTTGGCCTTGAGGATCTGCTGAAGATCTGCAAGAACCGGGATGCTTCCGCCTCCGCGGCTTGGTACAGGCTCAATTCCGTATACTTCGTGGATTGCTCTGTGGGCAGCCTTGTATACGTTTGATGAGATAGGGCATAGGAAGCCCTGTCCGCCGTGGTGAGGTGTAACCTTTACCTTTACGCCTGCCGGAGCAAGTTTAAGGAAGTGTTTTTCGAACAGCTGTGCTATCTTCTTGTTGTCCTGATTTGGCACAAGTCTCATTGAAATCTTTGCAAATGCTTTTGAAGGGAGAACTGTCTTGGCGCCCTCTCCTGTATAGCCACCCCAGATTCCGTTAACATCAAGGCATGGGCGGATTCCTGTACGCTCCATAGTGGAGAAACCCTCTTCTCCTTTAACGGCATCAATGTCCAGGAAGTGCTTGTACTCCTCAATATCAAAAGGAGCTCTTGCGAGCATTTCGCGCTCCTCTTTTGTTAGCTCTACAACATCGTCGTAAAAGCCCTCTATGGTAATGCGTCCCTTTTCGTCAATGAGTTTGTCAATCATTCCGGCAAGAGCATTGATTGGGTTTACAATTGCTCCACCATAGTGACCTGAGTGCAGATCTTTATTTGGTCCGGTTACCTCTACCTCAACGTATGCAAGTCCTCTCATTCCAACGTTCAGAGAAGGAATCTTCTCGTCAATCATTGTGGTGTCAGAAACAAGTATATCGTCGCAGGCAAGGAGTTCTTTGTTTGCAATTGCCCATTCAGGAAGGCTGGCAGATCCTATCTCCTCTTCGCCATCAATAATGAACTTTACGTTGCATTTAAGCTGATTTGTCTTTACAAGATACTCAAAGGCCTTTACGTGCATAAAACCCTGTCCCTTGTCGTCATTTGCACCCCTTGCGTAAATTGCGCCGTCACGAATCTGAGGCTCAAAAGGTGGAGTGGTCCAGAGGTTAATAGGGTCTGCAGGCTGAACATCATAGTGTGCATAGACAAGAATGGTAGGGAGCTTTTTGTCAATTATTTTCTCTGCAAAAACAACCGGGTGCCCTTTGGTAGGGTAGACCTTTGCAGTGTCGCAGCCGGCTGCAAGAAGGAATTCGGCATATTTAGCCGCAGCTCTCTCCATATCCGGTTTGTGCGCAGCCATTGAACTAATTGATGGTATTCTGAGCAGTTCAAACAGTTCCGATAGGAATCTCTCTTTGTTCTCGTTTATGTATTGCTTCATAATATTTCTCTTATTTGATTATATATCTGAAAGTAAGTGCGAAATTAGGCATCTTAAGACCAGTGTTTGAGATAAGCTGAACTCTTGGAGTCCAGTCTGCCGAAATGGCAATAGGAACATTGTTGAACTTATACTCTGCACCTCCAATCAAGTCCAGCGAAATCATAAATTGTTTGCTGTATAGGCCTGAAACGTGCACACCGGCAGAGGCTCCGGCACCGGCATAGAGAGCGAATCCGTCTACATTTACGTCAAAATGGCGCTCGTAAAAGCCGCCGGCCCTTATTTTGAGTTCGTCGTGTCTTACAATGTCCACATCCACTATAGCCTCAAGAGCATCCTGCTCATTGATAAAATGTTTAAGGCTGGCTCCAACGCTTGATCCTGCACGGAGGCCAAGTGATGTTTTGTAGTTTTGTGAAAATGCAGTTGATGCGACTAACAATGCTACTGCGATTAATACGATTTTTTTCATGGTTAAAAATAGTTTACTGTTTTGTTCTCGAGTTGTGTGAGCAAATTGTTTGCCAGTCTGCTCGCGCCAAGGCGGAATAACTCAGAATTGAGCCACTCTTCGCCAAGAATTGTATCTACAATTGCATAGTATAAAATAGCATCTGCCGGAGTTACAATTCCTCCTGCAGGCTTAAAGCCGATTCTCTTTCCTGTTTTTGCGTAAAACTCCTTAATAGCACGGCACATAACAACGGCCGCTTCAGGGGTTGCTGCAGGCTCCATCTTGCCTGTAGAGGTTTTGATAAAATCTGCTCCCGCCTCCATTGCAATCCACGAAGCCTTTTCAATTGCCTCAGGAGTTGTAAGGGCTCCGGTTTCAAGTATCACCTTAAGGTGTGCTTTGCCGATAGCCTTTTTTATGAGTCTGATTTCTGCCGCCGCCTCTTCAAATTCGCCTGCAAGAAAATGGCTCAGTGCAAGGACGATATCTACCTCGTCTGCTCCCTGTTCAACAGCCATTTTGCATTCAGCAGCCTTGATTTCAGGGAAACTCTGTGAACTGGGGAAAACTCCCCCCACAACTGCCACCTTGACATCCTGTGACTCCAGGCCACTCTTTACGGCAGAGGCAAAATTTGGATATACGCATATAGCTGCAACTGAAGGGTGTTTAGGAAACTGAGCCGGAAAGCGGTTAACCTTATCTACCATCGCGTCAATCTTTGCCTTTGTATCGGTAGAATTGAGGGAGGTAAGGTCCATCAGCCCTATACAGGCAGACAGAATTTCCGGGGTGTTCCATTTATTGATATTTTCTCTGATTTGTTGTAGCTCTTTTTCAATTGTTTGCATAATTCTATATGTTCTCTTTTGTATCAATTATTATTGTGACAGGTCCGTCATTAACGAGCGAAACCTGCATATCTGCTCCAAATATACCGCTTTTTGTCTCCTTTACCATAGCAACTGAGAGTGATTTTTTGAAATATTCGTACAGAGGAATTGCCTTTTCGGGCCGTGCTGCCTTTATGTAAGAGGGGCGGTTTCCCTTTTTTGTTGAGGCGTGAAGGGTAAACTGACTTACTACAAGCAGCTCCCCGTCAATATCTTTTACCGAGAGGTTCATCACCCCTTCGCTGTCGTCAAAAACCCGCAGGGCAACTATCTTTTTTACCAGATAATCTGCATCTTCCGTAGTATCGGCATCCTCAATTCCATGCAGGATAAGAAGACCTTTTCCAATCTCTCCGCTGGAGATTCCGTCAATATCTACTCTTGCATGACTAACTCTTTGTATAACTACTCTCATAAACTATCCGCTTACAGAAACCTTGTATCCTTTTTTAACCAGAGGGGCAGTGAACTCCTCCATTTCAGCAACAGATACCTTCTCCAGGTTGTGGGCAGGTGTTTCTCTGTCAATGGTATAAACCATAATCTCTCTTGGCTCAATCTCCTCTGCAAGCTTCTGCCATGCAGATACCTCCCTCTCTGTTGTGTTGTCAACAACCGCTCCGTTATACTCACCGCGCAGGAACATTGTCTGTAAAACGAACTTTCCGCGGAACATGTTCAATCCCTTTTTCAGATTCTCAAGTGAGTAGTGAAACTGAGGCCTGTCTATCTGCATTGTTGTCTCCTCAAATGCCGAATCTATCTTGAGGATTGCATTGTCTACCTTAAGCAGGGCATCTGCAACATCAGGAACTCCTATTCTGCTTGCGTTGGAGAGAACCGATACCTTTGCATTTGGGAAAAACCTGTTGCGAAGCTCAAGCGCATAGTCAATTATTGCAGGAAAATCCGGGTGCATTGTTGGCTCTCCGTTTCCGGAGAAAGTTATTGTGTCTATGTTGCCCCCCTCTTTATGAATTGTTGAGAGCTTATCTTCAAGAGCGGCCTTTACATCTGCAGCCTTTGGAAGAGATTTGTCGCTCTTTCCGTCTGCATTGAATCCGCATTCGCAGTAGAGGCAGTCGAAGTTGCACCACTTGCCGTATCTGGGCAGAAGGTTAACTCCCAGTGAGGATCCGAGCCGCCTGCTGTGAATTGGTCCAAAAACTATTTCATTAAATAATATTGTTGACATCTCTCTTTTCTTTGTTGTTTGAGTAATCAGGCAAGTCTGCGGCTGGTGCTCTTCTCTGTGAGCTTCATATTCTGAAGGTCCATGTTCTCGATAAGAACAATGCCCGGCTTTTTGCCAACCTCCAGAGTTCCCAGTTCACTCTCTTTTTTGAGAAACTCTGCGCCGTTTATTGTTGCCCACTGAATCATCTCCTCAAGCGGAACAGAAGGGAAATATTTCTGAAGTGAAAGCATCTCATCAACCATTGAGAGAACTGTGTTGCTTGAGAGGCTGTCTGTGCCGAGGCATATTTTTAGGTTATTGCTTCTCATCAGTTCGAGCGGCGGGAGCGCCCTGTGAATAAAGAGGTTCGACATTGGACAGATTGCCCAGTAAGGGTTTTCGAGTTCTGCAAGTGCAGAGTCGATGCTCTCTTTGTTTGTAAATGTGTTGTGAACCAGAAGTATTTGTCCGGGAATCTTTCCCTCTCTGTGTTTTTCGATTTTTCTGAGTGTAGAGATAAAGTACTGGAGGGCGCTCCCGCCGGTAACTGGAGGCGTACTCAGCCCCCGGCTCCTGTACTCCTCTGCAAGTGGGCCTGTGCCGGTTTTAACCAGCTCCTCCTCCTCCCAGCTCTCCTGGTTATGGTAGGAGATAAATCCCTCTTCAAGTCCTGCAGCAGATGCATCGCGCAGCAGGTCACGGCTCATTGTGTAGCATGAGTGCGGGGTGGGGGCTGCGTCAATTCCTGCCTCTTTTGATACCTGGTGAAGATCTTTTACTCCGGCAATCACTTTTGGGGCGTCCTGAGGCTCTGAGCCGAATACCTCAAGGAAAGTACGGGTGTAGAGCGGCGATTTTGCCTTAATTGCAAAGCTTTCGCTGCAGTTGGATATATCTGCCATGGCAGAGACTCCGCTTTTGTAAAGCCGATTCATCTGCTCCTCTGTGGCCTGCTTTCTGCCATCCTCGTCTACGCTGTTGCGGAGGCGGTTAATCTGTCTGATGAATCCGGCCATACCGGAGTCCTGTTCAAAGCTGTTAACCAGGTGTGAAAGTTCTATATGACAGTGAGAATTTACAATGCCGGGGACAATTATCCCGTTGTAGAACTCAGTGCTCTCGCTCTCCTCTTTCAGTTGTCCAATCTCGGTTATGGTTCCGCTCTCGTCAATGCAGAGGTAACCTTTCGGAATCGGGGCGGAGTTTACGGGGAGAATGTATTGTGCTGCGATTTTTCTCATATTGGTTGAATGGTTTCTGTATTGTTTTCATATTGTTTGACCACCACCAAGCCGAAACTGGAGCGTCGTATCTTATTGCTGTGCTGTCAGGCACTGCCGAGCTCCATTTTTGAGTTTTGGCCGGGAAGTAAATCCATCTTATTGCCCTGGAATGAGAATCCTCAATTTTGGAATCGGCAATTTGGGCAAATCTTATTTCGATCTCGGCAAAAAGTGAGTCAAGTGAGCGCTTCCGCGCAACCTGGGCATTTGCAGAAGCAAGTTCGGCCTGAAGAATCAGCTTTGCATTTGCATAAATTGTCTTCAGCTTGGCCGGCCTCTCGACATAATAGCCGATTGTCCTTACGAAATCCTCGGTATCGTAGCCATATTTTTTGATAATTGGTCCGTACAGGTGGGATGTGTCTGCACCTCTCATCAGATCATGGTCAGAGAAAACATATCTGTCCGAAACATATATGTCTGCTATGATTTTTGACATCTTGCCGTGGGGAATAAGAGAGTCTCCGCATGATGTGAGTAAAAGTAAGGCCAGTATGGAAAGTCTGATAAGTTTCATTGTGACTGTTTACAAAACGCAAAGTTAATTTTTATTATTATTTTTGCCTAATCATTTGATGATTGACATATGTACATAAACCCACCCAAATTTCTGAAAAAACTGTTTCCTTCATTTATTTGGAGCATTGATAATGAAATGGATGGCGTTTACCTGACATTTGATGATGGTCCCCGGCCGGAGGTAACTCCCTGGATTCTGGATCAGCTTGACCGGCATAACGCCAAGGCTACCTTTTTTTGTATAGGCAAGAATGTTGAGATGTTCCCCGGGTTATACTCGGAGATTATCAGAAGAGGTCATGCGGTTGGAAACCATTCATACAGCCATGTTAAGGGGTGGGGAATGGATACCGGGCTTTATGTCAGGGATATTGATACTGCATCTGATCTTATTCATTCGAACCTATTCCGCCCTCCCTATGCCCGGATTGGTCCCAATCAGGCCTCTGTGTTAAGTGAAAGGTACAAAATTGTGATGTGGAATGTGGTTAGCCGTGACTACAGCAGAAGAGTGTCAGAAAAGCAGTGCGTTAAAAATGTTTTGCCTCACCTGAAACCGGGGGCAATTATTGTTTTTCACGACTCCATCAAGAGTTCAAGAAATCTTTGGCATACATTGCCAATTGTTCTTGATGAGATTGACTTCAGGGGTTTCAGATGTAAAAAGATTGAGATTTAACAATTGAGAAAATAGAATATGAGAAGAGTACTTGTAATAGGGTCGGGAGGAAGAGAGCATGCAATAATCTGGAAACTGTCCGGCAGCCCTCTGCTTGACAAGCTCTTCTGCGCCCCCGGAAACCCGGGAACAGCTGCTCTTGCCACCAATCTTGATGCAGATATTAAGGATTTCTCCTCGATTGCAAAGGCAGTTAAGGAGAATAAAATTGACATGGTTGTTGTAGGCCCTGAGGATCCGCTTGTTAACGGGCTGAGGGACTATTTTGAGGCCGATTCTGATCTTGCAGATGTGGTTTTCATTGGACCTGGCAGAGAGGGAGCAAAGCTTGAGGGGAGCAAGGAGTATGCAAAGGCATTTATGGAGAGATGGAACATTCCTACTGCAAGATATATGAGCTTTGGCAAGGAGGATATCGGCAGAGCTTATGATTTTCTGGATACGCTTCAGGCTCCTTATGTCCTTAAGGCCGATGGTCTTGCGGGCGGAAAGGGTGTGGTTATCCCAACCGAACTGGAAGAGGCCCGTATGGAACTTGCCACTATGCTGGACGGAAAATTCGGAGATGCGGGAAAGAGGGTTGTAATTGAAGAGTACCTTCACGGAATAGAGCTCTCTGTTTTCGTTCTCACAGATGGCAGTGATTATCTGATTTTGCCGGAGGCGAAGGATTATAAAAGAATTGGAGAGGGCGATACCGGACTTAACACAGGCGGAATGGGGGCAGTTTCTCCGGTTCTCTTTGCAGATGCTGCTTTCATGAAGAAGGTTGAGGATAGAATCGTTAAACCAACTGTAGATGGATTAAGAAGGGATAACATTCCGTATAAAGGATTTATTTTCATTGGTTTGATGAATTGCGGGGGAGAGCCCTTTGTGATAGAATACAATGTGAGAATGGGAGACCCGGAAACCGAGGCTGTTATGCCAAGGATTGAGAGTGACCTGCTTGCCCACTTTGTTGCCCTCGGAGAGGGGAGACTTGGCAGCGAAAAGGTAATCCACTCCTCAAAAAGTGCACTTACTATTGTTGCTGTTTCGGGCGGATACCCTGAACAGTTTCAGAAGGGATATCCTGTAGAGATTGCCTCAGAGGCTGTGGAGCATACTCTGCTGTTTCACTCTGGAACCAGGTCAGAAAATGGAACAGTTCTTACTGCAGGCGGCCGTGTAATGGCTCTGACAGCACTTGCAGATTCTCCTGAAGATGCAAGAGAGAGAGCATATCTTGGGATTTCCCGGGTTTCATTCAGGGATATATATTTCAGAAAGGATCTGGGGCTTGATTTGCTCAACTTTAAGAAAGACTAAATGGCAAAACCGGGAAAATATAACTTTTCAACCAGTCCGCTTTTACTGGCGGTCGTTTTGATTGTGTCATATTTTGCCGCATTCAGGGTATATGGAAATGCCGCATCAAGCGACTGGATCCCGGCGCTCATCTCTTTTGTTGACGCAGAGTCTTTTACGCCCAGAATATCGTTGCTCCTCTCATCTTTCCTGCTCATTCTTAACGCCCTCTCTCTGTATATAATTGGATTGAGATTGCTGGGCACTGCAAAGAGCAAGTTTCTCCTGCCGGTTTTATATCTCATATTTGCTTTAGTCTCCCCTAAAGTGCTCATCTTCTCAGGTAGTTCTGCGGCAGCTTTGTTTGTTCTGTGGTCTCTGTTCTTTTCAATTTCTGCCAGGCAAAGCGACCTCAATTTCTTCATTTCCGGATTTCTCATTTCTGTTGCCACTCTGTTTGAGCCACAGCTGACCTTTATTGTTCCATTGTTACTCGCATTCTCATTTAACTCAAGGGCACCTGGAGCCAGATCTGCAGTACTGATGCTTTTTGCAATTGCCATTCCTTGGATTTTTCTTCTTTCACTCAGATATATTTTTTTCCAGGACGCAATACTGTTTGCTCAGCTCTTTGCTGAGGAGCTTCTGGGGGTATCATTCTTCAGGTTTTCTCTGGAATCTGTTGCAGATTTCGCATTGATGATTTTTTTTACAATCATCACCCTATCTGCCGTTGCCTTTATAATAGCACAAAGAAGCAGCTACAAAATTCTCAAGTCTGTAGCCTGTACAAGATTCATCATACTCCTCTTTTTTCTTGTAGTTATGTTGTTTATTTATCCTCACACAAGGGGAACTCTATCTTCACTAATTGCTATGCCTGTTGCAGCAGTAATTAATGAATATATGCTCAATTACTCCAAGAGCAACAAACATCAGATTCAGTTTCTGATTCTTTTGATTCTCATTTTTGTAGTGGTTATTTCAGATTTGTTATAGATTTTAGTTTATTACTAATAATATTGAAGCAATTAGTTATATATTTGAATAACTAACTTAATAACAATCTATGAAACTTTTACGTAATCTAATTCTGTCGGGTATTTTTCTTGCAGTTAATTTTTCATTTTCGTTTGCGCAAACAGATTTCAGAAAGGGCTTTATTGTTACCGCTGAGGGAGATACAATTGCCGGCCTCATTGATTACAGGGGCGATCTGTTAATGGGAAATCAGTGTACATTCCGTGTTTCAAATGAAGAGGTTCCAAAGGTCTATGTGCCTGGCGAACTCAGGGAGTACTATTTTGAGGGTGGAAAACACTTTGTTTCCAAAAAGGTCCAGAGAGGAGAGAGATTCCTTCAGATTCTCTTCAAGGGAGCCATTGATTTATACTACACAAGATATCTTGACAAATCAACATATTTTATTGACAAAAGCGGACTCTCCCTGATTGAACTTCCATATAACGAAAACATAATAGATATTGACCAGAGTAAATATGAGTTCAAGTCTACAAAGCATATTGGAATTTTGCTTCACTATATGTCGGATGCTCCGTCAATGAAGAGAGAGATAAAGCAACTCACGACTCCAACCGATGGAGATCTTCTCAGGTTAGTAAAAAAATATTCAGAAACAGTAGGGAATGGAGGTGAATCTGTTGAGTTTGCCAACAACAGAACCAAATTTGTTTTTGATGCGGGTGTGGCATCGGGTTTGGTTATGACCAAAAATACTTCAGTTACTCTTCAGACCAGAAACCTTCAGCATGGAATTTATCTTCAGATATGGGTTCCCGGCTCTAATGAGAAAGTATTCGTTCGTACAGGAATTTCAAAAGGCTGGATTATGGCAGAAAAGTACTTCGAACATGAATATGTAGCTGTAGATTTGTACAAAATTCCGATAATTTTCCAGTACCAGTATCCCAAAGGAAAAGTAAGACCCCGCCTTGGTTACGGTTTCACCATTACCAACTATCTGCCATGCATTAATACTGTAACTGCCGGTGTCGACATAAAACTAAATAAGAACCTCACCATTTCCCTCTTTGCAGATGTGGAATTCATTCCGGACATCAAGATCTTCGCCATTCCCAAAGAGCACCTCTCCACCTCCGTACTGGGCAGCCTTACATACAGGTTCAGTCTGTAAACTGCGTCACAGTCAGCCGGTTTCAGTACGAAATGGCGCGGCCCCGTACAGCCGTAACCCTCAGACCGTCAGCTAACAGCACTTAGTCCCCGCGGATCATCCGCTGGGACAAAATGGCACTCGTTGACAGAGAGTCAGTTACAGCGATACGGGTGCTGTGTAAATTCTACCTTCCAGCATTGCTGAAACCTAAACCAGTCAACATAAACAGCGATTAGTCATGCAAGGGTGAAAAACCTT
>PHDT01000028.1 GCA_002842695.1 Bacteroidetes bacterium HGW-Bacteroidetes-10 | reverse complement strand
CAAAGAAGAGACATATTCCAATTTTCCATATGGAGGCTGGCAACAGATGCTTCGACCAAAGAGTTCCGGAAGAGAGCAACAGAAAAATTGTAGATCATACTGCAGATATCAATCTGACATATAGCGATATAGCCCGAGAATATCTTCTTGCTGAAGGCTTAAGGCCTGACAGAATTATTAAGACAGGAAGTCCAATGTACGAAGTATTGATGACTTATAAATCTAAGATTGATAAATCGGACATTTTAAATAATCTGGAACTTAAACAGGGACATTATTTTGTTGTATCTGCTCACAGAGAGGAAAATATATCCTCAGAAAAGAACTTCTTCAATCTAATCAATATTTTAAACAAAATTGCCGAACAATATAAGTTGCCAATTATCGTAAGTACTCATCCAAGAACCCGCAAGATGATTGAAAAGCATAATATCCAATTCAATCCGCTTGTTAAGCTTATGAAACCTATGGGACTGAGTGACTATCTCTCTCTGCAAATAAATGCGAAAGCGGTTTTAAGTGATAGTGGAACCATATCCGAAGAGTCCTCAATACTTAACTTTAGAGCGCTTAACATAAGAGAGGCACACGAGAGGCCTGAGGCAATGGAAGAGGCAAGTGTTATGATGGTTGGGCTTAACCCAGAGAGGGTAATGCAAGGGTTGATACAGTTAGAGAAACAGATGGTTGGTGGAGAGAGAAACTTCCACCCTGTTGAGGACTATTCAATGCCAAATGTAAGTGACAAAGTAGTGAGAATAATTCTCTCATATACGGATTATATTAAACGTGTTGTTTGGAGCGAATAGTTAAAATGAAGGTTTTATTAGTAACTCAATATTTTTCCCCTGAGAATTTCAAAAGCAACGATATCGCTTTTGAATTGGCAAAACGAGGTTATGATATTGATGTTCTCACTGGAATACCCAATTATCCAGAAGGAAAATATTATAAAGGTTTTGGGCTATTTAGAAAGAGAGTTGAAAAAATAAACGGGGTTAGAGTATATCGCTCCTTCCAATTCTCAAGGGGTCAGAATAAACAGTGGCGTTTGGCTTTAAATTATTTGTCATTTGCGTTTTTCGCCTCCATTTGGGCTTTATTCTTGTCATTATTTAAACATTACGATTGTGTAATCGTTCATGCACCTTCGCCAATTATCCAGGCTTTACCTGGAATTTTAGTAAAAAAAATACAAAGAATCCCTTTATACTTGTGGGTTCTTGATCTTTGGCCTGAAGCAATGCAATCAGGAGGAGGAATACAAAACAAACGGATCTTAACAACTATTGAAAATATTGTAAAGTTTATTTATACCAATTCTACCAATATTTTAATAAGTTCCGAAGAATTTAGAATTCCTATTTTAAAGAAAGGTAATTATAACGAGAAAATAGAATATTTCCCTAATTGGAGCGAAGATTTATTATTTATGCGGCAAGATTTTGATATTCCTGCTTTACCAAAGGGTTTTATAATAATGTTAGCTGGTAATCTTGGAAAATCTCAAGATTTGGACGCAGTTCTGAAAGCTGCAATGGAGATGAAAAATAGCAACAATATAAAATGGGTATTGATTGGTGATGGAAGTAAGAAAAGTTGGATTGACGATGCAATTGTGAAAAAAGACCTACAGGATAACGTTTTCACTTTAGGTCGCTTTCCTTTTGAATATATGCCTACATTTTTCAAATCCGCAGATGCATTGCTGATTACATTAAGTGGGGAATATCCCGATTTAAAACTAGTCGTTCCTGCCCGTTTACAATCATATATGGCCGCCGGACGTCCAGTTTTAGCAATGATTGATGGAGCGGGGGCAGATTTAATACATAAAGCAAATTGTGGCTACTCAGTCAAAAGTGGGGATTACATTTCATTAGCAAGGATTATAAGGGATAAAGTTTTTTCAGATTTGGAAACTTTTGAAAAACTAGGTCTTAATGGAAGAAAATATTTTGAAAAGCATTTTCAGAAAAACAAATGTATTAATCATCTTTGTAAAATAATTGATAGTAAATAACTTTCATATATGAAACAATTAATTAGAAATGTGAAAATATTAGGAACCGGTTCGTATGTCCCTGAAACAATCTATACCAACGAATATCTTGAAACAATTTTACCCACGAGTGCCCAATGGGTTTTTGATAATGTGGGTATTAAAGAAAGGCATATTGCGGCAACCAACCAGGCAACAAGCGATTTAGCAACCATTGCAGGTCAACAGGCTATTGATAATGCGGGGTTGAACAATGAAGATATTGAATTAATTATTGTTGCCACATCAACACCCGATAGAAAGGCTCCATCGACTGCGGCTTTTGTACAACATAAATTAAAGGCAATTAATGCTGCGGCATTTGATTTAACTGCAGTATGTAGTGGATTTTTATTTGGGATGTCTGTTGCAAGCCAGTATATTGCGTCTGGTGTATACAACAATATATTGGTCATTGGGGCAGATACATTCTCAAAGATTACTGATTGGACACGCAGAGATGCCATTTTTTTTGGTGATGGTGCCGGTGCTGCCGTAGTCACTTCGGCAAATGTTACAGAAGGATTTCTGGCCTATCGCTTATATACAGATACAACTAATGAAATGTTGGGATTTACTATTCCCGGTGGAGGTTCTGAAATCCCTTTACATGCTGATAATATGCATGAACAGTATTTTCAAATGGATGGGAAAGCAGTTTTTGCATCGGCCACCATTGCACTCCCAAAAGCAATTAAACAGGTTCTTGAAGATACTGGACTTACCATTGATGATATTGATATCATGATCCCACACCAACCTAGTATTCGAATTCTTCAAAAAACCGCAGAAATTATTGGATTACCATTTGAAAAAGTAATGACAAATATGGATAAATATGCTAATACTTCTGGTGCAACCATTCCAATATTATTAGATGAAGTTAATAAATCGGGCAAGTTAAAAAGAGGCGACATCGTATTGTTTGCTGCCGTTGGTAGTGGATGGACATATGGAGCTTCAATAATTAAATGGGCATAATATGATTTTAATAACTGGTGCATCAAAAGGGTTGGGGCGGTATTTGTTTACCCATTTTAAACAAGACGGGTTGATTGTCTTTGGTACATTTAATTCCACAACTGAAGGTTTGGATGAGGATATGAGTTCATACTATAAAATTGACATCTCGGATAATAAGGCAGTTGAAGAGATGATTACTTCGATCAAAGACTCACTTTCTCAAATTGTTTTGTTGAATTGTGCCGGAATTTCCTACAACTCCTTTGCTCATAAAGCAGATATTAAACAATGGGATCGCGTGATTGATGTAAATCTAAAGGGCACTTTCAATATGATTCATCAGGTTCTTCCACTCATGCGTGCGCAGGGTTATGGGCGAATAATTAACTTTTCTTCTGTTGTAACTTCTTTGCCAACACCGGGTGTTAGTGCTTATGCTGCATCAAAAGCAGGATTACTTGGTTTGACGAAATCCTTGGCAATGGAAAATGCTTCAAAGGGTATAACTGTCAACGCAATCAATTTGGGCTATGTAAAAATCGGAATGGGTGTAAATGATGTTCCTGCTTCTTATTTGGAAAGAATCAAAGCGCAAATTCCCGCAGGTCGATTTTGTGAACCTGAAGAAGTCTATAATACGGTGAAATACTTAATTCAAACGGAATATGTCAATGGCACTGCCATAGATATTAATGGAGCTTTAATATAGAGTCTATGAATCTTTCCTTTGCTCATTTTGACTATAGTGATAATTTGACACAACAAAGAGCATTATTTAAAGATTGCTTCCCTGAAACAAACGGAGAGGCGATTCAAGGAGAAGCACATTATAAGTGGAAGTTCCATTCGTATCCAAACACGATTTCGTCATGGGAATATGCTTCTTATATAAACTCGGAAATGGTTGGTTATTATGCAGCTATCCCATATCGCTACAAAATTAAGAATAAAATTACACTTGTAGGGATGGTTTGTGATGTAATGACAAGTTCTAAATATCGCGGTAAAGGAATATTTACAAAAATAGGTACTTATTCCACTTCGGAATTATCAAATGAAGTTCCTTTCACGCTAGGTTATCCTATACGAAAGGAAGTGATTCCAGGACATCTCAAGGTCGGTTGGAAAATACCATTTAGTATGCCACTATATATGAAGTTTATTTGCTTGGATACTTTGCTTAAATCAAAAAAAATTGGATTCTTGTCTCCTGCTGCTAATGTTCTTATTGGCATATACAATGGCGTTATAAAGACGAAATTGAGTAGTAAATTTAGTTATGTATTAACAACAGATATCGAAGAAGTACAGGGCTATGATTCTTTTGCGAAAGAGTGGAGTGCTTCAGTTCCAAATGCTTTGATTAAAGACTTACCTTTTGCCATTTGGAGATATGGCGCACCAAATAGGTCCTATAAATTCCTTTCAATATACAACTCAGATGGAAAACTAATCGGTTTTGTTTCTTTTAGAAAGATTATTAAAGAAGGAGTTCCTTCATATGGAATTCTTGATTACATGGTGTTGCCAAGTAATGAAGATTGTCATGGTTTAATAAACAGAGTACTTACTGATTGCGCTAAAAAAGACAGGGTAGAGATAATAATGACTATGATGAGTAAGAAATCTGCCTCTGATTATAAACTTTGCAAAAACGGCTTTTTCAAAAGTCCTTATTTATTTCAATTAATTATTAAAAACCTCACTAAAGAATTTAGTGACGAAGAGTTGTTCAATGAAAAGAACTGGCATTTAATGTGGGTCGATTCTGATGATTTATAAAAAATGAACATACTGACATTCGATATAGAAGATTGGTACAATTGCGATTTTATCGCTAAAGACTTTAATTGGGATAAGTATGAGGTTCGCATCTATCATGGTGTGGATCGAATTCTCGAAGAGTTGGAAAAAAGGGATCTTAAAGCTACTTTTTTTTGTCTAGGGTGGGTTGCCGAAAAACATCCGGTTGTAATTCGGCGAATACATACTCAAGGTCATCATATTGGCTGTCATTCTTACCAACATGAGCTATCATTTCGCTTTAATCGTGAGGGTTTTAAACAAGATACAGAAAAATCGAAAAAAATGATAGAAGACCTGATCGGAGAATCTATTAATGCATTTCGTGCTCCTGGTTTTTCAATTACTGAAAACAATATCTGGGCTTTGGAAGCATTGGCTGAATTGGGTTTTGAATATGATTGTTCGCTTTTCCCTGCTAACCATGACTATGGCGGATTCATAAGTTATGGTAAAGCGGAACCTGCTATCTTATCACTACCCAATGGAACATTTATTAAGGAGTTTCCTATAAATATCCAAACTATATTAAATAAGAATTTAGTTTTCTCGGGTGGCGGCTTTTTCCGATTATTCCCATATTGGCTTATCAAATATTGGGCTATGCATTCTTCTTATATGATGACCTATTTTCATCCTCGAGATTTTGACATTGACCAACCTGTAATTAATACTCTTCCGGCCATGCGTAAGTTTAAATCTTATGTTGGTATTAAAGGGGCTTTTTCAAAATTTCAATTTCTGCTTAATGATTTTGAATTTGTAAATGTCGAACAAGCAGATAAAATGATTGATTGGGAAAAGGCTCGTACGCTTCATCTGAAATAATTAAAAATGAACATTCTGATTACCGGTGCATCCGGCTTTGTAGGGTCCAATCTATCCAATCATCTTTTTGGTTGTGGACTTTTTTTGGAATCACTTGATTTAGGACAACCCTTAACTAAGGAACTGAAGGCTATATATCATTGGAATGATTTGCCTTTTTTAGATATTACTCATATCGATACCATCATCCATTTGGCAGGCAAAGCTCATGACACACGGAATACATCAGAAGCACAAAGCTATTTTGACATTAATACTGGATTAACCCAAAAGATTTTTGATAAGTTTTTGGAGTCTGATTCAAAGAAATTTATTTTTTTCAGTTCTGTAAAAGCAGCATCTGACAAGGTTATCGGAGACTTACTGACAGAAGATATTATCCCCTCTCCTGTTGGCCCTTATGGAGAATCAAAGATTAAAGCAGAACAATATATTCTCAAGAAAATAGATGATAATCAAGATAAAATGATAGGCAAGAGAGTTTATATTTTACGACCTTGCATGATTCACGGCCCTGGAAATAAGGGTAATTTAAATCTTCTGTATAAAGTTGTAAGCAAAGGCATTCCATGGCCTTTGGGTTCTTTTGACAATAAGAGGTCTTTTACATCAATCGATAATTTATCATTCGTTATTGAGAAAATAATTAATTTGGATATAGAATCCGGTATATATCATATTGGCGACGATGACCCTTTGTCAACTAATCAGTTAATTGGTCTAATATCCGAATCTGTTGGTAAAAAAAGTCATATATGGAACATTCCCAAATGGCTTATTAATCTCTTTGCAAAAACAGGTGATATATTGCACCTTCCTTTAAACACTTTTAGATTGCAGAAGCTTACAGAAAATTATGTTGTATCTAACGCGAAAATAAAGCGTGCAATTGGCATTAATAAGCTACCCGTTACTGCTTCGGAAGGGATGGTAAAAACATTAACTTCATTTAAAACAATTAGTCTTCAATGATACTATTAATATTTGGTCTGCTCATATTTTCAATTCTTGCATATTTTAAGATCGCCGATAACTATAACATCATTGATAAGCCAAATGACCGTAGTTCCCATAAATATATTACCCTCAGAGGAGGGGGTATTATTTTTTATATAGGTGCACTTCTTTATTTTTTGTTTTATGGATTCAGCTATCCCCTTTTTGCATTGGGTCTTACGCTAATAGCAATAATCAGTTTTTTAGATGACATCAAAACTGTAAACTCAAAAGTCCGCATATTAGTACATTTCTCAGCAATGCTCCTTATGTTTTACGATTGCGGATTGTATTCTCTTCCCTGGTACTTCAATCTCACGGCTCTGATAGTATCCACCGGTATAATAAATGCATATAACTTCATGGATGGTATTAACGGGATTACCGGTGGCTACAGCCTTGTTGCTATGGGTTCGTTTTGGTGGATTAACAACTATATCCATCCGTTTATTGATAATAATTTCCTTTATGTAATTGGAATTTCACTACTTGGGTTTAATTTCTTCAATTTCCGCAGGCGAGCCCGATGCTTTGCCGGGGATGTCGGCGCTGTTTCAATAGCCTTCATTATCGTATTTCTTCTCGGTAAACTTATCGCCGAGACTGACAATCCCTCTTTTATTATCATCCTTATGCTTTATGGTGTTGACAGCATCCTCACTATAATACACCGCCTTATCCTAAATGAGAACATATTCCTGGCCCACCGCAAACACCTCTACCAGATTATGTCTAATGAGCTCAAGATCCCACACACTACAGTAAGTTTAACTTATATGGCAGTTCAAGCATTAATAATGGTTGGATACTTTGCTTATCTAAAACTTAACCCCTCAACTAGCCCCTGGTTTTACTTCCTGGCAATAGCATCTCTACTCACAGGAATTTATGTTTGGTTAATGAAAAGATATTTTAAGTTGCATCAAGGGTGACCACCTTGCCACAGTTTAAATCTACTCAAGATGCTATTTCAATGCAATTATCAAAGTAACTCTTTAGTAAGGATTTATGTGTAACAAAAACTATTGTTATCTCTGGCTTTAATCTTAGCAGTGTTTCCATTATCTCTTTTTCTGAGTCTTTATCCAACGCAGATGTGGCTTCGTCCAGTAGTAGTAGTTTGGGTCTGCGGAGGAGAACGCGGGCGAGGGCAAGACGTTGTCTTTCGCCTCCGGAGAAGTGGTAGTTGTAGTTTGATATGTGGGTGTCAAGGCCACTTTTTTCTCTGGTTATAAGGTTTTCTGCATTTACACTCCTGAGGGTATCCATAATAAACCTGTCTCGCTTTTCCGGGCTTTCATTTTCCATATTACTGTCCCAGATAAGGTTATCTCTTATGGTTCCGTCAATAAAGAAGGAGTCCTGCGGGAGGTATCCAATACTTGATCTCCATGCCGGAAGCATTTCCTGAGTAATTTGTAATCCATCTACATACAATGAGGATTGCGGGTTGAGGATTCCGGTTATTATATCTATTAGTGTTGTCTTCCCTGCTCCGGATTTTCCCATTATCCCGGTAATACTCTTTGCTTCAAAGGTTGCCCAAAAATCCTTAAAAAGATATTTTCCGGGAGTGTGTGCAAATGTAAGACTGCGTATCTCCACTCTATTGCTAAACTCTATCTCTGTTTGGCTTTTCTCCCTTTTAAACTCTCTCTCTTCAAGCTCACTCTCGAGTTTCTCGACCGATTTTACCGCCTCTTTGTTTGAATACATATTGTTTATGTCGCTGTTCAGAGTCATAAACTGCGGAAAAATCCGGGAAAAGAGAAGTATTAAAACAACCATTGAAGGGAGCTGCATCTCCATCTTTTCATATGCCAGGTAAATAAATATTACCAGCAGTACAACTCCGGCAATTGTAAACAGTAGCTGGGGTATGGCTCTGTTTTTTGCCTGTTTGTACTGGTTGGCTGCCATTCTCTTATTTGTGTCGTTGAATTTATTAAAGTAGAACTCCTCAGAATTATGAGCTTTTGCAATCTTGACGGTGGTCCAGAAATCATCTGCCTCCTTGAGCATTTGTCTGTTTATAAATATGTTTCCGGCCCCCAGTTTTAATGCCTCAGTAAGATATTTTCGCAACAGAAGAAATAGTATTATTCCGGATAATGAAACAATCAGTGTAAACTTCCAGGATATAAGAAGCGCCAGGATAGTATGAGTTGTAATGAATATCCCTTTTTTTGCCAGCTCGGTAAAATAGTGATAATATACCGCCAATTTGGGTATATCTGATGTCAATACCTGTATATGGTTGTGTTTACTCTTACCGTTCAGATAACTCCAGTCGCTTGTAATAACCTTTTTGTACAATCGCTTTCGTTTGTTGTAGAGGTACCCCTGCTGATAATCAACCTGCGAAAGGCTTCTTGCGTAGCTTAGAAGTGCAGAAAAGAGGAGAACTGCTGAATAAATTACAAGTGTTGCTATAAGGTTTAGCTCTATGCCCAGATTCTGAGCAAATTTTGCTGCCAGTGCTGTAATGCCGGTTCCTGCCGTTTCAGACTGGGTTGGGTCCAGTAGCCCAAGGAGTGGAATCAGTAGTAATATTGTAATACCCTGTGTAAATCCGTGAATAAGGGTAAGGAGAAAGGTAATAAAGAGTTTCAGGGGCCTGAAAGTAATAAAATCATTTAGCACTCTTCGTTTGATGATACTGTATGGTCTGTAGAAAAAGTAGGCGAGCTTTGACTTTGAATCAATCTCCTCCAGATCGCCATTTCTTAAAAAGAGTGAAGATATCAGTTTTGCTCTGTAACCCAGGTCTTTGAACATAAACAATCTATAAAATATTCCATTCAGCATCTCTTTGATTGAAGATATCTCCTTTACCTCTGAATTCATAGATTTCACCGGGTAATTCTTAAACAATCCGGGAATCTTATTATCTCCCCTGAATGGTGTTTCAACAGCGAATATGCTCTCCAAAAGATGATTTGTTTGAGCAATTATTCTCCCGGCCTTGAACTCTCTGGCCAATTTATTAAAACCCTCAATATTTGTTAATTCGTAATTATACTCCTTTAAATCTATAAGCCACTTTAATCTGCTCCAACCGTGTCTTGAGCCATGAATCATCAGAAAGAGCACTTCCAGATCTGGAGAAAGCGTTCTGATCCTTCTGCCGGCCAGTTCAATTGTCTGAGTGTTTTCAGATACTATTTGCTTTAGCCTCTCCTGCGTAACAGGCACACCCTGCATAAGGGTCCAGTGAATTTCAAGAGTAATGTTTTTGTTGCTGTTGGTGAGGCTTATGTGGTGAACAGACTCAAGAATAAGCTCTCTCTGGGCAGGATTTTCCGGCCAGACGACACCTTTAGTTAAAGAGAACCCAGTATTCAAAAGGGCTTGCAATACATCATCTATTTTCTCCTTATCTATCAGGAGGTCTATATCGTGTGAAATTCTTACTGCAGGGTCTCCATATATTCGGTATGATAATGCCGGTCCTTTTAATGAGATAAACGGGATTTTGCAATTGTCAAGTAATTCGCAAATTTTTAGAAATTCCATTGTAAAATTGAGCAGCTTTCTCTTCTCTTCAATATACTTTGTACCGCTCTCCTCCCCCAGAATTTTATCTATCTGCTGATGACTTAAACGGTGTCTTTTGTGCAGATAGTTTCTATTTGAAAATTTTTCTCCCATTTGATATCAATTCTTCTCCAAAGATATTTAAGAATAGGGGTTTTTAGCTACTTTTACTTTATAATATTTTCACTATTTATGGACTACAGGATAACCCATTTAAAACAGCTGGAGACCGAGGCGATTGAAATTATCCGCGAGGTGGCTGCAAATTTTGAAAATCCGGTAATGCTCTACTCTATTGGGAAGGATTCATCTGTAATGCTCAGGCTTGCGCAGAAAGCATTCTGGCCGGACAAAATTCCCTTTCCTCTAATGCATATTGATACTAAATGGAAATTCAGTGAGATGATTGAATTTCGCGAACGAATGTGCAGGGAGATAGATTTTAAGTTAATTGTCTTTACTAATCCTGAGGGTATTGAGAAGAGTATAAACCCTTTTGAAAACGGCTCTGAGGTGCATACGCGTATAATGAAAACCGATGCTCTTAAGATGGCATTGAACAAATATGGGTTTGACGCAGCTTTTGGTGGCGCCAGAAGAGATGAGGAGAAGTCCAGGGCAAAAGAGCGAATTTTTAGTTTCAGAGATGAGTTTCAGCAGTGGGACCCTAAGAATCAGAGACCTGAACTTTGGAATATATATAATACAAAAATCAAAAAAGGTGAATCAATTCGAGTTTTTCCTTTGTCAAACTGGACTGAGCTGGACATATGGCTATATATACAGAGGGAGTCTATTCCAATAGTTCCACTCTATTTTGCCAGGGAGAGGCCTGTTGTTGAGCGGGATGGGGCTTTGATTCTTGTGGATGATGAGAGAATGAAGCTCAGGGATGGGGAGAGAGTCATACAAAAAATGGTACGATTCCGGACGCTTGGCTGTTATCCGCTTACAGGGGCAATTGAGTCGAATGCATCAACAATTGATGAGATTGTAAGGGAGATGTTGCTTGTTACCACTTCTGAGAGGCAGGGGCGGGTAATCGATTTTGATGGTGGTGCAGGAATGGAGGAGAAAAAAAGGGAGGGTTATTTTTAATTATCATGAACACTAATAAATCTCAATATATTGTTCGTGAGCAGGAGCTCATAAATGAGAATCTTGCCGGGTACTTAAAGCGGCATGAACAAAAAGAGAGGCTAAGGCTTCTTGTGGCAGGCAGCGTAGATGATGGGAAGTCTACTTTGATTGGCAGGCTGCTTTACGATTCACACCTTATTTACAAAGATCATCTGGATTCAATCTACAAAGATTCAAAACAGTATAACACTACTCAGAATGAGATAGACCTGTCGCTTCTCACAGATGGTCTAAAGGCCGAGAGGGAGCAGGGAATTACAATAGATGTTGCCTACAGGTATTTCTCGACAGAGAACAAAAGTTTTATTATTTGTGATGCTCCCGGTCATGAGCAGTATACCAGAAATATGGCTACCGGTGCCTCTCATTGTGAGATGGCACTTATTCTGATTGATGCTCAAAATGGGGTTAAACCTCAGACAAGAAGGCACTCACTTATTGCATCAATCATGGGAATCCGGAATATAGTTGTTGTAATTAATAAGATGGACACTGTAGATTACAAAAGGTCTGTTTTTGAATCAATTAAAAACGACTACCTCTCCTTTTCCAATAAACTAAATATTGACTCTATTCACTTTATTCCAATTTCTGCACTTACAGGAGAAAATGTGGTTGAAGGCTCTTCAAATATGGATTGGTTTTTGGGCGGTCCTCTGCTCAACTATCTTGAGAGTGTTCATATTCAGAATGATTTCAATCTTATTGATTTCAGATTCCCGGTTCAGTATGTTTTAAGGCCAAACTCATCTTTCAGGGGTTATGCCGGGACTATTGCATCCGGAATTGTTCGTGTTGGTGATGAAATAGTTGTAATGCCGTCTCAGCAGAGGACAAGAGTCTGGAGTATTGAGTGTTTTGACAATAGTCCCGGAGAGGCATTCGCCTCTCAGCCTGTTGTAATCACAACGGAAGATGAGGTAGATATATCAAGGGGTTCGCTTCTTTGCAAGCCAAACAATATCCCCTCATTTGGGAATTCAATTGAGGCCATGATTGTATGGATGGATAGTAATCCTCTTGAGATTGGATCTGAATATCTCTTAAAAAGTAATACTCAGCTTATTCCTGCAAGGGTGAAATCTGTAAGGTATAAATATGATGTTAACCAGTTATCGCGCCTTGACGCTTCTGGTTTGTGCATAAACGATATTGGGAGAGTTGAGATTGTGCTGCAGAGACCTCTCATATTTGACACTTTCAGACGAAATAGTTTGATGGGGTCTTTTATCCTGATTGACAGAAACAGTAATGCAACTTCGGGAGGCGGGGTTATTCTGGACCAGGTTGTCCGCAGGGAGGCAGATGATGAATCGGCCTTGCAAAAAGAGGAAAAAAGGTGTCCTACAATTTGGCTGACAGGGCTGAGCGGTTCGGGAAAGACCACCATTGGACAAATTGTTGTTTCCAGATTAAAAGAGATGGGGGTTAATGTAACCCTCCTTGATGGTGATTCCCTTAGAGAAGGGCTAAATTCCAATCTTGGATTCTCCCCTGAGGATAGGCGCGAGAATATCAGAAGGGCAGCAGAGGTTGCGAAGTTAATGAATGGTGCGGGGCTGATGGTTATTGCCTCCTTTATCTCGCCTTACAGGAGTGACAGAGAGATGGCAAGTGAGATAATTGGGATGGATAATTTTTACGATGTATATGTTGATGCAGATGTTGAGACTTGTATAAAAAGAGATACTAAAGGCCTCTATGCAAAATTTGCACGTGGAGAGATGAGTGGGTTGACCGGTATGGATGCACCATATGAGGCTCCGGAGAATCCTTCTATTAGAATTGAGAGTGGAAATGAGAGTCCCGTGCAATCTGCGGAGAAGGTGCTAAAATTTATTAGTGAGATTACAGGGTATGAATTATCTTAAAATCTGTCTTTCCTTTGGGAGTAATCTCTGTCTCTCCTACAGTTACCCAGGCATGTGCCTCCAGTTTATTTCCATTGATTATTAAGCCATAGTACATTGTTGAGGGAATTCCTCTTCTTTGAAGCATAAATCTGGCTGCAAATGATTTAACCAGACAGATATTGCTCCAGAAAGAAAATTTATCTGCTCGTCTTACTGCTATTCTGATTTCATTTAACCGGCATTTGAATTCTTGTGGATTTTGTTCGTTCAATACAACCTCTTGATTTTGACCGGGCCTTATTTGCTTTACGGCATACTTAAAAGGAATGATTAGCAAAAGTTTCGAATAGTATAAAAAGAGAAGCGCCTCTGCAAACAAAGCGACCTCCCTCCTGCTTCGTTTCACAAAAATTTTCCCTCTTTTAACCTGACTGCTCATCATTTCTTTATTACTTATGCCTCTTCTATCTTAAGAATATCACTTTCAACTGCCTTCTCAAGAAAATTTACAACCTCTTTTCTGCAAAGCTCTTCACTAACATCATACTCCGAGAGGAGAGTTGATATAATTTCATCTTCAGAAACTCTTTTCTCTGTTAACTCCCATATTCTTTTCCCAACCGGGTTCAGACCATAATACTTCCCTTTTTCAATGTGCATCATAACCTGGCTGTCGTCAATTGAGCCATCGATTATCTCCTTGTTTCTGCTGTAAAATTTTTCCATTTCCATATTGTGCTTTATCTGTTTTAAATATTATTTGCTGGATTTTCAGATGGCCAGATTGTCAGATGGTCAGCTCACCTCTTTCATCAATGTATCCTAGTTGCAGCATAAGTTTTTTAAAGTTCTCTATTAACAACTCAACTTGCTCCTTTGTGAGGTGATCTCTGTAGTTTCCAATTTTCCCTTTCCAGAAAAATTGTTTGCAATTCTGCAGCCTCTCTCTAAAGCCATCTCTCTGCTCCATCTCCTGAAGAGTTTTGAAATTACTGTTATTTAATGCTCTGTCAATCCTCTCTTCGTCATATGGGAGTTCAAGCCAATTAACGATTGAGCCAAATATCTCCTTTGGTTTCATAACCATATCTTCATATCTGACTGAGTGAACCGGAATCTGGTTTTGATTTTGCCAACTATAGTAATGGTTATCCCAGGTTAGAAGGATTTGTCTTAACTGATCTCCTACCCTGCCTCCAATAAAGGCATTCTCTTTAATCATAGTGCAGATAACCTTATCTAGACCAGATGTGTTGTGATTTGCATATGATATTGCTACATCCAGGGGATTTCTCACAAAATAGACAGCACCATAACTTGCATCTCCGGGAAAGATTGGTTCACCCTTTCTGTTAATGGTATATGCATCGTGCGTTTTCTTAAAAATTAGTCGCTCTGGTGAATTTGCAGCCACACTTCTGTAATTTGCAGGTCTGTAGTTATCAACCTCTTCTGAAGTGAGTTCAAATGGATTTATTGCACTCTCATCTTCAAACTCCTCGGGACTGCTTGAGATTGTTGTTCTCTCAATATCCTCCAAAGGAAGAGGCTCTTTTGAATCTTTTAGATAATTTGCCAGAAACATTCTGAACCATGTGTTCCCGGACTTAGGGTATGAGGCTAACCAGACAATCTTTGCCATATCAAATTACCTTTTCCAAATCAAACTGTCGTTGTCAATAAAGTCCACTGTATCTGCAATTCTTGCTCTCTTAGGTCTGGTAATCAGAACAACATCTATCTGCGAGGCAATATTAATAAGCTGAGAGAAGAATTTTTTCGAGGTTTCGGGCATTCCCCTGAGATAGGATTTTCTGTAAATATTTCTTCTGAGCACATTGTACTTACTTATCCCTGTCAACACCTCTGATTTAAATTCCTCTGCCTGATGAGTCGTAAGAATTATAACTGTATCTAGTTTGATATTTATATTAGTGCTCTTATCGACAGGGAGATAAAATTTTTCCATTGAGGGCCTGATCTTTCTGAGTCCGCTTTGTTCGTAACCAAGATCAAGCAGTGAGTCTTTCCATAACTTAATTGTTGAAAAAATTGGAAGTATCTCCGGTAAGTTATTTGAGTGTGACGAATTTTGCAAAATTGCAACAGGTGAAATGTCATCATTTATAAACTGGGCTCCCCTTTTGCAAAATGCAGCCGTTACTGATGATTTTCCTGCACCGGATGCTCCGCAAACTATAACTCCTTTTCCTTTGTGAATAAATGAAGAGCCGTGAAGCGGAATTATACCCCTCTGAAAAAGAACCGCTCCCAGTACAGAGCCGTTAAGAAAAAGTTCAATAGACTCTTTGTCTGCACCTTCATGCGGAATTATGTCGATGTGTCTGCCGCCCTTTACCTTGTATGTTGCAACCCCTTCAATTGAAAGTTCAAATTCCGATTCGTTTATCTTAAAAGCGTGATTGGAGAAAAGAGGTTCTGAGGTAAATTGAATTTTGTTGCCAAATTCAACCTCCAGGGAATCAATTGGTAATTTTGGAGCCATTGGAATACTTTTTAATCAGTTTTGAGAAGCGTATATATTCAAAAATCTTTTCGAAGTTTCTAATTGTATTGGGGTCTTTATTGAGGATTGGCTTTTCTAAAAGTTTCACAACTGCTAAATGGTTAAAAATTTTTGAACCCCTTTTGTCTTTGGTCGCCTCAAGCATTTCTATCAACTCATTTTCTGAATTTAATCTTATTTGATATACCTTATTTGTAAATGTGTTGTCGGTCTTATCTCCCCTAAGCCGAACTTTATCTGTCAGAATCCCCTTCGTAATTTCCCGAAAGAGTTGTCTTGATTTAAAATCATGATAGGTGAACTCAACCGGCAGAGTGAACCAGTACTCAAGTACCTTTTTGTCCAGAAGAGGGTATCTGTACTCGATTCCATATTTTTCTGAATTGACAGAATGGGTATCCATTCTGGTAGGGAGATGTCTTAAATTAATCAGATTGAATGCAAATTTTTTTCTGTCTCCGTAGCTGAATATCAGATTCATTCTGTTAAATGACAGAAATATTGTTTTAAAATTATTAAAAATAAAGGAGGGCTTTAATAATTTTAATGTAGACCAGTCAGTTCTCTGCAGTTTATATGTCTTTAAAAGTCCAAAAGGAATAAGATATGGTAAAACCTCTCCCCTGAATTTTAGAATTGTTGAGATAATCCCTTTGGAAGCAGCAAATTTTATAAGCTCTCTCCATTTAAATTTAAAAAAGAGATGATTTACAACTCCTCTGTTGCTAAGCGATAAAAACTCGTCGCCCCCCCAGCCGCTGAACAGTATCTCTTTATTGTCAATTGCGGCCTGTTTCATTGTGGGATGTTCTATATGCTGAAATGAAAATTCAGGAGAAATTGCATTTTCAAAGTACTCCCGGGAAGTGAAGGACTGATACTTAACCGGAATGCCCTTATCCTCTTCAAAAGCGGCAACATACTCTTTTTCATTTACCTCATCCGGAATATCATTAAGCTCTTCCGGTGAGTAAGAATAACCTGTAAGCAGGCTTCTATCATTTGCCAGATTGGCAACTAATGAAGCAACTCCTGTTGAATCAATTCCGCCGCTAACGTGTAGGGCTACAGGCAGATTCTCTAATCTGTTTTTAGTTGCCTCAGATAGCAATTCTCTTAGCTTGAGTACAGCCTCCTCAAATTTGATTTCTCCTGCTTTTAAATTTGAATTTTTGACAATATCCTCAGGCCTCCAGTATTTATACTTTTCAATCAGCACCCCTTTTGAAAAAGTAAATATGTATCCGGGCAACACCTTCTCAATTCCATTAAAAACTGTCTTTTCGTATTTTCTTGAATATCTCAAAAGGCGCTTTGCAATATACTCTTCAGAAACCACAATGTCTACAATACCTGAACGTGCAATTGAAAACTCATCAGGCGCAAATATGAGTTTAGAACAGTTCAATGAATAGGAAAGTGGCCTGACACCAATGTGATCCCTTAGAAGATGAACACGGTCGAACTTCTTGTCGTATATCATCGCAGCAAAGTCACCATTAATTTTCGAAGCAAATTCTACACCCCACATCTTGTAAGCAGCGGCCAGACACTCCTGTGGTGTATCAAAAGAGATATACTTATTTAGTTCCTGGAAATTGTAAATTCTGATATCGGCAATAACCAAAACATCAGCATCCTGATAGATACCTGCCCTTGGAGCCCTGTTTTCCTTATGAGTATAGCCAACATTAATATTTGATTTACCGGAATATTCAGCCGAAAAGTCAATTGAAGCGCCTCCAAAAGATGAGCCTGCCGAAGAGATTTCGGCATTCAAAACACTTTTAAGTGCTTTGTAATCATTGTTAACGGGAAGGGGATTAGGGCAGATGGTGCCGTAAATGAAACTCAAGGGTTATGTGGGAATTGGAGATAGTAAGTTAGAAATCCGGAAGTGTTGTTTTAGTGCTATGATGGGCCAGCGCTTGAACTAGTAGTTTCGATAACATAAAAAGTGCCTTTTTCTGTTTTTTTTACATCTAAATTAAATAGCTCTGGAGTGCTCCAGGATTTCTTTGTTTCTTGTTCAGGAAAGTTTGTCATAATGTATTATGGCTTGATTTAAAATGATAACTTAAGTAATATGGGTTGATGACTTATGATGCTCCGGGGCCGCTAGTACTCGAAGACTCTAGAACGAAGTATGCCTTCTGCGTATTCTTAACATCCAGTTCGAAAAGTTCAGGAGTGCTCCAGACAATTTTTTCGTTATTACTTTTTGTGTTCATTCGAGTAAAAGAGTTAAATGGTGAAGGATTTGCAAGAAAGAATAAAATGCTGTTTATTAAGAGGATGCCCCAAATGGGCCACTTTCAAATATACTAAAGCTCTTCTCTGTATTTGCTACATCCAAACTAACTAACATAGGCGTTTCCCATGTTTTTTTTGGTTCGTTCGGATTATAAAATTGGTTGTAATTGGGAGTGGTTTCCATAAATAACTTGTTAGATGCTATATTTTACTGAAATCCTAACAAATATAGGGAAATAAATTTCAAAAAAGAGACACCTTGCCTTACTTTTTCGCAAGTTATTGATTGATTGAAATTTGAATGGAGCAACTTTTCCAAAATATGGTGGTTTTGGAAAAGTTGCTTTAGTTATTATACTGATTCAGTGAATCTTGCGAAAAAGTAAGGCAAGGTGGCTCTTCGTGTCTTGAAAAGATGTACATTTAAATATTATTTACTAAAAAGCAAGTGTATGAAAAAGCTTGGTTTTTTTATTCTGGCTCTGCTGGTCTGCGGAGTTGGTTTTTCACAAGGTGGTTATGTTGTTGATGGAAAGAGCGGGATTAAAGGTAGGATGGATCCTTCCGGAAAATATCTGAGTGTCATAAATTGCAGGACAGGCTCTCCTGCAGACATTTCTGGAATTGGATATGGCGACAGGATTTACCGGATTAACGGCAAAGAGGTGGCGGCAATTTCTGCTCCGGGCGAACTTCTAAAAAAACTGCCGGATAAGTCTGTCAGCCTTGATGTAATTAAAAGGGGAAGTTCAGACTTGATAAATTTAGCTGTCCCAAGGCTGAATATTGACATGGAGGCTGTTAAGTGTTATTCGGAGGCAGAGCTTTTCAGAACGCAGGAACTCAAACAGCGCAGACGTACTGATAGTGTGGGGATGGACATGGTAATAAAATATATGAGGACTGAGCCAAAAGGGCCCTCTTACAGCGCCAGCCGGGTGGGAAACTATTTCTATATTTACTACAATCTTATAGGAGATTTAGTAAACACTTCGACAATTGCTGCTCTTAAGGATGTTTCCAGAGATTTTTCTGCATATCGTACTTTTGACTTTGACTACTCTTCGAAAGAAGATCCGCTTTTGGAGAGGAACCTCTTTTCTCAGCTTGAGGCGGAGCTTCGGATGGCCGGGCTGAGGCGGGATCAGGAGAAACCAGATCTCCTCATTCTTATTAATTTTTACTCGGGTGTGCAAAGTCAGTATATCCCGCCTCAGCAGATTGTGTCTACAAAGATAAAGAGTGTCTTTAACTGGTACTGGGGTTATATTCCTGTTCCTGTTACCGAATCTAAGGTTAAAGAGGGATACAACATCACTCATTATCTTACAAATATCAGCCTGAAATTTCTTGATGCTCGTGAGATAGAGACCAGTAAAACTCCTCCTGTAGTTTGGTCGGGTTCGTTATCGCGGTCTTCGAGGGGACAGTCTCATTTAAATGAGGTTGGGTCTGAGTATATGAGAATTCTAATGTGTCAGTACCCAGAGGTTTGGAGGGAGAATGCGAAGTCCTACCTTATTAATAAATATGCATATACCGGAATTATTTTTGGGTCTGGCACGGAGACCTCGGTCGCTGATGTAATACCTGGTTCTCCTTCTGATATTGCCGGCCTTCAAAAAGGGGATGTGATTACTCATATTGTTATGATTGGTCAGAATGGTGCAAAGGATAATTCATCTTTTTATTCTAAGAACCAGATTATCAATCCAAAAATGTTTTATATCAATGGGTTTACAAAGTTCAACAATAGCTGGGAAGGTTATTTCGCACCTGTAGATAACCTCTTTGCAGACTTTGACTTCTCTTCCGGTGCAAAAGTGCTCATGAAGGTTAAAAGAGGTAAATCAAAGCTGGAGTTTGAACTGGTGCCGGAGATGAAAGAGGTTCTGTTTCTGGATGATGTGGGGAGGCATTGGTGATACCTTGCCTTACTTTTTCGCAAGTTGTTGATTGATTGAAATTTGAATGGAGCAACTTTTCCAAAATGTGGTGGTTTTGGAAAAGTTGCTTTAGTTATTATAGTGATTCAGTGAATCTTGCGAAAAAGTAAGGCAAGGTTACAGCGGCTTCACGGGAATGCAGATGTCGACTATGAATTTGTGGTCGGGGTGGGCGCTGTATTCGTTGTGGTAGAGTTCGTAGGTGCAGCCGTCGGCGGGCTGGAATCCGCTTTGGGTAAGCCATGAGCACATGGTGTTCCAGGCTTGTTCGAACTCGGTCTCCCCTATCTCGAAGTGTCCGACGGCGTATTTGCCGACGCTGAGGGTAGATTTGCAGATTTCACCATCGGCCTTTAAACCGGCAAAGAGAGCTGAGTCGACAATGATGCTGGCATCTTGGCGCACCTTTTCGATGCTGGTGATAGCGGGGTCGTCATGGTAAACGGTAACGGTCTTGGTTCCGTAATTGACCAGTCCGCGCGGTATTGCCCATTTGAATACCTTTTCGTAGGCCTGGCCGATTTTGTTAAAGGCTCCCATGTGGCGGCAGTAGATGAGATCCATCCTTGGCATTTGTTTGATTTCAATTTGTGTGTCCATAATAATTAGTTGATTAAGTTTGACACTGCAAATTTCACCATTTACCTTCTGGGGATTTTTGCCAATCTTGCTTGCAGGTTTGCAATTCTTGCTAAATCTGATTCCCTCCTTAATAAATATCGCCTTCTCCTGTTCGCGGAACTCTTTTGCGCTCACTCCAAAGTAGCTTTTAAATGCCCTGCTGAAAGATGAGAGGTTGATGAATCCGCATACATATGCTATTTCGCTGATTGTGCTTTTGCTGTCATGCAGCAGCTGTGCCGACTTCTCCAGCCTTATGCGGGAAAGGAAGTTATTTGGGGTCTCCCCCACTATGTATGTGAATATCCGGTGGAAATGATATGGTGAAAATGATGCTACCTCTGCCATTTTTGCCAGATCGATTGTTGTTCCGATATTCCTCTCAATATAATCCATCACCCTGTTTATCCGGGCTGTGTACTCCTGTCTGCTGAAATCTTTGAAATCCATGATGGATACAAAGTTAGAAAAAAGAAAAAGAAAAGGGCAAGGGTGACCTTGCCTTACTTTTTCGCAAGTTATTGGTTCAGTTACATTTGAATGGTACAACTTTTCCAAAATTTTGTGGTTTTGGAAAAGTTGTATGTATTATATCGCTGTAATAGTGTTGGTTGCGAAAAAGTAAGGCAAGGTGCCTCTGGCGTGCTGGCTCTTGGTACCATGACAATGGTTGACGAGTAATTTGCCGGCTCTTTAGCGAGCAGGGCAACCAGGCGAGACTGGGCGCAGAGCGAACTGTCGAGGCGGTTGTGCCCTGCGAGTAGGAATAGTTATCTTGCAAGCAGTAAAAAACCCCAAATCCGCCCACTTATAAGGCCAAGAATTGGACTTATTGGTGGGCGTCATAAACTGCGAAGCACCTTTTATTAACGACGGCACATTGCCTCTTAAAATAAGTTATTTCCCGCCCCCCTATCGGTTATTTCCCGCACATTCCGCCAGCTCTTCAGGGCTGGCGCGCGCGTGAATAACCGGCGGGCGAGAATAACTTAAGGAGGCGGGGAAGAGAAGCGAAAAGGGGGACCTTGCCTTACTTTTTCGCAAGTTATTGGTTCAATGATGATTGAATGGTACAACTTTTCCAAAATTTTGTGGTTTTGGAAAAGTTGTATGTGTTATATTGCTGTAATAGTGTTGGTTGCGAAAAAGTAAGGCAAGGTCCCTCGGGTCCCTCGGGTGCCTCGGTGCCGGGGCCTCCGGGGCTTCCTCGCTCTTGCAAATTTTGGCCGGAAATTGTAGCTTGCAGGAAATCTCTGCCAAAATGTTTAAGATCAAACTAATGAAAAGTCAGTCGGCCTTACCTGCGGGTGGGCAGATTCCTCCTTCCGATTTTCAGATTCCTCCGGGAGTTCATTTTGTGGAGGAGAGGGGTCCGGATTTCAGGATTTATGAGGTTAGTACTCATATTGCGGCTTTTGTGGGTTATACCCAAAAGAGCTGCGGGGAGGGGCCGGTGCATATTAGGAACCTGGAAGAGTTTACCCGGATTTTTGGAGGGGGTGATTCGGCTCCGTTAAGCTATACCCTCTATTATTGCATATTTCTTTACTTTGTGAACGGTGGGTCTGAATGTATGGTGGTCTCTGCGGGGGGGCTTGAGGGGGAGCGATGTGCAGACGACCTGATAAAGGGGCTTTGGGCTTTGAAGGCCGACATTAGTGCTGCGATTGTTGCTGTTCCGGAGGCTGTAATGTTGCCGGATGTGGCCGGTTGCCTTGCTGTTCAGCGTGAGATGCTCAGATTTTGTGGAGAGAGTGATTATATGAGGTTTGCAATTTTGGATCTCTATGGCGGTGATGAGGAGATGGATGCTTCTGTGAAAGAGTTCCGGGCCGGGATTGGAAATTCATATTTGGACTGCGGAGCGGCATATTTTCCGTGGGTTAAACTGCCTCTTTACAGATTAAACTCTGAGCTGATTCTGCCTGCCTCTCCTTTGGTTGCAGCTGTTTATGGCATTGTCGACAACTCCCGCGGGGTATGGAAGGCTCCGGCAAACGAGTCGGCGCGCTATGTGACCGGATGCAGTATTAAACTTACTCAGGCCCAGGTCATGAAACTTACATCTCCTTCTGATGGAGGTGTCAATATTAATGCAATTATCCTTGCTCCGGGCGTTGGTATAACTTTGTGGGGCGCGCGGACTCTTATTCCTGAGGCTGTGCCTGCTCGTTTCATTAATGTGAAAAGGACTCTCAGTTTTTTGAAGAGTAGTATTTCAAGCTCTCTGAATTGTTTTCTATGTGAGCCAAATTCTCCTGAGACCTGGCGGAGCATTGAAAAGACAGTTAGCTCATATCTTGAGGGCTTCCGTTTAAGAGGCGGCTTCTTTGGCACCAGCTCTGCGGAATGCTTCAGGGTTTCTGCCGGGTCAGCTGCAGATTCTGGCATCGATTCCCATGAGTGGCCGGCAGATCAGACAATTCTGGTTAAAGTGGAAGTGGCAATGATAAAGCCAGGTGAGTTTATTGAGTTGTGAGGGGGGACCTTGCCCGGGGGGTGTGACCTTGCCTTACTTTTTCGCAAGTTATTGGTTCAATGACATTTGAATGGCACAACTTTTCCAAAATTTGTAGGTTTTGGAAAAGTTGTATGTGTTATATTACTGTAAAAGTGTTGGTTGCGAAAAAGTAAGGCAAGGTCCTGTTTTCTTCTGCGAAAATTCATTATCTTAGTTCAATAATTGCAGGGAGGGATTTGTGATGAGAGACAGAAAGGATTTTTCTTCGCTTACGCGATTGGCCGAGAAGTGTTTAAACGGGAATTCAGATGCAGGCGCAAGCCAGGGAGATGAGAATCGGCATTTACAGCTAAACAAACAAAACGAACAAAATGGTTTTAAGACGCTTGCGCGGGAGCAGGTAGGTTTTTTTCATGTTTGGATCAGAGGTAGTAACCGGTTTATCGTTTTTTACGAAAGTGAGGACTTTAAAGGATTTTTGTCGAGGTGTCATAATGCTGCACAGAGAAACGAGACAATTGTGACTGCGTTTATCCTGATGGACAATCATGTTCATCTTCAGGTATATACAAAGTCGCTGACAGCATTCATGAAATCTTTACTGATGAGCTTTAATCAATGGTACAATTTGAGAAAAGGGATGAGAGGGCAGGTTTTTACCAGTCCGTTTTGCAGCAGACCTATTTATTCTGTTGATTATCTGGAATACAACTTTTTGTACATCTTAACGAATCCTGTTCGGGCGGGGATGTGCGAGAGCGTGAAGGATTATCGGTGGAGTTCGTATCATTTTACAAAGGTTGGGCATTATAATTTTTTGAACAGGTTTATTGATGTTAGTAATATGGTGGCTGACTTCTTGTTTAGCTCAAATAAGGATCTGAACTTAAAAGCTCTTGAACATATTGAGGAGTACTGGGCAGCAAAGGAGGCTGAGAGTGGTTCTGGTTTAGGGGCTACTCCGATAGTGAGTTCAACTCCTGAAAAAGTTGTTAAAAGTATCGTAAAGCCTAGTGATAATGAGGTTGCTCAGTATTTGAAATTTGTGCTGCGTGGACGGGAACTTGGGTGCCTTACTCGTTGTGAGCTTAGCCGAGTTATGAAAGTTCTTAGATTTCAGGGAAATGCAACCTTCAGGCAGATTTCTGCAGTAACACATGAGAGTTTTAATGATGTGGTGAGGATGGTGAAGGAGGCAGAGGGGTGACCTTGCCTTACTTTTTCGCAAGTTATTGTTTTAGTGACATTTGAATGGTGCAACTTTTCCAATATCTGTGGGTTTTGGAAAAGTTGTATGTGCTATACTACTGACTTAGTGTTGATTGCGAAAAAGTAAGGCAAGGTGTCCCCGGCGACGTGTTATTCGCCGGCTCTTTTGCGAGCAGGGCAACCAGGCGAGACTGGGCGCGGAGCGAACTGTCGAGGCGGTTGCACTGCGAGCAGGAAAAGTGATCTTGCAAGCAGTAAAAACCCCCAATCCGCCCACTTATAAGGCCAAGAATTGGACTTATTGGTGGGCGTCATAAACTGCGAAGCACCTTTTATTAGCAACGGCAAATTGGCGACGGGACATTGCCTCTTAAAATAAGTTATTTCCCGCCCCCCTATCGGTTATTTCCCGCTCATTCCGCCAGCTCTTCAGGGCTGGCGCGCGCGTGAATAACCGGCGGGCGAGAATAACTTCAGGAGGCGGGGAAGAGAAGCGAAAAGGGAGACCTTGCCTTACTTTTTCGCAAGTTATTGTTTTAGTGACATTTGAATAGCACAACTTTTCCAAAATTTGTAGGTTTTGGAAAAATAGTATATACAATATCGCTTTTGTAGTGATGGTTGCTAAAAAGTTAAGAGGGAGGATATTGATACCCTCCCCAAAATGATTACAACAAAAACTACTTATTCTTTCCATCACTAGTTTTTGGAGTTGATCTGTAATGCTCTCTGACTTTTGTTCCATCTTCTTTTGTATGAGCAGGAACATGAACCTTTTTCTTGCCATCTGACGTTTGCGCCATATTACACCTCCTTTTTTAAAATATTAATACACAATTTATACCCCGTGTAAAAACCAGAAATATTGTCATAAAACACACAATATAAAAATGCATATAATGCATATTACTTGACATTTTGTCATATTAAAACTCAGATTTTCGAATTTATACTATCATATAATGCAATTAAATTGC